>JABLXC010000013.1 GCA_013178185.1 Anaerolineae bacterium | reverse complement strand
CTAACCTCTCCCTTTAACCTTCCGGCACTGGGCAGGCGTCAGCCCCTATACATCGCCTTTCGGCTTAGCAGAGACCTGTGGTTTTGTTAACCAGTCACTAGAACCCTTTCACTGCGACCCCTCTGTGCTCAAGAGAACTTTCACACGAAGGGGCACCTCTTCTCCCGAAGTTACGAGGCTATTTTGCCTAGTTCCTTAACGAAGGTTCTCCCGTTCGCCTTGGTATACTCTACCCGTCTACCAGTGTCGGTTTGCGGTACGGGCACCCGAACTTCAACGCTTAGAGGCTTTTCTCGGCAGCAAGGCTTAACTCACTTATGCCTCAGGGGCTCGCCACCTGATCTCAACTCAGTCTGCGGATTTTCCAACAGACCTCAACGTCTGACATCAGGTGCACCTGCATACCAATAACAGGCAGGTCTACCTCGCTGCGTCCCCTCATCGCTCCATCCAGGTGGTGCCGGAATGTTGACCGGCTGTCCATCGTCTACGCCTTTCGGCCTCGACTAAGGGCCCGACTAACCCGACGCGGAATGACCTGGCGTCGGAAACCTTAGACATACGGCGAACACGGTTCTCACGTGTTTTACGCTACTCATGCCTGCATTCTCACTTCTGCCCGCTCCAGCCGTCCTCACGGTCGACCTTCACCGCTGGCAGAACGCTCCCCTACCGCCCCAGCTTACGCTGAGGCCCATGGCTTCGGTACCAAGCTTAGCCCCGTTAAGTTTTCCGCGCAGGATCACTAGACCAGTGAGCTATTACGCACTCTTTAAAGGGTGGCTGCTTCTAGGCAAACCTCCTGGTTGTTTCAGTAACCCCACATCGTTTCCCACTTAGCTTGGATTTTGGGACCTTAGCCGATGATCTGGGCTGTTTCCCTTTTGACCACGAAACTCATCTCCCGTAGTCCGACTGCCATGCTCTGGAGTACCGGCATTCGGAGTTTGATTGGGTTTGGTAAGCAATAAGCCCCCTAGCCCATTCAGTGCTCTACCTCCGGTACTGAACGCATGACGCTAGCCCTAAAGCTATTTCGGGGAGAACAAGCTATCTCCGAGTTCGTTTGGCATATCACCCCTACCCACAGCTCATCCCCTAATTTTGTAACATTAGTAGGTTCGGGCCTCCACGAGCGTTTAGACTCGCTTCACCCTGGCCATGGGTAGCTCACCCGGTTTCGTGTCTAATTCCTGCGACTAAACGCCCTATTCAGACTCGCTTTCGCTACGGCTACGGGTGTCACTCCCTTAACCTCGCCACAGAAATTAACTCGCAGGCTCATTCTCCAAGAGGCACGCCGTCAGGCATAGCGGCGCGCACCCGGCTTTCACCGGAGCACCGACCCGCCATTAGCCCTTCGACTGCTTGTAAGCTCACGGTTTCAGGTTCTATTTCACTCCCCTCAACGGGGTACTTTTCACCTTTCCCTCACGGTACTTGTTCACTATCGGTCGCCAAGTGTATTTAGCCTTGGAGAGTGGACTCCCCAGCTTCCTGCCGGATTAGCGTGCCCGGCAGTACTCAGGTACCTGGTGGGAGGCGATTAACTTTCGCGTACGGGACTATCACCCTCTTTGGTAGGCTTTCCCACACCATTCTGCTAGCTAACCACTTTGTAACTCCCATATACCAGGCCCTACAACCCCAACCCAGCAAGCCGGATTGGTTTGGGCTTTTTCCCTTTCGCTCGCCACTACTCGGGAAATGATCTCTTTTCCTCTGGGTACTTAGATGTTTCAGTTCCCCAGGTTCCCTTCGCGCAGTCTATGTGTTCAACTGGCGATGCTGGAGGTTCGCTCCAGCGGGTTTCCCCATTCGGAAATCCCCGGGTCAACGCCTGTTCACGGCTTCCCGAGGCTTATCGCAGTGACCCACGTCCTTCATCGGCACTTGGCGCCAAGGCATCCACCGTAAGCTCTTAGTAGCTTCTCCACGTGATGCGGAGAATTTGGAACTCTTTTCTAAAAACTTCTTACTTTCGGCTTCAGATTTTGGCCTACATGGTTATTCAATTGGTAAGGTGCTGAGGGCCTTGCGGCCCGCTGATCCTGTCGATCAGCGCTGTGCGCCACTCACGGGTTGTTGTCAGGAGCGCACAGCCCCTATCCACAGTCATTTTCTATTTTCAAGACACAAGGCGACCCGGCTCACCGCCGGGTCGTCAAGTCACCCATCCCTTGCGGTTTGCCATTCTTGTTGTTTACATCCGTTTTTCGCCTTGCTGCACTCACACTCTCCTAGTAACGCTCAGTGGAGATGAGGGGATTCGAACCCCTGACCTCCGCCGTGCAAAGGCGGCGCTCTCCCAACTAAGCTACATCCCCTGGTTCTACAGGGCAGCACTCTCACAAGCGCAGTGGGCCTTTCAGGGATCGAACCTGAGACCTCGCCCTTATCAGAGGCGCGCTCTAACCAGCTGAGCTAAAGGCCCTGGTTCCCTTAACAACTGAGGAGTGATAGGAAGTCAGAGTTCCATCGTCCTTTGCCTCTCACCGCTGATGAGGCATTGAAAATTGGAGTAGAGCGCCTGTCCGCAGACACTTGCTCGGTTCTCCATAGAAAGGAGGTGATCCAGGCGCACCTTCCGGTACACCTACCTTGTTACGACTTCGTCCCAGTCACCGACCCCACCTTCGACGGCTCCTTCCCTTTCGGGTTCAGATACCGGCTTCAGGTGTTGCCAGCTCCCATGACGTGACGGGCGGTGTGTACAAGGCCCGGGAACGTATTCACCGCAGTATGGCTGACCTGCGGTTACTAGCAACTCCATCTTCACGTAGGCGAGTTGCAGCCTGCGATCTGAACTGAGGCCAGCTTTGAGGATTGGCTCCGCCTCGCGACTTCGCTACCTATTGTACTGGCCATTGTAGCGTGTGTGTAGCCCAGGACATAAAGGCCATGCTGACTTGACGTCATCCCCACCTTCCTCCGGCTTAAGACCGGCGGTCCCGCGTGACACATATAACACACGGCGAGGGTTGCGCTCGTTAGCGGACTTAACCGAACATCTCACGACACGAGCTGACGACAGCCATGCAGCACCTGTGCAAGCTCCCCGAAGGGTCGGTCACCTTTCGGATCCCTACCACTTGCATGTCAAACCCTGGTAAGGTTCTTCGTGTATCATCGAATTAAACCACACGCTCCGCTGCTTGTGCGGGCCCCCGTCAATTCCTTTGAGTTTTAACCTTGCGGCCGTAGTCCCCAGGCGGTGAACTTAACGCGTTAGCTCCGGCACTGATGGATTTGAACCCACCAACGCCAAGTTCACATCGTTTACAGCTAGGACTACCGGGGTCTCTAATCCCGTTTGCTACCCTAGCTTTCGCGTCTGAGCGTCAGTAATGGGCCAGGAGGCCGCTTTCGCCACTGGTGTTCCTCCGGATATCTACGCATTTCACCACTACACCCGGAATTCCACCTCCCTCTCCCATACTCTAGTCTAGAAGTATTGAACGACCTCTCCCAGTTAAGCCAGGAGCTTTCACATCCAACTTTCTAAACCGCCTGCACGCGCTTTACGCCCAGTAAATCCGGATAACGCTTGCCTCCTACGTGTTACCGCGGCTGCTGGCACGTAGTTAGCCGAGGCTTATTCTGAGGGTACTGTCCTTCCTCATCCCCTCAAAAAGTGCTTTACAACCCGAAGGCCTTCATCGCACACGCGGCGTTGCTGCTTCAGGCTTTCGCCCATTAAGCAATATTCCCTACTGCTGCCACCCGTAGGTGTATGGACCGTGTTTCAGTTCCATTGTGGGGGGCCACCCTCTCAGGTCCCCTACCCGTCATCGCCTTGGTAAGCCGTTACCTTACCAACTAGCTGATGGGACGCAGGCCCCTCCCAAAGCGGATTACTCCCTTTAGTCGCCGAGCATCTAATCTCGGAGACCACATGCGGTATTAGCAATCCTTTCGGATTGTTATCCCGCTCTTCGGGGCAGGTCGCCCACGCGTTACTCACCCGTTCGCCACTAAGAACGTATTGCTACATTCTCCGTTCGACTTGCATGTATTAGGCACGCCGCCAGCGTTCATCCTGAGCCAGGATCAAACTCTCCGCAAAAAATTTTTCACCTTTTCAGGTGTTTTCTGTTTACGGAAGTTAGGATCGACGGAGCTCTCGTTTACTTGCTTTCCTTCCTATCACTCTTCAATTGTTAAGGTGCCACCCAACTCGGAAGCCAGATTCTAAATGCCTTGTTAGTGTTTGTCAAGGTTTTCACATAAAACCGCCGATGTTCGTCGGTTGTCCGCAACATCGGCCTTTTGTTTAAACGTGCCCTTGAGCGCCAGGCCCCTGGATGGGTTTTCTTTTGTTAGCGATCTGCCGTTGCTGGCTAGATCTGGCATTATTTCAGTGGGACTCTATTGTACCGCCTTTATTTTGCCCTGTCAAGCGATTCTTTGCTTTCTTCGGGTTTTTCAACGTCCAAATTTGTCTTCCTGATTCGCCTTGCTGCTTTCTCGGCAGCGGGGGGATTATACCTGATTCAGGTAGACTGTCAAGGGGTTTGGTAAAATTGGGAAGGGCTTTTGCAAAAGCTGTTCCTGTTTTGAAGAATGGCTAAACACACGTAAGGAAAAGAATGATCGCGCTGCTTTTTTCCGGAATTTTGTTGTCCATCCTGTTCCCACTGCTCAACCGGCATAGGGCCAGGTTATCGTACCTGTTGCTGCTGGTTTACCCACTGCTTGTTTCGCTTTATTTGATCCGGCGGGTGAATATGGACAACCCAATCGCCGCATCTCTTCCGTGGGTTCCATCCCTGGAAATTTCTTTGTCCTTCCGACTGGACGGGCTTAGCCTGATTTTCTCTCTGCTGATCAGCGCAATCGGGTTTTTGATTCTGGTGTACGCCGGGGAATATTTGCGGGGTTACCCGCTCACCGGCCGCTTTTTTTCTTTCCTTACGTTGTTTATGACTTCGATGTTGGGGTTGGTTTGGGCGGATAACCTGATCACGTTATTTGTCTTCTGGGAACTAACCAGCATCACCTCTTATCTCTTGATTGGTTATGACCATGAAGATCAACAGGCGCGCAAAGCCGCCCTTCAGGCATTGCTGATCACTGCTGGCGGCGGGCTGGCGCTTCTGGCCGGATTGGTGTTGATGGGCCAGGCGGCAGGCACGTTTGAAATCAGCCAGATCAACCAAAAAGGCCAACTGATCCGAGAATCTAATCTGTACCCTCTCATCCTGCTGGCCATCTTCGCCGGGGCTTTCACAAAATCCGCCCAGTTTCCTTTTCATTTCTGGCTGCCTGGGGCAATGGCAGCGCCAACGCCGGTGAGCGCTTATCTGCACTCTGCGACGATGGTCAAAGCGGGGATTTATTTATTGGCCCGGCTCTACCCAGCTCTTGCTGGCACGGAGGCCTGGCAATATACCCTGCTTGGGGTGGGGCTGATCACTTTCCTGGCCGGATCGCTGCTGGCTCTGCCGCAAACCGACTTGAAGAAAATTCTGGCTTATTCCACCGTTGCAGCGCTTGGCCTGTTGGTGATGCTGCTGGGGATTGGATCAGGCCTGGCCGTAAAAACTGCGGTGGTTTATCTGTTCGCTCATAGCCTATACAAGGGTGGGCTGTTCCTGGTGGCGGGGGGCGTTGACCATGCTGTCCACACCCGCCAGGTGGACCAACTCGGCGGTTTAGGAAAAGCCATGCCGCTGACAGCGTTCGGGGCGGCGCTTTGCGGCTTATCTGCCATCGGGTTCATACCAACGCTGGGGTTTGTCGCCAAGGAACTGGTCTATGAACTTATCCTGGCCTTTCCGCAGGGGGCGCTCCTCACGGCGCTTGCGGTCCTGGCCTTTACGGCGCTCACGGCCGTCTCTGGATGGGTATTTGCGCTGCCATTCTGGCAGAAAAACAGACAAAAACCGCTACAAGCGCACGAAAATTCATCTCCGCTCTGGGGACCCCCCGCCCTGCTTGGGATGGCCGGCATCCTTTTGGCTGTGTTCATTCCGCAAACCGGGTCTTCACTCATCGGCCCTGCGGTGGAATCCATTCTATCCTCTCCACAGCCTGTAACCTTGAAGCTCTGGCACGGTCTTACGCCCATGTTCGTTCTCAGTCTGTTTACCATCCTGGCCGGCGCGCTGGTTTATACTGTCAGGATACCTTTCCAACGCGCCATCGGCGGCCTTCACGCCCGACTGAGCGCGATTGGCCCTCAACGATTATTTGACCTTGGCCTGGAAGGTTTGAAAAAATTTGCCGTCCTTCAAACCCGCATTCTGCAAAACGGATATTTGCGCATTTATCTGATCACGATCATCCTGACGACCGTCGCGCTCACAGGAATCAATATTCTGAAATCCCCTGGCGGCCTCGACCTGCCTGCATGGCAACCGCCGCGCTTCTACGATGTCGTTCTGGCAGGCGTGGTCCTGGCGGCTGTTCTGGCAGTCGTTTCCGCTTCTTCCAGGCTGGCCACGGTGGCCATTTTAGGGCTGATTGGGTTTACCATCGCTCTGATCTACCTGCTGTTCGGCGCGCCCGATCTTGCGATGGTGCAGTTTGCCATCGAAACGCTGGCCGTCATCCTGTTCATCCTGGTCATTTACCGCCTTCCGAAATTTGCGCGCATTACCAGCCGCCCCGCCCGCATGCTGGACATCCTGGTTGCGCTCTCTGGGGGAGCGCTGGTCACCCTGCTGGTACTGTGGATCACGTCGCGCCCGTTTACCTCTCACCTGACCCCCTATTTTGTAGAAAACAGCCTTCCGCTTGCAAAAGGAAGAAACGTGGTTAACGTCATTCTGGTTGATTTCAGGGCTCTTGATACGCTGGGAGAAATTTCGGTGCTGGCTATTGCCGCGATCGGGGTGTTCGCGCTGGTGGAACTGAATCTTGACAAATCACTTTTTCCCTCCCAACGCGCCCTGATCAACAAGGTGCGCTCGATGATCCTGCCGACTGCAGTGCGGTATTTGATGCCGCTGCTGCTCATTTTTTCGGTTTTCCTGCTTTTGCGCGGGCATAATGAGGTGGGGGGCGGATTCGTTGGCGGTCTGGTGGCCGCCTCTGCCCTGATGCTTTACGCCATTGCCGTATCGCCGCAAGCCTTACTGCGTCTCTTGCCAGCCTCTCCACGTCACTTAATCGGACTGGGGCTCTTGGTCGCTCTGGCGAGCGGGGCTCTTGGAATATTTCAGGGCCTCCCGTATATGACCGGCTTGTGGCTTTCCGATCCGCTGCCCGTTTTTGGCAAAATCGGCAGCCCTGTTCTCTTTGATGTGGGCGTTTTCATTGCCGTCATTGGCGTCAGCCTGCACATCTTAATCGCCCTGGCAGAGGATGGTGAATCATGACGTATCTGCTGGCAATTCTGATCGGTGCGCTGTTTTCCGCCGGTTTATATATGATGATGCGCCGCAGTCTGGTGAAGATACTGATCGGGCTGCTGCTTCTCAGCAATGCAGTTAACCTGCTGATCTTTACCGCTGGGCGACTTGTTCCAGGACGCCCCCCTCTGATACCCGCTGGCGCCGAGCTGCCGGAAGCTCCTTTCGCCGACCCGTTGCCCCAGGCGCTTATCCTGACGGCAATTGTCATCAGTTTTGGCGTGGCAGCTTTTGCCATCGTACTGATACGCCAGACGTATCAAAAAATCGGGACGGACGATTTAAACGAGCTGCGCTGCACCGACCTTCCCTGCTCGATGGAGATCGAAGAACCGGCAGCGGAGAAGGAGGGGCAATAAAGAATGGTCGTCCTGCCTGTTTTGATAACCCTCCTTGCAGCCATTTTATGTATTTTTATGTTCAGGTCGCGCTCCTGGCAGCAAAAGATCACCCTGGCGTCGAGCGGGGGACATTTTGCAATCTCCCTGACGCTCTTATGGGTTGTCCAGCGGAAAGGGATCCAGGTCTTGCAGGTTGGAAACTGGCCAGCTCCGTTTGGGATCACACTGGCTGTTGACCTGATGAGCGCGTTGATGCTCGTAATCACGGGCTTCATCGGTTTTTGGATCGCGGTCTATTCAATCGGCGGGATAGATGAGCAACGCGCTTCTTACGGTTTTTACCCACTATTCAACCTCTTGCTGACCGGCGTCAGCGGCGCTTTCTCAACCGGGGATCTATTCAACCTGTATGTCTGGTTCGAGGTGATGCTGACCGCATCTTTTGTGTTAATTGCGCTGGGCGGGGAACGCGCTCAATTAGAAGGGGCAACCAAGTATGTCATTCTGAATTTGATCGCTTCAATTTTGTTCCTCACAGCCACTGGCCTCCTCTACGCGCTGACCGGCACGCTCAACATGGCCGATCTGGCAATCAGGCTTGCGGGGATATCCCCCAAAGAACTTGTAACCACCCTGGCGATCCTTTATCTGGTTGCTTTTGGAATAAAATCGGCGATTTTTCCTTTCTTTTTCTGGCTCCCCGCTTCTTACCATACGCCGCCGGTTGTGGTGACCGCCCTTTTTTCAGGCCTGTTGACCAAAGTGGGGGTTTACGCCCTCATCCGGGTATTCACGCTTATTTTCGTCGCCGATATTCCATTTACGCACACCCTTTTGCTCGCTCTGGGGGGCTTCACGATGGTCACCGGTGTATTGGGGGCAGCCGCCCAGTGGGAAATCCGCAGACTGCTTTCTTTCCACATCATCAGCCAGATTGGATATCTGTTGATGGGGTTGGGGCTGTTTACGCAAAACGCTATCGCGGGCTCTATTTACTTTATGGTTCACGTGATCCTCGCCAAAACCATCCTGTTCCTGGTTGCAGGCGCAGCAGAGAGGATCTCTGGCAGCTACGATCTCAAGCAAATGGGAGGTCTCTACCGGCAGGAGCCTGCGCTGGCATTACTCTTTGCTTTACCAGCGCTTTCGCTGGCAGGTCTGCCTCCTCTTTCGGGTTTTTTTGCGAAGTTGATCCTGGTCAAGGCTGGCCTGGAAAGCGGCAGTTACCCAATCGTAATCACTGCGCTGGCTGTGAGCTTTTTGACGCTTTTCTCGATGAGCAAGATCTGGGGAGAGGCCTTTTGGAAACCTGCGCCGGCTCAGCTTAAGAAACGCCCAAAGAATCCGTATATCTGGATCCCAATCCTTGTACTCACGCTGACTGTTGTGGTAATTGGGCTGTGGAGCGAGCCGCTTTACCGCTTTAGTTACCAGGCAGCTGGCCAGCTCCTGGACAGCAGCATCTATATTCAAGCAGTGATGGGCAAAATACCATGACGCTTTTCCTGTTGAATGTTCTATTGGCTGTCGCATGGGGCGCTTTGAGCGGCGACTTTGCCCCTGTCAACCTTTTCTTTGGGTTTGCCCTGGGCTATGTCATTTTGTGGATCAGCTACCGCAAGATGACGCAGGTTACTTATTTTCGCCGTGTGTTCGTTGTGTTGGAATTTCTGTCCTTCTTCCTTTGGGAGTTACTCATTGCGAACATCCGAGTCGTGATCATCGTTTTATCGCCTCGCCCTAAACTCAGGCCGGCGGTGATTGGTATTCCTCTGGACATTCAAGAGGATGCCGCGATCACGCTGCTTGTCAACCTCATCACCCTCACCCCGGGCACCCTTTCTCTGGATGTTTCAACCGACAGACGCATGCTTTATATCCACTCCATTTGGGTGCAGGATGCCGAGACTTTCCGCGCTCACATCAAAACAGGATACGAGCGCCGGGTAAAGGAGTTGTTTCAATGAGCACAGTGTTGATCTGGAATCTGACGCTGGCTTTTTTAAGCCTGAGTTTTATCCTGGCTTTCATCCGTTTGATCAAGGGGCCGCGCTTGCCCGACCGCGTGGTGGCTTTAGATTTGATCACCATTTTAATCATTGGCTTCATCACCGTGTACGCAGCTCGAACCAATCAGCCGGTATTTTTAGATGTCGTCACCATCCTGGCGCTGATCGCTTTTTTGGGCACTGTGGCTTTTGCCTACTACATAGAAAGGCGGATTTAAACGCATGGAACTACTGACCGCACTGATTATGCTGGCCGGTTCATTCTTCATGTTGATGGCTGGGATTGGCATTTTACGGATGCCGGACCTCTTCTTAAGAATGTCTACGACTGCCAAAGCCGGCACGCTAGGCGCGGGGTTGATGCTGCTGGCAACCGCCGTCTATTTTGATAGTTTCAGCATTACGACGCGCGCCATCGCTACCATCGTGTTTATTATGATCACCACGCCCGTGGCGACGCACATGATTGCCCGCGCTGCTTACTTCGATGGCTCAGCCCTTTGGGAAGGCACGATACAAGATGATCTGCACGGGCATTATCACACAACCACCCATATCCTGGACAACCAGCCAGCCGCAGACACCGAAATACCCGAAATAGAGAGTGACGATTTTCAAGAGAGCGGCTGAGGAGACCCCGGCGCTGCCGGGCGACCGAAAAATTCAGATAAATCTGATGTTATAATCTTCCTTTAGAGGAGTTATGCGCGCAGCTTCATCACGGCGGATCAACCGCAACCAGGAATTGCTTGAGCAGGTACTGCTGGCTTTGATGCTCGGCTTTACGGCTTTTTTCCTCATGGTTGGTTTCTGGTTGGTTGGCTTTCAGGTTTGGTACCTGGGGCGGATTTATCCAGGCGTGAGCGTGGCAGGCGTGGAGATCGGGGGGTTGGATCCCAGTCAGGCCGCCGCGAAAATCGCCGAACAGATCGTGTACCCGCAAACCGGCCATATCCTGATTTCTGACCAGGATAAAACCTGGGCGATAAAACCGCTTGAAGCCGGGCTGTTCTTAGACGCCGAAACCTCCGCCCAAACCGCCTTCAAGTACGGCCGCAGCGGCAGTCTCTTCCGGCGGCTGGACGAACAATTGAACGCCCGGCAGAACAAGCGTGACCTGCCGCCCAACCTGATCTTTGACCAGCGTATGGCGTTCCAATATCTCACCCGGCTGGCCGAAGAGGTCAACCAACCGCTGGTGGAACCCAGTATTTCCGTCGAAGGGACCAGCGTAGCCATTCACCCTGGCCAGGTCGGGCGAAGCGTGGACATCCCCGCCACCCTGGAGCGCCTGACCGCTCAAATGCAAACCCTGCGCGATGGGATCGTCCCGCTGGTCGTCACCGAAACCCAACCAACGATCATTGATTTGGATGCGCAGGCAGAACTGGCGCAGCGGATTTTAAGCGAACCGGTTTTGCTTTCCCTTCCGGCCGGGCAGGAAGGCGCCGGCCCCTGGAATATCGAACCGGTTGACATGGCAAAGATGCTGGTCTTTGAACGGCAGCAAGACGGGGATTCTGCCCGCTACCAGATCGCCATCAGCGAGCAAAAACTGCGCGCCCTTCTTTCGGAGATTGCCCCCCAGATTAAATTAGACCCTGCCGACGCTCGCTTTATTTTCAACGACGACACCCATCAGTTAGACCTGATCCAGTCTGCGGTGATCGGGCGAACGCTGGATATTGAAAACAGCATCCGGACAGTCCAACAGAGAGTCCTGGCAGGCGAGCACGTCATCCCGCTCGAACTGGTGCTGACGCCGCCCCGCATCACGAATGAGGTGACGGCCGAACAGTTGGGGATCACCGGTCTGGTGCGTTCTGAGATTTCGTACTTTTACGGCTCCGGAGCCGCCCGCGTGCAAAATATCCAGGCAGCCGCCAGCCGCTTTCACGGATTGCTGATCGCCCCTGGCGAGACGTTTTCGATGGCGGCGGCGCTGGGAGATATTAGCCTGGATAATGGCTACGCCGAAGCGCTGATCATCTATGGCGACCGGACGATCAAAGGCGTCGGCGGAGGCGTTTGCCAGGTGAGCACCACGCTTTTCAGGGCGGCTTTCTTTGCCGGTTTTCCAATCGTAGAGCGCCACGCCCACGCTTACCGCGTCAGCTATTACGAAAAAACCGCCGGGAACGAGATCGACCCCAACCTGGCCGGGCTGGACGCCACGGTGTTCGTCCCCCTGGTTGACCTGAAATTTACCAACGACACCCCCTACTGGCTGTTGATGGAGACTTACGTCAGCCCAACCTACAGCACCATCAACTGGAAATTCTATTCCACCCCCGATGGGCGTTCTGTACAGTGGGACACGACCGGTCCGGTTGACATTGTAAAGG
This sequence comes from Anaerolineae bacterium, assembly GCA_013178185.1. Classification (GTDB taxonomy): domain Bacteria; phylum Chloroflexota; class Anaerolineae; order Anaerolineales; family Anaerolineaceae; genus Ch132. The sequence goes on along the minus strand of JABLXC010000013.1, from coordinate 70,400 downwards.
CGCCCAAGCCAATTTACCGCGAGAACCCAGAGCTGGCGACCGGCGAAGTAAAACAGGTAGATTGGCCCGCCGATGGCGCCGATGTCACGGTAAACCGAAGGGTTTACAAAGGCGATACGCTTCTTTTCCAGGATACATTTCGGACCCATTACCAGCCCTGGCAGGCTATTTACGAATATGGTCCCGGCACGGATGGAATGCCGCCCCCACAGGAAAGCGAAGAAAATTAACCCTTGTGGTAAAATTATTCTTAATCTTGTTCGCCTGGAGATGAAATGGTCAAACCTGAACTTTTAGAAATCCTGCGCTGTCCTGTCTGCGTGCATGATAAAGAGGGCCTGCTTGATTTCGTCAGGGAAAGCTGGCTGGTGTGCAAAGACTGCGGGCGAAAATACCCGATTGTTGAAGACATACCGGTGATGTTGATTGACGAAGGGGATAAATGGGTCAATACGGCGCTCAGCGAACTTCCCGTCCCCCCACCCAGGCCAGGGTAAAATAAGTCCTGTGAGCTGGAACTTTTCTTGCAACCCTTGCAAACATCTTACACCTGCTCACAAAACGATCAAAGAATAACCTATGTCCCGTTCACAAACTCGTATGGCAAGAAGGCGCTCAGCGCGGCTGGATAATTTAACTCTGGCGCTGATGGCCGCTTTTGTTGTGTTGGCGCTGGCTACGGCGGTCATCGCTTTTATTATCGTCCGCAATCTGGTGAGCTCCTGGACTATGACCAGCCTCCCCGGAGCGCCTGCAATTTCTCAAGGGGGCCAATCGCTTGAAATCCCTCAAGGAACCGCCTATGTCCAGCCGTTGCAGCCGGAAGGCAGCCTGGAACCAGAACCCTGGGATGGCGCCAGCCGTGTCACGCTCTTACTGATGGGCCTGGACTACCGTGATTGGGAAGCTGGCGAAACCCCGCGCACTGATACGATGATGCTGCTGACGCTGGATCCGCTCAGCAACACTGCTGGGATGCTATCCATCCCGCGCGATATGTGGGTTAACATTCCGGGCTTCGATTACGCCAAAATAAACACAGCCTATTACCTGGGCGAGATCAACAACCTTCCGGGCGGCGGCCCTGCACTGGCAGTTGAAACCGTCGAGCAGTTCCTGGGAGTCCCCATCCATTTCTACGCTCAGGTGGATTTCTACGCTTTTGCAAAGTTTATTGATGAATTGGGGGGGTTAGACCTCAACGTTCGCGATGAAATTGTCGTGGACCCGCTGGGACCTGCCAACACTGTAAAGCTCTACCCTGGCGTGCAAACGCTGGATGGCGCCACTGCCCTGGCTTATGCGCGCGCCCGCTATACCGAGCGCGGCGATTTTGACCGCGCCCAGCGCCAGCAGGACGTCATTCTGGCAATCCGTGAACAGATTCTGGCGCTCAACATGATGCCAACGCTGATAGCGAAAGCTCCGACGCTTTATAACGATATCGCTTCTGGGATACGGACTAACCTGAACTTACAACAAGCGCTCCAGCTCGCCATTTTGGCTTCCAAAGTACCAGAAGGGAACATCCGCCAGGGTGTGATTTCGCCTCCTGAGCAGGTGATCCTCGGAACTTCGCCGGACGGTCTCTCCATCGCAATCCCCGTGCACGATAAGATCCGCATCCTACGCGATCAGATTTTCACCACTGGCGGGCCGATCGGCCCCGCCACGGTTGCCCAAGATCCCTTGGCGCTTGCCCAGGCCGAACAGGCGCGCATCGTGGTTCAAAATGGCACACAAGATGCTGGCCTGGCAACCCGCACCAGCGAATACCTGCGCTCGCTTGGCCTGAACGTACTCGGCGAAGCAAACGCCGACCAGCTTTACCAGAACACCACGCTGGTGGTCGTTACCGGAAAACCATACACGGTGAAATACCTGGCTGACACGATGGGCATCGGCACCAGCGATATCTACAACCGCTTTGAGCCGGACGCTGGAGCAGATGTGATCGTCATCATCGGCTCCAACTGGGCAGCCAGTAATCCAATGCCTTGATCCTTTTCGCAGAAAGAAACGAACCCAAATGCAGGCTCTCTCAGCCTGCATTTTTTATTTCTGGACGAACCGCAAGCGCAAGCCGCCCCAATAGGAACCATCGGCGGCGGGAGAAGGGGTTTCTGCGCCGGTGGAGGTCGCGCCAACCTGGCATTTTTGAGGCGTCAGGTCAGTGATCGTCTCTCCTCCTTCACCCACCTTTAGGCTGTACACCCGGCCAGGTTCCATCTGAAAGTCAGCGTAGCCTGGGCTGATGCGTGGGTTGAGCCCTGTGTAAAAGGCGTTCTGGCCGCCATCCCAGGTCATCACAGCGCGCACGCCTGCAACCGGCTTTCCGGCGCTGTCCAGGACTTCGATTTGAAGCAAGCCTTGCGGCAGTTCTGGATCGCAGACTTCTTGCCGGTCACTCAGCGTAAAGAAGGCTTTTAACACTGCCCTGGGGGTGGCGGATGGCCGGGGCGTAAAGGTCGCCAGGGGCGTTGGGGTTGGGGTCAGGATCATTTGATCTTGCTTGGGGGTGGCGGTGGGCGCAAGCTCTTGGGGCGTCTCGCCGCCAGCAGGCGTCGAGGAAAGCTGCGGGCTGAAAGGGGTGCCCAGCGACTGAGATTGCGCCAGCCCCGCCGCGAGCGCCGCAAGCGCCTGAACTTCCCGGTCGGGGCGGCTGGCTTCTTGCGCCTGCTTCGATTGCGCTTCCAGCGCCGCCGCCGGATTCTCATCCCGCAAGAGCGCCAGGCGCATCTGGGCGCGCCCCAGGTCGCCATCCGCCAGGTAAGCCTGGGCGATCAGGGCGCGGTACTCGGCACGAAAATCGGGGTGCAGTGAGGCCGGATCGGTATCCATGAACTGCACCGGCGACACCAGCCAGGAGTACAGGATTCCGGCAACCAGCCCAATCGCCAGGCCGGTAAAGAGGTACCAGGGGCCGCGTTTCTCTTTCACGGCGTTCCTCCCGGCGTGGGGGTCAGCGCCTGCAGCGCCTCGGCTAACTTCCCCAGCAGCCCGATATCATATTCGCTGTAGCCCAACTGCTGGCCTGTGATGATGGCCTGCTGGACAGAACGCAGCGGCGTTTCATCCCCCAGGCGCGTCAGGCGGTAAGAAGCCAGCGTCAGATCCCCATCGGCGGCGTAGATTTCGGCAACCATCAGGGCGTAATCGGCCTTATAGTCGGCGCGCAGATTGGAAGGGGGGGTATCCACGTACTGCACCGGGTTGATCACCCAGCCGTAGATCACGCCAAACGCCAGCCCAACCAGGATGCTGACCATAAACCAGAGATACCGCTTCGAGCGCGCCAATTACAAATCTCCGGCCATCGGGATTTTGATACCCCCCCGCCGTGCGGCGGCAATCGCTTCGGGATAACCGGCGTCCACATGCCGGACGACCCCCATGCCCGGATCGCTGGTGAGCACGCGCTCCAGCCTGCGGGCAGCGGCGGGGGTGCCGTCGGCCACGATCACCTGCCCGGCGTGCTGGCTGAAACCGATGCCAACGCCGCCGCCATGATGAAAAGAAACCCAGGTAGCGCCATTGACGGCGTTGATCAGCGCGTTCAGGATCGGCCAGTCGCTGACGGCATCGCTGCCATCTAACATTCCTTCCGTCTCCCGGTTTGGGGAGGCAACCGAACCGGCATCCAGGTGGTCCCGCCCGATGACGATGGGGGCCTTGACCACACCCTTTGCCACCAGTTCGTTCAGCTTCAGCCCGGCCAGGGCGCGTTCTCCATATCCCAGCCAGCAGATGCGCGCCGGCAGCCCTTGAAAATGAATTTTCTCACGCGCCATGGTCAGCCAGCGCTGCAGGTGTGCATCGTGGGGGAACAACTCCCGGATGGCTTCGTCCGTGCGGTAGATATCCTCCGGATCGCCGGAAAGCGCCACCCAGCGAAAAGGCCCCTTCCCTTCACAGAAAAGCGGGCGAATGTAAGCCGGGACAAACCCCGGAAACTCGAAAGCCTCTGTAACGCCATGATCGAAAGCCCGCTGCCGCAGGTTATTGCCATAATCGAAGACCTCTGCACCCTGGCGCTGAAAGGCGAGCATAGCCTGGACATGCATAGCCATCGAATCCAACGAACGCGCCCGGTACTGCTGTGGGTTGTCCTTGCGGAGCGCTTCTGCCTGCTGCGACGTCATCCCGGCGGGCACATAGCTCAAGATGTCGTGGGCGGGCGTCTGGTCGGTAACCACATCGGGGATGACGCCGCGCACCGCCAGCTCGTGGTACACCTCAGCCGCGTTGCCGATGAGCCCAACAGAAAGCGGAACACCCCGCCGGACGGCTTCATCCACCAGCGTCATGGCTTCTTCCAGGTTGTCCACCACCCGGTCAACGTATCCGGTTTCCAGGCGGCGGTTTGCCCGCCAGGGGTCCACCTCCACGATCAGCCCAACGCCTTCGTTCATCGTAACGGCCAACGGCTGCGCGCCGCCCATACCCCCTAACCCAGCGGTCAGGACAAATTTACCTTTTAACGAGGGCCAGCCGCGTTTTCTGGCCAGCGCAGCCAGGGTTTCATACGTCCCCTGGAGGATGCCCTGGGTTCCGATGTAAATCCAGGAACCAGCGGTCATCTGGCCGTACATCATCAGTCCTTTGGCGGCCAGCTCGTCAAAATGCTCTTGCGTGGCCCAATGCGGCACGAGGTTTGAATTGGCAATCAAAACGCGGGGGGCGTCTGGATGAGTTTTAAAGATCGCCACGGGTTTCCCAGATTGGACCAAAAGGGTTTCATCCTCTTCCAGCTCGCGCAGGCAGGCCAGGATAGCGTCAAAGGCCTGCCAGTTGCGGGCTGCCTGCCCGCGCCCGCCATAGACGATCAGGTCTTGCGGCCGCTCGGCCACCTCGGGGTCCAGGTTGTTCTGGATCATGCGGTACGCCGCTTCGGTCTGCCAGGATTTACAGGTTCGCTCTGCGCCGCGCGGGGCGCGTACCGTTCTGCCGGGTTGCATGGGTAACCCTCCAGGGAGAAGGAAAATTGATGCGCTTCGGTTCGATTATACGCAAGGAAAGCGCAAAGAGCAAATTGTACAGGGCAACGCTGCGCCACCCTTCCCCGGCGAGAAACCGGCCCAAATTTTACAAAATCTTTAACATCCCTTCGAACGGTCTTTAACATCGTCCGGTATCATAACAATCGTAAGACTAAAACGAAACCTTTCTACTAAGGAGAAACTCAATGAAAAAGTTGATATTTGGTATTGTACTCTTGACCGCCCTGGTGGGCGTGCTGGCAACAACCGGCATCGTATACGCTCAGACCCAGGAACCGCCAACCCAACCGGGGAACGGCTGGGGCATGGGCAGGATGATGCGGGGTCAGGGCAGAGGGATGATGGGCGGCCAGACCGGCCCGCTGCATACCACGATGGTCTCGACCTTTGCCGATAAGCTGGGGATGAGCGTCGAAGACTTGAACGCCGCGCTGGCCGAAGGCAAGACAATGTGGCAGATCGCCAGTGAAAAGGGACTTTCATCCGATGAGATCACGACCCTGATGCAGGAAGCCCGCAGCGCCGCGCTGGAACAGGCTGTAGCCAGTGGCGCGTTGACGCAGGAGCAGGCTGATTGGATGCAAGCGCACATGCAGCAAAGAGGAGTGGGCGGCGGTTATGGCGGGCGCTGCTGGAACACCACGACAAATTAGCCAAAAAGCTATCTAAAAAACAGATCCCATCACACGACGGCTGGAGAAACACTCTCCAGCCGTCGCTTTCGATTCGATCAATGCGATACCCTGGGAGCAGCGTTCTCTGGTCCGGTTGGGAAAGTCGTGCGCCTGCGCTCAGCGCAGGGCGGGCAGGGTGAGTTCCAGGGCTTCAGCCATGCTGAATTGCGGCTGGTAGCCGAGTTCGTTCCTGGCGCGGGAGATGTTGTACCAGTGGCTTTGCGCCAGCTCGCTCGCCAGAAAGCGGGTCAGGCGCGGCTCGCCTTTGAGAGGCAAGCGGCGGTAAAGGAACTCCAACGCGCCGCCCAGGGCGCGCGCCGCTGGCAGGGAAAGACGCAGACGGATGGGAGGATAGCCCAGCCGCGCCAGCAAAGCGCGTATCCACGGCCAGAGCGCCACCGGCTCCCCCTGGGTGATGAAGTACACCGAACCGGCCACCGGCGAGCCGGGTTCTAACCGATCGGCGGCCAGCAGATGAGCGCGAGCAGCGTCTTCGACATAGGTCAGGTCTACCACGTTCCTGCCGTCACCGATCTGGGGAAAGTATCCCTTGCGGGCAACGCGTAGCAGCGCCGGAAGCAGGTGGCGGTCACGCGGCCCAATGATCAGGTGCGGGCGCAGCGAGACAGTCATCAGCTCTGGGCTATTGGCGCGCAGGACGAGCTGTTCGCCGAGCGCCTTGGTGTGGGGGTAAGGGCTTTCATAAGCAGGAGGATATGGATAAGATTCGTCCACACCTTCCTGCGACTTGCCGTCAAAGATGACGCTGGGCGAACTGCAATACACCAAACGGGGAACGCCATGGGCGCGGCAGCCAGCGATGACATGGGCTGTGCCTTGCACGTTTGGACCGTAATATTCCGCCCAGGGACCCCAATGGCCCGCCCTGGCAGCGATATGGAAGACCACATCCATCCCCCGGCAGGCCTCAGCGACAGCCCCGGCATCTTGCAGGTCGCCGCGCAGCAGGCGCGCCCCCTGTTTTTCCAGGTCGGGGTATTGGCCGCGCGCCAGAATTGTCACCTGGTCGCGGCGCGCCAGGAGCTGTTCGACCACCGAACACCCCAAAAAACCGCCTCCGCCCGTGACCAGCGCTTTCATCCCCTAATCCTCTTGAGGCGCTTGGCAGCCCATTGCGCCAGTTTCAGACGGTCGATCTTGGCATTGTGGCGCACATCCACCGGAAAACCTCGCGAGTAGAAAAGCACCTGGCGGATCGGGCGGGTAACTTCGTGACTCGCGCCGAGCGCCAACAGTTCCTCGCTGAAGGTCCTGAGTGCCAGGCGGCTGCGCGGAAAAAAGCCGGGTTTCGGTTCCACAACCAGAACGGGCGTTTGTTCGCCGGATGGCCCCACCCCGACCAAAGCCGTGCGATGAACGGCAGGGTGCTGATTGAAGATTGCCTCGCAAGGCACCGGGAGCATCAACCCCTGGCGGGTGTGGAGGCGGTGGGTTTTGCGCCCGCAGAACCACAGCCGCCCCTGCTCATCAAAATAACCCAGGTCGCCCATGCGGTGCCAGACCGCATCGCCCTCGCGGATTTTTGAAAGGGCGTTCTCGCGCGGGCGGTTGAGATATTCGCGGGTGACGATCGGTCCTTTGGCGACGATTTCGCCCACCTGCCCCTGGGGCAAAACCAGTCCCTCATCCCAGAGCGGGATGGGCTCGTCGGTGATGCGGATGACCCGGACGGCGACGCCGCGCACCGGGCGGCCAACGCACATACCGCCCCCGCTGGCGCTAAGAGCGGCGGTCTCCGCCAGGATCTCCGCGCCGCTCATCATAGTGAGCGGCAGCGCCTCGGTGGCGCCATAGGGGGTGTACACTTCGCCCTCCTCCAGGATGCGGGTGTAATCCTGGATGAGGGGGGGCGGCACCGGTGCGCCGGACATAAAGATGCGCCGCAGCGAGGGCAAACGCACTCCGTTTTCCAGACAATAAGCGGCTACCCGCCGCCAGATGACCGGCGAACCGAAGGAATAGGTCACGCCATGGGTTTGGATAGACTGCACCAGGCTGGCAGGATCCACCTTTGCCGGACGGGTGGGGTCCATATCCGGGAAGACCTCGGTGACGCCCAGCGCCGGGCCAAAGAGCGCAAAGATATACAACCCCGGCAGATCCACCTCGCCAGGCTGAATGCCGATCTCGTCTCGCAGTAAACCCAACAGCGCCTGGAACATCTCCTGCCGGAAGATTACGCCCTTGGGGATGCCCGTCCCGCCGGAGGTAAAGGCCACCGCCGTCTCGGTATCCGGTGGCATGGGTACAGCCGGGAAAGGCTGGCTATGCGCCGGCATGAGCGTTTCCAGTGCCGGGGCGTTCCAGAAGGCCGGGCGCCCCACGGTGACGGCGCGGCGCACCGAACGGAAAGCGAAAGGAAAGAACAGCCGCAGCAGATGGGCAGCGGGCACGCCGATGAAAGCGCCGGGCTGGGCATCTTGCACACAGCGCAAAAAGGCGCGCCGCCCCATGCCGGGATCAATGATCACCGGTACAGCGCCCATCTTGAAAAGCGCAAAGGTGACGCCGATCAGGTCAACGCCGGGCCTGACCAGCAGGAGGACGCGCATCCCCTTGTGAATGCCGTAATCCGTCAGGGCGTGGGCGGTGCGGTCGCACAACTGGTCGAGCTGGCGAAAAGTGTATTGAATGAAGCGCGCTTGCCCGCCCCGGCTGGCGCCAGCAGGGAAAATGACCGCCGGTTGAAAGGGTTTTTGGGCGGCCATCTCAGGCAGCGCCTGGGCGATGTTGGAGTGTTCGAGCATGGTTACGTCAGGGCTGGACATGGGGCTTTACTGCCAGGGATTATGCCAGAAAACGCGCCAGCAGCGGCAGGATGCGCTCGTGAGCGTCTTCCACAACATAATGCCCGGCGTTTTCGAAGATGTGTACTTCAACCTCTGGGAAGCGCTTGCGCCAGCCCGCCAGGAAGGTCTGGACGGTGAAGACCGGGTCATCGGCCCCCCAGAGGGCAAGCATCGGCTTACCGCGCAGTAACGGCAGGCGGGATTCGATCTCATCCACCGTCCTGCGGGTGGGATGGTTCGCTTCCATTGGAATATCGCGCACGAAGCGCAGGATAGCAACCCGTTGTTTCCAGCCGCGGTAAGGCGCCAGGTAGCCCGCCCGTACCTCCGGCGTGAAGCGCCGGGGTTGAGAGGTTCCCATCACCAGCGCGCCGAGGGCAAAGGCGTTCAGCCCCCGCACCAGCAGATCGCCGATGAGCGGGGCGCGCGAAAGGCGGATGGGCGCATACAGCACCGGCTCGAAGAAGGCAGCCGTGTTGCAAACTACCAGGCGCTGCACCTCCTCAGGGTGGCGGACGGCGTACCCCATCCCGATGGCGCCGCCCCAGTCGTGCATCACCAGCGAAACCGGACCCGGCCGGAGGTGATCCAGCAGCGCCTCCAGGTTGCGGATGTGCTGCGCCAGCGTGTAGGGATAGTCCTGCGGCTGGTCCGACAGGCCGCAGCCGACATGATCCGGGACGATGACGCGGTGGTCGCGGCTTAAAGCGGGGATGAGCATGCGCCAGTAAAAAGACCAGGTGGGGTTGCCATGCAGCAGCACCACCGCCGGCGCCTGGCGGGGGCCTTCATCCAGGTAATGCATGGAAACACCGCCCAGATCAAAGCGGTGAGAAGGAAAAGGATACAAGGCGCGATAGTCAGCCATGTTCGCTATAAAGTCAATATCCGCCTACCATTGGATACCGAGAATGAGGCTGTTGACGCCGCTGCCCGCCCCCAGCAGGCAAACCTTGTCGCCGGTCTTAAGAATGCCGTCGGCGATGCCCATTGCCATGCAAAGCGGGGCCGCTACTGAAGCAGTGTTACCCAGAAAGCGCAGGTTGGGGTAATCCAGCCCCTCTTTTGGCAACCCCAGCATCTTATAGACCGAGCGCCGCACTGGCTCACTGACCTGATGAGTGAATAAATGGCTGATCATGTCGGTCGTCCAGCCAAGCTCCTTCAGGAAAATCCCCCAGGCTTTGTGGACGACCTTGGCGCCCTCCTCCAAGAGGGCGGTGGAATCGGTGCGCATCCAGGTGCGCTGGGCTACACAGAGCTGGTTGTTCTGCGTGGCGCTGTAAGAAGCCCCGCCTATCAGGCGTTTGCCGGTTTTAGAAAGCGTTTTATGGGTTAGCACCATCGCCACCGAGGCGGCCCCCAGCGTAAAGGAAGCCAGGTTATCACGCAGGTCTTCGCGGGTGATGCCGTCGCCGAGCATGCGCTGGAGGGTGGCCAACTGTCCGGCGCGCGGCGACTCGGCTGCGACCACCAGTCCGACCTGAATATGCCCCAGTTCGATCATGTTCGCGATGTTTACCATCGCGTTCAGAAAGCCCAGGCAGGCATTGACCACATCGAAGCTCATAGCTTCGGGCCGCAGCCCCAGGTTGTTATGCACAAAAGCCGCTGTGGCAGGCTCGATGTAATCGCGGCAGACGGAAGCGTTGATGAGACAATCTACATCATTTGCGGAAATTCCTGCCTCCTCGATCGCCAGCTTCCCCGCCATCGTGGCGCCGTCCGACGGTTGAATGCCGTCGTTCCACCATCGCCGTTCATAGATGCCCGTAATTCGCTCAAAGAACGAACGTTTGATATTCAACCGCCGATAGATGGGTGCCAGTTGCTCCTCAAACCAGGAAGAAGTGACCACCTGTTCAGGGATGACATAGCCCATGCCTTCAATGCAAACGTTCTCATATTTCATCGTGTTCCATCCATGGGTGAAGTTTCTGACATTGTACTACCAATGGAAAAGATTTACAAAGCGGAAGAGGACGCGGTTTTATGGCGGTTGTGGCGCGCTTTCTGGGGCGAACTGCGAAGCATTCGTCAAGGAAACTTTTATCCCCCTTGACCCAATGCCGCCGTACCTCAGGGCGAGGGCGAGCGAAGGGACAGGTCAAAACCAGCAGCGACCCCATTGACATCCACTGTATAGCTTCCGGGGGAGAGGCTGGCGATGTTGAGCGGAAGCTCCAGGTGGAAGGGCAGCCCATTTTCAGGACAGTCCAGCTGGGCGGGTTGGTGGGCAACCAGCCGCACGAAGAAAGTTCTCTCCTCGCGGCGCAGGCGGATTTCACCCAACCAGGCGCAGGCCGAAGGCAGGTTTCCTGCAATCAACTCCTTGACCGGAATGGACGAGTCAACGCCAATTTCGACCTCTACATCTTTCACCTGGAGATCATCTTTCACGACAGGAACATCGCCGGTGGGAAGCTCCCGCGCCAGATCCCCGGCTGCCAGGTCGAAGGCAGCGCGTACCCCATTCGCTTCGACGGCGTAGGATCCGGCCGGAAGCCCGGCCGCGTTGAGCGGCAGGTTTATCGTAAAGGGTATAGGGTGCTGGATGCAATCCGCCGCGGCGGAAGGGATCGCGGCGAGCCTGATCACGAAGGCAGCGCCGGTCTGAACTTGTTCTACGAACTCAACCTGGGCGCAGGTATCCGGGAGGCTCCCGCTGATGATCGCCTGAACCAGCGGAGGGGAACCTGGGCCGGTTTCCACAGCCACGGAGTCAACGGAAAGCGGGCGATAGCTCGTTGCGGGGGGAATGCTCTCCATCAACACAACTGGCTGTTCACCCGAAGTAGACGCAATGGCGCGAAACAGGTCGGATCCCACCCCCTTGAGCCACGAAACAATCAAAAAACCACCGAAGACGGCGCTGTAAGCCAGGATGAGGAACGCCGAGGATTTGTTTTTCACCAAAACCTCCTCACAAGTTTCTGTGCGCTTCCCTCGCTACAACCGAGGTCTTAAAGGTTTTGCTCTTGAATATTTATTGAGACGACGCTGTTCCAAAAAAGGTTCTGTTTTTTGGGAACTCGGTTGAAGTGAGGTGGGGTGAACGCAGGTATGGATATAAGCTGAGTGGAAAAAGTTTTTCCATTAGTATAGAGGAAATCTGTTCCAATTTACAACTGTGAAAAGCCATTTTTCAGGCGATTGCATGACCTAGATTTTCCAGGGCTAATCCCAAAAGAACAGAATAATTCCTCTCCAGTGAAATGCAATCACTATAATGTGATTGTCCTAGCCGTTTTTCTCCGATTCCCGACAAAAGTCGTGGAAAGAAACTGCATTGCTCCGTACAATGCAAGCGACAGTATGAGTGAGTGTAAATACAGAAAACAGAAAAAATGATAGGAGAAAAACAGGATGAACGACAAATCTGTAAACGACAAAGATGACCGGCAGCTAAAAGATAAGCGGGTCAAGTTCTCGATCGGCTACCTGATCGCGGTCATTATGATCATGACTCTGATCCGCGCTTTTCTGGTCACGCCGCTGTCGGTCCAAAATACGGAGATCCCTTACAGCGAGTTCAAGCGCGCCCTGAGCGCAGGGGAAATCCAGAGCGTCACCGTTGACGAGAGTCACATTACTGGCGTGCTGAAGGCGGAAGAAAAGACCTTTTCCACCATACGGGTGGAAGACCCTGAGCTGATCCATGCGCTTGAAGCGCAGAACGTCGAGGTCACCGGGAAACCGCCCAGCGACAGCGGCCTTTCGGCACTGCTCGGCTGGATTCTGCCGCTGGCGCTGATGGGCGCCTTCTGGTGCTTCATGCTCAAACGCATGAGAGGCGGTGTAGCGGGCGGGAGCAGTATCTTCTCGATGGGAAAGAGCAAGGCGCGGGTCGTAAAAGGGGAACAGTCGGGGATCACGTTCAAAGATGTAGGCGGCGCGGGCGAAGCGGTAGTCGAGCTGCGCGAGATCACCGAGTTCTTGCGCGACCCAGGTAAGTTCCAGCGCCTGGGCGGCAAAATGCCCAAGGGTGTGCTGCTGGTTGGGCCTCCGGGAACCGGCAAAACCCTGCTGGCAAAGGCAACTGCCGGGGAAGCCAATGTGCCGTTCTATTCCCTGAGCGGTTCGGAGTTTGTTGAGATGTTCGTTGGAGTGGGCGCTTCGCGTGTGCGCGATCTATTTGAGCAGGCCAAGAACACCGCTCCGAGCATCATCTTCATCGATGAACTGGACGCCATCGGCGCACGCAGGGCAGGCGTGGGCGCGACGAGCATGCACGAGGAGCGCGAGCAGACCCTCAATCAGCTCCTGGCCGAGATGGATGGGTTCGAATCGAGCCGCGGGGTGATCGTGATGGCCGCCACTAACCGCCCCGAGGTGCTCGACCCGGCGCTCTTGCGCCCCGGACGCTTCGACCGCCAGATCGCGGTAGATCTGCCCGACCTAGCCGGGCGGCGGGAAATCCTGGCGATCCATACCAAAGCGGTGGCACTGGCTGCCGACGTAGAGCTGGCGACCATCGCCCGCGTCACGCCTGGGTTTTCTGGCGCCGACCTTGAAAACGTGATCAACCAAGCAGCGCTGTTGGCGGCCCGCCGTGGGAAAGAGGAGGTGCAGATGACCGACTTCAACGAGGCTATCGAACGGGTGCTGGCCGGTTCGGAACGGCGCACCCACGCCATGAACGAAAAAGAAAAGTGTACTGTGGCCGTCCACGAAGCCGGGCACGCCCTGGTGGCCAGCCTGCTGCCGGGTAGCGATCCGGTGCACAAGATCTCGATCGTGCCGCGCGGGCGCGCCCTGGGCTATACCTGGCAGCGACCTACGGAAGACCGGTATTTGTTGAGCGAAGGGGAGCTCCAGGACCGCCTGGCAGTATTGCTGGGCGGGCGGGTGGCCGAAGCGATCCATTTTGGCGAGATTTCCACCGGCGCGGCAGACGATCTGGCTCGCGCCACCGACCTGGCGCGCAAGATGGTGACCGAATACGGCATGAGCCCCACCCTGGGGCCAGTGCGCCTGGCAAGCGAACTGGCTCCCAATTACCTCGGCAGCGCTGCCGGGCTGGATGCTCGCGTCAGCCCGCAGACGGCGGCAACGGTGGATGAGGAAACACTGCGCATCGTCAAAGAGGCAGTACAAAAAGCCTGGGGCTTGTTGGAACGCTACCGCGGCGTGCTGGAAAAGCTGGCCAAACGGCTGATCGAGCGCGAAACGGTAGAGGGAGCTGAGCTAGAAGCCATCCTGGCGGACATCACGACCGGCGATTGGTATAACCCGCAGGAGCTTCCCGCCATCCTGGCATAGAGAAATGCGGCAGACAAGCTGGCCTGCCCTGTGAGCTGGGCAGGCCAGGCAATACCGGCACACTGATGCGGATCGTTATGGATGCAAAAAATCATCAGCCAACCGATCTAAAAGCCCCCGCTTGAAATGGAGCGCCTACCATGTTTATCCCAGGTGGAACCGAAGAAGCGACGCCTCGCCAGAAATTCCCCGTTGTAACGGTCACGCTGGTCGCGCTCAACAGCCTGGTATTCCTGTTCGAGTTGTTCCATCTGCTAGCTGGGAGAAGATCCATGCTAAACCAATTCATTGCGGTCTTCGGGATGACTCCCTCAGCTATCAGCAGCGGGCAGAACCTTTTTGCGCTGTTCACATCCCTGTTCGCACATGGCAGCCTAACCCACATCAGGCTCAATATGCTCTACTTGTTTGCCTTTGGGGATAATATGAAAGACCACCTCGGACGCTGGCGTTCTCTGCTTTTCTATACACTGGCCGGTCTGTTCGCGATCCTGGGGCAAATTGCCGTTAACCCGGGCTCCTCCAATCCAAACGTGGCGTTAGCAGAGCAATCGCAGGCGTTCTCAGCGGCTATCTGATTATTTTCCCAAAGAGCAGGGTACGGTTCTTTTTCTTTCTGGGGCTGCTGAGCCATACAACCCACATTTTGGCTTTGCTATACATCGGCCTCTGGTTCATCACCCAGTTCTTTAACGGCATCGGCCCATTGGGCGTCCAGACGGCAGAAACGCGCGGGGTAGCTTACTGGGCGCGCATCGGAGGGTTCGTCGCCGGGTTAGCTCTGACGTTTCTGTTCAAGCGCCGGCCACCCTCGACAAGAAACCGCGGCCAGATCTGGTAATTTCTGAACAAAAAGAGCACTCTAAAAGAGAGGTTTTAGACAATGTTTGACTTCAACCCTTTGTACTTAATTCTCCTGGTTCCTATGTTTCTGGCCTGGTGGTCGCAGGCCAAAGTCCGTCAGATCTATGAGAAATACAGCAACCAGCCTAACCGCCGGGGATACAATGGCGTGGATATTGCCCGGCGGCTGTTCGTCCATTATGGCCTGACAGACATCCGCATTGAGAGGACGGCAGGCTACCTGACTGACCACTACGACCCGCGTACGAACATCCTGCGCCTTTCGGATGGGGTCGCCAATGGACGCTCGATTACCTCGCTGGGGATTGTCGCCCACGAAGTCGGGCACGCCGCCCAGGATGCACAAAACTACCGCTTCATGCGGCTGCGCACCTTCCTGGCTCAACGGGTTGGGCAGGTGGCCGGGTGGAGCTCGATTGCATTCATTGGCGGGTGGCTGCTGGGGATCCCTGTGCTGATGGGCTTGAGTGGGGTGATCCTGGCCGGGATGTTGATCTTCTCACTGATCACGTTGCCGGTTGAGCGCAACGCCAGCGACCGCGCCCTGAAATCGCTCGAAGCGACCGGCTTGGCTCTGGCGGAAGAACGCGAGGGGGTGCGCCAGGTGCTGCGCGCCGCGGCATTCACCTACCTGGCCGGCCTGGCCCAGCAGTTAGGCCGCTTTCTCTTCTTTGTAGTGACGGTCGCCTTAGCAAAAGGATTCATCCATCCGGCATAATCATCCTGATTACGATGGCTTGCTTTGCAGAATCCGGCATCTCCAAAAGAGAAACGGCGAATCAAAGATCTACCGGCCAGCCTGGTCTCTGGGCTGCGGCGAAGATAACGGTTTCTGCTCGCAGTCTGCGCTTTCGTAAAAACCTTTGGATCATCGGATCGCGGCAATGGTTACGCTCTTGTATTTCTCCTTCTTTTGATATATTATTCGTATCATGAATAATAATTATTCATACACCAGATACCAGAAGCCTGAAAATTATGTACCTCGCTGGATCACGCCGCTGCTACAGCAAGCATTGGAGGATATGCCGGTTCTGGTGCTGACCGGAGCGCGCCAGGTTGGAAAAAGTACGCTGCTGTTAAACGAACAGCCCTTTCGCAATTTTCGCTTTCTATCCTTGGACGATTTCGATGTCCTTCGCCAGGCCCAAGAACAGCCAGAGGCGTTATGGGCTGGCAGCGACCGCGTGATCCTGGATGAAGTACAAAAAGCGCCCCATCTCCTCCCTGCTGTCAAACGGGCAGTGGACCAGTCGCCCAGAAGGATCAAATTTGTACTGTCAGGGTCGGCGAACCTCTTACTAATGAAACGGGTCAGCGAGAGCCTTGCAGGCCGGGCTGTCTATTGCGTGTTGGACCCGTTGACGCTGGGCGAGATTAATCAATCGCCCCCTCCCGATCTCATCCGAAATATTTTGTCCGGGAACTGGCCCAAAGAAGGCCATCTGGACAAGCCGCTGCCAGATGCCCTACCAGGCATTCAACGCGGCCTGATGCCGGCACTGCTTCGATTGAATACTGCCCCCTCCTGGGTGCGGTGGTGGGATGGCTACGTAGCCACTTACCTGGAGCGCGATCTGCGCCAGGTGGCTCAGATTGATGCCCTGGTAGATTTCCGGCGGTTGATGGAACTGCTGGCGCTACGGTCCGGGCAAATGCTCAATCAATCGGATCTGGCGCGTGATGCCGGCTTGTCTCAACCCACAGCGCACCGTTATATCAACCTGCTCGAAACCACCCATCTGTTTAAGCGGGTGCCTTCTTATGCTTCTAACCGCACGACCCGTATGCTCAAAGCGCCCAAGGCCTATTGGAATGATACGGGGCTAGCAGTCTTCCTGGCAGGTTATTTTCAAGAGGAGGAATTGCGCAAAGCACGCGAACTGGGTAATTTTTTTGAATCGTTTATTTATCATCACCTGCATGTGCTGGCGCAGTTAATGACCCCTCCGGCACGGTTGTACCACTGGCGCACCCAGACCGGGCAGGAAGTAGATTTTGTCCTGGAATTTGGTCGCAAGGTCGTGGCGATCGAGGTGAAACGAACCGGCCGCCCAGGTTACGGAGACGCCAACGGTTTGAATGCTTTTCTGTCCCACCATCCGGATGCAGCAGGCGGGTTGCTGCTACATGGAGGGACGGAAATCCGCCGTCTGGGCGAGCGCATCCTGGCCGCGCCCTGGACGATGGTAACGGGGTGAAAGAGGTAGCTTTGCTCTCAGCTTGCACTGGCAAGAAACTTTTTGCGCGGCGCTGTTTATGTCCCCTGGCGGGGATTTTTGTTTTCGGATTTTCTGAGACGAACGGTGAAATTGACGCCAACTTGAGGGAAGTGTGCTAAAGTAAAGTCGGTTCTGCCGCACCCTTCATTTACTTATGGTGAAAATGTTAGCAAAATTTATCAAGCGGGATGCGGAGATCATCAAATGCGCAATCCACAGAACTGCTGAAACGAATCAATACCAGGCGCACGGTAAGGAATTTGCATGAAAAAATCCCCTCTTCACTCCATCCTAAAAAAGGTGGGACGCGTTATGGCGATGGCACTTTCGATCCTGCTGGCTCTGATCCTCATTTTCGTGGGCGTTTTGCTTTGGTACAGCCCCGGAAAGATTAACCCCGTCGTTGATCAGAACGGAAATCCGGTTCCGGGCAGTATTTCTGAAAAGATTTGGGTTGACATCAACGGTTTGAAACAGGGGATGTTTATTCAGAGTCGGGACCCAAACAATCCTGTGCTGCTGTTTATGCACGGCGGGCCCGGAATGCCTGAATACTTTCTCACCGAGCAGTACCCAACCGGTCTGGAAAATGACTTTACGATGGTCTGGTGGGATCAGCGCGGCGCAGGGCTCTCTTACAGCCCCAACATTCCGCCGGAAACGATGACTGTAGAGCAATATATCTCCGACGCCATCGCGGTGACCCATTACCTGCGCGACCGCTTCCATAAAGACAAAATCTACCTGATGGCGCATTCAGGCGGCAGCTTCTTTGCCATCCAGACAGCCCAGCGTGCGCCGGAGTTGTTTGCTGCCTATATTGGCGTGGGCCAGATTGTCTATCAGGTTAAATCAGAAAAAATCGCTTACGAGTACATGCTGGCAGAGTATCAGGCCAGAGACGATACGAACATGGTCAATCAACTGAAAGCCGCTCCTCCGACGATGACGATGCCGCAACCGGCCGCCTACGACCGGCTGCGCGATAACGCCATGCACGGCGTAGGCGTGGGCACTACCCGTGAAATGAAGACGGTTGAAGGGGGAGTCTTTTTTCCCTCCTGGTTTAGCAAACAGCTCACGCTGAAAGAAAAGATCAACCTATGGCGCGGGAAGATTTTTGCAGCCAGTATGCTGCGCAATGAGGTTTTTTCGACAGACTTGAGTCAAAAGGTGGCAAAGCTGGAGATCCCCGTCTACTTCTTCTCCGGTAAATACGATTACACCGTCAACCATGAAATGTCAAAAGCCTATTTGGCCGAATTGCAAGCTCCGGTAAAGGGCTTTTATACCTTCGAGAATTCTGCTCACAGCCCGTTTTTTGAAAAGCCTGACAGGGTTCGCATGATTTTACGGGAAGATGTGCTGCAAGGAACTGCCAATCTCGCTGACAAACCATAGGGGAAATTCCTGATTTCCGCATAGAATTTGAAGCGTTGCTCAACAGGTGGCACAGGCCGGGGGTGCGCTCGGCGGCGCGCGTTGGGCCAGGCGAGGAAACGCCGCAAACGTTGGCAGCGCAGATCAGAATCGGGGACGCTACCTTAACAACCAACTGGGCGCAAAACCCGGTGGAAAACCAGGAGGCCTGGTGCGGCACAGCGGCGGGACGTTTTTTATACCTCCGTTCAATGCCCTTACAAGGATTTCATCCAGAGATCGCGGCAAGCGCAAATAACACAATAAAAACGGCGATCATACCCCCAAGGATCCTGGAGTAATTTTTTGGTTGGATTTTTCCATGCTGATCGAGCTTTCTGATCAATGGAAATAAACGCCAATAAAAAGAGAGGGTTGCAAGGCACAAGGCCGCCAGACTCATTCGCTGCAGGTCGGGGCTCCCGTACAGGACAATCACCCCCAACAGGAAAAGGAAAATTAGTTTGGCCCCAGCCACCCAAAAGACGAGGTATCTGATGAAGTCATGAATTTCGGGGTCTTGTTTGGATCTTTCCCAGGCCGAAAATACGCCAACCGCATTGGCGTATTTTGAACCAGGCGCAAAATACAGCGCCAAAACATTGGAAAACTCCAGGATTATAAACGCAAGAATCACAACCGTTGCGAACATTGGGTGGTCTCCCTATGACGGAGGGCAGTTTCGCTTACCGCTCACAAATTCTGAGCTGCAAGCTTTATTGTTTCTTAGACCGTTTCAGAATTTTTTGGGTTGCATACCAGCCTGTTAACATCGCGATGGGAACGCCAGCGGGAGAATACGCCCACTGACCTGCCTGGTAAATATTTGAGACCGGGGTAAGAACAGACTTTGGTATGTCTTTCAATTTATGGATCACCGGAGGTTCCGTCTCAAACGACCATCCAGTAATCGCACCTTCGGAGCTTCCAGCGATTTGATGGATTGTCAAAGGCGTAGACGAAAACTTGAAAAGGACATCTTCTTTGAGGTTCTTATAAATCGTTTTTGAAAAGATATCAATCATCCGGTTTTCGGTCAAACTCTTAAATTCGTCATACCAGCCAGCTTTTTCCACTTTTTCCATCACATCATAATCAAACAGACAGCTTATCATCAGCCCGGTTTGCCCATCCGGCGCCATGCTGCCATCCCGGAGGGCAGGGATAGAAATCTCATAGGTATTTAACTGGAGATATTTTTCCAGCCAGGAAATCACTTCAGCTTTTGGCGTCTTTTCAAAATTTTCAATAAGATGCCTTCTCTCTTGCTTGTTGGTCTCTCCTAATCCTTGCCTTGAAGGGGTGTAGAACATATGCGCTCCCCCATTTTGCTGGAAATAGGAAATCGGGCGGTTTACAGCAACAAACAACATAAAAACCGATTCGGCCCCTTTGGAAGAAAGGATTCGCTGTGCCTCAGTTTGAATTTTGTGAGCAGCTTTTGCCTCTAAACCGACCGGATTAAGGCAACGATACAATGTTTTCAAATCTGCGGCCCAAATCAGATGATCATACGGATAACGACGACCTTCCGCATCCACAATGACCGATTCAGAAGGAATCACTTCAACAATGTTTTTGTCCAGTCTGATATCTCCACCCCAGCTTAGAACTTTCTCTTTCAACAGGCGATTTAGAGCGCCCGTCCCCCCCTTTGGATAAAAATAATCCAGGTAACCATAAAAATATCCCAAGGCAAAATAGGCCGGCGTTTTTCGAAAAAAATGTTGGATCAAAATATCGGCTAATGACTGGTTTTTCGTTAATCCCCTCAGATATTCTTCCATCGGCAAATTATATTGGTTCAACTTGCTCAACGCATAGAGAAATTTGAACGTCCATGGGATCAGCTTTTTAAACACGAATTTCTTATCGCTCAGAACATCTCCAAAATTCGGATTGTCAAATTCATATAACACCTTGTTATAGGCAGACAGTTGATGCATGATCGCGATGATTCGGTTGATATCATCCTTACTTTCAGGGTATAGATGGATCAGTACCTGTTGATACTTCTGTAAATCATCCATCGAATTCACCCCAAAAAGCTGATCTTCAATACCGATCGAAATTTTATTTTCGAATAAATCCCAGCGAATCCCCAGATCTTTTAATATTGGCTTGACAATTCCCGAATTTATAAAAGCCCTGGGACCAGAGTCAAAGTAAAATCCGCCGCTTTCAAAAGTGTTGACCAATCCCCCGGTTCTATCATTTTTATCGAGCAGCAGAACGTTGTATTTTTTCCGGCATAAATAGGCGGCCGCAGTTAACCCGGCCATTCCTGCGCCAACAATCACAATTTTTTTATTTCTAGTTTCCATTAAAACCACCTAACTCAAGGCTGATCATCCACAATTTCTCAGCGGCGTCTCTGTCCAAGGCGGGAGGAGCAGGCTCTTCTTCAGTCGTGAGGTTAAAAAACCTGCCGGATACTCCTTCCAGCTCACGTGAAACGCCTAAGTAATAGAGGGCTTCTGCAGAAACATCAACCGGCCGTGCAGTACTATCAATAAATACCTTTTTTAAAAATTTGTAGACTTCACCGTTATTTTGCCCGCTATTGGTTCTTACGTTCCCAGGATGCATTGCGTTCACCGTAATTCCGGTTCCTTGAAAATACTCATTAAATTTTATCATTGAGAGCAATTGCGCCATCTTTGCGGCGCCATAACTTTTAAGACCGGAATAATGGCGTTTATTCCAGAAGAGATCGTCAAAATTCAGGCCTGATACCGCGAAGCGATGGGCTTCAGAATTTACGAATAATATTCGCCCGCTTTCCTGGTTTTTGAGCTTTTCACGAAGCGAATAATTCAAAATAAATGTACTCAGATAATTGGTCTGAAAAACCGTCTCGATATGATCTTCTGTAAGCGTTTTATTGGTGAAATAGACGCCAGCGTTATGGATAAACACGTCAATATTTCGATTCAGGGAGGATAATTGCTTTGCCGCTGCGTGAATATCAGATAACCTGGAAAAATCCGCAATGAGGTAACTGCATTGGGCTTGGAATTCTCTGGCAAGCGTTTCACATAATTCGATTGAGTTCTTTTCATTGCGATTGATGCATAAAATATCCGCTCCATGAGCAGCATATTTCCTCGCGGCTGCATAACCAATACCCGACGTTGCGCCGGTAATTACCACCAGCCGATAATGAAAATCATCCGTGCAGATTTTTGGGTCTAAACCCAGATTACGGATCATCGCAAAAATATTCGACCATTTATATTCTTTCAGATACTTTTTCAATCTACCTCTATTAAACTCATAAAACAGGTCAGGGAGACGCGCTGATAGGATAATTTTACTTGGATATTTGCGGCATGCTCCGAAAAATCTGACATATGTAAAGCCTTAATTGCGGTCGCATTCCACCCTAATGGCTCATCTTGACGATTGCGTAGATTGGCAAACCCGCTGTTAACACTTGCCCTTCAATGTGAATCATGCCGAATATCCTGGAGGGCGCAGCGGAAGGGCTTTCGCGCTCCCTAAAGGTTTTTGGATATCGAGACCAATCCACTTCCCTTCTGGCAGGGAGCGAATCCTTAACCCCGCCTCGCTATTGCTTAACTGCCGCAAAATGCGGGCTACGACCAAAGTCCATCAGAATCCGTTCTGTGGTGATCAACGCACCTCCTGATGAAATTTTAGTTGGGGCTTTGCAATCCCTGAATTTAACGTTCCCACCCACTATTCTATTCTATTTCAATTTTCAAGGTCGCGCTGGCAATCGAAGGCCAAATCATTCTTCTCCCCCTTCCACTCAGTGGAAAATGGCGTCACCGGGTATTCATCAATCCAAAGGGCAAGCTACAGGCGGAGCTTGCCCTTTCAAAAAAAATATCAGCGGGGAGGGCGGGATTCGAACCCGCGGTCGAGGTATTCCCCCGACAACCACTTAGCAGGCGGCCCCATTCGACCACTCTGGCACCTCCCCATATTCAGTTTTCAACTCACGCCAATCGAGGCGGAGGGAGAGGGATTCGAACCCACGAAGACTTTCGCCTTACCTGTTTTCAAGACAGGCGCCTTAAACCACTCGGCCATCCCTCCAGCAGGGGGTTCTCCCCTCGCGCCCAGATTCTAACACAGATGCGCCCCCCGGACAAGCTGCTTTTCGGCCGCCAAAATGTTTGACACGCCCGCTTTTTCCAGGTATATTTCTTAATGTTACGATGGGAGGGAGGGATAATGCTGGCAAAGCGCCATATTCTCATCATTGAAGACAACCTGGATAACCTGGAGCTGGTGCGCTTCCTGCTGGAGAAGGCCTGTTTCGAGGTCATCGAAGCGCTCGACGGCCGTCACGGGCTGGAACTGGCGCGCAAGGAAAACCCCGACCTCATCCTGCTCGACCTGAGCATTCCCGAAATTGACGGCTGGAGCCTGGCGCAAAAGCTCAAAGGCGACCCGCTGACGCGCGAGATCCCGATCGTGGCGCTGACGGCGCACACCCTGCCGACAGACCGTAAGCGCGCCCTGGATGCGGGCTGCGACGGCTATCTCTCCAAGCCGCTCGATATCCCCACTTTTATCCCCCAGATTTCAGCATTCATTTCGACGCGCAACAAGATGCTGCGACAGCCCACCTGAAAAGCCGGTGTGCTCTGGACGCCCCGCCTTCTTAAGGCGGGGTATTTTTTCTCACTGGGGCGGTTCGGGCGCGAACAGCGTGATGGCCGTGGATTCGTCCAGCGCGAGGCTGGCTCGCGGCCGGAAGAGCATCCAGGCGACCACCACCAGATCCCCCACCGCGCCGCTGGCGTTCATCACCAGAAACACGGTCACCATCTGCAGCCACCCGGGTGGGACGAGCCACAGCGCCAGGACGCCGAACAGCGAAAGCAATACCAGCGGAGCCAGGCCGACGATGATATATTGCCGCCGCGGCAAATACCAACCCGGCGCCGAGGCGCTGGCGTAAACGATCTTGAATTCAAACCTGGGGCGGCTACGGGTGAACAGCCAGAAGAAAAGCCCGTGGGCGGCCTCATGCAGCGCCACCACCGCCGCCATCACGCCCAGTACCGCGCCCGTTAACCTCCAAAAATCTCCCAAATCGTACACCGCCAGCCGCCAAAACCGGTCTGCGGCTTCAGGCCGCAGGTAGAGCGCAACGCGGCTGAACAGCCAGCCAAAACCAACCAATAGCGCCAGCCCCAGGATGTTCATCGTGACCAGCAGGCGTTTATCTTTGATGAGGTCCAGCCTACCGATCTGAACATAATTTGCCGGGAGAAAGCGTGTGGCGCGATGCGGCCTTTCGTCCATTTCCTTTCCCCCTTAACGGGCCAGCAGCGGATAAAAGAGGATATAGAGCAGCGTGGTCACCAGGCAGGTCGCCAGCATGATCGGCAGCCCGCGCCGGCTCCAAAGCGAAGTCGTAATGGGGGCACGGGTGCGCTCTGAGAGGGAGACCACGACGATATTGGCGGTCGAGCCGATGATTGTGCCGTTGCCGCCGAACCCGGCCCCAAAGGCGAGCGCCCACCAGAGCGCCGCTACCGGCAGGCCTGAACTGCCCAAGTTTTGGATGACCGGGATCAAGGCGATGGTGATTGGGACGTTATCTACCACGGCCGAGAGCCCCGCGACCACCCACAGCACCACCACCCCCAGCAGAACCGGATTGGAAATCCCAATTTGCAGCACAAGATTTGCCACCGCTCTCAACAAGCCGGTCGCTTCTAGCCCGCCCACCATAACGAAGAGGGAGACAAAAAAGACCAGGATGCCCCATTCCAGGCGCTCATAGACCTGGCGAATATCTGGCCGCGCCCACACCAGCGCGGCGGCAGCGCCGCCCAACGCCAGGTGAGCCGGGCTGAGGCCGAGCGCTTCTTCTAAAGTAAACAACAAGATAACAACGCCAAGCACCACCAGCACCCGGCGCAAGGTCACCGGATCTTTGATGGCTTTTTTAGGTTCGAGCCTCAAGACGGCCTCAACGTTAGGCGAAGGGAGGGCCAACTCTTTACGGAACAAGAAGCGCAGCAGCGCCAAAGCGGCGATCCAGGCCACCAGCACCACCGGCAAAGCGTGGGTCAGAAAATCGTTAAAACTCAGGTCTGCAGCCGAGGCAATCAATACATTGGGCGGGTCGCCGATCAGGGTGGCCACGCCGCCGGTATCGGAGAGCAGCGCTTCCGACATCAGCAATGGCGTGGGATTGATACCCAAAATTTCGCAAACCATGATGGTGACCGGGGCAATCAGCACCACAGTGGTGACGTTATCCAGGAACATGGAAAGCAGGGTGGTCACAGCGCCAAAAATCACCAGCAGCCGCACCGGCCTGCCCTTTGAAAAGCGGGCCGCCCAAACAGCCATGAATTCAAAAAAGCCGGTGGGCTCCAGCAGGGTCACCAGCGTCATCATGCCAAACAACAACCCCAGGGTGTTGAAGTCAACGGCGGCTACCGCTCCCTGCTCATCATAAAAGCCTAACAGGATCCCGGCGGTGACCATCGCAACCGCCCCGGCCAGGGCGGCAATGGTGCGGTTAAGTTTCTCCGCAAAGATCAGGTACAAGGTAATGGCAAAGATCAGCGATGCAACGATTTGGGAGATCATCAGCCATAGCCCTCTGTCTTGGGATACCAGTTGGCCAGCAGTGCGGTCCCGATATCCACTCGTGACGCAATCCCGATCAAGACATTTTCGCGATCCACCACCGGCAAATCCGAAATGCGGTGATGGTTCAGCAGCGCAAACGCCCGCAGCAGGCCACAATTGGCCTCCACGCTGACGGCTCGCCCCATCACCTCACCGATCTGGCGGGAGACCACCTCGGGAGAGGGGGTTTTGGTTTCCACGGCGCCAAAGTCATCGATGAAATCGAAATTCTCCATCAGGTGGATAAAATCGGGCATCACCAGCGTTAACAGGTCGCGCAGTTGCAGCAAGCCCACCAGATGATTCTTTTCATCCACAACGGGGAGCGTCCCAATGTGGTGTTGCACAAACATATTGGCAGCTTGCTGGATGGTGGCAGCCTGCTGGATCGAGAACACTTCCCGCTTCATACAATCACGAATGATCATGGCGCGCTTCCTTTCAGCCGCTCATTTCGAACGTCATTGTCTCTTTTAAAGAAGTAAACCACCCACGGTATCGGGGATGATACCACCGCAGGTCTAAAGATCCTTTTCAGGATCCTGGCGTGCTTTCAGGAGGCGCGCCGGTAGGTTGCTGCAAAGTCTCTGGAGACGGCAGGGTGACCGTAGGCGAGGGCAAGATGATATCGGTCGGCCAGGGGGTAAGGGTATTGCCCCCCTCCAGGGGCGCCGGCAGCACAGGGCGGGGGGTGTTTTGCGTTTTCGGCTCGGCGGGTGGTGCGCCCTTCTCCGTCGCCCGCGATGCAAAGGTCTGCGTGAGCGCCGGAATAGCCGGGAGGTTAACATCGCCGGTGGGGGTTGCCCCGGGCGGCAGGATGCGTTTTCCGCTCCACCATAACACACCCCACACAATGCCAGCCAAAATGGCAGCCAAAACCACCGCTCCGATACAGCCCACCAGAACCTTATTAACCTTAGGTTTTTCTGGCTGTGCGGCCGACAGCTCTGGCGCCTGGAGGGCGATGATGGTAATGTTGTCGTGGCCGCCGCGCTCGTTTGCCAGATCTACCAGCGAATTGACGGCGTCGTTCAGCGGTTTGGTGGTAATCGCCTCCAGGATTTCATGGTCTTTGACCAGGTCCGAAAGGCCGTCGCTGCACATCAACAAATGATCCCCCGGCAGCAGGCGGAAGCCCTGGTTGCCTTCGGATTGGGCGGCGGTCTCGTTTTCGTTCAGGCGCAGCCGGAGATCCACCTGGGGCGGGTTGGGTGAACCCAAATAACGCCGGATGACATGGGCGTTGGGGTGACCTTCCACCTGATCCGGCGCCAGGACGCCTGCATCCAGCGCTTCCTGGATCCAGGTATGGTCGGTGCTCAACTTTTGGATACGGCCAGCGCGCAAGAGGTAAAGGCGCGAATCGCCCACCGTGGCTGCATACACCCTGTCATGGATGACCAGCACGGCCACACAGGTAGCGCCCATGCCATTGCGATCAGGCGCGCTTTGCGCCTCCTCATAAATTTGGGCCGAAGCCTCAATAATTGCCTGCTGCAGCAGTCCAACCGGGTTGCGGCCATCGCTGGAAGCCACCCGCTGGCTGATCATGTTGACGGCGATCTCAGCCGCCACCTCGCCGGCGCGGTGTCCGCCGATGCCATCCGAAAGCACCGCCAGCAAGACAGAGGCGCGGTTTTTTTCGCTGATCTGGTAAGCAGAAACCGCAAAGCGGTCTTCATTATTCTTGCCGGTCATCCCCGGGTGGGTCTGGGCTACTGTTACCAGGTGAGATTTTTCGGTGCGTATCATAGGGTTTCTTCCGGGTAGGGCATCACAACAGGTTGAGGGAGTTCGCCAGGGTTGCTCAGTTCGAACCGAAAGGCCATCCAGCCAAAATGGATCAAGTCGCCGTGTTTTAATTGTACACCCAGCGGCGAAACAGGGGTATAGTTCACCCAGGTGCCAGAAATCGAACCAGCGTCGTTCAAAAGGTAGCGTCCATCTGGCGTATGGTGAAGGCGGGCGTGCAGTTTGCTCACCGAAGGATCATCCAGCACAATCACCGCCTGAGAGGCGTCGCTGCCAAAGGTCACCTGATTGCGCGAAAGCTGGATATAGTTTCCCTCGACCGCCAGGGAATCTTCGACCACGCGCGTCAAACGCGCTGGGGCAGGCAGCGGATTTTCGGACCGCCGTGCGGTTTTAACATCCGCCGCGGCGCTGCGCTGAAGGAGCGGCTCCTGCCGGATTGGCACGGGCTGGGTCACCGGATCTCTGGCAGCCCGGCGGCTCCTGGCTGTTGGAAAGACGCGACGGCGGCTGATGCTGAACAACACCGCCGCCAGAATAGCGCCCGCAACCAGGACGGCCGCGGCAATTGCCAGCCGTTCGGGAGAAACCAAACCGCCAAAAAGCCCCCGGCGGGTTGGTTCGACGACCACTTCCACCGGTACTGCGATCGTCTCCTGGATAAAACCAAGTTGGTCTTCAACCTGAACCTTGATCCAATGTTTTCCCGTTTCCGTATAAGCGGCCAGCGGCCAATCCAGGGCGTCGAAAGGGGGCTGCGTCATTTCTGCCACCGCTTCGCCATCCACCAGCAAGCTGGCACGCACGATGTCGCGTCGGTGGCCATCCGGGAACTCCACCAGGAACTGGACGGCAAACGCCTCAGGTTCCAGGCGCTCTTTTTCTTTTTTATCTTCCGGCCGGGTCCAAACGCGCTGCACCTGAGACGGCGGAGAGATTAAGATCGGGTTGGGCGGCAAAACGGTCAGGTTAAACACGCGCTCCTGGCTGGTAAAGCGCATTCCCTCCCGCTGCACCTGCACTGCCAGGCGGTGCGGGCCACTGGCGCGGATTCCGGATGGATAACTTCCCCGGTACACATACCGCAACGGCTGGAGATACGCCTGAATATCTGGAAACTCCTGCAGCCCAGAATAGACAAAAAGGCTGCCGCCAGTGCGTTCCGCCATCTGCCGCAGCGCTTCGCCCGCAATCGTGTTCTCCTGACCCGGATACCCCACCAGCCAGACCTGAATGCGCACCCCAAGCTGAGCGGCCCGGTCCGCCATATTGGGAAGCGCCGCCACCTGGGTGCTGAGCGGCAGCCCGGTCACATACAAGATCGTCCGTTTCATCAAGGGTGAAGGGTTTGGATCCGTCGCCAGGTCGAGCGCCTGCGAAAGGCTCACCATGCTGGGCTGAAGCGTGAGCAGATCGGGCTGGTAAGATTGGATCGCGCTGGCAAACTCCTGCGGATCGTCCAGGCGAATGGCCTGCAAGCCGGTGTTCGAAGCCAGGCTGTAATCGCCAAGACCGCCGGCATCTTGCGTCCGCGCCCAGCTCGCCAACGCCTCTTGAACCCTGCCATAGAGCGAGACGCCGGCAACCTGATTGAGAAAGACGGGCGCGGTGTTGATGGCGGCGATGAATTGCACCCCAGGTTCGAACTTCTCTAACACTTCCAACGGTCTGGGAACGCCGTCCTCAATCACCCGGATTTCTTCGGGCTGAAGGTCTTCGATGAAATTGCCGCTTTCATCGTACGTTTCAAAATAAAAGCGTAGCTCAGGGAACGAATCGGTTTCCACCAGCGAAAGCGCAACGCCGTTATCCGCCTGCGCGGCAAAAGCGGAAGCGGGCAGCAGGCTTACCCACAAAGACGCCAGGCACAAGGAGAGCGCCAGGCGCGAAGGACGCAATCGCCTGGAGGAGGTCATACCACACTATTTTAAACCATCCTCCCCAGTTTTTAACCAGCGAGTGCCCTACGAACCCGCCGGATGGTGGGGCAAATACGGCGCGCCAGGGTCCTAACGCTCCGGCAAACGCCCCAACCGCAACGCCATCGAGAATTTTGGGCGCATTGTAATACTCTATCAGGACAAATTTCACTATTCAGCGCCATTTATTACTCATTAAAATATTACTTATTCATAAAATAGGTGCGATAGTGAATCTACACTTCTATCACTTTATTTGAGCTTCACAAAGGAACGCTGGTCAGCGTTCACAAGGCTGTTTGCATACGCCAATCCATCCCTGAGAAGAGGTTCTGCCCCGCTCATCCGTTGGCGTATGCCAGCGGATTTTTTATTTCTGGCAAAGGCCAGAAAAAGGAGGCAGGACAAACTTAATCCCACCCATCTTGAAATGATCAACTGTACTCAAAAAGCCATCCTGGATGGCGAGTGTATGCATCTTTAAATCTTTTTTCAGGAGAACGCACTATGCGAGATCGTTTGACCAAATTTTTTGCCTCCCGTTGGGGGATCGTTCTTGTTGGCGCAATCATCGGGATTCTGGGGCCTCTTTTGCAGAAGTTAGGAAACCCACCCAACATGGGAATTTGCGTTGCTTGCTTCGAACGGGATATCGCCGGCGCGCTCGGTCTGCACCGCGCCAACGTGGTTCAATATATCCGTCCGGAGATCATCGGATTTGTGCTGGGATCCACCATCGCCGCCCTGACCTTTCGCGAGTTCAAAGCGCGCGCCGGGTCGGCCCCGATTGTGCGGTTCGTCCTGGGCGCGTTCGCCATGATCGGAGCGCTGGCTTTCTTGGGCTGCCCCTGGCGGGCAAACTTCCGGCTGGCGGGCGGCGATCTGAACGCTATTCCAGGGCTAATCGGCCTGATCATCGGCATCGGGATCGGCGTTTGGTTCCTGCGTTCCGGCTACAGTCTGGGCCGCAGCCAGAAAACCTACCCGGCTGTGGGCTGGATCTTCCCCATCTTGATGATTGGATTACTCCTCCTCCTGGTTTTTCGCCCCGTTTTCGGCGAAGGCGCTCCCATTTTCTTCAGCGAAAAGGGTCCCGGTTCACTCCATGCGCCCGTCCTGGTTTCGCTGGGGATCGGTCTGTTGATCGGCTTTCTGGCGCAGCGCACGCGTTTTTGCACCATGGGAGCGGTTCGGGATGTGATCCTGATGCGTGACGTTCACCTGCTCAGCGGCCTTCTGGCGCTGCTTGCAGCAGCTTTTGCCACCAACCTGGTTCTGGGCCAGTTTAAACTGGGATATGCTGGACAGCCGATCGCGCACAGCAATTTATTGTGGAACGTGCTTGGCATGGTGCTGGCAGGCCTGGCTTACGCCCTGGCTGGAGGCTGCCCTGGCCGCCAGTTATTCCTTTCTGGCGAAGGGGACGGCGATTCAGCGGTGTTTGTGCTGGGAATGATCACCGGCGCGGCCTTTGCCCATAACTTCAGCCTGGCGGCAAAAGCGGATACAGTTGCTGACGGGGTCGTCCAGATGGGAGGGCTCACCCCCTTTGGAATGACGGCGGTCGTTCTAGGGATCGTGGTCTGCCTGACGATTGGGTTCACGATGCGCCAAAAAACTGCATAAGGAGAGATAAAATGACTGTAATTGTGGATGCTCGTGGGCTTTCTTGTCCACAACCCGTTATCCTGGCCCAGAACGCGATTGCCAGCGGCGACTATCCGATCGAAGTCATGGTGGACACCGTCACCTCGCGCGAAAACGTGCGCCGGATGGCGGAAAAACAGGGTTGCAAGGTTGAAATTATTCAACAGGGTGATGAATTCAAACTGGTCCTTGCAAAATGATCCCAACAGCGACAGGCTTCCCTTCTTCTAAGACGAAAGACGGGGCGCTTTACCTGGACAATGCGGCGACCTCCTGGCCTAAACCGCCAGGGGTCGCCCAGGCGATGGCGCAATTTTTAGCGGAAGTGGGCGCTAACCCAGGCCGGTCGGGGCACCGCCTTTCCATCGAGGCGGCGCGCATTGTATACAGCGCACGCGAAGCTGTCGCGAACCTGTTCGGCGCGCCGGATCCGCTGCGGGTGGTGTTTGGCCTGAACATCACGGACGGTATCAACCTGGCACTGCACGGCCTGCTCAGGGCTGGCGATCACGTGGTTACGACCGGGATGGAACACAACGCCGTCATGCGCCCCTTGCGCGACCTGGCGCAGCAAGGTATAGAATTCACGCAGGCAGTATGCGAGGCGGATGGGACGCTGGATCCACACCGGATAGAAGAGGCTATTCAGCCCAATACGCGGCTGATCGCGCTCAACCATGCTTCGAATGTTTGCGGCGCAATCCTGCCAATACGCGCTGTCGGACAGATTGCCCGCCGCCGAGAACTTCTCTTCCTGGTGGATACTGCCCAAACGGGGGGAGCGCTCCCCCTTCACATGGAAAACGATTGTATTGATTTGCTGGCCTTCACCGGGCACAAATCCCTGTACGGGCCTATGGGAACAGGCGGTTTAATCCTCAGCGAACGGATCAACCCCGCCGACTTGCACCCCCTCCGGCAGGGCGGGACTGGAAGCCGGTCGGAGCGGGAAGTACAGCCGGACTTTCTGCCAGACCGCTTCGAGAGCGGAACCCCTAATGCAGTCGGCCTGGCCGGGCTGCTGGCCGCGCTGGAATGGCTGCAAGAACAAGGCCTAGAAACCATTCGCACGCATGAAAAAGCTCTGTGCGCGGATCTCCTGGATGGGTTAATCAACACCCCTGGCGTGATCGTGCTTGGCCCGCAAGACGCTGCCCGGCAAACCGCCACGGTTGCCTTCAACATTCGCGGGATGGAGCCATCCACCGTCGGTTTGAGACTGGATGAAGAATTCAACATCCTTTGCCGGGTCGGGCTGCATTGCGCTCCTTCAGCGCACCGGACACTGGGCACATTCCCGGATGGCTGCGTTCGTTTTGGGTTAGGCGCCTTCAACACAGCAGAAGACATCCAACAGGCCGTGGAGGCTGTCCGCCAACTGGCAAAAGAGGCGCCATGAACGAAGCGTTTGCCGTAATCCTGGTGGATTCAACCAGCTATGCACTGCGAATTGAAAAACTGTTAAAACAGCAAGGGCTGGCTTGTAAACTTATCCCGGTGCCGCGCCATCTCAGTTCGGACTGCGGGGTTTGCGTCCGGATCCAAAAACAAGAGGCAGATGTAATTAGAACGCTTTTACAAGAAGATCAAATCCATTTTCTAACGATTGAGGATGTATGACACCCAGCGAGAATAAAATTCGACTGACGGCTCTGGCGACCTGCTCAGGTTGAGCGTCGAAATACAGCGCGCAAGCGCTGGCGCAGGTTCTGCGCCCATTCCAAAATATCTTTTCGGAGGACCAATACCCAGACCTGCTGGCAGGCCTGAGCGCGCCCGATGACGCTGCCATATGGAAATTAGATGAACAGCGATCCCTGGTCGTCACCGCAGATTTCTTTACCCCAATTGTGGACGACCCTTATGACTATGGTTCCATTGCTGCCGCAAACAGCTTCTCGGACATCTACGCGATGGGTGGTGAACCTTTCCTGGCTTTAAATATTGCTGCTCTGCCGCCGCAACTGCCAGGCGAGATAGCGGCGGAAATTTTGCGCGGCGGCGCAGAGAAAGCCAAAGAAGCAGGCGTTGTGATTGCCGGAGGACATACCGTGCAGGATAAAGAGCCAAAATATGGGCTGGCGGTTTTAGGTTTTGTCGCCACAGAGCGCGTTCTCAAAAAAGGCGGGATGCAACCAGGCGATGTCCTCTTTCTCAGCAAGCCCATCGGAAGCGGGGTGATTACATCTGCCCTTAAAACAGACAGGATTCAAGCAAAAGACATCCTTGAGACCGTCGAATGGATGAAACAACTCAACAAAGGGTCGGCAAAACTTGCTCTTCGTTATGGAGCAGAATCCGCCACGGACATCACCGGTTTCAGCCTGCTGGGGCACGCCTGGGAGATGGCAACCGCCTCCAACGTCGGGCTGAAGTTCTATTACAATGCCATTCCCTTTTATCCCCTGGCAGAAACCCTGGCGGCAGGGTGGTGTTTTCCGGGCGGATGTTTTGATAACGCTGAGTTCTTCGGTCCGCACGTTGAGTTTTCTGCTGGAATCTCTCAGGAAAATCAGATGCTTTTATTCGATCCTCAAACCAGCGGGGGGCTGCTGTTCGCGATCCCGCCAGACAAAGCGGAACTTTGCCAGCAAGAAGCTCGCCAGCAAAATTTTCCGCTGTGGAAAATTGGGGAGGCAACGTCTACCCATTTAATCGAGGTCGTTTAATTGGAGATCCATCTCCCCAAAAAAGATCGCCGGGGAGTACACCTCCATCCGGCAATCCTTTCAGACATTCTGAGTCAGGCGTCTTTTTTTCCGGAATCCTCCAGCTTCTTCAACCGCTCAGACACCGCCTGAAGCTGTGTTTCCAGCCAGTTTTTTTGCTGATCGAGCAGGCTTTTTTCCTCATCTGGCGACAAGGTCCTAAACGGCAGCCTGCCCCAACCGTCACCTCTTCCCAGCCCAAAGCGGCGGCCTCTGCCCGGCCAGGCCATCCCACCCCCGCAGGGCCCTAAACCTCTTCCGAGCGGGCCGGTTCCGAAAGGGCCGGTTTTATCCATTCCAGGCATTTTAACCTCCTTGTTTGAATTACCCATTCCGATTTACCCGGCGGCCGCGTCGGCGATTCCAAAAGCGGCCAACCGTTGCGCCCCATAACCGGCTGCCCCAACCTGAAGGCCGCCAGCGCTCAGGGGTCAAAGACGGATTAGCGCCCTGCCCAACAGCATCACAATTTCCCATTCTGCGGCCGGTGCGAGCCCCTTGCCCTAATGGGCCGGTTCCATCTCTTGCTGGCATCTACTACCTCCTTTCTTTGGTCATTCGTTCCAATAACTGCGAGATTAAACCCTGCGTTTTTTCCAGCTCGCGCTGCCAGTATTGCAGGGCTTCTTCGCCCTGGGCGGTGAGCCGGTACGTCCGCCGGGGCGGCCCCTGGGTCTGGGCAGTATCCCAGTCGGATTGTACCCATTCCAGGCTCTCCATATCCCGCAGCGTCCGATACACAACGCTGGGGTGGATGAAAGTCATCCCCCAGGTTTCCAGGTCTGACAGCAAGGTATAGCCATGACGAGGCTGCTCCTTAAGGAGCACGAGCAGCGCAGGCTCCAGGAGTGAAACCGTTAGCGGGGAACGCCGCTCCGGCGGTGCTCCGAAACCACCCATGACCCAACCCCTGCGATGTCTTGGCATCATTTTTCACCTCCAATCATCATGGTATAGAGAATATAGCACACTATTCTATATATGTCAATAGTTTTTTTGCAAATATTCGCTTATTACGAACTAATGTCACTCTTTTAAAACGATTAATATCATTATTTTAGTAAATTACCCTTGATAAAGCCCTTAAATGTACTATAATTTTGGTGTAAATTTTTCATTGAATGAGGGCCGTGATGAGTGTCACCGATCCATCCACCAGCGACAGGTATATCCCTGCTGAAGCATTGGTAGGCAGAAGGCTGCGGGAGTTACGCTCCCGCAGAGGCTTTTCGCTGCGCGCCCTGGCGGACCGCAGCGGCCTGAACGTCAACACCCTGAGCCTGGTAGAAAACGGAAAATCCTCGCCTTCGGTGAGTACGCTCCAGCAACTGGCGCTGGCGCTGGAAGTTCCGATCACCTCCTTTTTTGAATCGGAGCCCGTCGAGAAGAACGTGGTGTTCACGCCTGCAGCACAACGGCCGGAGGCTGTTATTGGAAACACCCAAATGCAGAATCTGGGCCAGGACCTGGCAGGGAATGCGGTTCAACCTTTCGTCCTGAGGTTAAAACCAGGCGCAGGTAGCGGCGACCGCATGATCGTCCACACCGGTTACGAATTTGTTTTTTGTCTGGAGGGGCACATCCACTATCGGATCGAAGAAGAGGACTACCCCCTAAATCCTGGCGACAGTCTGGTATTTGAAGCGCACCTGCCGCACTGCTGGGAAAACAACGGTAGCCAGGAAGCGCAAATTTTACTTGTACTTTACCCCGCCGGCGGGAAGGAAGAACCCGGCGGCCGGCACTTCTCACTGGAATATCTCAAAAAGGAGCTAACGATGAAAATTGCAGTCATTACAGAAGATGGAAAAACCATCAGCCAACACTTTGGCCGCGCCCCTTTCTACATGGTGCTGACCATCGAGGAAGGGAAAATTGTCCACCGCGAGATGCGCAATAAGCTGGGTCACAACCAGTTCAGCGCTGAGCCCCACGCCGAGGAGCATCACGGCGCAGATCACGGTATGGATGCAGCCTCGCACAACAAACACAGCCGCATGGCAGAAGCCATCGCGGATTGCAAGGTGCTGCTGTGCGGCGGGATGGGGATGGGCGCCTATGAGAGCATGCGGCGCCTCAACATCCAGCCGGTGGTAACAACTCTGAGGGATATTGATGAAGCCGCGCAGGCCTTTATTGACGGCAAACTGATTGATCACACCGAACTGCTGCACTAAAACCGGCCTTTAGGGCTTTTAAAAAATAGGGCTGCTGAACCAATCGCCTGAGCCCCGCTCATGGGAGAGCAGCCCTACCTCCTGCAATCCTCTTCAGCAGAGACAAGAATGAAACTGGCATTCGATGATTTACAAAAAACAATCGAGTTGCACCGCCAATTTTTATCGGGGAAGGCGGGCGGGCAAAGGGCAAACCTGAAAGACGCCGACCTGGAATTTCTTCTTCCTTCCTGTTCCGCCGCAAGGGTGTAAAATCGGATTCACCACAGCCGACCTGATGGAAAGCGCATCTCCGGAGGATTAAAAAAAGCCCCCTGCCCAGAACATTCCATGTCCAAACCCTGAAAGGAGCGCCAGTAAGAAATGAACCTCTTTGAACCCATTTTACAAACCCTGCCTCAGGCCACCGTCCAAAGCGTACAGATCGGGTTGTTTTGGACCGCCGTCGTCGTAGAGAGCGGCGGGCGGCAGCGCTGCGGTTTGGCTGCTACCCTCTCTAACGGTGAATTTGAGCACGCCCGGCTGCCTGCAGTCGAAGAAGCTGGCAGGCTGGAACAGCGCCCTGCGCTGGAACTGGCTCAGTGGGTCTTTTCCCAAAGCTATACCGAAGCGGGGGTCGGGCTGGCAACGATCAACGCCCTCCTCCCGCCGATGGAAAACGCCATCAACCTGGCAGCCGAAGACTACATCGCCAGCCAGGGCGCAGATAAAGGGGTGGCGTTGATCGGGCATTTCCCATTTGTGCCTAAGCTCAAGAACCAGGTCAAAAAGTTGTGGGTGCTGGAGTTGAACCCAAAAGAGGACGACATCCCCGCCGCACAAGCGCCGGAGGTCATCCCCCAGGCAGATGTCCTGGCGATCACCTCCACGACGCTGATCAACCATACCTTCGACGGCGTCTTTGCCCTGCGCAAACCGGGGGCCAAAGTCCTGCTGCTCGGGCCGAGCACGCCGCTTTCTCCGCTGTTGTTTGACCTGGGCATCCATGTTCTTTCGGGCTCGATGGTGGAGGATATTGACGCCGTGCTGACGCTGGTCCGTCAGGGCGCCACCTTTCGCCAGATCCGGCCTCACGGCGTCAGACTGGTAACGGTCGAAGCGCCAAAATAACCAGCGCAGGCGCGAGAGGATTGACACCCGCCGCGAAGAAGATTAGAATTATATTACTCATTAATTGAGTAATTCCTTTAAAAAGAGTAAAATAGATGAAACCCTACGCTCTCGCCCTACTGATTGGTTCAATTCTGCTCGGCGCCTGTTCCGGCGCGCCGGCATCCTCAGGAACTGCTGTCCCTACGGAAACCGCCATTCCCGCCAATACCGGGCTTTCCACCCCCACCGCGCCCGCCGCTGAACCACAACAACTCAGCGTGATCGACGCGCTGGGCAGGCAAGTGGATTTTAAGAGCCCGCCGATGCGAATCGTGATCGCCGGAAAGGCGCTGTTCATGATCGCCGATGCGGCCTACATGTTCCCCCAAGCGCCCGGCCGGATTGCGGCGATGGGGGATGCAGGGCAAGGCGCCACCAATTTTATCGCGCTGGTTGATCCCGATTACCAGGCGAAGGCCAGCCTGGAGCAAGACGCCGGTGCAGAACAGATTGCCGCCGTCCAGCCGGACCTGGTGATCCTCAAGAGCTACCTCGCCGAGACGGTGGGAAAACCCATCCAGGCGCTGGGTATCCCCATCGTTTACGTGGATCTTGAAACGCCGGAACAATATGAGCGCGATATTGCCATTCTGGGCAAGGTTTTTCAAGACGAAGCCCGCGCCCGGCAGATCACCCAGTATTATCTGGAGAGAATGAATGAGGTAAAAACTGCGACGCAAGGCATCCAGGACAAGCCACGCGTTTTGCTGCTCTACTACACCGACAAGGACGGCGCCGTCGCTTTCAATGTTCCACCGATGGAGTGGATGCAGACTCAAATCGTCCAACTGGCAGGCGGCGAGCCGGTCTGGTCTTCCGCCAACCCTGGCAAAGGATGGACGAAAGTAACGCTGGAACAGATCGCCGCCTGGGAGGCTGACCAGATTTTCATCGTTTCCTACTTTAAAGACCCCGCTGAAGTCGTCGCCGGTTTGAAAAGCGACCCGCAGTGGCAAGCGCTGCGAGCTGTTCAGGGGGGGCGGTTATATGCGTTCCCTGGCGACCTGTACAGTTGGGATCAACCGGATGCCCGGTGGATCTTGGGGTTGAAGTGGATGGCTGCCAAACTTCACCCGGATCGTTTTCCTCAATTCGATATCATTCAAGAAGCGCGGCAGTTCTACCAGACCCTCTACGGTTTGGATGCCCAATTCTTTGAAGAAAAAATCCGCCCAACGTTCAAAGGGGACCTGCCTTGAGTTCGACCGCAACCTCCGTTGCGATTCAAAAGAGTACCGCTCGAAGCCGCACCCGCCAATGGGTGTTCGTCTGGATGGGGCTGGGGCTGGCGGCAATATTCTTCGCCTCGTTGCTGCTTGGCCGCTACCCCGCTCTGGGGCTGATCTCTTGGGGGCAGATCACCCAGGACGAGCTGGCCCGGCTGCTGGTGTTCAACCTGCGCCTGCCGCGCCTGTTGGCTGCGCTGTTATTGGGGAGCTCGCTTGCCGCGGCCGGGACGGTTTTTCAAATGTTATTTGGCAACCCGCTGGTAGAACCCGGTTTTCTTGGAGTATCTCAAGGAGCTGCATTTGGGGCCGCTTTGTGCATCGTCCTTTTGGGAGGTTCGGCCATCCTGATCCAGGGCATGGCGGCGGCCTTTGCCTGCGCCGGGTTAGGGTTTTCCTACCTGCTGGCGCGGCGCATCCGCTATGGCGGCTGGGTGTTGCGGCTGGTGCTCTCTGGCATTGCTGTATCGGCGATGTTCTCCGCTGGCCTCGGGATTTTAAAATATATCGCAGATCCTCTGCGCGAGCTGCCTGAAATTACTTTCTGGCTGCTGGGGGGGCTTTCCAGCGTTACCTGGCCACAGCTCTACTCGATCCTGCCAGCAACACTGACAGGAACGCTGTTGCTCTTGATATTCCGGTGGCGGTTGAACCTGCTATCTCTCCAGGAAGAAACAGCCTTCTCGATGGGCGCGTCGCCGAGGCGTGAGCGCCTGCTGCTGCTTGCCGCTGCGGTTCTGCCCACAGCGGCGGTTATATCCGTGGCGGGCATGGTTGGCTGGGTTGGGTTGATCATCCCACACATCGCCCGCCGCCTTTTTGGCTCGGATACGCGCTTCACCACGCCAGCCTCAATGCTACTGGGCGGCATGTTTGTCATCCTTTGTGACGACCTTGCGCGCACTGTCCTGGCAGGGGAAATACCGCTGGGTATCCTGACTTCGCTGCTGGGTGCAGTCGCCTTCATCGTTCTGATGATCTCTCACGGCGTTAAGGTGGAGCGATGAACGAGCTGCTGTCCTTCCGAGGCGTTTCGTTTGGGTATAGCCGTAAGACTCCACCCGCGATCACCCGCCTGGATCTTGCGTTCAAACCAGGCAGCATCACCGCCATCCTCGGACCCAACGGCGCCGGAAAAACCACCCTGCTTTACCTGGCGCTAGGGTGGTTAAAACCTTGGGGTGGAGAAGTGAAACTTGCAGGAAAGCCCCTTCAGAACTACAGCCGCCGGATACTAGGCCAGCAGATCGCGCTCATCCCGCAGAGCGAGCATATTCCCTTTGAATATACCGTTTTAGAGTATGTCCTGCTGGGACGCGCCCCCCATCTCCCGCCCTTGGGTTTGCCTTCTCCTCAAGACGAAACCATTGCTTTTGAGGCGCTGGAAAAAGCTGGCATCCCCCACCTTTATAATCATTCCATGTTGGCGATCAGCGGCGGAGAACGGCAACTGGCGCTGGCCGCCCGGGCTCTGGCTCAGGAACCGCGTCTTCTGCTCCTGGACGAACCCACCTCGCACCTGGATTTAAGCAACAAATCGCGGCTGGTGCACATTCTTAAGGACTTACAGAAACAAGGCATCACCATCTTGATGACCACGCACGAACCTGATATTGCCCTGGCGATTAGCGACCAGGCGGCGCTCATGGAAAAAGGCCGTGTTCTCATCTCGGGTTCAACCGATGAAGTCGCGACCTCCGAGAACCTCACAGCAATTTACCGCGTCCCGGTGAAGATCGTAACCCTGGAAGGGAAAAAACAGGCGGTATGGATATAGAACGCTGGATTGTGACCGGCTGGCGCAGCAGCGGAAAAACCGCCTTCTGCCAGGGATTGATCCAGCAGGCGCGGCTGGAAAACTGGGACGTGGCCGGAATTTTATCTCCCGCCAGGTTCGAGAACGGCATCAAGGTC
The DNA here is from genome assembly GCA_013178185.1 of Anaerolineae bacterium. Lineage (GTDB taxonomy): Bacteria > Chloroflexota > Anaerolineae > Anaerolineales > Anaerolineaceae > Ch132. The sequence goes on along the minus strand of JABLXC010000013.1, from coordinate 31,027 downwards.
GCCATTGACGCCGTTGACCTTCGGACAACCATCCAGAAACCGCTGGCAAACCTCCAACGCCAGGACGAAACAGATCTCGCCTTTGGCGATTGGTTCTTCAACCGCCGCACCCTGACATGGGGAAACCAGGCGCTGCGAGAAAGCGCCCCTTGTGATTTGCTGGTGATTGATGAATTGGGCCCTTTGGAATTCAACCTGCACACCGGTTGGACAGCCGCCTTTGAGGTATTAGAAAGCGCGTCCTTTCGCATCGCGCTGGCGGTGATCCGTCCGGAATTGATGATGGCGGGGCAGGCTCTCCTAAAGCCTGCAAAGATCATCGAAATTCACGATGTCAGCGAAGCAGCCGATCTGATCCGTTCTTATTGCCCGGCGTTTAAGCGGTTGAAGAACAGCCTGGTTTGAGTCAATTCAAAGCAAGACCAGGCCACCCAGAAAACGAAAGCATCCGCAACCGGAACACAGCGCGTTTACCACCGCAATTATTTCCCCTGGCCACTGTTCCTTGCCGGGGCAAATATGCTGGTATGTTACACCGAAAGACCGTTATTTTAAGCCGCCATTCTGGATTCCTGCTTTGTTTGACACGAAACCCTGTTTGACGGAAAATTGGAGTACGTCGCTTTGATTCCATTGAATTATGAGATTTACTCGTTAAGAAAGGATTTCAAATGGATGCCAGCATTTCATTTTTTCCATCAAAACCGATTCAAGAACTAATTCAAATTGTCCAGTATGCCGAAGCGGCAGGCTACTCCAAGTGCTATGCTAACGAAGAAGGGGTGAATGGAAAGGACCTCTATGTCACATTGACCGCGCTGGCGGGCGCAACCCACACCATAAAACTCGGTCCAGGCTTTACAAATCCATTTGTCCGGCATCCAGCCATCACAGCATCAGCAATGCTATCTCTAGATGAATTTTCAAACAAGCGGGCGTTTTTAGGTTTGACCACCGGCGGCATATTAACTCTCGGTCCTCTTGGGATTACCCCTGAAAAGCCGGTAGAAACCTTGCGTGAAACGATTTTGCTCTTGAGAAGATTATTCCGCGGGGAAAGAATAACAGCAGTGTACCAAGATTTCAGGCTGTGCTCAGCTCAACTGATTGACGCTGGCAGGGATATGGAAATTTGGATCGCAGGCCGCAGCCCAAAGATCCTGAAAAGCGCCGGAGAACTGGCAGACGGGGTTGTTTTAGGGCCAATATGCAAGCATTTTCTGGGCGATTATATTCGTTATATTCGCGATGGAGCAGAAATTTCCGGCAATTCTCCAAAAATTTGCCTCTCGATGGAGATCGTGACCACAGATGAAGAATTTGATGAATTAAGAAGCCGCATGGTCTCGAACATTGCCGATTCCTCCGCAGAGGTGAAAAAAACTATCGGATTATCATCTGACGAGGCGGAACGGATTAAGAAACTCATTGCCTCAGGAAGCCTTCAAGAAGCTGGGAAAGCGCTAAAAGATGAATGGATCACGCCATTTGTGATTATGGGCTCAGAAACCCAATGCGAGAGAGAGTTAAAAGATTTAATCAAACAACATAAAATTGACGAGTTTCAAGTGAGAATACCCTGGAGAGATCCTGAAAAACGGCTTAAAAAACTGGCGAACATCCTGCAATCCATTTGATTTGAGAATCTTCGATGCGTCAGTTCCTGGACCTTGCAATCTACCTGCAAGGTTGGGAATAACGTTGCGGTTCTAATAAAAACCCGAGTTCCACCCTCTGGTAGTTTCCTCCCCGTAGACAGCAGTGTATAATTAAAGCAGCGTGCCTTTCACGCGCTGGCGGAGAAATAAATCTATGAACTTTTTGCTCGATCCGAATGTCGCTTACTTTCTGCTGGTGACCGGATTCCTGCTGGCGATTCTGGCGTTGTTTTCGCCGGGCACCGGCGTGCTGGAAGCTGGCGCCGTGGTCATTTTGGTGCTGGCAGGGTATGGCGTGATCAACCTGCCTCTCAACCTGTGGGCGCTGATCATCCTGATCCTGGGCGTATTTCCCTTCATCCTGGCGCTTCGCCAATCTCGTCGGCTCGTCTTTTTAGGGATTTCCATCGCCGCGTTGGTGATCGGTTCAGTGTTTCTATTTCGGAGCGAAGAGCGCATCCTGGCGGTTGATCCGCTGCTGGCGGCGCCCGTCTCCGCGCTGGCGGTCGGCTTCTTGTGGTTCATCGCCCGAAAAGGACTGGAAGCCATTGCCCGGCAGCCCGATCACAGTCTGGAACGGTTGAATGGGTTGGTCGGGATCGCTGAAAGCGACATCTTTTTGGAAGGCACAGTTTCCGTGGGCGGCGAGCAATGGAGCGCGCGCAGTGAAGAATTTATACCCGCTGGCTCACGGGTGCGGGTCATCGGCCGGCAAGGGCTGGTGTTGATCGTCGAGGCCGCCTGACGGCCCTGGCCGGACATTCTATTGAGTCACCTGGTTTCTATAGGAGGAAAATCATGCAAGATGTTCTAGGTTCGTCGGTATTATGCCTCTTTGGCGTTCTGTTCTTAATCCTGATCGTGTTTTTGACCTCAGCCATTCGCATCGTGCCCGAATATCAGCGCCTGGTGGTGTTCCGCCTGGGGCGTTGCATTGGAGCGAAGGGCCCCGGCCTTGTGCTGCTGATCCCGTTCATTGATCGCGGCATCAAGGTGGACCTGCGCGAGCAGGTGCGCGAAATCCCGGCGCAAAGCTCGATCACCTCGGATAACGCCCCCATCTCGATTGACTTTCTGTGGTATTACAAAGTCTTTGACCCGGTGCAATCGGTGCTGCAGGTGGGAAATTTTGAACTGGCTGCCCAGGGTATCGCCACCACCACGCTGCGCGCCGTCATCGGCGGCATCATGCTCGACAGCGTGCTCTCCGAGCGGGAAAAGATCAACATTGCCCTGCGCACCCGCCTGGATGAAGTGACCGAGCGATGGGGCGTCAAGGTGACCAATGTAGAAATTCGCGAGATCATCCCGCCGCGCGATGTTCAGGAAGCAATGAACCGCCAGCTTTCCGCTGAGCGCAACCGCCGCGCCATCGTGACCGAATCCACCGGCACGCGCGAAGCCGCCGTCAACGTGGCCGAAGGCGAACGGCAGGCTGCCATCTTGAAGGCCGAAGGCGAAAAGCAAGCCCAGCTCTTAAGGGCCGAAGGCTATGCAGCCGCACTGGAGCGCATCTTCGGCGCTGCCAACAAGATTGACCAGAAAACCATCACACTGCAGTACTTCGAGACGCTCAAATCCATGGCGTCTGGCGCTTCCACCAAGTATATCTTCCCACTGGAATTCACCAGCCTGCTAGGAGAATTTATCAAGAACCGGGAAGACAAGAAATAAAAGGCACTTGCCGGGCATGGGTGGGGTTTTGACGGGCGTTCGCTGCCCCGCCAAAACCCCATTTCTTATCGAAGGCTTTCCGATGATGGCTACTTCACCTGCAATCCGCATTGTGAACGCGACGTGGCGCGACCTGGGGGAACTGCGCAACCTGGAAGCCGAATGTTTTGGCCAGGACGCCTGGCCGCTGCTCGATCTGATCAGCGTGTTGACATTGCCCAACATCGTCCGGCTGAAAGCGGTTGCGCCTGACGGCAGGATGGTCGGCTTTATCGCCGGAGATCCCAACCCCGCCGAAAAAATCGGATGGATCACAACCATCGGCGTGCTGCAAGCATACCGCAAACAGGGCATCGGCGGGCGACTGCTGGACGAATGTGAACAGCGCCTGGGGCTACCCTCGGTGCGCCTGTGCGTCCGGCGCGACAACCAGCCCGCCCTGGCGATGTACGAGCGGGCAGGATACCGTCATTTAAAAATCTGGCGAGCCTATTACCACGACGGCCAGGATGCCATCGTGCTGGAGAAGGAGCGGACTCATGCGTTCTCTGATCCGCCGCTTTGACGCCTGGATCAGCCTCCGGCGCGGCGTCTTTGACTTCAGCCAGGAGGAGCGCTGCATCCTGCGGGCAGAACTGCGTCGCGCCCGGCGGGACCTAAACCTGCCTGAAATCTCCCTGAAAAAAGGGGAACCTTTCATCAAGTTTCATCTCTGGAATAGCCATTTGCCTGCCATGCCGGAGAGCGGCCCCGATCTGGGTTGGGCGACAGAAACATGGCAACGCTTCCAGTTTTCTTTACGCCTGCTGGCCAGACAGATCGAAAACGACCCGGCCCTGAACAGCGCCAAAGCTATCTGCGGCGTCAGTTCGTTGTTCAGCTTGCAAGGGAAGGATAGCGGGGCGCGTCTGATGCGGCGACTGGGGTTCGTGGTGGTTGAAAACCCCAGCCCGCTGGGGGCAGTCGGCGGGTTTTTGGAAAACCTTTATTCCTGGCTGCTGATGTGGGCTTATAATCCCGCCAGCCTGCGCAGCCACACCCTGCCGCGCCTTCAGCGCACCGCGCTCTGGATGACCACCGCAACCCTGCGCGAGCGCTTTGGCAAAAGCGACCTGGAAAGATAAAACCCGCTTCTTTATGCCTTTTCCAGCCAGAGCTTCAGGGCTGGCATGTGCGCCTCATAGTGGCGGTAGGTCTCGCCTGCGATCAGTTTTTTCAAAGAGGCAACGCCGTTTTTCTCCCAGGGCGGCGGATTGGCTGCCATCGGCTCAGCAAAACGGGAATCGGGTTCGAAATCCTCCTCTGCCAACGCTTCAACAGCCCTTAAAAGTCTTTCGCGCGCCAGGCGGGCATCCGAAAGCGCCTCAGCCAGGGGTCGGGCGCGGTTTGCCTGAAAGATGGATTCATTTCGATCATCGAGTTCCAGCCGGTCCAGCGGCGTCTTTTCGAATGGTCGGTCCTGCAAGACGCTTTCCAGGAAGGTCGCCAGCCAGTTCTCATAGTGCGCGAGGTGAACCACCAGATCCTTGACCGACCAGTTCCCTTCCACCCCTGGGAGTTCCATCCGATCCTGCGGGATTTCTGCCAGCAGCGCGTCCCATTCAGCCTGCCGGGTCTTTATTCGTTCTATAACCTGCGATCGAAGAGAGTTTGCTTCCATCATGATCCTTTCTAGCCCTGTTGGCAGTTGCGCTGTAATTTAGCGGGCATTGTAATATCCTGGTTCTGGCTTTCGGCCAGGCGCTGACCGGCCGCGATCAGCAAGTTGCCCAGGCCGACCAAACCCCTGCGCGCCAAGCTCTGCCGCCCAATTTGGGCTTCGCGAGCCAGGGCATCGTTGCGAGCTTCGGTGAGAGCCTCCTGGACGCGCATTTCCATGAGTTTTTCCAGTTCATAATAATTCATGGTCTGACACCCTCCATACAATGCCTTGACAAGCCGATTGTAACCACCTATAATTAACTTACTGGTTATATCATAACCAGTAAAAACTAACCTGTCAAGTGGTTTTTATTGGTTATAACAGGCCAGTTCTGGAGGAAAGATGACGGGCGATCAAAAAACAACCGGTAAGCCGGGACCAAAACCCGATGCGCTCTGCCTGGACTTTGCCAACACGATGGACTGGCACGCCAGCGCCCAGCCGGAAGAAAGCCTGCACCGCTTTGAAGACCTGTTGCAATGGGCAGAGGAACATAACGCGCTGGACACTTCCACCGCCGGGCAAATGCGCCAGAAAGCGCAGCGCAACCCCGCAGAAGCCGAAAAAACCCTGGCAGACGGGATCGAGTTGCGCGAGGCCATTTATCGCATCTTCAGCAGCCACGCGGCAGGAGAAAGCCCGGAGATGCAAGACCTGGAAATCCTGAACCGCTACCTGAGAGAAGCGATGTCGCAGCTCAGCCTGCACCCCAGCGGGCAGGGCTATACCTGGCGCTGGCCAGAGCCGGCCGAGAGCTTTAACCGCCTGCTGTGGCCGATCGCCCGCTCTGCGGCAGAGCTGCTCACTTCGGAGTGGCTGGAGCGGGTGGGGCAATGCGCCGATGAGCGCGGCTGTGGGTGGCTCTTTCTGGATGAAAGCCGCAACCACAAACGGCGCTGGTGCGACATGCGCGGCTGCGGCAACCGCGCCAAAGCCCGGCGACACTATAAGCGCTCGCAATTGGCCAGACCTGCAGTTGCCTGATCTTTCCAAAAACCCAAGATTTCTCACAAGCGACAATTTGTGCTTTCTCAACTGGCCTCCTCAGAAAGTGATTTCCGGGGGATTGTCAACAATCCCCATTATATGATATAGTTTACCTGAATTAGTTTATTCGTTTATTTTTTAGATCAGGAGATTTAGCGCTATGTCCGCAACTACGACTGCAAAAAAAACCGTTGCAATCACTGATCCCCCCTTCGCGGGGGTGTTATTCGGCAGCCCTCGCTGGGCCTGGCTGTGGCTGATTGCCCGCCTCTATATTGGATACACCTGGCTGGAATCGGGCCTGGGAAAACTCAGCAACCCCGGATGGACTGCCACAGGCGAAGCGCTGAAAGGCTTTTGGAGCCGGGCAGTGCAGATCCCAGAAGCGCCAGCGCGCCCGCCGATTGCCTTCGACTGGTATCGGAGCTTCATCCAATTCCTGCTGGATGGTGGCCACTACGTCTGGTTCTCTAAGCTGGTTATCGCCGGAGAGCTACTGGTGGGGATTGCCCTGATCCTGGGCGCGTTCGTCGGGGTGGCAGCCTTTATGGGCGCTTTTCTGAATTGGAACTTCATGATGGCCGGCACCGCCAGCATCAATCCCTTGATGTTCGTGATCACCATCTTTTTGATTCTGGCCTGGAAGACGGCCGGATGGTGGGGGCTGGACCGCTGGCTGCTGCCGCTGATGGGCACCCCCTGGCGGCCAGGCCGGTTGTTTGAAAAGGAAAGCGACGCTTGATCGCCGGCAAGTGAAGAAATGAAGAGCCGCGTCGTAAGCCCGGCGCGGCCTTTTTTATTTAACCAGAACCACAGGGGGAGAAGACGCCCGCGTTCTCAAATCCTGTGAAGGGCGCGGCGCAGCGGGCGGCTGAGCAAGCCCAGCAACGGCCCGGCGAGCAGAAGTCCTGCCACGAAGATGCCGAACGCCGCCAGCGAGGGTGCAGCGCCTCCTGCCGCTGAGTTGGCCCACAATTTCCCTGTGACCCAAACCATGCCCAGGCTGAGCGCGCCGGCGACGAACAGCGCAACCACCGGCAACCAGGTCGAACCGCGCGCATAACCGTAAATGAGGAGCGAAAACGCCAATCCCAACCCGGCAGCCAGCGTTGCCAGGTCCGGGCGGTTGATCGGAGGGACGGCCAGCCCATGAAAAAACGCCAGCGCCAGCGTGGTCGCCAGCCCGAAGCTGAGCAAGCCCGCCTGCCGCCAGCCCCGCCAGGCAGCCCAGCCGAGAAAGGTCAAAAACGAGAGCAGCACGGCGGAGTTCACAAGCGCATCGACGAAGGGGGGAATGTGGTATAAACCCTGCTCCACCCATTCCTCAGCGAAAACCTGCAAAAACAACATCCCGCCCAACAGTGCCGCGCCTACCCAGGTATAGCCCCAATCCGGCAAACGCCGCAGCAGGGCAAACAAAGCGCCCCCCGCAATCACAAGCGCGGCTAAAAATCCAAGCGACACCCCGGCCATCAACCGCCCTGGCGGGGCCACAACCCAGTGCGGTCCGATGACGCCCCAGGCCAGGCTGAGGCCCAGGCCAAAAACGAGCGGCGGCAGCGCCGCCAGCAGGGCCGACCGCCTCGACCAGGCAGCCTTTCGATCCAATTCAACACTTTGAGACATCCAACCCCTCCCTGGCTCTGACGAGCCGTTGAACAGCCGTCCCTGGTCGCTTTCCCGAATGAAGTGAGAAGCAGACTCCTGCCACAGTGAAAGCAGAATTGCGGGAAAACTCAAAACCTCGCGCAGGCAAAGCGCCAAAAAAGGCAGCGCGCCCCGCAGCAGGCTATGGGCAGCCGCCTGCGCAAAAACCAGCAACATTTCCTGACCGAATTCAGCCCGGAAAGATGGGGGGTAAAAGCGCAAGGAGCCGCCGTACAGCCAGACGGCCAGGCGCAGGACGGTTTTCAAGGTTCAACCCCTGCCGTGCGCAACCGGGCCGCTTCGGCCAGCGACTGGATGCGCGCCGCTTCGGCTTGAAGCGCCAACCGCCCCAGGCGCGTCAGCGTATAGGACTTGCGCAAACGTCCCGTTTCAGCCGCGGTTTGATCCTCTTGAATCCCTTCTTCCAGGCGTGCGATCCAGCCCTGCTGCAACAGCCGGTGAATAACGCCATACAGGGTGCCGGTGCTCAACGTCACACGGCCATCGCTCAAGGAAGCCACGTCCTTCAAAATGGCGTAACCGTGCCTGGGCTGCTGCGCCAGGCTCAACAGGATCAAGAAAGTGGCCTCGGTGAGTGGAGAATCTGAGATCGATTGAGGAGAAGGTGACATGGAATCCTACCGTTATGTCGTTATACAATATATCGTTACACGACATATTAGCAGGTTTTTTTGTCATTGTCAAGCGCCATGAACCCGGGGGGCGACTTGTAACTTATCTTGCATATGCAATATTCACAGTATAAGGTGAGTATTATCCTCACTTTTAAGGTTTAACCTATGGAAAAGGGTTTCTTAAAAAAACACTCCTTCGTTTAAAACAAACGGTCTTTCTCTTCAAAAATCTGTTTTTGTTGTAGGGCGGAATCGATGTGGTTACTGCTTGTAAACGGGTCAAGTATTACGCAAAGACCGGCGAACTCTACCCCATCCGCCGTGGAATCTATGCCAGGGACCAAAACTATGACAGGTTAGAACTGGCAATGAAAGCCTTCACTCCGGCTTACGCCAGTTTCAAGACCGAGCTGGGCGGCGCTGGGGTCAGGTTTCAGTATTACAGCCAAATCTTTGTTCCATACATACCCATTCGAACGAAATAGACCAGCGCGAAAATGATGCAATTGCCTCTCGTGAAGGAACCTTTCTGGACGTGATCTACCTGAATCTGTTTTACAGCCTGGATCGTTTCTCGGTTGATCTAGACTTTAATTTGTTGGATTTAACGAATTTGGTCTATCATCCAATTGATTTTGCATCTCCCGTTTTGTTGATGGTGATATCCTCTCCAAACAGGATGAAAAACACCGTCCCAAGCAAACCAAAGCCAAAAGCGGTTAGGAAGTTCACCTGAGGCGAAATGTTCCAGAGGAACCCGGCGCTAAATGCCGCCAGCGAGACAATCACATCCCTCAGCAAATAATACAATCCAAACATCCCTGCCTTTTGCCCTTCTGGCGCCAGATCCATGATCAACGCTTTTCGGGTCGGTTCGCCAAATTCCTTCAATCCCCGGATAATAAACGCGAGAACGAACATCCAGGTGTTATGAGAAAGCATGAGGATGAGCGGAAAAACGGTAAAGAAGGCAAAGGTAGCAGCGACGAATGGTTTTTTGGAACCTCTATCGGCCAGATAGGCCACCGGAATATAAACCAGCATCGCGGTGACCATTTCGGTCGTCGTGAGAAAACCGAAGGTAACTGGCGAGATGCCGTTATTGTTGATCACCCAAATTGCCATGAATGCGTAGGGGATTTGTTCGCAGAACCGCACCAAAATATCGGCAACCAGCAATTTGATGAACCCAGGAGACATTTGTCGAAACAATTTCAACGGGTTGCCCTCTGCCGCTCCTCTATTTTTTTGATCCTCGACGAATATCTGTTGGAGCAATAGCGCGATCAGGGCGAATACAAGAGCAAGCACGAACGCCCAACGAACCCCAGCGATTTCCCCTCGCCAGGCGATCAACAACCCTCCAATGATTGGTCCCAAGGCCATCGGTATGCGCCTTACCAACGAATGCATAGAGACGCCCATTGTCCGCTTATTCTCAGGTAAAACGGCCGCCACCAGGCTCATGGTGGCCGGCAGAGAAATCGCCGACCATGAAAGAAACAACACCGCGCCGATGAATACTGCCCACCAGGTTGGTATTAAGATTACAATCAAATATCCTGTCATGGCGATCAGGTTAAAAACCAGCAGAGCGCGCTTATAGCCAAGCCTGTCGCTCAGATACCCGCCCGGGAAAGAATACAACGCGCTAAGCAGATTATCCATGCCGTTCAAGAATCCAACGGACAAGGCCCCGCCGCCCAAGGCAACCAGATAGATCGGCAGATAACGTTCTGCCATATTCTCGCCCATACCCACAAGGATTACCATGGATAACATGGCGATCATGCTGGTTCTTAAACCTAAAAATTCAATCATTTTCTGCAATATTCTATTCTTATCACTTTCTACTGTATGCCGCATCGTTCACCTCTAGAAGTGACCAGGTATGGGGATCAATTTTCACCCATGCGAATTTCTCACATTAGTTCAACTGCCCTGATTGACGCTTTTTTCAACGCATCTTGAACCGATAGGGTTGCCCGGTAGGGTTTACGAACCTTTGCCTGGGCAATCCGTTTTTCCGAAACCAGATATCCATCTTTTTCAAGACGATGCAGTGTGGGATACAGGGTTTCAGGACATAATGAGTTTCCATGTCTCTCAAGCTCCCGGATTATTTCCGACCTAAATATTGCTTCTTTCTACTATCGGATTTGGTTATCGCATCCCGATACTATAATCCTCTAATCAGGGCTTGTCAAACGGAAGCGCTCCGGCTTTACGAAGCCTACCCCGCCAGGCGGCGCGGCTAAAACGGTGGTATCATTTCTCACGAACCCTTGTACCGAGGAATACAATCTTTCCATATGACACCCATAGCGATTGTTTCGAGAACCTTCACTGCCCTGCGGCATCGCAACTATCGCACCTGGTTCATTGGCCAGGTGTTCTCGCTGACCGGAACCTGGATGCAATCTGCCGCCCAGGGTTACCTCTTGTTCGAACTGACGAGATCGCCAGCTTATCTTGGGTATGTCAGTTTCATTGGGGGGCTTCCGACCTGGCTGTTCACGTTGTACGGCGGCGTCATCGCGGACCGCATTCCCCGCCGGACGCTGTTGATCATCACACAGGCGGTCATGATGGCGCTGGCGTTCATCCTGGGCGCGCTGACGTTTACCGGCCTGGTGGCGCCCTGGCACATTCTCGTGTTGTCGTTTTTCCTGGGGATCGCCAACGCCTTCGATGCGCCGGCGCGGCAGTCTTTCACCATCGAATTGGTGAGGCGGGAAGACCTGACGAACGCCATCTCGCTGAACGCCGCGATGTTCAACACCGCCAATATCGTCGGGCCGGCGGCCGGCGGGCTGATCTACGCCTGGGTGGGGCCGGGGTGGTGCTTCACCTTCAATGGGCTTTCCTTCATCGCCGTGATCCTGGCGCTGGTATGGATCCGGCTGCCGCATTTCGCGCCGCCTCCCCGCCAAAACGCGCTGGCGGACTTGAAGGAAAGCTTTCAATTCATTTTTAATAATGCCATCGTGCGTTTTATGATGTTCTCGATTGGCCTGGTATCCATGTTTGCCTTTTCCCCGCTGGCGCTCATCCCGGCCTGGGCCGGCAACGTTTTGGGCGGAGATGTGCGCACCAACGGCCTGCTGATGGCGGCGCGCGGCAGCGGCGCCCTGCTGGGAGCCTTGATGTTGGCTTCGCTTGCAGCTTACAACATCCGGGGAAAACTCTGGATAACCGGGAGTTACCTCATCCCGATTGGGATGATGGCCTTCTCCGTGATCCGCAGCCTGCCGCTTTCACTGCTTGCGCTGAGCTTGATTGGATGGAGCATGATCGCGCTGGCCAACACCACCAACGCGCTGGTGCAGTCCAACGTCCCAGATCATTTGCGCGGCCGGGTGATGGGAATTTACACGCTGATCTTTTTGGGGTTTGCGCCGGTCGGTTCACTAATTATTGGCTGGATCGCCGATTGGTTGGGCGAACCGGTGGCGTTGCAAATCTTTGCCCTGATCCTGCTCATTTTTGCAATCTGGGTGACCCTGCGTCACCCAGAGATCAAAGAGCTGCGGTAATACAGCACGCCGCACCCTGCGGGGGTGTCATTTCGAGACGCCGCCAGAAAGCTTCCTGACCGGCTCCTCTGCGCAAGATGGGGAGAAACCGGCCAGGAAGATACTTAAAACACTCTGCCTGGTTAATGCTCCCAGAGCAGGTTCACATCCTTTGTTCCACCCGCCACGTCATTGCCAGCGTAGGTGTTCAGGACGTTGAAAAATGCGCCTGACCCGCCGCGCGTATCCACGTGCAGGCCCTGCTTGCCGTTGCCATTGAAGGCGCTGTAATAGACGTACACCGGGCTGCCGTTCGACTTGAGATAGGCGCCGGCCGTATCCGAGACCATGCCGTTTGCCAGGCTGGTCACGCTCGTCAGGGTGATGGCGCCTTTGCTGAAAACCAGGATGCCATGATGGGCGTTCAGATTGGCCCGGAAGCCGGTAATGATGACCGGCATCGCGCCAGACGCCAGATCGTTCATGGCCTGGATGCCCTGCCCGCCGTTGCTGTTGGCCTCGCCGTTGAGGATGGTAATGATCCCCTTGACATCTATATAGATCCCGTCCTGGCTGTTGTTGTTGAAGACGCCGTTCAAGATGGTGACCGGGTAGATGTTCTCCGGGCTGGAAAGGTAAAGCCCATAACCCGAGACGCCATAGTTGCGGCTGGAGACAACATTGATGACCGTCACCGCACCCAGGCTATTGATGCTGAGGCCATAACCGTTGTTGTTTTTGAAGATGCTGCCGCTGACCGTCACCCCGTACTTATAGGGCGAGCCAGCGTTGTCCAAGACCGCGCCAGCGCCTTGAGAATCGAGGATGAAGGAATTCAGTAGGGTAATATAACCTTTCGAATGAACATCTAGAGCGGTCATTCCCGCCTGACCGGGATTCGAGTAAATATCAAAGAGCGTGACCGGCATCGCGGTGCCATAGCTATTGTCAATGTAAATGCCCCGCCGGCTACCGCCGCCAAAAATGGAATAAACCGTCACAGCGCCACTCGACTCGATATAGGCCGTGTACCCCTGGTTATCGCCCCAAAAACCATTGGTGTTGACGATGTAGACACCGTAACCGCTGATGTTATTGATGCGCACGCCATCACCAGCATTATTATTGGCTGTGATCTGGCTGATCGTGATAAAGCCGCGCGAGTTGATCGTCAGGCCGGTTCCGCCGGTAGAGTTAAAATCCGACGAAACGATGGTAACGCCGGCATAATAGGATGAGCTGGCATTGTTGATGATCACACCGCCATCCGCCGAATAGCCGCTTTCCACCTTCAACAAATAAACTGCGCCGTTGGTATTCACCGTCAGGCCGGGGAAGAAAGCGGGGCTGTTATCGCTGCTGTCGAACCCGCTGTAGAGCAGCGTCACGCCGGCAAGCCCGCCCGTATTCTCGATGTAGCTGCCTTTTAGATTCGCCCAGAAATTCGCGCCGTTGACCGTCACCGGCCCATTAGTCTGGATGAAGAGGCCATATCCTTGATTGTTGCCATTGAACTGCCGGGTGTTGTTCAAAATAGAAACGCCGTAGCCATTGGCGTTGTCAATGTAAATGCCGTCGCCCTGGTTATCCCAGGTCGCAACATACAGCAGGTTGACAAATCCTTTCGAATGGATGTGCAGACCGTAGCCCTTGTTGTTCCAGAAGTTGCCGGTGCTGACCGTCACCCCCATTGGATAGGCAGCCGAACTGTTATCCAGCAGGACGCCGTTGCCTTGAGGGTTGTCGCGAGCATCCACATTGACCAGAGTGATCACCCCTTTTGAAAGCGCCGTCAGGCTGGTAGAGCCGGGCGTGTTCGCCTGGCAGCTCGAGTTGACCAAAGTCACCCCGCCGCCAGCCCCGCCGGAGTTATCCAGCCGGCAGCCCAACCCATTGTTCCAGGCCGAGAGCCCCGTCAGGCTGATAGCACCGCTGCTGACCGCCTGGAAGCCATAACCGGCGTTGCCATCGCTCCACGAGGTGTAGGCAACCAGCGTAACGCCGTAGCCGCCGGTGTTATTGATGTCATACCCGTCGCCGCCGTTATTGGCAGCAGAGAGCTCCCCGATAATGGTGACAAAGCCTTTCGAGAGCACCTGGATGCCATCCAGAGCATTGCTCTCGGACTTGACGTTTGTCAGCGTCACCGCGGCCGGGAGCACGGCGTCGTTCTTCAAATATGCTCCAGCGCCGTTACTGTTGCTATTGGCATGGCCGGTGGTCCAGATGATCGCGCCGCCGGCGTTGACCCTCAGCCCATAACCATCGTTGCCGCTGAAGTTGGCATCCAGCAGGATGACCCCGCCATAACCGGAGGCGGTGTTGATGGCCGCGCCATCGCCCTGCTCTGTGGCCGATTTGCCATTGCCATAAGCCCTGACGCCCTGCAGGTACACCGTGCCTTTCGTGGTGATGATTAAACCGGTCAGCCCATTGTCGTTATAATTATTGGTCGCCACCAACCCGACAGGGAAGACAGAGACGCCGCTGTAGCCGGTATTATTGACCAGCCAGGCCCCATTCAGCGCGTTGCCGTTCGCCGAGACATTGAACAATGTAATGGCCCCATCGGATTCGACGTAGAGGCCATTGCCGTCGGCGCCATTAAAGTCGCAGCTATACAAGAGTATGCTGGCGTAACTGAGCGCGCTGGCAACCTGGTTATCGAGATAAACGTTATCATATTGCCCATCTCCAGCGCCATTGTTGTAGGCGTAGGCGTAACGCAGCGTAATCGGTCCTTTGGTCTGGATGTAAATACCATGGGCGCCGTTCCCGGCGAAGATGCTGTAATCATGCACCAGCACGCTCTGGTAGCTATCGGCGCTGTCAATGAAAAGTCCCTGTGCGCCGTTGTTGGAAGCCACCAGGTTTTGGACCGTGACCGCGCCAAGCGAGTAGATCATCGCTCCTCTATTGCCGTTGCCGGAAGCCTCGCTGCCTCGCAAGGTGCGCAACAGGGTGACCGGGCTACCGTAAAACTCATTGTTGAGATACAAGCCATCAAGAGTATTGCGGTTGGCCTCGATATCCGCTGCCAGGATTGCCCCGCGCGCCGTGACACTGAGACCGCTATATTTTTGGTCAGGGCTGTAGTTCCCGTTATCGTTGAAGACGCCATTGTAGATCGTGACGCTGCCGGGGGCAGTATAGCGGCACAGCCACTTGCCGGTTGTTTCATCCTGATAGGGGCTACAGGTATTGGCATAGACGCCGGTGCGCTTGTTGCTGGAAGCCTGGACATTGCGCAGCACCAGTTCGCCGTTCGGAATGAGGTACATCCCATTGCTGCCGTTGCCATCGGCAATGACGTTTTCAATGGTGTTATAGCCAGTCACCAGATTGCTTATCCACAACCCATCGCCCATGGAGTTGTTCAACAAAACGCTGTTTTGGACAGTGATGTTAACGCCCCTAAAAATATTAATGCCGTCCCCCAAGTTGCCGCTGGCGGTGACGCCGTTGATGGTGGCGATAGAGCCCGTCGCAACAGAAAGGCCGCTGCGCCAAAGCGTACCGTCGTTGGCGACGCCGTTATGGTTGAAGACGCTGTTGGTGACAGAAACCGGGCCAGTCAAGGATTTAAAATTGACGCCCGTCTCCGTATCCACGACTTCGCCGATCTCGACGCCGTTGTTCTTGTTGTCGCGCGCTTCGACGTTGGCCAGCGTCGCCACAGCGGTTTTGGAGGTGATCACCATGCCCTCCTGCCCACCGCCGACCACCGCTACATCCGTAACAGTCACCACGCCGTAGGAATCGATTCGCACCAGCGGTACGGCTTCTGTACCATTGCCCTGGATGTAAAAACCGCTCAGGGTGAAGCCATAGAGCAGGTTGCGGATATCAATCGTTCCGTTCAAAACTGTACCGGTGACCGGGTCGGAGCCGGCGCCGGTCAGGTAACGCACGTACTGCAGGTTGATGTTGTTCGCGTTGACAGCGGTATCACCGTCAATGGAGACGTTCTCATTAAACGTCCCTGTTTCGACATGGATGGTAAGGTCATCCGGGATCAGGCGGTTGTCTCGCACGTAATTGACAGCCGCCTGAATAGGGTTGCCACAAGCCTGGTTGCCAGCGGTCCTGGGATCGCAATCCAGCGAGGTGAAGTTATAAACGACACCGCCGCTGCGGAACCACGGATCGGCGACTTCGGGGTCCACCGCTTCCTGAGCGGCTTCCAGCGGGATCACTTCGCCGTCCTCACTCACCAGCGCCAGATCACCCAGCAAATCACCCGCACTGTTCTGCGGAACTTCCTCAGCGCCGGCAGGTGACTCCGCCTCCAGCGGCGTTTCTCCGCCCTCCTGAGGGGGCGCTTCTGTTGGTTCATCTAGAATCTCTTGGGGAACCGCTTCCGTCACAGGAGGGGTTTCATCCTCAAGCAGCGGTTCTTCACCGCCTGGAGGGCTGCCCGCGTCCGGCGGGGACGCCTCCGGATTAGCCTCAGCCGGTTCAGACGATTGGAAAGCCGGCGATTCCGCTGCTGGTTCTTCCAGGGCGGGTTCATTTTGCGGGGGGGCCGCCGGCGGCTCCTCTGCCTGAGCGTAAACCGGCGCACAAATCAACAGCGTCATGATAACCGCCGCGACCAGCGCCGCCAGGCTCAACGAGAGCCTGGTCTTGGGTAAAAACATATCGCGCCTCCTCCAATGGATGATTTTGTTCGTCCAGCCGTTCAGGTTGGACGAGCGGCAAAAACAATTAAAAACCTGAAACAGAATTTTCGATGATCCCCCCCTCTTTAGATTGCAATAGATTATCGGCAATCCCAATTATAGCCCGCCAGACAGAAAGAACCAAGTGAATAATGTCACTTATCCTGGAAAACCAATATATTGACTATTTTTGTCTTATTTATTAGAATAAACTTGGCTGGGATATTTTTTCAAATATTAAGGAGATATGCCATGAGCAGTATCCGGGTTTTGGTAGGGACGCGCAAAGGCGCGTTTATTTTATCTTCGGACGTCAATCGCCAGCGATGGGAGATCAACGGCCCCCATTTTGCAGGCTGGGAAATTTATCACCTGAAAGGATCACCCCTTGATCCCAACCGCTTGTACGCCTCGCAATCCAACGGCTGGTTTGGCCAGGTGATCCAACGCTCTGATGACGGCGGCACAACCTGGCAGCCGGTGGGCAACCAGTTTGTATACGAAGGCGTCCCCGGCACACACCAATGGTACGACGGCACACAACATCCCTGGGAATTTACGCGCGTCTGGGTTCTTGAACCATCGCTGACCGACCCGGAGCGGGTGTACGCCGGAGTAGAAGACGCCGCCCTGTTCCGCTCGGACGATGGCGGGCAAACCTGGCAGGAGCTTTCGGGGTTGCGGAACGCCAGGGGAAACCTCTGGCAGCCGGGGGCCGGCGGGATGTGCCTGCACACCATCTTGCAAGACCCAAACGACCCAGACCGCCTCTTCACTGCCATTTCGGCAGCGGGCGCCTTCCGCTCCGATGACGGCGGGCAGAGCTGGCGGCCGGTGAACCGCGGCTTGCAGTCCAATTATGAGTTGCCGGATGCAAACGCCGAGGTTGGCCATTGCGTCCATAACATCGCCATGCATCCTGCCCACCCTGAAACGCTGTTCATGCAAAAGCACTGGGATGTCATGCGCAGCGACGATGCTGGCGAATCCTGGCGCGAGGTCAGCGGCAACCTGCCGAGCGATTTTGGGTTTCCGATCGCCGTTCACGCCCACGAACCGGAAACAATCTACGTCGTCCCGATCAAAAGCGATTCGGAACACTACCCGCCGGAGGGCAAACTGCGCGTCTATCGCAGCCGGAAGGGCGGGAACGAGTGGGAAGCGCTCACCAACGGCTTGCCCCAGGAGAATTGCTACGTCAATGTGCTGCGCAGCGCGCTGGCGGTTGATTCCCTCGACCCCTGCGGGGTCTATTTCGGCACGACCGGCGGCCAGGTGTACGCCTCAGCCGACTCTGGCGATCACTGGGCGCCCATCGTGCGAGATCTGCCGCCGGTGCTTTCGGTCGAAGCCCAGGCGCTGCCATGATCCGCATTGCGCTTCCGGCTCACCTGCGGCAACTGGCGAATGCCAGCCACGAAGTCGAGGTAGAGGTAGAAGGCATCCCCACGCTCGGCGCGGCGCTGGATGCGTTGGAAGCGCGCTACCCCATGCTGCGCGGCACGGTCCGCGATCACATCACGAAAGAACGGCGGCCCTTCATCCGGTTTTTCGTCTGCCAGGGAGATTGGTCACACGAACCGCCGGAGACCCCTTTGCCCGATGAAATCGCGACGGGCGCAGAACCGCTACGGGTGGTCGGCGCCATGGCGGGTGGTTAGCGGGGCGCGGCTCGCGCTGCGGCGGCGGACTGTGGCGGCAAGGATCATCCGGCAGGCTATGCGCGGGGCTTTGCGGCTCGGAATGAGACATCAAAACGGTTCGAAAGGACGCCCTCGCTCCCCGTGCAGATCAACCCCACAATGGATGACATCCCAGCCGTTGAACCGCGCTTTTACCATGTTTGGAACAATCTCAGAAATCCGGATTCGCCTATAATTAAGAGAAACTCTCTTCACCAGGGAAAAATGGCGATGAAGTCCACTGGCGTTTACCGGGCAGTATTGTTGGCTCTGGCGATGTTGCTGGCAGGTTGTAGCCCGCGCGAGGCAACAGGCAACGAGCTTTCAGCCAACGACGTTGAAAAGATCGCCTGGGAGGCGCTGGAACCCAACACCAGCTCGCACGACCGCTCCAACTGGAAGGTTGTCGAAGTCCAAAGCGTGCAGGGCGCCCGGGTCGCTGAAGAATTTGATTCGTGGGTATTTTATGGGTACTGCCCAGGCCCGGAACCGCCCAGGAACCGGGCGGTAGAGGCGGATCAAACCTACTGGCTGGTGCGCTTCGAGACCCTGCGGGCGACCCCGGCTGTCACGCCGCTCTCGCCAACTGCGCCGCCCGCCATCCCAGAGCCTTTTCTGTACCAGGCCGGTTTCTTGATCCACCCGAATACAGGCCAGGTCCTTGCCCGTTATTATCACTGCGTTATTTATTAATTCCAGGAGAAGCACGCCATGACCGATAACACCCTCGACCCATTCTTAACCGCCGATGAAAGAGCCCTGGTAGAGCGTTTGAACACCCCGGCAAAAATCCAGGCTTTTCTCGATGAAACTCCTTACAGCCCGGAAAACGCCAACCGCTGCCCGCTGATGGTCATCCGGGAGCGTTTTGCGCACTGCCTGGATGGCGGACTGTTCGGCGCCGCCATGCTTCGTCGTCTGGGGCATCCGCCGCTCCTCTTGGATCTGCTGCCAGAGCCGGGTACAGACGATGACCACGTCCTGGCAATCTTTCAAGTTAAGGGTTGTTGGGGCGCGGTAGCCAAGTCGAACTTCTCTGGGCTGCGCTACCGCGAGCCGATCTTCCGCACTTTGCGGGAACTGGTTATGTCGTATTTCGAGGATTTTTTCAACGTCCATGCCCAAAAGACTCTGCGCGCCTACACCCGCCCGATTAACCTGGCGGCCTATGATCGTTTTGGCTGGGCCTGGAAAAACGAGGGCGCCGACGTCATCGAGCGCCGCCTATATACGTTAAAACGGATCTCTGTGATCTCGCCAGAGGCGGCGGCGCAGTTATCGCCCGTGGACCCTCTGGCTTACCAGGCCGGGATGCTCGGCGCCAACCCGGATGGATTGTACAAGCCTAAACCGGCCAATTGAGCGAGCGGTGAAATCCTACCAATAAGTCATCCGCACGCCGCAAACAAAAATCCTTTGTTTTTGCTACAATAAGGGAAACCCAGGCAAAGCGCTCAACACTTACAGGAACAAGATGCCCAGCATCACCCTCAAACGTATCAGCCATCAAGAGCTAGAAGAACTCCTGCATATCCAGATTCCCGATGCAGCAAAAAATTCTGGGGATGAGCCCCCGGCAACCTCCACCCGCTATTCGTATTCCCCCACCTGGGATTTTTCATCCCAGGCGTACGGCATCTTCGTGGACAATGATCTGGTAGGGGTGTATTGCATGACCTGCGTATCCGAAGCGGATGCGCTCTGGCTTGGGGGGTATCTGATCGAACAACGCTACCGGGCGCACGGCTATGGCCAGACGACGCTGCTGGAAATCCTCAAAAAGATCAACCAGGATCACCCTTATTGCAATACCATCAACCTGTCGATCGAGCCAGAAAAAGTGGTGGCGGAACGCCTATGCCGGAAAATGGAAGGGAATTCTGCGACACGGCGGCTGAACCGCTGAAAAGCGTTTCCTCGTTGATCCACCTGCTTCTTATTGCAAGCGGTTTCCGATGAACCGGAAAGGGTGAGCGATGAAAAGACGCCCTGCTCTTGGACTCCTCCTGACCACATGGATGGCAGTCTCCCTTTCCTGCTTTCCACTGGCACGCCTGCCAGGAACTTCCACGTTGGGAGCGGCGACCGCTTTGTCAACCGCAGCCGCTGAAAGCGCCGGCACGGAAACGAATCTCGCCACCCGGCCGCTCCCGCCCCCGACGTTATTCAAAACCGGCTGGGAAGACCGCACGCCCTGGCAGGTAGGGCTGATCCCTGAAGCGCGGAAGACGCTGGCTGAACTTCCGGCTGCGCCGGTTTACCACATGGATGTAATTCTCCAGGAGGATCTGATCCATTTGACCGTCCGCCAGGAGGTGCTGTACACCAACCTGGAGGGAACGCCTCTTGATCGCTTATATTTTCATCTGTATCCCAATCTGTTCGGGGGGCGGTTAGAGATCACAAGCGCCCGGCTGAACGGAAACTCCGCGCCGGTAACGCTGGAACAAAATGACGCCCTGCTGCGATTACCCTTTTCACCAGCGCTAGGGCAAGGCGAAGCTGTGGTCATCGCTCTGGACTTCAACGTGACCGTACCCACCGGAGGGAATAGCAACTACAACACGTTCGCTTATTCAGATGGAGTACTGGCGTTAGCCCAGTTTTACCCCATCCTGGCTGTGTACGCGCCGGGGGAGGGCTGGGATACCCAACTCCCGCCTGCGTACGGTGACGTCCTCTACGCCGACGCCAGCCTGTACCAGATCCGACTGACGGCCCCGGCCAGTGTGGAACTGGTCTCTTCAGGCGTCGTGACGCATCAAGAGGAAAAGAAAAACCAACAAATCCAAACCATTGCAGCCGGCCCGGTGCGTGAATTTTACCTCGCCGCCCGGCAGGAGTTTGACAAAATAAGCCGGAAATCAGGCGGGACGATCATCAACAGTTACGCCCCGCCAGGGTCTGAGGAAAGCGCCAGGCTGGTTTTAGAAACCGCCGCAAGCGCGCTTGAAAGCTTTAACAACCGCATTGGGCCTTTCCCCTTCACCGAATATGATCTTGTCGCGACCGCCACAGACGCCTTAGGCGTAGAATACCCCGGCGTGGTTGCAATCTCCGGGCATTTGTACGCTCCCAAAGGCAGCGAGGCGAACACTCTTGGCGGCATCTACCTGGAAAGCACCGTGGCGCATGAGACCGCCCACCAGTGGTTTTACGGCATCATCGGCAACGACCAGATCCGCGAGCCCTGGCTGGACGAAGCGATGGCGCAATACAGCACCTGGCTTTACTTTCTGGACCGCTACGGCGCTGAGGGGGCAGGGGGTTACCGCCAGAGCTGGCAGCAGCGCTGGGAAACAGTAAAAAAGGAAAAAATCCCGATCGGGCTGCCCGTGGCGGATTATTCTCCCCAGGAATACAGCGCCATCGTGTACGGGCGCGGGCCGATCTTCATTCAAGAGTTGGAGAAAGAGATGGGCAAGCAGGCCTTTGCTGCCTTTCTGCAAACGTATTATCAGGCTTACCAGTGGAAGATCGCTGCCGGAAAGGATTTCAAAGCGCTGGCTGAACAACAATGCGCCTGCAACCTGACGCCCTTATTCGAGCAATGGGTCAATTCACAGTGAGGAAAAGATGAACGTCAAGATCCCCTACCAGATTCATACCCCCCGCCTTTGCCTGCGGTGCTGGCAGCCAGGAGACGCGGCGTTGCTCAAAGAAGCCGTTGACGCCAGCCTGGATCATCTGCGCCCCTGGATGCCCTGGGCAGAATACGAACCAGAACCATTGAGCGCCAAGGTTGACCGTTTGCGCAAGTTTCGCGGCCAGTTTGACCTGGATCAGCAATATGTTTACGGGATCTTTAACCACGATGAGACGCGGGTCTTGGGTAGCTCCGGCCTGCATAAACGGGTGGGCGACCGGGCTTTGGAAATCGGCTACTGGATCCATGCCGCCTGGATCAACCAGGGTTACGCCACCGAGGCCGCTGCGGCGTTGACGAAGATCGCCTTCCTCCTCCATCATGTCCGCCGGGTAGAGATCCACTGCGACGCGAACAACGTCCGCTCGGCCGCCGTGCCCAAAAAACTCGGCTATAACCTGGATGCCGTTCTCAGGCGGCGCACGGTTTCGGGTTCGGAGGAAGAACGCGACACGATGATCTGGTCTCTGCTCGCGGACGAATTTCCTGGCAGTCCTTCAGATGCCCTAAAAATATACGCCTACGACGCCGCCGGAGAAACGATTTTATAAAGAAATTGCGCTGGTTTTGTAGAGCTTTCAAGGGAAATCGCCTTCGAAGCGCCTCATTTCTCCTCCGCAGCGGCACCACCCAGCCAGATTAGAAACCCTCAATTTCAATCAAAGGCAAAACGCATGAAAAACAAATGGCTCCCAATTTTGACAACATGGATCGTGCTGGCGGCGCTTTCACTGGCTTGTAGCCTCGGCGGTGGAAAAGCGACCGAGGAACCCGCCGCGCCACCCGCCCCTGCAGCCGGGCAAGAAGACAAGCAACCTGCAGAGCCGCCGCTGGCAACCGGCAAGGGGGAACACGGCGCGGGCGATGGCGGTTCCAACGCCCAGTTTCCAATGCCTGAGGCAAAGATCGAAGGTTTGACAGACCTCGGCAACGGGCAAATCAACTACCAGGTGAATATGGATCTGGACGCCGTTATCGCTTTCTACAAGCAGGCCTTTAAAGCCCAGGGGCTAGTAGAGCGCGAAATCGTGTTTTCGCAAACAGATACCACCTTCAGCATGGTTTTCGATGGCGACCCGAGCGGAAACGCCATTGTCGTCCAGGGGGTTGTGATCCAGGATAAGGTGAATGTAAACATTCGCTACGAAGACTTGTAGCTTGCATGGGGAGTTGGGAGACCCATTCCCTGCCTGGTCACTTGTCTTGTCAATTCTTCGTCTATATATTAATATGAGTATCTGCTCGATGGATAGGCAGATGCTCTTTTTTGTAGAGGCTGCCCTTTCCCGAAGGAATGGCAATGATCTTGCGCAACCTGGTGAGAAGAAAAACCCGCACGCTCCTGACGGTTCTGGGGATATCGTTGGGAGCTGCTGCCATCATTTTACTCGGCGCAATGGCGCAAGGGTTAGAATCCGGCTACACCTCCATCCTCACCGGCACAAAAGCCGACCTGGTGCTGAGCCAGCCAGACGCAATCGAGCTCAGTTACAGCTCCGTAAACGAGGCCATCGGCAAAGAATTGCAAGCCATGCCCGAAGTTTCTGAAGTCACCAGCATGATCCAGGGCTTCTTACAGGCTGAAGGCGCCTACATCTTTTTCATTTTCGGATACCCGGAAGACAGCTTTATGCTGGAAAAATTCCAGATCACCGAAGGTTACAAGATGGGGGCGCACGAAGCCCAGGCGCTGCGCGGCAAACCGCTCATCCTGGGTTCGGCGGCTGCCACCGCGCTAAAGAAAAAAGCAGGCGACACCTTGCGCATCGGCGACTCCAGTTTTCGGGTGGTGGGCATCTACACCACCGGCGACGCCTTTGAAGACAGCGGCGCCGTGCTTACCTTGAAGGACGCCCAAGAACTTTTGGGAAAACCCAGGCAGGTCAGCCTGTTTTACATCCGCCTGAAAGAAGCCAGCCTGCGCCAGCGGCTGGAAGCGCGGGTCAGCCGCCTGTGGCCCGACCTGGAGTTGAACGGCACAGGCGAACTGGCGGATAAGCAGGTATTTGATGACTTTATGCGCGGCTATGTCTGGGTGATTGCCGGACTGGCGATTGTGCTGGGCGGCATGGGAATGATGAACGCCCAACTGATGTCAGTGTTCGAGCGCACCCGCGAAATTGGGGTGCTGCGGGCGGTTGGCTGGCGCCGGAGACATGTTCTGGGGATGGTCTTGTGGGAATCGGTGGCGGTCTGCCTGTCGGGTGGGGTTCTGGGGATCGTGATTGGCATCCTTGGGTTGCGATTCATCACCTCTTCCACGGTGATGATGGGAATGAGCGCGGACAGTATCTCCGCCGGATTGATCATCCAAACCCTGGCGACTGTGCTGGTATTGGGGATCCTTGGCGGCTTATATCCAGCCTGGCGCGCTTCCAAGCTCCAACCGATCGAAGCGCTGCGCTACGAAGGCGGCGCCAGCGGTTCGCAGGTTAAACGATTGCCCTTCGGCGGGATGGCTATCCAAAGCCTGCGCCAGCGTACGATCCGCACCACGCTGACGTTCAGTGTGATTGCGATCACGGTGGGCGCCATCATGGCGCTGCAAGCCGTCATGGAAGGGATGAGTAAATCCATGAATGAAATGGCGTTGGGGGCGGATGCAGAGATCATGGTGCGCCAGGCCAATATTGCCGATACCAGCACCAGCGCCATTGATGAAAAATTCGCCGATAAGATCGCCGCCATGCCAGAAGTGGCCGCCGCAAGCGGTATGCTGTTCACAGCGGTCATGTTGCCCGAAAGTGGAACCTTTTTCGTCCTGCAAGGATACAGCCCCAACAGCTTCGCGATCAACCGGTTTAAAATCGTGGAAGGGCAACCCATTACCAGCAACCGGCAGATCATGATCGGGCAGATGATGAAAACCGCTCTAAAGAAAGAGGTTGGCGATGCCATCGTATTAAGCGGCAGCCGGTTTCGCATCGTCGGGGTATTCGAGAGCAGCATTGGTTGGGAAGAGCTGGGTGGCGTCATCACACTGCGAGACGCGCAAGTCTTTATGGGACGGCCGCGCAAAGTCACCATGATCGCGCTGAAGCTCAAGGATCCATCCCAGGCCAGCAGCGTGGTAGAAAAAATCAATCGCGAAATTCCCGAAGTCCATGCCGCGCTTTCCGGCGAATTTGCCAGCCAGATGCCGGACTTCGAAGCTTCGAACGCCATGATCGCCGGGATCTCTCTCCTCGCGATCGTTGTGGGCGGGCTGGGGGTGATGAACACGATGTTGATGTCCGTATTGGAACGCACCAGGGAGATCGGGGTTCTGCGGGCGCTGGGATGGCGGCGGCGGAATGTACTGGACCTGATCCTGCGCGAATCCCTCATCCTGGCACTGCTCGGCAACCTGGCGGGCGTTCTGGTAGCGTTCGCCCTGACTTATTCGATCAAACTTTCACCGCTCTACCGCGACATGCTGGAACCGGTCTGGAGCATGGGAATTTTTAGCAGGGCCTTCATCACCTCGATTTTACTCGGCTTGCTGGGCGGGGTTTACCCTGCCTACCGGGCAACGCGTTTGCAGCCTGTGGAAGCTTTGAGATACGAGTGACCTTGTTTTTATGCGCGGATGGACTATGATTAACAAGAGAATTCACTTAGGGAGGCGGACCATCATGAAACACCGCAAACGGATCAGCGCTTTGATGACCTTATGGTTTATCGGGGGGCTTCTGCTGGCTGCCTGCGGCGGTCAAAGCGCGGCGCAGGAACCAACCGAGAATCCACAGACCAACTTCACTTCGGCCGGCCGCGTTAGCGCCACAGGCGAGGTTGTGCCCGCCCGCTGGAGCACTTTGAGCATGGCCGCCAACGGGATTGTCGAAGAAATCCTGGTAACCGAGGGTCAGGGCGTGGCAGCAGGGCAGGCGCTGGCAAGGCTCAAGGGCCGCGAAAAGTTCGAAGCCGCTCTGAGCGCCGCCAAACTGGAACTGGTTTCGGCGCAGCAGGCCCAAAAGGACCTGTACGAAAACCTGGAAGCCAGCCGGGCCGCCGCCCAGGCAAGACTGGCAGCCGCCAAGGATGAACTGGATAAAGCTGAAGAGCGCCGCGAGAGCCAGGCTTACCAACGGGGAGACCGGGAGCAAATTGACCAGGCCTGGGCAAACTACATCCTGGCGCAGCGGGCTGTGGATGACGCAGAAGAGGACTTTTCGTACGTGGCAGACCGCCCCGAAGATGACCCGGACCGCGCCTATATGCTGGCAAAACTGGCTGCCACCCGCCAGGCGCGCGACCGCGCCGTTGCCAACTTCAATTACCTGGTTGAACTGCCGGATGAGATCGAGGTAGATAAGATCGAAGCCCGCGTGGCGGTGGCGCGCGCCGAGGTGCTGCTGGCACAAAAGGAAGTGGATAAACTAAAAGACGGGCCAAACCCCGATCAACTTGCCCTGGTCAAGACAAGGCTGGAGAACGCCGAAAAGCAGGTCGAAGCGGCAAGGATTGCGCTGGAAGATCTGGAGTTGAAGGCGCCCTTCAGCGGCACCATTAGCAAGGTATATATCCGTCAGAATGAGTGGATCAACCCTGGCCAGCCCGCCATCCTGCTGGCGGACCTCAGCAAACTCCAGGTGGAAACCACCGATTTGAGTGAAATTGACGTCGCCCAGGTGGAAGTCGGCAACCCAGCAACGATCACCTTTGACGCCCTGCCGGATATCCTTGCCGAAGGAGTGGTGACAAAAATCGCCCCAAAATCCAGCGAAGGCTCTGGAGTGAATTACACCGTTACGCTGGAATTTGACGAGATCCCAACCGGCCTGCGGTGGGGAATGACTGCTTTTGTGGATATCGAAATCGGTCAACAGGTTCAAAAATGAGCGCCAACCCGTCCCGTTGGCTCATCGAGACCCAGGGCCTCAAACGCATTTACGGCGAGAACGGCGGCATTCACGCGCTGGACGGCGTTGATTTGACCGTTGCCCCAGGCGAGCTGGTGGCGGTGATGGGACCAAGCGGCAGCGGGAAATCCACCTTGCTCAATGTAATTGGAGCGCTCGACCGGCCGGATAGCGGCCTGGTGAAGATCAACGGGCAAGACCTTTCCACTATTAAAGACCTCGACTCTTTCCGGGCGCGGACGGTAGGGTTCATCTTCCAGCTTCATAATTTAATACCCACCCTGACCGCCCTGGAAAACGTCGAAATCCCCATGACCGGAGTGCTGAGCGGCGGCGAGCGCCGCAAACGGGCAGAGGAACTGCTGCGCCTGGTGGGGTTGGGCGATCGGATGGAACACCTGCCAGCGCAGCTTTCTGGCGGGCAGCGCCAGCGCGTTGCCGTGGCGCGCGCCCTGGCGAACGGTCCTCTGTTGTTACTGGCCGATGAACCAACCGGCTCGCTGGATACCAACAGCGGGCAGGAGATCCTGCAACTGCTGCGGGAACTCAACCAACGCCAGGGGATGACCATCCTGGTGGTCACGCACGATCTAAGCGTGGCGCGGCAGACCAACCGGGTCATTTTCATGCAGGATGGCCGCATCATCCGCGAGGACATCATCGGCACCCCCATCGAAGAAGACCTGAAGTTATGGAAGCACTCCGGCCTGGGACAGCGCATTCTAGCGGGGGATAAGGAGCTCATGGCCAGCCTGGGGATCACCGGCAGAGAAATCAAGACGCTGCAAGATTTACTGAAACTGGGAGAAGACTGATTGATTCTCTAAACGTCCTCAGGTGCAGGCGGATCCTTTTCGCCTGCCAACTCTGCCATGGCATGGTGAACTTCCTTCAACGCGTCATATAAAGGCAGATACACCCTGCAATACAGGCGGTCATACCAGGCTGCCCGCTCGCCATCGGGGAGAAAAACCTGGCTGTCATATCGCAGTGAAGCCAGCGCCTCTTGAGGATTGGCAAAGTACCCCATCCCGATCCCAGCCAACAAAGCCGCGCCCAACGCGGCGCTCTCCGGCAGATCTGGCAACTCAACCGGCAGGTTGAGAACATCCGACTTTAATTGCAAAAGCAGCTTCAGGCGAGACGCCCCGCCCGATACGACAAGTCTCTGAACTGGCTGTCCGGTGAGCGCCTGCATTTCGGCCAGGTTGCGGCGGCTCCAGAACGCCAGCGACTCGAACAACCCTCGCAGCAGGTCGCCGCGGCGGTGATGAAGGCGCGCCCCGATCATGGCGGCGCGGCTAAAGCGGTCTGCCTCTGGGGAGCCGGAGCCGTTCCAGTGCGGCAGCCAGAGCGGCCCAACCTCCTGCCCAAGGCTGGCCTGCGCCTCGGCCTCCAGTTCGGCGTAGGGGGGCTCTAGCTGTGGGTCTTCACACCCCGCCAGGCGACGTACGGCCCACTCCAGCGCCCCGCCAGCGGTATTGATCCCGGCTTTTAGAACGTAAAAACCTGCAACCACATGGGCGTAACAGGCAAAAGAACGTCGGGCAAACGCCTCGCCGGTGTAGAAACCCGGCAAGACCATCACCAGGGCCTCGGCCGTGCCGATCGAATCGACCACGACGCCCGGCCGGATGGCCCCAGCGGCAAAAGCAGCGCACAGATGATCGTGACCTCCCAGGGCGCACGGCAGCCCAGAAGGTAAACCCGTCTGCTGCGCCGCCTTTGCTGTCAGGTTTCCTGCCCGGGTTCCGGCCACAGCCACAGGTGGGAGTTGATGATGACGCAGCCCTGCTGCGGTGAGAAGCTCCTGCGACCAGTCCAGGCGGCGCTGATCGAAGAGCAGTGTGCGGGAGGCAATGCTGTAATCGGTGACCTGCGCGCCCGTCAACAACCAGAGGATGTAGTCGGGCAGCGATAACCAGTGCGCCATGCGCTTTGCACGCTGCGGGTGGTTATGACGAAACCACAGCCACTTGATGACGCCAAAAGAAGGATTTACCCTCTGGCCGGAAATGGCGTGTTGAATTTCAGGGGGAAAACATGCTTCCCATTCATTCACCTGAGAAACAGCCCGGCGGTCGTACCACGCCACCAGCGGATAAAGCGGACGGTGATGAGCATCCAGCGGCAGTCCTACCTCCCCCATGCTGCTGATCGCCAGCCCCTCGACCTTCAACCCTTCGGCGGCTTCCCGCAGGCAGGCGGCAGCCGCCGCCCATAAACGACCGGGATCAAACTGACTCCAATTCGGGCAAGGATGTTCGACCGGGGTCGGGCGTGAGGCAATGCGCACAACTTCTCCCACGGCGGGGTCAAACGCCACCGCTTTAACCGTGCTCGTCCCCAGATCAAGCCCCAACAAGACGCCCATCAGCGGTTACCGGGGCTTAAGCCCGCATTGCCTGGTCAAGATCGGCCAGGATATCTTCGATGTTCTCGATTCCAACGGAGAACCGCACCAGACCGTCCGTGATGCCCATCTGGCGGCGTGCCTCCGGCGGGACAAGCCTGTGCGTCATACTGGCAGGGTGAGAAATCAGCGTATCCACCGTACCAAGGCTTACCGCCAGTGAACACAATCGGACGCGATTCATCATGTTGACTCCGGCCTTCAGGCCACCCTTCAACTCGAACGACATCATGCCGCCAAACGCTGACATTTGTTTCCTGGCAATCTCATGACCCGGGTGGCTTTCCAGGCCCGGGTAGAAAACTCGCGCCACAGCCGGGTGCCCTTCCAAAAAACGTGCGACCTGCAAAGCGTTCTGACAATGCCTCTGCATTCGCAGTTCAAAAGTCTTCAATCCAAGATTGGTCAGCCAGGCATCAAACGGGCTGGCAGAGCCACCCAGCATCTCCAGCTGGGTATGCAAATCCCCTTGCACAAAATCGGGGTGGCGGCTGACGACCGCGCCGCCGATCACAACGCCATGCCCGCTGAGGTACTTGGTGGTAGAGTGGATCACCACGTCCGCGCCCAGCGTCAGCGGGCGCTGCCCGTAAGGGGAGGCAAAGGTATTATCCGCCAGTACCCAGGCCTGATAACGGTGCGCAATCTCGACGATGGCGGCCAGGTCCACCACCGCCATGGTGGGGTTGGAAGGACTTTCGACATAGGCCAGGACGGCATCTGGATGCTCGCGAAAGGCCTGCTCCCAGCGTTCGGGGGCGGGGTCGCGCAGCCAGACGACGCGAACCCCGTAGCGCGGGGCCAATTTACTCAGGAATCCATAGGTGGCGCTGTAGAGCGCTTCCTGGGCGATGATCGTCTGCCCAGCCCGGACCCGGGCCAGGATGGCCGAGGTAATCGCCGCCATACCGGAGGAGAACAGCAATCCTGAAACGATTTCCTCTTCGGGCCGACCGGGCTGCGCCCGCAGTAAGTCCAACCCTTCAAGAACGGCAATCTTGCGCGCTGCCTGACTTTGATTGGGGTTGCCCAGGCGGGTGTAGAAATAACCGGGTTTATCAGGCTGGAAGATCGCCGCGCTATGATCCACGTTCTCAAAACCGAATGTAGAAGTCTGGTAAATGGGAGACACATGCGCGTGGAGGGGGTCTTCACCCTCGGCAACATGCGTCACAAGCGTGCTGATGCCAAAGTGGGATTGGTTTCCATCCATTCGGCGCCTCCCTTAATTTGTTGAAGTTAATGCAATTATAAAGCCCAGGGTTGTTTTTTCTTTCCAGACAGCAGGTCAGGCGACAGAAGATGCCCAGGAACGACGCATGTGAAAAATCCCATCGACCGAGAAGATAATCAACGCCAGCCAGATGATGGCAAAACCGACCGCCCGATCCAGGTTGAAGGGTTCGTGGTAGAGGAAGACGCCCGTCATGAACTGGATGGTCGGCGTAATATACTGCAGCAGCCCCATCGTAGAAAGCGGCACCCGGCGCGCGCCCAGGGCAAAAAACAGCAAAGGAACCGCCGTGACAACGCCGCAGCCGATCAAGAGAAGCGTGGTAGCAAGCCCGGCCTGGAGAAAAGCTCCATCGCCTCGATTGCCGACGACCAAAAGGTAAATCAACACCGGCGGCAATACCAGTGCCGTTTCCAACGTCAGTCCGTGCAGCGATCCCAGCGGCGCAATTTTTTTCATCAACCCATACAGGCCAAAGGTCAAAGCCAGCGCTAACGACACCCAGGGTACCGCGCCGTAACTCAGCGTTAAATAAACAACACCAGCCGCCGCCAAACCGACCGGAAGCCATTGTAACGGACGCAGTTTTTCCCTCAAAAAGATCAAGCCCAGCACGACGCTGAGCAGCGGATTGATGAAATACCCCAGGCTGCCTTCTACAACATGCCCGCTGTTGACTGCCCAGACATAAATCAGCCAGTTGAGCGCCAGCAGCACCCCCGTGACGAGGTA
>JABLXC010000012.1 GCA_013178185.1 Anaerolineae bacterium | reverse complement strand
GCTGGCAAAACAATGGCGCATCGCGCTGGTGCTGATCGCAGTCCTTGCCGCGGTGATCACGCCCACCCCGGATCCTGTCAACATGGGGCTGCTAATGTTGCCCCTGACGATCTTGTACCTGTTGAGTATTTTATTTGCCGCCATCGCCAGACGGCCGGAAAAGAAGCCCTCCAAAGCCCCTGCGGTCAGCAAAGCCCCTTAAAAAGAAAGATCGATGTTGAAAGTGATGAACAGCGGTCATAAGTTCGAGATTGATGATTAATCAAAAGGAGAATTGACCATGCCATTCCGACTTGGAGTACCCGAATTACTGATCATCCTGGTAATTGTGATCCTGATTTTTGGCGTTGGGCGCATTGGCAAGATCGCGGGCGAGCTTGGTTCCGGAATTCGAAACTTCCGCCAGGGACTGAAAGACGACGAAGCAAAAGACAAGAAAACCGAAGAAGAAAAAGAGCAAGAACAAAAATAGATAACTCTGTAATATCATGGAAATCTTCAATATCGGTTTTGGAGAGATCTTTTTTATTCTCTTAATCGCCCTGATCCTGCTGGGGCCGCAAGAGATGACCAAAGCTGCGCGCGGGTTAGGAAAGTTCCTGCGGCAATTGTTACGCTCTCCGATGTGGAATGAAGTGGTAACCACCTCCCGCCAGTTGCGCGACCTGCCCAATAAGATCATCCGAGAAGCCAACCTGGAAGAAAGCCTCGAAGAGGTGAAGCAGGCTGCCGATGAAATCCAGACCGAAATCCAGGGGGAATTACAGCAGATCGGCGCCGAAGGCAACGTCATCGCTAGCGAGGTCCGGCAGCTGAGCGCAGATCTTTCCCCCGCGTCTGAAGAACCTCCTGCCGGCTCAGCGCAGAAAAAAGAGGACACCGAATCCGGATCCTGATCTGACTGTAAAACATCAACAACTTAGCCTATCCACGCGCCGGAAGCCAATCTGCGGATGCTGGCGCGCGAGACAGGTTGTACACATCCCCCCCGCGCCTTCAGGAAAAGTCAGAAGCGCAATTTATTCAACCACCACCCGCCTGAAGCGGTTGCGCCGCAAGGTGCTGAAACCGTTAAGCGCCAACGGCAAGCCGCCAACGCCGCCCAGGCGGCCTACCTCCATGCGCGGCAGGGCGTGCAGATGATCGCGATGGGCAGGGAAGAGATTGGCAAACCGCGTCGTCGTAGCGGTGAGAAAGCCACAGGAAGCCGCCAGGGCAAACTCCCGCGGGCCAGCTTCATTCGGGCCGCCATATGGATAGGCAAAATGGCGCACTTCCTGTTGCAATTCCGCTTCGATCCGTTCCCTACCGGTTAATATCTCCTGGCGGGCAACATCCTCATCCAGCTTGCTGAGGACATAATGCCGGGCTGTGTGGGCGTTGATGGTCACCAGTGGGTCGCTTGCCAGACGGCGGGCGTCATCCCAGGAAAGCGCCATCTCGCCCGTCTTGCGGTACAGGTCATCAAAATAAGGGGAAAAGATCGCCTCCAGGCGCTTTTCGAACTCGCCAGGAGGCGCAAATTTGACCAGGCGGCGGATCTGATTAGAAGCCTGGTTTGCGCCCTGCGGGGAAGTGAGATCAAAATCGTACGCTGCGCCATCCAGCTCGAATCGAATTTGCTGGCGCGTCAGCAACAATTCCTCCAGCAGGTACCACCACAACACCACCTGCCGGTCAGGAAAACCGCTGATCAGGTTGACGGCAAAAGGGACATCATACTTCTTGAACACCGGATAACCATACACCAGAATGTCAGCGTATCCGTCATCAAAGGTAAACGCTACAAAGCGGCGGCTTTGCTTCCCGCTTGTCAGGATCTCATGGACGCGGTCGAGCGAGGCAAACTCATAATGGCGGGCGATGAAAAAGCGAATGACCTGCTCCAGCTCTTCGGCCGTGGTCTCAAGAGCTGCATTCTCCGGCCTGCGTTTTTTCTGGATGTCCGGGACAATGCGATGAAACATCAGGATCGTCCCGATCCCGCCATAGATTGGGCGAGTAAACCATGACATAAAGGTTTTGAGAGCATTCATCGCCATCGAGCATCCTTTTGCGCATTGGCCTTCATGGAAGGCCAAAAAGTTGAAGTTCGGAATACGCCATGTCCATCTCGAAACGGTTCAGCACGGCAGAGCGGAAAAGGTGCGCCTCGCGCTGGACGACCTGCAGTGCAGCTTTAAGTGGCTTTCCGGCCAGAAAATTATCGCCAATCATCATCCCAGCCAGGTTCTGCGTTGTACAAACCTTCCAACAAAGACCGCGAAGGTTCTGCAGAAACAAAACCGGGTCGCT
Organism: Anaerolineae bacterium; assembly: GCA_013178185.1. Taxonomy (GTDB): domain Bacteria; phylum Chloroflexota; class Anaerolineae; order Anaerolineales; family Anaerolineaceae; genus Ch132. Next base: position 81,603 of record JABLXC010000012.1, on the reverse strand, counting down.
GCGGTAAAGCACCTGCATCACACGCAAACCTTTCTTTCGGACGATGTTATAGAGGATATGACATGCCCCCTGGCTGGTCTTGAGGAGCAGGTGGCGGCAGGGCAAGGAAAGGTGATCTTCCAGCACCCGCAGAGCGTCGCCCTGCAGTTCAGGGCGCATGGCGCGTGGATCGAACAGCACTTCCATCTTAAGAGAAGAAGGTACAGGAAAGGGAAAGAGAATCGTAAATCGTTCGTCCACCTGACTGAAACCAAACTTGCGCAAGATAGGCGTCACCTTATTGCCGGTGAAATTGGTAATGGTGACATCTCTCATCCGCAGCGCCTGCATAAGCAGCAAAAGACTCTCGGAACGATACTCAGGTAAAACATGCCAGAGAGAGAGATTGCAGAACACCTGCCTGCCCCGTGGGGTAGGCCGGCGGCTAAACAACGTTCCGAGAAATCCGACCGGGCGGCCTTGGGCAATCAACATCCAACCGGCGTTTTTGTGTGGGTTATCCCAGCGAGGCTGGAAGAGCGTCTGCAGAAGCTGAGGCGGAGGGGGACTGCGAAAGCCGCCGAGAAGGAGGGGAAGCAAAGCGTCAAAATCTGTCAGGGCTGCCGGTCGGATTTCTGTCATGAGGGAGCCCTCAGGACGCTTTCAGGCGCATCTTCTTGAACCGGGCGCTGTGCTGTTCGTCTTCCACAAAGGACACCTTCACTGGCGTCTTAAAAGCAGGCAAGCGGCCGCGGCAGTACTTCTTTATCTGGAGGGCAAAGTCTTTTGGGTCACGAGGCGTTTTAAGGCGCACCCGGGCGCAAACGATATTGCCAGTGATGGGGTTTTTCTCCCCATATACCGTCACCTCAGCTACATCATCCATCTCCTGGATGACCGACTCGACTTCGGCAGGATAGACCTTTTCACCGCCGACGTTGATGATCTCAGAACGGCGGCCCAAAATGCGCAGGTACTCTCCATCCACCTCTACCTCATCGCCGGTGTTGAACCAGCCATCCTCGGTAAATGGGCTGGGGGCGTTGAGGTAGCCCAGCATGGCGGATTGCGCTTTGATGTGCAGGATACCATCTACAACGCGCGTTTCAAACCCTTCTCCGCCCACCTTGACCCACAGGGAATCGGAGCTCTTCGATTTGGAGCGCAGAATGCCCACTTCGGAAAGGCCATAGGTCTGCTGGAGTTTGATGTGCGGAAAAAGCTCATGAAAACGCTTGAGGGTGCTTTCTGGCATCGGTTCGGTGCCGTACGTTACCGTTTTAAGCACGCTCAAATCACGCTGCTTGTAAGCTTCGCTCAAGAGAATCAGATTGATGAAAGTGGGCGAAGTCGGCAGAAGTTCGACTTGGTATTTTTCAACCGCACTCAAGACAATGTCGGGGGTACGAGCAGGCACAGTGACGATCGTGCCGCCATTCGAAAGCATGTAGAGCATAGTGTTGACCCCGCCGATATGGTCGTACAACAGGAAGGTAATAGCGCGTTGGCGATTGCGGCGCACCTTGAACTTTTCAAGCAGGCCGGTGAGATCGTGAACGGCGGCTTTGCTCTTGCCGGTGGAGCCGGAAGAGAATAAGACCAGGCCAGGGCTTCGGCGCTGCCGGAGCGTTTCGTAAAACGCATGGTTAGCGGTATAAGGCAAGCGAGAAATCTCGACCCGGTCCTCATCGTCAATGCGGAAGTTGAATTCGCCCTCAGCGATTTCGATAAATTCCGGTTTATTCATCTCCACCGAGCTGGTAAGCGGGACAAGAATGCAGCGATGTTCCACCAAAGCGAGAAATAGCGCAATCGAGTTTGGAGAAAAATCCGCCTCCAGGATGGTCACCGAACCGGCGGGAATTTGGTTTTCTTGAATGGCTTTTTGCCATGCTCCCACGCGCTCCAACATCCAGCCGTATGTGTAAGAACGATCTTTCCAGATGACAGCTTCTTCCTGTTCAAATTCTTTAAAGACATCCAATAAAAATTCGATCATGAAACTCCACCTAAATAAATGATCTGTCCGGTGATGAAATTGCTCTCCGGTCGAATAAAAAAGTCAACGGTATTCGAGATGTCAGCAAACTCTCCGAAACGATGGATGGCCTGCCGTTCCAGCAGACGATCGAGTTTTTCCTTGGAAACGCCGCGAATCAGGTCGGTTTCGACGGGCGTCGGGCCGATGGCGTTTACAGTAATCCCAAAGGGGGCAAGTTCACGCGCCAGAACCTGCGTCAGACTGGCAACAGCAGCTTTAGAAGCCGCGTAGATGGCCTCTCCTTCCAGCATCAGCGGCACAGCGACGGTAGTAAAGTTGACGATTCGGCCAAACTTGCGAGGCTGCATAAGGCGAGCAGCCTCCCGGCAAAAGAGGAACACGCCCAGAACATTGGTGTCGAGCAAGCGCGAAACGGTCTCCAGCGGGGTCAGCAGAGCGTGGTTCATCGCGGCGATCCCGGCGTTGTTGAGCAAGACATCCAGGCGTCCGTACTGCTTGCGGATCTGCGCAAACAGGGCACGGACAGCCTTTTCATCAGCGACATCCAGGCAATGATGCTGGTAATCAAGCGCCTCCAAATCCGATGGACTACGGCTGCACCCCACCACCCGCCAGCCTTTGCTGAGGTAATACTCCGCCAGGTACCTGCCGATCCCCTTGCGAGCGCCGGTGATCAGCATGACGGGCGCATCAGACATTCTCCTGTTCCTTCGCCAGCGCGAGAATGTATTCAGCCAGCGATTGCACAGTGCGGAAAGGGCTGTTCTTCTGAGAGATGGCGCGCTCATCCGCCAGCGATATATCAAGGTTATAAGCGTCCTGCAGGATGCCTTCTAAGATCACGATCAGGTTCACCAGGCCAAGCGAATCAATCTTTCCCCCTTTGCCAAACAAAACCGTATCAGGAGCAACGGCAATCTGCTGCTGTTCTTCCAATTGCAAGTTCAACTCTTCAACCGCTTCCATAACCTTGTTTAGAACATCGTTTAGTTCCATATCGATTGATTTCCTCCAAAGATAGGGCGCGAGCCAGAAAAATGCACCGGTCTCTGACCACCAGGCAATTCCCCGCGTCCGATAATCAGGATGTCCTCTTCTATTGTACCCTGACTCTGAAGTCTTTGTGAGAAGGAAGAACGCAAGCCGCCGCAACACTGGAACGGAAAAAGGAGGACAGCGATTCATGTTGAATAGGTTCAGCAACTAGTAAAGCCAGATGCTAGCATATTGTATATACAAGAAAAGTGAATTATCGGGCAAGCGAAGGGGAAGCGTTGGGTTAACGTCAAGCATAACAAGGCGTATTTTGATAGGATAAATCAACGGCGTGCGGATCTTCTTTCTCCTCCTTGTTCGGGAGCCAGGAATGGCAACCTGGCTCTCAAGGTTTTATTCTCCAGTGTGTGTATTCATTCCTCCCGTTTCCTGGCTTCCGGTCGACAGGAACGGGAGGGTGAATTTTAAAAAGGAAGATCAGCGGAAAAGCAGAATCAAAAAGGCAATAACCGCGCCAAAACCCAGCAGCGCGCCCGGCATCTCTTGATCGGCAAGGTAAAGTTGAATCGCCCCCACCAGGAGGGCGGCAAAAAGTATCACGGCGGCCAGCCGCCGTATGGCGCGCTCAAGCCGGGAAAAACCCTCGCGCAGATCGCTGGAACGCAATTCCAGGCGGCCTTCTTCCAGCCGTGTGAGGAGGTCATCCATCCGGCGAGGTAAGCCAGCCAGCAACCGGACCCCGGCAACAGCCTCAGCCAGTCCATACCGCCAGACCCCGCCCGTTTCTTCGTTGATCAACCGGGTGGCATACGGCATAACGCTCTGCCAGACGTTAAACTCCGGGTTGAGGCCAGTACAAATGCCAGAAAGGATGCCCAAACAGCGCCCCAGCAAGATAAAATTCTGGGGCACCTGGAAGGGCATCTCGTAGAGCAAATCGCCAAACTCTTTCGCGAAGCTGGCAATCTCCGCATGGCCCATCTCAACCAGTTCGGTGGTGGTTTTTCCCCAAAAGCGTCGGAAAGCCTGCTGGTTGGCTTGCGTCAGCAGATCGAGGTCAACGCCAGGCAGCAGGACTCCTAACATCTGGTAAGCTTTTACCACGCGCGCCCCGTCCTGCGTGCCAACGGCGATCAATAGCTCGCGCATCCCCGCCAGGACCGCAGGGCTAATTTTACCGGTCATCCCGAAATCAACAAATACCAGTCGCCAGGAAGAGAGTTCCCCATTGCTGTCGCTCTCCGGAAGCAAAAAGAGGTTGCCCGGATGAGGGTCCGCATGGAAGAAGCGGTCTTCAAAGATCTGCTTGAGGTAAGTATCCAGCAAGCGATTTGCCGCTTCAGCCCTGGAGATTCCGGCGGCTTCGATGGCAGCGTAATCGGTAATCTTGATGGCCTGGACATCTTCCAGCGTGAGGACGCGGCGGGTGGTATGACTCCAATACACCTGCGGGACACGGACATCGGGACGGCCGGAAAAATTCGCAGCGAACACTTCGGCGTTTTTTCCCTCGTTGAGGTAATCAATTTCTTCATAAAGAGTCTCGCTGAACTCCTCCAGCAGGACTTTGACGTCCATACGCCTGCGAATGGGAGGGTATTTCTGCACCCAACTGGCAACCACCCGCAAAGCGGAGAGATCGGTGGCTACGATGTGCTCGATGTTGGGGCGCTGCACCTTGACGACCACCGGCGGGGTTTCGGCTTCCCCGGTGGAAGAACAGATACGGGCGCGGTGCACTTGCCCAATGGATGCCGCCGCGACCGGGGTTTCTTCAAACCAGCAATATTTCTCTTCAAGCGGCACGCCAAATTCGTTTTCGATCACCCTGCGAATGTCCTCCAGCGCTTCGGGGAGCACTTCGTCTTGTAAACCGGCCAGTTCGGTGGTAATTTCACGAGGGAGGACATCCAGCCGGGCAGAGAGGAACTGACCTACTTTGATCATAACGCCACCCATCTGGACCGCCAGGGCGCGAAAACGCGCCGCAATCTTTTGATAGCGGGCAGAGCGGGTACGCCGCGCCAGGCGCGCCAGACGCAGGCGGGGCAAGACGATATCCCAGAAAATTATCCAGAGAATGACCCCGGCAAAAAACCACAAAATCCTGCGATAACGAGAGCGCAGCATAGTTGACACCCTGTCACCTGCCTATGGGGCAACCTGCCAGAGGCCGTCATCGGAGCCTCCTGTTGGGGCAGCCCAAACCGCGCCGCTCCCATCCACTGCCAGCAAAGTGGATGTCGCCTGCAAGGCGCCCAGTTCCTCAAGCTGGCGATCCCGCCAGCGGTAAACCACTCCGTTCGAGCTGAAATACACATCCCCGCCGGGATCGGCGGCAAAGTCATAGTCAGCCCATCCTTCAGACTCATAAACCAGAACCCAACCGTAATATTTCTGTTTATAGTAAACGGCCATTCCGCCGAACGAACTGGCGCCGCCCATCCGGCGCACCTGTACCCAGAGCTGGCCGCTGGCATCCACATCCACACGTTCTACAAGTTGGAAGCGCTCGAAAGCCGGAAGAATATCCTTCCTCCAGTTGCCGGTTACAGGCGTGTACCAGAAGAGGTGATTGTAATCCCCCACATAGGCGTCGCCATCCGGAAGCACTTCGATATCCAGCACACAAGCCGTCTCCACAGCATCAATGCTGCTCCATTGCCCATTCGAAAAGCGGACGACCCCCCGGCCGGCCAGCAGCTCCCCCTGTCCAATGCAGCTTCCCACCCACACCTTACCCGACCCCGAAATAGCAACATCCGTCAGGAAATATCCCTGATAATCCGGCTCATCATAAGCGGGAAAACCGATTTGCTCGGCGGTGAACTTCTCCCATTGATCACGATCAGGATCATAACGGCGGAGGTCGTCCCGGCCGGTCGCCAACCAAATGTCCCGTTCTGGGGATTCGATCACCGATTCTGCTACGCCGGGACTGAGGTATGGCGCTTCATGGAAAGGTTCCCAACCCTGCGCGCGGCTGTATTCTTTCCACTTCTCGCCAGAATAAGCAAAAATCGCTTCTGTGCTATAGGGCAAAGCCCAAACTACCCCAGAACTCCCGCTGCCGGCGATCTTGCCGATCGCGACACCTTTGAGTTCGCGACGCCAGCCTTCCGCCGTATGGATGTAAATTCCATCCAAAGTTGCCGCCCATAAATCTCCCTGTGGAGAGACCCATAGATCCATAATTCCAGCCAGGGGTTGTCCTTCGACCAGCGCCGGGACGAGTTGTCCCCTGGCCTGCTGGAGGGCGTCTGTCGGGATAACTTTCTGTGTGGGCGGCAAGGAGGGGGATTCAACAGGCAGCGTGACAGTGGTTCCTGCGAGCTTCGGCGCGGCAGTTACAGGGGACGGCGCACCTTCGTCCAGCACTTCCTGATCGCCGCCTGTCAGACCGCAGGCGATGAGCAACAGACTAAGCAACACCAGGGCAGGCAACATAAGGCATCGAGTTTTTCGCATAGCATCCTCCCTCTCACAACACCAACCGCGTTCAAAGCCGGTGAACTGCCCGGCTACAGGACCACCCGGGCTGGCAGTAAATTCTTAAGCCGATCAGAAAGCGCACGACCACGCCCGAGGTAATTCCCCATTTCGTCCTGCACCAAAACGATCTTTCCCGGCTGGGTTGCCGGCGTTTGGATGTCGTGCAAATCCTCGCCGCGCTGCCAGGCCTCAATTCGCTCCGTTGGGATCGAAAATCGCCCGGCAGGACAGTTCTTCTCAAAACGAGCAGCCCATTCATGGGAAAGGATAAAACCTGAAGGAGAATATTCTCCAACCTGCAGGCCCACAGATACAAACGGCAAACTAGAAAAATCAACAACCAGGCGGTGGGGAAGTGCGTAAACGACCTCGGCGCGCCGGTAGAGCAACCAGTCAAAACTTTCCAACAGGGTGATCAAATCAAAACCATAGCCATCCAGCAATAATCTGGCTAGCGAATCTCTTTCGGATCTGGGTAGCTCCACCAACCCAGAAGCCCTCCACGCGCGAAACGGCGGGGAAGATGAAACCGACTCGACCGGCGCAGTTTTGACCAGCAAAGCGGCGAAGAAGCCGGCTGTGCCATAGATATGCGGCCACAAGCGCGCAGCCCCGCCAATTTGAGGGGAAAAGGTTAGTTCCCCCGCCGCGCGCAACGCCGGCGACGGGAGCGGCAAGCGATGAGAAAGGTCCACAACCTGAACAGAATTTGGGTAGTGTTGCAGCAGGCTCTCCAATACCCCTTCGTTTTCCTCTGGGGTGAGGGTGCAGGTGGAGTAAACCACCTGGCCGCCCGTTTTGAGGGCGCGGAAGGCGCTCGCCAGCAGGCGAGACTGGCGATCGGCCAGACTGTCGCGCTCGCGGCCAGTGATCGGACGCATCGGGTGATTTTCGGTTGAACGTAATCCCTGCATCGAGCAAGGCGCATCCAGCAAGATACGGTCAAACGTCTCCGGGAACCAGTCCCCAAAGCGCTCACCAGGGAAACAGGTGATGGCTGCACCCACTGCGCCCCAGGTTTTCAGGACGAGCCGCAGGGCAGTGATACGGCTCTTGCTGGAATCATTGGCAATAACCAGGCCGCAATCGCCAGTGCGGTCGACTAAATGAGTGGTCTTGCCGCCAGGAGAAGCCGCCATATCCAGGATAAGAGGGAACGGGGAATCATACAGATCAAACAGTTCAACCGGCAGCATCGAAGCGGCGTCCTGAATGTAGTACTGACCCAGGCGATGTTCGATGGTCTGGCTGATGGGTTGGCGCGCTTCTTTGACCCACCAGCCCGCGGCGCAAAATGGCACGTTCTCCACCTGCCAGCCGTACTTTTTCGAAAGGTCGGCCATCGCCCCCGGCGCGACCTTGAGGAGGTTCAGTCGCAGAGAGGGATAGAGCGGACGCTCCAGCTCTGCCAGCAAGCGCGAAAATTCCGCAGGGTCGAGGAGCAGGCGAAATTGTTCCAGCGCGACCTCGCGAGCCGGCAGTCTGGCAGGGGAAACAGCACTACGTTTGCGCTTCATCGCCCTTCTCAATACAAAAGACCAGTTCAGCGCCAATTTCCAACTCAACCACCGGCCAGGGCAAGCCTTGGAGAACGCCGTATACCAGGCGTCGCTGGCGATCGCGCAGGCTGTGATGTCCGCCCAGGCTGACCGAGGGCAACGATACAAGCAACCAGCGCGCCCGCACTGCCTGCCAGAAAGCGCGGTTACAGCCGCGCTGGCGCTGTTCGAAGCGGTGGGCTTCTTTGAAGAAAAAAGCAACCTCGACGTGATAAGGGGGCGGGTCGGCCAAAACATCCCGCTGTTCGGCCACAGCAGCCAACCCCTGCAATTGAAAGTAGTGATTGAGCAAATCTACGCGCGGCTGGTGAATATCGCACGCGAAATAGCGGATAGATAGCGGAAGTCCCATCCATGGAAAAGCCAGGGGATTCAGCCCACAAGCCAGATCCAGGATCGAACCAGGCCGTCCGGTCACAGAAAACAGAGCAAGGTAAAATTCCTCCAAGAATGGCAGGCGCTCGCGGGTAGAAGCGTGCGCCTGGAGCAGCCTGGTGCATACCTGTTTTTGCAGTGCCGGATCTCCAAAGGCAAAGGCCTCTTCCAACAGCAGTTTCGCCTGGGGATAATCGGGATCGCCCAGGTAGGGAGCGACAATGTTATGAAGTTTCTGGCGCGCCAGTTTCTCCGCCTCTTTTTGGGAGCGGCCGGCGGCTAATTCGCGTTCCAACAGGTCGCGCAATAAATCTTCAGGGAGGCGCAGCGAACGGTACTTGCGAGAAGCTTGAATTTCTTCCACAAAGACAGAGATCGGGTCTGACATCGGCTTCACCGGCTGATGAGAAAAGCAAGTTCGCCAGGAAAAACAAAGCGCTGGACGCGCCAGCCTTTTCCAGAAACAAGTTCCCAGAAGTGAGCTTCGTAGTTTCGCAGCATTCCCTTCGCGCGCCCACCCAGGCTGCGGGCAGGGAAAGAGACCAGCAGATGGTCAGCAGGAATGCTTTCCAGTAATCGAGCGCCAATTTCTTTGTCAACTTGTTCCAGACAGGGGATGGTTTTCAATAGAAACGCCACCTGAGCCTGGCAGGCAGGCAGTTCGGCGGTCAAATCGCACGAGAAGACCTCGCCGGGGCGTCCAACGTGACGGTTAAAAGCCGCCACAACCTCCAGCAGATCGGAATAAATGTCGCAGGCATGGTAGGTTGCGCCAGAAGCCAGGGGCATCCAGGGTTGAGAAAGCGGCGTCAGGCCGCAGGCCAGATCCAGAATTGAATGGAGTGGCCCCAACGGGCGCAGGATAGTTTCGAAAAAAGAGGTAAGGATGGGCAGGCGCTCCCGGGTGGAGGCGTGTTGTTCCAGGGCAGTCAGGCAGAAGGCTTTCAAAACTGGATTGTCCAGCTCGCTTGGAAGCTCCTGCAATTGCAACAGCCAGCGGGCAAGCGGCAAAGGAGACGCCAGATACGCGCCGCCAACCTGATGCAGTTTGCCTCGCACAGCCTTGACCGCCTCTTTGCTGCTGCACCCCTTGGCAAGCTCAGCAGTTGCCAGTCTGCGCACTAGGCCAGGGTGGAGATGGCGGTAACGTTCCCCTTTTTGCACCGCCTGGATAACCTTTTCAAGCTGATCCAGTGTGACGGAGGACATCAACAATCATCCTGAGCAAGATAAGCGACGAGGCGCGTCATAAAGCGCAGGTTGTGAATCGTCGCGAAACGAGGAAAAAGGCTGTCGTTCATCTTAAAAAGATGGCGCAGATACCCTATGGAGTAATGGCGGCACACCAGACAGTCACAGCCAGGAAAAACTGGTTGGTCAGACCGGATGTGGCGCTCATCTTCGATGTAAACATACCGCAGCCATTTGTCGGAGAGAGAAATGCGCGAGCTTGCGCCTCCGCTGGCAAAAGCATACAAACGGCCATGGCGGGCGTCGCGGGTCGGCATGGCGCTGTCAAATAACTGGTAGCCCAGGCGATAGCAAGCCGCCACATTGTAGGGATGTCCAACTCCAAGGGCGTGCATTGGAAATCGGGACGGCACCAACTCCCGGGTATACGCCAACATATCTTCCAGCAGGTTACCTTCGCTATCCAGCGGCCAGCCGCCATAGCCAAAGCCATCAAACCCAATTTCGAGCAGGCTTTCAGCACAGGCTTTCCGCAAGGTCCGTACCCCCCCGCCCTGAATAACGGCAAACAATTTTGGCCGCAGAGCAGGTTCCAGCTTTTTCTGTTCCATCAGACGTTCAAATTCGGCTTTCCCGCGCCTGGCCCAGGCGATCGTGCGCCGGACGGAGGTTTCCTGTTCGGCGCTGGGAGCGTCTACATGTGTACAATCATCTAGACAGATGACCACATCGGCGCCGTAGCTCACCTGAAGTTGAATGCTTTTTTCGGGCGTCAGCTGAAATTTACGGCTTGCGCCTTCGGGCTGGAAAATGATGCCACGATCGGTCAGAGAGCCAGACTTCGAATTGCGGTGGATGAGCGAATAGGCTTGAAACCCGCCCGAATCGGTGAGTATCGGGCGCGGCCAGGCGCTCATCTTGTGTAGGCCGCCCAGCGACTGAACGACGGTCGCGCCAGGTTTTAGCATCAAGTGAAAGGCGTTCATCACCAGCGCCGGAACCTGGCAATCCAGCAGGTCGGCGGCGTCCACAGCGCGCACCATGCCGTAAGTAGCGTCCGGCAGGAAAGCTGGTAATTCCAGGCTGCCATGCGCCAGGTGAAGAGCCCGCGAAGAAAAGTTCATAGTTTGATTATCCTCTATGCAATCTCAACCTGCAAGAGGAAGAGTGAAAGAAAGACCGTCAGGCCATTGCCACCAGGGAACGAAAGGCAAAATAAGCTGCCGGCATATTAGGCATCACAACCTCTACCCGGCGGCCATCCAGCCTACGCACACCCGGAAAGATCTCAACGCTGTCAGCCATCGCCGAAGTGGCAAACTCGACAGCGACCGTAATGGGGGTCTTGATCTCCAAAGGGCGCGGTGCTTCGTTTTGCAGGTATCGCCGGACAGCGCGCTCGGCGGTCGAGCGGATGAGTTGGCGGGCTGTTTCCAAAGGAAGGCATTCCGCGGATAAGCGGCTGGTCGCCCGCTTCACGACTGCCGTCTCAACTCCCCGGATCCAATCCGAAGCCTCGGCAGCCAGAGCCTGATCTCCAGAAACCATCAAGACCGGCGCGCCATAATGACCGCACACAGCGCCATTGAGGGCAGTTTCGCCAGCCAGTCGCCCATTTAACCAGAGGTTTTCCACCTTGGCGCTCGCCCAGGTATGATCGATCACACCGGCGATTGTCCCCATGCGAGCGTGATAGCCGATGAAAAAGGCTGCATCAACGCCGTTTTGCAAACCTTCCAGCATGGCGTAGGGAGAAGCCAGGCCGGCGTTCAACCGGACGCGCGGATCTAATTCTTCGATCAAGATGTTCAGCCCGTTCCAATGGCCATCGGTAACGACAACTTCCTCTGCGCCGCCCAGAAAAGCGCCTTCGACGGCGGCGTTGACATCGGCGGTCATCAGGCTGCGAAAGCGACCATACTCGCTGCTCTCCGACCGGACATGGCTGGTGTGAACAACACCGCTGATGCCTTCCATATCGGCTGCGATCAAAAGTTTCATCTTCCCCTCCTACTGGCTGCTCAACTGCACCAGGGTGCGAAAAATGTGATAAGCCGCCATAGCATCGGCGGCAGAGGCGCTCACCTTCCGCCCATCCAGACGGCTGGCGCCGGGTAGCCTCATCGCGCCATCTGCGTGCGCTGCCGAACTGAATTCGATTGTTACCGTTACTGGCGTGGATAATTTGAACGGCTGGGGCCCCTTGCCCTCTTTAAACGCCCTTACCGCCTTTTCAACGCCATGCCGGATGCGTTCCTGGGCTTCTTGGGGGGGCAGGCATTCAGCAGAAAAATAACTTGTGGCACGTTTTACAATCACAGTTTCAATACCAGAGATCAGGGCGGTGGCTTCTTCAGCCAATCCCTGGTCACCAGAAACGAGTAGAACCGGCGCTCCAAAGGCGCCGCATACTAGCGCATTAATGCCTGTTTCGCCCACCAGCACCTCGTTTAGCCAGACGTTCAGGAGATGCGTGTCCCAGGTGTGATTCAAGACAGCCAGGGGATGCCCGGCGCGGCCGTGATAGCCAATGAACAGGGCAGCATCAATGCCACTTGAGATACCCTGCACCATGACCAGCGGCGCAGCGTTGCCGGCGTTCAAACGAGCGCGAGGATCAAGAGCTTCGAGCAGGATATTGTACCCGCCACCGTGCCCATCGGCCACGATAATCTCCTCTGCGCCGCCCCGGAAAGCGCCCTCAACGGCGGCGTTGACATCGCCGGTCATGATCTTACGAAAACGGGCATATTCAGGATGTTTCGGGTCAACCTGGTTCCAACTGACGACGCCTGAGATGCCCTCCATATCTGCTGCGATCAACAACTTCATACCGCTGACTCCTAAAGAACAGGTTTTGGTAAGGAATAGCCCAAGTATACTACCCTTAAACCGGGATAACCTCGATGCGAGCCAAGATCAACAAAATTTCCGTGATGAAATTGATTGGAAGATTGCAGAGATATAGGTACAATACCAGAAAGGCTCCTCGCGTAGCCCTTATTGGGGGGCAAAAAAACGATCCTAAAAGGATAAAACGCCATGCAGGTGCAAACTTGAAAACAACCGCTTACCGTTATCCAGGCGAAGAAGCCATTCTCTCCGGCACACTGATCCTGGTAGGGGTGGTCTTGCTGCTTGCCTCGGCAGCTTCTTTGTGCCTGGCGCCGCTTTTGGTAGGGCTGATCATCCTCATGACTTATTCGGCGAATCAATCCCACCACCAGGAACTGAAGCGGCGCGCCCAGCGGGTAACGCAGAGTACAATCCCGCAACTGGCGGCGCTGGTAGAACAATGCGCCCGGCGGCTGCAACCCGGGGCTCTGGATGTCTTTGTCGTCCGCAGCCGGGAACTGAACGCCTATACTTTCGGCATGGATAAGCCAAATGCGATCGTGTTATATAGCTCGCTCTTTCACTTAATGGACGCCGACGAGCTGCGATTTATCATCGGCCATGAGATGGGGCACGTTGCGTTGGGCCACACCTGGCTAAACAGCCTGGTGGGCGGTCTGGCGGGCGTGCCCTCCTCGCTGGGAGCAGCGGTGATCGTCTCGCTGGCTTTTCGAAGCTGGAACCGGGTTTGCGAATATTCAGCCGACCGCGCCGGCCTGTTGGCTTGCGGCAAGGTGAACAAGGCAATTTCGGCATTGGTTAAACTCGTCAATCACGAAGCGGATACTCCCGAAGAGATCGAAGAGACCTTGCGTATCATCGAGCGAGAAGACGACCAGCTGGATAATATCCTCCTCGAAACGTTGATGACCCACCCCATGACGATCAAGCGCATCGAAAACCTGCGGAATTACGCCGCTTCGGCGGAGTTTCAAAAATTACAGGCGCGCCTGAACGCTGCTTGAAGGATTCCCTGCATTGGCGCCGCCAGGTTGAAGAACCCCTGTCCGCGCTATCGCCGCAAGGGGTTTTTATTCGGACTCCGGGATCGGAGAAGGGGTAGGCGAGCCTTCCAACAGCGGCGGATAAAAATAGACTGCCCAATTGCCCGAACCAGGCTCCTGCCGGGTGATGAGGTCTTTATAAACTTCGGAATCAACCGTCTCGCCATAAGCTGTATGAAGCGGGACGATTTCGATCCAGGTCCGGCCAGGATGTAGGGGGATGGGGTTACCCTGGCGGTCTACAAACCGAATCGGGCGAAAACGGCCGGTGGTGCGTTCGTACTCCTCGTTGCCCGTCGTCCAGAAGATCTCATACATCTTACCATCCCGAAAGAGCAGCGCCGGAGCGCGGGTGATATATAGCAAGTCAATGTTGAAATAGGTCGCATCGTAGTAATGATAATCCGCAAAGATAACCGCCACGTTCTCGAAGTAAAGCGGCTGGTCGTTCAGCGCATCGTATGAAGGGCGAAAAGTCACCCCATCGGTCTGATCCTGATGACGCAAATAAGCGCCCCGAGCAGGATCATAGCGCCAGATGACCTGATCCGTATAATGAAACGGGATCCAGAGGAAAAGCCCCTCTTTTCCACCGGGCGGCGGAAGCGGGTCAAAGCGCAAGCCAAAAAGCCGCGGCATACCCAGTCTTTCTTTGAATTCCCCAGCAAGCTGCTTTAATTCGCTCACGGAGATACGGGCGGTGTTGACATCCTCCGCCTTGGTGTCGCCAAAGACCAGGTGATATTCATCCAGGAATTGAAGCACGCGGTCCGAAGCCGAAGCGAACACCAGAAAACCCTTATACAAGAGGCGCAGTTTTTCGTAAGGCAGGCGGCCTGAACGGATGGGACCAATGCGAACCGCTTCTGCGGTTGATCCGAACGTTTCGGGTGGGTAGTCGCCATAAAAAATCGCCAGGAAACGCGAGGCCCCCACGCCAATGTACATCTCAAAGACCATGCTGCTGTAAGAGAGACCGGTCTGTGGACGCGCCGTCTGGGGTGAGTTGGAGATGGAAATCAGCGCGGGAGGCAGTTCGAGCATTGCAGGATCGGAGACCTGCAAGCCGGTCAACGGGTTGACGCCGGGTGGAAATGCGGTGGGACCTGCCGCCTGAAGGGTAAGGGTAGGCGTCGGGGGCGGCGTTGTAAGCGTCCGGGTAGGTAAAGGAGAAGACGGTATTGTGCGCGAAGGTTGAGGAGTTTCGGAGGGAAAAGGAACAGCAAGAGACGTTGAACCTCCGACAGAAACAGAAGAGGGCTGGCAGCTTGCCAGCAGCCAGCCGAAGAGACAACCGATCGCCAAACCGGTCAAGAGACGGTTTATTTGGCACGAATTTGTTCGCAAACTTTTACGTCATACTCCATCAGGTCGCTGTAGAAACGCATCGCCCAGTTCCCAGAGCCGGGTTCGCGGTTATTTAAGAGGCGGTACAAATCCATCGTGCCTTCGGTCTCCCAATAGGGCGTGTTGAGAGGGACAATGTGAACCCAGGTCTGGCCTGGTTTGAGCGGGAATGGGTTGCCATTTGCATCAATAAAGCGGATCGGCCGCACTTTCCCGGTCTGTAACTCATATTGGGAATTCTTTGTGCTCCAATAGATAGGAAACATTTTACCATCTCTAAAAGCGAGCGCTTTTTGTCGGTCAATATACATGATATCCAAATCAAAAGCCCACTCTTTGCAATAACGGTGATTGACGAACAGGACGATCACGTTTTCATAAGTCAAAGGCTGGCCATTCAGGCGGTCCACGGCCTGAATGAAGGTTTTTCCATCAGCATTATCCTGGTAACGGTGATACGCGCCGCTCTGTGGATCGAACTTCCAGAGGATTTGATCGAGATAGCTAACCATCAGCCAAAAGCGCGGCGCCGGCGCCCCCCCCATTGGGACGCCCCAATCAAAAGCCATACCGGTCAGTTCAGCATCTCCCAGGCGCGCCTTATTGGAACGGGCAATGTCCGCCAGCTTGGTAACGCTGATCATAGCGCTGTTAACATCATTGGCGTCTTCGCCAAAGACATTGGTGTAGTCTCCCAGGTTTTGGGCAACGCCCGAATAAGCCGATGCCATGACCAGAAAGCCGTTGTAGAACTTGCGCAACGATTCGTACGGCAGTCGGCCGGACCGAACAGGACCAATTTCGGCGTCCACAGAAGTTACCAGGCTGGAACCGCCTTGGGCAGCCTCTTTAGGAAAATCGCCGTAAAAAAGTGACAGAAAGCGAGTCATTCCTTCGCCGATGTACAGCTCGAAAACCAGCGGGCTAAAAGAAAGACCCGCCTGAGGACGAACCTGCGGCGGCCAATTCGCGATAGAAACGAGCGCAGGCGGCACGGCCAGGTTTTCTACATTTTCCACAGGAAGGCCGGTGAGTGGGTTAATACCAGCCGGGAAATTCTCCGGCCCAACTGGGGAGGGGGCGAGGTTGGCAGCTCCCACTGGTGGGGATTCCGCCTGGATGGTCTGGGTAGGGGCAGAGGTTGCTGCAGGTTGAGTCTCCTCCGCCTCAGGTTGCGCCAGACCGTCTTCTTCCACACTCAAAGAAATCTGCTCTTGAGAACCCGTAATGAGATCTTCACCTGACGAGCTCTGGGTTAGATCACAGCTTTGAAGGAGCAGCGCCATAGACACCAGGAGAAAAATCAGCCAATACTTTTTCATTTTTGCACCCTATCTTCTCGGAAGCGGCAAAAACCGCCTTTTTTATCCGATTCTAAACGACCGGGAGTTGGGAGGCCTTAACGTTTTTGTCAACCGAACGTATAGTTCACCTTCCCTTTCATCGCCATTCGCTCGCCTGGTTGAGTTGCCGGAGTTCGTCTTCGGTTAACTTGAGATCAACAGAGGCAAGGTTGTCCCGCAATTGCTCAAGGGTGCGGGGACCAATGATCGGGCTAGTGATAATTTCATCCTGAAGCATCCAGGCCAGCGCGATTTGAGAGACCGTAGCGCCCCGGCCAACTGCGATGGCGTCAAGAAGATCCAACAAAGCCCAATTTTGGTCGGTAAAATATTTCAACGCCCTATCCTGACGCTGGCTGATCCCGGCAGGTGCGCCGCGGCGGTACTTTCCGGTCAGAAATCCAC
Organism: Anaerolineae bacterium; assembly: GCA_013178185.1. Lineage (GTDB taxonomy): Bacteria > Chloroflexota > Anaerolineae > Anaerolineales > Anaerolineaceae > Ch132. The sequence continues at coordinate 65,015 of JABLXC010000012.1, read as the reverse complement.
CGGCTAGAGGGCTATACGGAATCACACCCAGGCCAAAAGCGCGGCAGACGGCGCGCAATTCGCGTTCGAACTCGGCGCGGTGAAGGAGGTTATAGTGAGGCTGGAGACAATCAAAGCGCGCCAGCGAAGCGCGGTCAGAAACCCAGAGGGCATGGACAAGCTGCCAGGCAGGGTAATTAGAACAGCCGATATAACGCACCTTGCCTTGCCGGACAAGAAAATCCAAAGCCGAGAGTGTCTCCTCCAACGGGGTGTGTTCATCGGGCCAGTGAGTCTGGTAAAGGTCTATATAATCCGTTTGCAGGCGGCGGAGTGAAGCTTCGATAGCGTTGAGAATATGCGTCCGCGAAAGTCCTTCGTCGTTGGGCCCGCTTCCCATCCGCCCGCGCACTTTGGTCGCCAGGATGACCTGATCGCGGTGCACAGCATCCGCTTTTAGCCATTTGCCGATGATCGTTTCGGCAACACCGCCCGGATTGCCAGGCGACCAGGTTGAATAAACATCCGCAGTATCAATGAAATTGACGCCCGCTTCAAAAGCCGCGTTAAGAATTTTTCTGGAGTCAGCTTCGCTAGCCGTCCAACCCATTTGCATGGTGCCAAGGCAAAGGATAGAAACTTTCAGGCCCGTGCGCCCAAGGTTCTTGTATTGCATAGTGTTCACTCCATCCGTACCGATAGACAATTTCATTATAACAAACTCGTCAATCACGCCGCGCAAGGCTTTTCAGCCCGATCTCTACTTACTGGTGCAATTTCAGGATGATGTATAATGAACGCTGAGGATTTTCAAAGTTCAGAATGTTTGATCTTTATCTCCTAACATTGAATATCGCCGGTGGGCGGGAGAAAGGCGACCTGCCGGGCCTACTGGCAGCGACTGCCCCCCGGCGCTGTGACAGAAGCCGCGCCGGGGATCTGCTGCTGGCGCAGTTCACCCTGGCAGAGGGAGCCCCCCTGGCAGATGAACAGGTTGAAAAACTGCTTCAAAATACGGCTGGCGCTTATTTTTCTGCGCGCGGCTCCGCCACAGCAGGGTTGCGGGCAGCGATTGAAGACCTGAACAATCTGCTGCTGACGAACAACTTACAAAAAGCGCGGCAGGGCGGTCCACGCACCGGATCGCTCAATCTGGTGGTCATTCGGCGAGATAGTCTCTATCTTGCCCAGGCTGGCCAGACTCAGGCTCTTTTATTGAGCGGCGACGAGGTACAGATTTTCGGCGACGCCTCCTTCAACAGCCGCAAATTAGGCATCAGCCGGAATGTCAGCATACAATTCTACCAGGCAACACTCCGAGAAAAAGACTTGTTGTTGCTCTCGCCAAACCCACCGAAGAATTGGAATGAAACCACCCTGGCGGGAAGCCCCATGTTGACCTTCGAACAGCTCCGACGACGGTTGTTAAGCCAGAGCGGAGAAGAGTTGCAAGCCGTAATCGTGCAGTTTCAGGCTGGGAAAGGGATCGTTCATCGTTTAAGACCGCGCCTGCAGGTAGCGACGCCGCAAGAACCGCAGGAGAGCAAGCTGCCGGCAGAGAACCCCCAACCCACACCGGTCGAAACAAGTCTGCCAACGGCCCAGCCAACTGCAACAAAAATCGAAACCTCGCCGCGCGAAGAAAGAAAAGTGGAAGCCCAGACTGCAGCTCCAGAGACAACCGGGTCGGTATCCTTTGTATCCCCCAGGCCCCCTGTAGTCGAGGAAGCGATTAACCTCAATTCCTATCAGATTCCCAGCCAGAGTCCAACGCCAGCAGAAGGGATCTACATCGGAAGCGATCAGCCCGCAGTGCCGAGAAGCCCCGCGTCAGAAGCCGAAAACAGATCGGTCAGGACTGCCGGAATGCAGGGGAACCGGCGAAGAACCGTGCTGCCAGGAAGTTCTCCTCAGACGCCCGCCAGCGCGCGCCCCGGCGCTCCTAGAGCCGCAAGCCAACCCGGCGCAGCTTTCCTTTTGCGAAAAAAACTTGCTGTCTGGTGGTTCCGGGGAAAAACAGTTGGTGAACAGGTGCAGATGCGGGCAAAGACCTTTACGGGCCGCCTGGTTCCCGCCAGCGCGAGCCAGCCTGCCAACCTGCCTGTTTCAACCTTACTGTTTATTGCCATTGCGGTTCCTTTGATCGTTGCGGCTATTGCCACGACAATTTACTCCCGCAGTGGGTGGAGAGAGCAGCATTACCTCTACCTGCAAGAAGCCCAGAAATTCGCTAACCAGGCGATGGCTCAAACCGACCCGACCTTGCAAGAAAATCTGTGGAACCAAAGCCAGGAATGGTTAGAGAAGGCTGAAGGATATGGGAAGACGGACGAATCCCGCACCTTACGGGTGCAAGTCCAGCAAGCGATCGATCGCCTGGAAGGGGTACTGCGAATGACCCTGTCGCCTGCCCTTTCGACGCCTTTTCCAGCAAACGTGAACATTACCGATATCGCCGTAGCAGACAACGGCGACATTTATCTCCTCAACCAGAGCGAAGGGCGCATCCTGCGGATGTTTCCTACTGCCCAGGGCTACAACGTAGATGATGCGTTCAAATGCGGCCCCGGCATGGTTGGAGCTTTGCAGGTAGGACCGCTGGTAGACCAGACGGCGCTGGAATTCACCAATAAATTTGGTGCCAGCATCCTGGCCATTGACGCCCAGGGTAACCTGCTCTACTGCATACCAGGCGAAGAACCGATTTCAAAAGCGCTGCCCGAAACCGGTGGCGCAGGCTGGAGCAACATTACCGCCATCGCGCGGGATATCCAGCTAGATACGCTTTACGTCGCAGACGCCGGGCGAAAAATGATCGTCTATTTCGATGGACAGCAAAGTGTCTTTGACCAGGAAGCGCACAACGCTTTCGACAACTATATCCCAACTGCCCTGGATTTGACGATCGACGTCGCATTCAACGAGGATCTGTTTATCCTTTATTCAAACGGACGGGTCGCCTGGTGTACACAGCGTAATTACACTTTTTCGGCGGCGGAATGCGAAGATCCTGCGGCGTTTGGCGATACACGTCCCAATCGCACCTCAGATGTGGCTATTTTCCCGAATGCAAAATTTACGAAATTACTCGCTTCACAGCCCCCCGACCCAGCGCTCTACATTGTAGAAGCGGGAGAATCGAGCATCTACTTGTTCAGCCTCAAGCTCAACCTGCAATACCTTCTGCGGCCGCAATTTGACGAGGAATACATAAAGCCGCAACGGCCAATCAGCGCGTTTGCCGTTGCGCCGGGACGGGTTGGCATTTTAGCATTCGGGAACGAAATCTATACAGCGACGTTGCCATGAACCTTAATATCAATCTAAAACTACCAACAAGAGGTACCCTGGCGCTGGTGGGCAGCGGTGAATATCTGCCTGATATGGAAGCGGTTGACCGCCGCCTGTTAGGACGGTTGGCCCAACCAGCGCGCGTGATCTGCCTGCCAACAGCAGCCGGGACAGAGGGCGATGAACGGATCCAATACTGGTCGAATCTGGGGATCGCCCACTTCACGCGTCTTGGAGTATCCAGCGTCGAGGCGCTCCGTGTAATTGATCACGCCAGCGCAAATGACGCGAACCTGGCAAATCGTATCCTGGAATCAAACTTTGTCTATCTTTCGGGCGGAAAACCAGATTACCTCTGCGAATGCCTGGAAGGCAGCGCCGTCTGGGAAGCGCTTTGCTCTGTATTAGAAAAAGGGGGCGTTTTGGCCGGATGCAGTGCTGGAGCAATGATTTTCGGCAGCCGCGTCCCCCGTCTCAAATTTCCCTGGAGAACGCGACCAGCCTTCAACTTTTTACCAAACACTTTTATTATCCCTCATTTCAATGAATTCCCGCCAAGGCTTCTTTTCTTGTTCAAAATGCTGGCTGGAAGGCGCTTGGTAATTGGGATTGACGGCTTCACCGCTCTGGTCTGTTCACAGGGAGGGGTCTGGGTGGATGGAAAAGGCGGCGTCACTTTGCGAAACCGCCGCTGCCAGGCGCGGTTCACCTCTGCCAATGGAGCGATCAATCACGAAGCGACAGGTGAAAGGATAAAGGGCAACAAAGATTTTGCCCTCTACTGATCGCAGCAATACATAATAAAAAACACCCCTGAAAAACTCATTGTCAGGGGTGTTTTCAAAGTTAACAGTATGCTCAATAAGTCGTATTGTTGTAGAACCAATTATACGCGAAATAACCTGCGCTGCTCTCCATCCGGACAGCAATTTGATAACTGCCATACAATGCAGCCGGGATGGTAAATGTGAATGACTGTGCACCGCCAGCGCCCGAATTAATTGTGGCCACCTCGATCCCGCCAATCCCCAAAGAGCCATACGGCCCCATGCGCACTTTAAAATCCTGGCTTGGCGGGAGGTTATAGGTCTGCACTGTAACTTTGTCATCGCGAACCACACTGACGATGCTAAAGGTAGGAAAACCCGTGTAAGCCGGGCCGCCTGTGCCGCTGGTGCCGCCGGTTGTGGTATTGTTATAAAACCAGTTATAAGCATAGTAGCCAGCCGCGCTTTCCAGGCGGATGGCGATCTGGTAACTGCCCTTCAGAGCGTCAGGAATCGTATAAGTCGCCTCAAACGAGCCGCCTGCGCCCGAGTTGGTGGTCGCCACCTCAATCCCGCCGATCGCCTGGGTGCCATACGGCCCCATACGAACTTTGAAATCCAGCCCTGCCGGGAAATTATTGGTTTTAATGGTGACTTTGTCATCCTGGACAACGCTCAAGATGCTAAAAGTGGGAATGCCGGTGTAAAGTCCACCCGTGCCGCTGGTGCCGCTGCCCGTGTTGTTATAAAACCAGTTATAGGCGTAATGCCCAGCTGTGCTATCCATGCGGATTGCAATCTGGTAGCTGCCTTTTAAAGCAGCCGGAATGGCATAGGTCGCTTCGAACGAACCACCTGAACCCGAATTGGTGGTGGCAACCACGATCCCACCAAGACCTAATGTGCCATAAGCGCCCATGCGAACGGTAAAATCGAGACCGGAGGGGAAATTATTGGTCTTAATGGTGACTTTATCATCCTGGACAACGCTCAGGATGTTAAAGGTAGGGATGCCGGTATAACCTGTGCCGCCGCTGGTTCCACCACTCGTGCTGTTATAAAACCAGTTATAGGCGTAATAACCCGCCGGGCTGTCCATCCGAATCGCAATTTGGGCGCTGCCCACCAGCGAGGCTGGAATAGAATAGGTAACGCTGAAAGAACCGCCCGCGCCCGAATTAGTTGTCCCGACCACCACACCGCCAATCGCCAGCGTACCGAACGGTCCCATACGAACGGTGAATTCCTGACCCGCAGGAAAATTATAGGTCTGGATCGTTACGCTGCTGTTGGTAACAACCGATACAATTGAAAATGTGGGGATAGCAGCCTGAACAGGTTTGACAGCAGGAAGCAAGCACGCAAGCACCAGCAACAACGCGACCAATCCCTGTAAGGCAAACCGCACGGCGCGAGTTGGCGAGATCATTTTATAAAAAATCGTTTCCATGAAGCCCCTCCTGCAAATATTTACTCAAAAATAAAACATTTGTCTTTTCAGTATAGTGACATTTCCATGCTTTGAAAAGTGATATTTCAATTTTGAAATGAATGAAATCTGGCAAGCGAATTGCACCCAAACGCTCCCACAATGAACCGGGAGAAGGGTAAATGGTAACCTCAGCTTACCGAGATGACATCACATTCGTCCTCTTTCAACGCTTGATAATCGGCACAAGGAGAAAGAGGCGATCATCGGTGGAAGTGCCGTTGTTGTTATTCGCGTACAGGATAAACTGGACAGACTGCCCAGCAAGGCCGCCAACAGGGATATCAATCCTCTGCCAGTTACCATCAGATACTTCGGTCCAACTTCCCAGATTCTGCACTGCGCCGCCGCCGATACTGTAATTCAATTGGAACATGACGTTGCAACCCGGGCTGTTATCCAGGCAGCCAATCAAAGCCTGGAAACGATCTCCAGATTGAACAGTGATGGCCGGAAAGCGCCCGTTAATAAAACCGCCGCTGCCATTGCTAGGAATCAGTACTAATGCCGGTTCGTCATCCTGATACCCGCCTTCCAGTCGTGGAGAGACCGTATAGGTGATCGAGCCATTGGCAAAATCATTAGCAGGACTTGGACAGCTTAACGTCTTTACCGAGCTGGTCCAAGATGCCTGGCAATAGCTGGCGGCAAAATCCAACGCGGTGCCTGGCGCAGCAGTCAGCACAACCATCGGTTTGACTTGGATCTTGACCCAAAAAGGTACGTCGCCAGTCCTGCCCAGGCCAAAAACCACCCCTGTAGAACTACGTAGTTTCCAATCCCCTTTATAAACGCCTTCAGTTGAAGGGGCCGTCATCGTCAGAGAGATGTCCACGTTCTGGCCTGGGTTGATGGTGGTATTTAGTTTCTGAGCGCCGGGGGCGCCCATCACACTACCGCCCACAAAGACAATGTCGAAATCGGGCGACCAGGCACAGCTGCCAGCATTTTGCAGCCGCCAGGTCTTGACAAAAGACTGGTTGGGCGTCATGACTGTATCATCCGGTACAGTAACATCTGCAATAAACCGTATTGCAAAGCACGGAACAGGCGTGATCGAGTATGTGCTGGTAGGTAATGGCGTAACCGTCGCGACAATTGGGGTACTGGTAGGAGGCAAAGTAGCCGTGGGAGGAAGCGGAGTCGCAGTTAGTGTCGCCGTAGCGGTCAAAGTTGGTGGTGCAACGGTTGAGGTGGCAGGCAATGGCGTAGGCGAAGCCTGTGCAAGCTGGGTAAGCTGTACAACCAGCGTATTAACAGCAAACTGGGTCAGCTGAGCTTGCGCAGTCTGCACCACAACTGTTTCAACCTGTCCTGGCGCAACGGAAGGGACGACCGAGAGGACGCTGCAAGCGGTCATCAAAATAAAAATCAGGATACCAGCCAGTAAAATTTGAGATTTTTTGAACGGCATAACAACCTCCTCCATGTCATTTCCCTTGCTTAAGACGCTGCTATAACCGATAATGTTCCAATATCAAAAACCGTTTTTCCCTCTCTATTTTAATTCAGAAAGGGAAAAACGGTTGTTCAGATCTTATCGAATGTTTGCAGAGGGTTAAGCCTCTTTGAACTCTCCTTCGACTACCTCTCCTTCGCCAACGTCGCTGGCTTTGTGTCCATTACCGCTCGCTGTGTGCGTCGGTCCAGAAGTTTGAGTTGCCGCCTGAGTAAGAAGGCGCTGTAAATCTTCCGTCAGCTGGCGGATGCGGGCAGTATCCTGGCCTCCAGCAGCCTGCCGCAGATCGTTAAGCTTGCTCTCGATCTCAGCGCGATTACCTTGAGCGATTCTATCCCCTTGCTCTTTGAGCAATTTATCGGCCTGGTAGATTACCATATCGGCAGTATTGCGGGCTTCTGCGTTTTCTTTGCGCTGGAAATCTTCTGCCCGATGTTGTTCAGCTTCTTTCACCAGACGTTCGATCTCCTGTTTATTCAAATTGGTAGAAGCGGTAATGGTAACCCGCTGCTCCCTGCCGCTGGCCTTATCCATAGCGGATACATTGAGAATGCCATTGGCGTCAATATCGAAAGTTACCTCAATTTGCGGGATACCGCGCGGCGCGGGGGGAATACCCTCCAGTCGGAAACGGCCCAGACTCATGTTATCGGCCGCCATTGGGCGCTCTCCCTGCAGGACATGAATATCCACCGCAGTCTGGCTGTCTTCGGCAGTGGAAAAGATCTGAGATTTACGCACCGGCACAGTGGTATTGCGCTCGATCAGCGTTGTCATGACGCCGCCCAAAGTCTCGACTCCCAGCGAAAGCGGGGTAACATCCAGCAGCAAAATATCTTGCACCTCGCCTGCCAACACGCCAGCCTGGATTGCCGCACCTACTGCTACGACCTCATCAGGATTGACGCCTTTGTTGGGTTCTTTACCCGTCATTTTGCGCACCAGTTCCTGAACCATTGGCATGCGGGTAGAACCACCCACCAGTACCACCTCGTCAATGTCCGAAGGTTTTAGTTTTGCATCACGCAGCGCCGCTTCAAACGGGCCTCGGCAACGCTCTAAAAGGTCTGCCGTCATCTGCTCGAAGCGGGAACGGCTAAGGCGGGTTTGCAGGTGTTTTGGACCATTAGCATCCGCGGTGATATAGGGTAAATTGATCTCGGTTTCCATCATACTGGAAAGCTCAATCTTAGCTTTCTCGGCGGCTTCGCGCAGGCGTTGAAGAGCCTGGTTGTCCCGCCTCAGATCAATACCCTGATCTTTTTTGAACTCATCGGCTACCCAGTTAACAATACGCTCATCCCAATCATCGCCACCCAGATGGGTATCGCCGCTCGTAGATTTGACCTCAAACACCCCTTCTCCAACCTCAAGAATACTGACATCAAAAGTGCCGCCGCCAAGGTCGAACACCAAGATCTTTTCATTCTTCTTTTTATCCAGGCCATACGCCAGGGCTGAGGCAGTCGGCTCGTTAATAATCCGCAACACTTCCAAACCTGCAATCTTACCTGCATCCTTGGTGGCCTGGCGTTGGCTATCATTGAAATAGGCCGGAACGGTGATAACCGCTTTCGAAACCGGTTCGCCCAGATAGGCCTCCGCATCCGCTTTGAGCTTGCTGAGGATCATGGCGGAAATTTCCTGAGGTGTATATTCCTTATTCGTAACCGGGATATGCACACGCGCATCCCCCGCAGCGCCTTTGACTACCCGATATGGCACCATGGCGCGTTCTTTCTCCACTTCATCGTAGCGACGGCCCATAAACCGTTTGATCGAGTAGATCGTATTTTCTGAGTTGGTGACGGCCTGGCGCTTCGCAGTTTGACCGACCAGGCGTTCCCCATTTTTGTTGAATGCAACAACCGATGGGCACAGACGCGAACCTTCCGCGGTGGTGATCACAACCGGATCCCCGCCTTCCATGACGGCAACGACGCTGTTCGTTGTACCCAGATCGATACCGATAATTTTATTTGCCATTGTTCTTTCTCCTTTCAAAAAAAGATGATTGCAAAATTAATCCGTAACAAGGATAAACGAAGTCTACAAGAATATTGTTAACAAATTGTTGGAAATTTATCAACGTCAGGCATCCGCTTAGCCAGCGTGTTCACCTGTTCTCGCCTCAACACACCTCACCGCGAAGGTTGGCATGAAAAATCCGGGCGGCTTAACCAACCCCGCAGGAAAACTGACTCAAAAGAAGGATATAATACAAAATGATTGCTGGCGGCCGAAAGTCAATCGCTGGCATGGAGATAAAAATGAAGAGAAGCTACAGGCTAGTTACGCTGTTTTTCCTTTTACTGCTTAACCTGGCGTTCCTTGCAAAACCCTCGTTTGCACAGAACCAGGAGGAACGCCCATTAGCCGTTGTTTTGACGGCTGAAGGAGCTGTAACACCCATCATGGCAGATTACATCTCGCGCGGGCTGGATATCGCCCTGGAGCAGGGGGCCGAAGTAGTCATCCTTGCGCTGGATACACCAGGCGGCAGCATTGACGTGATGAACAATATCGTCAAAATGATCCGAGGCAGCGCTGTGCCAGTAATCGTTTATGTTTCACCGCGCAATGCAATGGCTGCAAGCGCCGGGACGATCATCACGCTGGCAGGCCATATGGCAACCATGGCGCCGGAGACCACCATCGGGGCCGCCAGCCCGGTCGGTTCTCAGGGAGAAGATATCGGCGAGACGATGGAAAATAAGGTTAAAGAGATGCTAAAAGCTGAAGTTCGGTCCCTGACCCGTAACCGAGGTCAAGATGCCACCCGTCTGGCCGAAGAGACCATCGAAACGGCGCGGGCGGTAACTTCTGAAGAAGCCCTGGAAGCCGGTTTGATCGACCTGGTGGCAACCGACCTGGAAGACCTGCTGGCACAATTGGATGGTCGTCAGGTGTCTTTGAACGGCCGCGAAGTTACTTTGAGGACCTTGAACGCCCAATTGTACCCGGTTCAAAGCACATTCATTGAACAAGCGCTTCAATTACTGGTCAACCCCAACTTGGTGTTTCTGTTGCTCTCGATCGGCGTGCAGGCCATCTTGATCGAACTTTCCAGCCCAGGCGGGTGGGTAGCCGGGTTCATCGGTGCTGTTTGTCTTATGCTCGCAGTTTATGGACTGGGGATTTTGCCTGTAAACTGGTTTGGCATTTTGTTCATTTTGGTGGCATTTGTACTTTTTATCCTCGAAATTAAAACACCCGCTTTCGGGGCGCTCACCATCGCGGGGGCAGCTTCCTTCATCGCGGGCGCGCTGATCCTCTTCAATTCAGCCAGAATGCCCGGATTTCCACCTATCTCAACGCCGCTAGTCGTGGCAACCGGGTTAACACTCGCAGCCAGTTTTTTTGCAGTCATCACGTTTGCCATTCGGGCCCGCCACGTCCCCATCCGCACCGGCAGAGAATCACTGCCGGGGCAAACCGGAACAGCTCGGAGCGAGATCAATCCGCGCGGCACCGCTCTGGTGGGCGGTGAACTCTGGATTGCCGAAGCCGATCCCGAAGATGTCCCCATCGAAGAGGGATCACGGATCGTCGTCACCGGAGTCGAAGGATTGAGACTGCGGGTGCGAAAGTTGAAATGAAATTCCCTGCCAGGATCATACTGCTTGCAATCTCAATATTGGGAATAGGTATTACCAGCGGCTGTAGGCAACAGCAACCCATCCGCATTGGAGCAGCGCTGGAGCTAAGCGGCAAAGAAGGCGATCTGGGGGTGCAGATTCGTAACGGCGCGAAACTCGCGCTCGATGCGGCCAACCGCAGCGGCGGGATCAACAGGCAGCTCATCGAGATGATCGTCAAAGACGACCAGGGTATCCCAGAAGTCGCACAGCAAGTGGACCGCGAACTCATCGAAGCAGGGGTGATCGCCATCATCGGTCACGTTACCAGCCAACAAAGCCTGGCCGGGCTATCCGTCACACAACCAGCAGGGGTGGTTCTATTAAGCGCCACTTCTACCAGCGTCGAACTGACCGGAAAAGACGATCTTTTTTTCCGCATCGTAGGCGACAATGAGCGCGACACTCGCGCCCTGGCAAAACACATCCAGGAACAGGGAATCCACAATATGGCTGTCATCTACGATGAGGATAACGCCTCTTATTCGAGAACCTATGTTGAAACCTTCGCTTCGAGCTTCGCTGAACTGGGCGGAAACATCACAACGATCCTTGATTTTTCCAGCGCGAGCCAGCCGGATTTTAACCCGATTTTGGAACAGGCGCGCGCTTCAGAGCCAGAAGGGTTGTTGCTGGTCGCTTCGGCAGTCAACACCGCCTTCCTGGCACAAAAGGCCCGGCTGATGGAATGGGGAGTTCAAATCTTCTCTTCTGATTGGGCGTATTCGGAAGCTTTTCTGCAAAACGGCGGACATGCCATTGAAGGGGTGCAAATGATTTCCTCTTTCGATATCAACAATCCTGCGCCCACCATGGAACAATTCCGGCAAGAATACAAAGCAACCTTTGGGACCGAGCCAAATTTTGGAGCCGCACAGGGGTACGAAGCAGCGGCAATCCTGATAGAGGCGCTAAGGCGGTGCAATGGCGATTTTCAGGGGTTACCTGATGCGTTGCGCAGCATCCAGAATTTCGAAGGGCTGGCAGGGAGCATCTCCATCAACCCTTACGGCGATGTCACCCGGCCTCTGTACCTGATGCAGGTCAAGGACGGAAAATGGACAACGGTCAGGAAGTTGACCGAATCTTAAATCATCCTAAGCCCGCCAGAAACCCCGCCGCACCGGGCGCACATCCTCGGCGGTAACGAAAGCCTCTGGGTCCGTTTCCAGGATGAGCATCTCGACACGATCAACATCTTTCCGAAACACGTCGCAATGCAGCACAGACACCATGCCATTTTTGCCGCGGGCCGGGATTTCGGTCACGGCAAAGCCATCGGCGCGCAACTTATCCGAGATTGCAGCCCCGCGCGAAGAGGAGATGACCGTGAGATGGATATGGCCGATCGCCAGACGCTCTTCTATCATCATTCCGATGAAATTTCCTGTCGCAAAACCAAAAGCATAGCCAATAATATTTAAGGGGTTATTCAGATTGGCAAGCACCCGCGTAATGGCGATTACAAAGACCAGAGATTGTATTGCGCCCAAGACCCATACCAACCCTTTGCGGCCGCGCACAACGAATAACACCCGGATAGTATCCAATGACATATCTGCAAGGCGCAAAGAAAAAATGGTCAGCGCGGAAAGCCACGCCTCTGGAGAGAGAAATACTTCCATCCTAGCCTCCCTGTTCTGAAGATAGCGCCGCTTCCGATTCAGTTTCCAGCAGCGCTGGCTGGTAAAGCTGGCTGGTATATTCCTTGAGCATCCGCCGCATACTGAACTGGGGCACCAGGGTGCGGATACTTTCCTTCATTCGAGCGATCCATTCAGTCGGCAAACCAGAGCTGTTACGTCCATAATAGTAAAGTGGGACGATTTCCTTTTCCAGCGCGTCATACAGGCTGGCAGCATCGGCCGCATCCTGCTGCTCGATATCCCCAAAATCCTTATCGTTCCCAATTGCCCAGCCGTTACGGCCGTTGTAAGCCTCATGCCACCAGCCATCCAAAACCGAAAAGTTCAAGACGCCGTTGATCGCAGCTTTCATGCCGGAAGTGCCAGAAGCCTCATTCGGCCTCCGGGGAGTGTTGAGCCAGACATCAACACCCTGAACAAGATAACGAGCCAGGTTCATATCGTAGTCTTCGAGAAAAACCAGGCGTCCGCCGGATTTATGATCTTTGACCACCCGATAAACTTGCTGGATGATCAGCTTGCCGGGTTCATCCGCAGGGTGAGCCTTGCCAGCAAAAATAATCTGCACCGGCATCTGGGGATTGTTGATAATCCGCAAAAGACGGTCGAGATCGCTCAAAATCAAATTCCCACGCTTGTAGGTGGCAAAGCGTCGGGCAAACCCGATCGTAAGCGAATAAGGCTCCAGTAAAACACCGCCCGCGACGATCTGTACTGGATGGGTGCCGCCGGCCAGCCACTGACGGCGGGCGCGCTCGTTGGCAAAATTCAACAGCTTCCGCTTGAGGTGCTGGCGAACCAACCAGATTTCACCATCAGGGATATTCTCGACCCCAGCCCACAGATCGGGATCGTCCAGGCGATCCAACCAATCAGCCCCCAAATAGCGGTCAAATAACAGCCCCAGGCGACGGGCCAACCAGGTAGAAGTGTGAACGCCATTGGTGACGTGGGTAATCGGAACATTATCAACATCCCGGTCGGGCCACAGAAACTGCCACATCTTTCGAGAGACCCGGCCATGTAGTTCTGAAACCGCATTTCGATGCTCCGAAAGGCGCAAAGCCAGCACCGGCATACTGAACATCTCTCCCCAGGGTTGAGTATGGCGCGCCAGTTCTATAAACTCATCACGGCTGAGGTTCAACTGCGGCCAAAATTGAGAGAAATACTTCTCCACCAACCACAGAGGAAATTGATCATTGCCTGCCGGGACAGGGGTATGGGTTGTGAAGATATTGCTTGCCCGAATGCGCTCCACCGCTTGTTGAAAAGTCAAGCCCTGGGCAATCAGCTCGCGCGCCCGTTCCAATGAAAGAAAAGCAGAATGTCCCTCGTTCATGTGCCAGATATCGGGATCGTGCCCTAACAGGCGTAAAGCCCGTACTCCCCCAACGCCTAACAAGATTTCCTGAGAAATGCGGACTTCGGGATCGTTGCTATACAAACGTGCCGTGAGCTGCCGGTCGCTTGTAGAATTCTCTCCAACGTTGGTATCCAGCAGGTACAGCGGAATTCTCCCTACCTGAACCTGCCAGATGCGAGCCGCAACCTGGCGACCCGGCAATTCGACGATAATACGGGCAGGTTGATTGGATTCATCCACAAGGGGGATAACCGGCATGTTCGCAAGATCGAGATGTGTGATGAGGGTTTCCTGCCAACCGTCTTCGGTAATATGCTGAGTAAAATAACCCTCGGTATAGATAAATCCTACCCCAACCAGGGGAAGCCCCAGGTCGCTGGCTTCTTTCAAATGATCGCCGGAAAGAACACCCAGCCCGCCAGCATAGACTGGAAGCGACTCGTGTAACCCAAATTCGAATGAGAAATATGCAGCCAGACGGCCGCTTTGCCCTGGATATGCTGCTCCAAACCAGAGGTTTTTAGATTGCAGGTATTGATCAAATTTGGCCAGGACGCGGTCATAAAGATCCAGGTAATAGCGGTCATTGGTCACCGCGTTAAGAAAATAGCGATCCACCGTCTTTAAGAAAATGACAGGGTTGTGGTTAAGCTGTTCCCAAAGCGTTTTATTGATGAGCGAAAAGAGCATTTGCGCATCAGCGTTCCAGCACCACCAAAGGTTATAAGCCATCTCACCCAGACGCGCGATACGGCGCGGCAGGCTAAAATGGTTAGGAATATCGCGTTTAAATTTTGGCATGATTAATTTCCTGGTTGTCATAAACAGGCAAAGCCGCCTTCGATTATACCTGACTCATGAAAGGGAAAAGATGGACGTACACCGGGCGTGAGTATACCATAGAATGATCGAACGGCTGCGCCGCAGCGAACACTCTCCCGGCGAATGCTCACATCGGGTATCAAGGGACAATGGTTTCGATATTTTCAATGACCCAACGGCCATTCTCGAAAGACAAATGAAAACGCCGCCTCATTTCCGATCCATCAACCGCCAGTCCCACTTCCAGGAGCGCCTCAGGTGGATCCGGGTTGACCGCAGCGGATTGGATGGCAAATCCCTCCAGCTTTCCCGTGACCCCCAACAAGGCGTTGACGCCGCCCTCAGGCATGGACAGCAAACGGGCAGCGCCCAAGAAAGAGGACATTTCCACCGGATTGTCTTGATAAGCAGTCAGAAAAGCATTGACTACCATCTCCGGGGTTTGTGGATAAACTTCGCCGCCGCCGCCGACATCAGGGCCACCGCCCGCGACGGCTGGTGTTAAAGCGGCCTCTACCGGCTGCGGAGATGGTGAAATATCTTTCCCAGATTCCTGCACAGGCGTAGTCGTGAGTTGAACAGGCAGCGCGCCGGACTCCGCTGCTGGGGCATTGTCCAGCGGAAATAAGAGAGAACATGCCGATGCAACCCAAACCATCATAATAAGCAAAAAAGATGTCCGTTTAAGCGTCATTCTTCTTTAGATTGTCCTTTAAGTTTTTTAGCGTTTCCTTGACCTGTGATTCTTCAACCATTCCAGGATCTGGTCTGCCGGCCAAGCGTTCAACACCTGGCGGGGTTCGATCCATGCGCGCCGCGCTACGGCCACACCATACTCGCGCCCCAACTGGCGGGGCGCATGGGAATCGCTGTTAATACACAAGAGCAAACCCTGTTCTGCCGCTCTGCGGGCATGCGCTTCATCTAAATCCAGATGCGCAGGGTTGGAATTGATCTCAAGCGCAACGTTGTACTCGCGGGCAGCGGAAAAGACTGCCTCCCAATCCAGGTCTGCGCCTTCAAAATCGGGCAGGGAGCGACCGCTCGGATGAGCGATGATATCAACGTAGGGATTTCGAATAGCATTCAGCAGGCGGTTTGTAATCACCTGGCGAGGCTGGTTCAAACCAAAATGCAGTGAAGCAACAACGATATCGAGTTGTTGAAGCACCTCATCAGCAAGATCGAGCGAACCATCGGAAAGGATATCAACTTCAGCGCCATGAAGCAGGATGAAATCGCCACCCAATTGGCTGCGAAGCTTTTCGATTTCTGCACGCTGGCGCTCCAGCTTATCAAACGAGGAGCCTTCATCTACTTTTATAAGGAAGGAGTGATCGGTTACGGCCAGCAACCGCCGTCCGATCTGCTGTGCGGCAGAAACCATTTCTTCGATGCTTCCCTCTCCATCGCTCCAGTTTGTATGGAGGTGCAGATCGGCCACCAAATCTTCAAACCGGATCAGGTTGGGCAACCGGCGCTGCATTGCGGCTTGTATTTCTCCGCGGTCTTCGCGCAACTCCGGCGGGATCCAGGGAAGACCTACCTTCTCATAAACGTCTTCTTCCGCTGCACAGAGGTGTTCAACGCCGCTACGATCCAACAAACCACGTTCCGAGAGGGAGAAGCCCACCTTCTGAGCAAATTCACGCAGGCGGACATTATGTGCCTTCGATCCGGTCACAAATTGCAGCAAAGAGCCAAACCGCTCTGGAGGTTGGCACCAAAACTGCAAACGAAGCCCATCCTCCAGCTCGATGCTCGATTTATACTCCCCCTGAGCCAAAACGCGGTGAACTTCCTTTTTTTGTGTCAAACCTTGCATCACTGGAGCAGGATGATCAGAGGCAAAAACAATATCCAGGTCGCCAATATCCGGCTTCCAGCGGCGCAAGCTGCCGGCCGCCTGAGCCTGAGTCACACCCGGCTGGCTCTCCAGCCATTTCAGCCAGGGGCGCGCCAGCGTGCGGGCAACCGGCAAAGGAACGCGCCGGATGCTGCAACGGTAAGCCTTTATTCCCTCCAACAAGCGGATTTCGGATTTTGGCCCCATCCCCGGCAGGTCTCGCAACCGGCCTTCCCTGGCAGCGGTTTCCAGAGCGTCCAGGGTGGTGATGCCCGCTCTTTGCCAGAATAAGGCAACTTTCTTTGGACCTACATCTGGGATGTTGAGCAGTTCGATCAACGAAGGCGGGACTTCCTCTTCAAGACGGTTCAAATAACGCAACTGTCCGGTATCCAACAATTCTTCTATTTTTTGAGCAATGGCTTTGCCGACGCCCGGAATTTCGTCCAGGCGGCCAGACGCGCGCAGCGAATGAATATCTTCCACCATGCTTCGCAGACTTTCGGCTGCGCGGCGATAAGCCAACGTCTTAAATGCCATTTCGCCCTTAATTTCTAACAGGCTGGCAATACGGTCAAAAACATCAGCAAGTTCAGCGTTATTCATAAAAGACGGGTCACTTTTTCAAAGAGGCGATAATCTTGATGAGCGTGACAGAGTCAATCTCATCATCGCCGGTCAGAAATTCAGGACGGATGCGGGGCCTGGCAAGGTAGAAAGCCGGAAGATCGCGCTCCAGGACGATAACCTCCACCCGCTGAAAATACTGCTGAAACACACGCCGGTAATCGTGCAGCCGGCAGCGGTTATGATTGCTGGTCGGGTTCAACCAGCGCTGCCATACCTCTTGAGAATAGCAAAGCATTTCAAAGGGGTATTTGAAGAAATGATCGCGCAGATCAACAAAATGCAGATGAATCGCTTCTGAATTGGAGAGCCGGGCCAGGGCGGCGGTAATTCCTTCAACATCTCCAAGATGCTCGTAAACCGAATTGGAAAAGACGTAATCCACCGGCTGGACTTCCCCTGTGGCAGCAAAGCGACGGATATCCCCATGCAGCAAAGTGAGAACCTGCGGATTGGGAATAACGCGCCCATTTTCCTCTTTCAAATAACCCTCGAATTCGGGCAACAGTGCAAGGTTGCTGCGATGATCAAAAAAAGCTTCTTTCTCCGCCAGGATAACGTGGCTGGCGCCGCGCCGTAATAATTCGCAGCCAAGTGTAAATTTGCCGCCATAACCGAGGATGAGGATGCGCCCTCCGTGGATCGTGCGGCCCATTTCGGCCAGGGAATCCTCATAGCGTTGGGCTGCTTCGAGTGGGGCGCGCGTTTCGAGGCCTGGTCGGATGATCCAGCCACGCTTGAGCAAAAACCGGGCGGCGGAGTCCGGAAGGATGTGGCGGACGAAACGCGGGATAAGATAAGAAAGTCCTGCCATGTGATTTCCTGTTCAGGGCATAGGACAAACAACGCCCGGCTCTTTGAGCGGTTCCCACCTGGGCACCAGGAGCTGAACGCCGATGTCTAAAAACGTCTCTACCGGCTGGTAATAACAAAGCACTGGGATCGAGACCCACTTGACCCAGGCATCGTTTTCGTTGCCAAAATGATAATCGCCGCCCTGAAACTTTATCCACAACGGCTCGCTAATGATCAGGGAAAAACGATGGGAAGACAGATCACGGATGAAAGGCGCAAAGTAAGCCGCATTCTCCGCCATCGCCTCATCCATCATCCGTTTCTTCTCGTATTCCGGGATCAACGGGATGCGGGGAACAAAACCAAATGTCAAGAGCTGGCGCTGGTCAATGAAAAGGATTTGGCCAGAGGGACCCGCATTAGATATTGCCTCTCGAATCACGGATAGCGCTTCGTCGGCTCGCTCTTGCGGGGGAAAATTGCGAGGCAAAGCCGTCATCATGTTTTGCGAAGCAGGGACAAAAAGCGCCAAAAACAGGAGAAAGTGAAGAAAAGGGGTGTAACGAAATGGTTTAAGCGCCCAAGAGAATACCCCTGCCTCCCAGGCCAGACCGGCTGCAAAGACCAGGCTGATGAGGAACATATCCAGGTTGTGGAGGTTGTTGCCGCCGCCAATTTTCACGCTAACGATGACTCCAACCACCAAAAATGCCAGCGAGCTGCCCCAAAGTGCCAGCTTTTGCCACAGATTCAACCGCCAGCGCCATCGAATGCCACAGATAATCAGCAAGAGGATCAACGGACCAGCCGCCGTCAAAAGGGCAAATAGCACCCCGGTTGGATAGGTAGGGTTCGGGAGCAGGCGGTCCCACAATAAAGGCTGGCGGTCAATCGCTCCCATGGTGGCGCCTATCTGTGTAGTGCCTCTGATGACAACTCCTTGCCCCAAATTCTTAATATACGCGATGAGCGGCTGAAGAAAGTTACTACCAAACAAACCAGCCAGGCCGAACACAACCGCTCTCAACCAACGCTGAAAAGTCGTCCGAACACCTTTAGGATTGGCTTCAACAAAAGCAATGACCGCCGCCCAGATACCCGGCGCAAACATCCAGGTTGAACGCGAAAAAATGGCGTAATAACTGGCAAGAATCACAACGAGCGCGCCGAGCCACAACGGCATCCAGCGGGTAGCGATAGCCAAAATTGCAATCCAAACCAACGGGGTGTAAATTGGGCCTTGATTTAAAAAGAGCATCGTCCACAAACCGGCCAGCAACCAGAGACCCAAATGATCTTTCATTTTGTAAAAGACAAACCAGCCTAAAAAAACATAGGGGATTGTAAAGAGAAAGGCACTCCACAGACGCACAGTAGTGATCGTAACGCCTGAAAACAAGAACGGCAAACCCCACAGGCTCTGACGCCCCAGGTCAATATAGGCCGGGATTACTTGGTCGAGCGGATAATCATAGAGCCTGCGGCCATATAGGACAGAATAGTCCCACATCCGATTCCCCTCGGACCAAAAAATCCCAAAGGGATACCCCACGACGCCCGTCAGGGCATTAGCAATGGTGAAGACACTGCCAAAAAGGGTGCCTGCAACCAAAAAGGCATGCCAGTTCATCACTTCATGGCGCGCCCGGGTTGCCAGCCAGGCCATGACCCATAAAGTGAGCAACAAAAATACCAAACGAAGATAAAACCCGCTAAACACTTCACTCCACTTGGTAAAAAGGAAAAACCAGCTCGTGAATGCGCCAATTGCCAGGGCAACCCCCCATCGCAGCCAGCCAAGGGCGCCGCGCAGGCGGTTTAAAAAACTAAAAGCGCGCGGTTGCCAGGTCTGAACCATGACTAAACCAATAAAAGCCAGGCAGATTACCAGCGAGACAAATAAAGAGCGTGGCAGTGTGCCCTTTTGGATGATGGGAAGAAAACGATCCCGCATATCCCCATAAAGACCAACCGCCAGCCCAATCATCAACAGCGTGATCATTACCCGTAGAATAAGTCGGCTGTATTTTCTAAAACTAAACATTTCTTTCCTCATAAAAGTTTGTTTCAAGCAGCGCCTTGTACCGTTCGCACATCTTTTCCATCTGATATTCTCGTCTGATCATCTCCTGCGCATTTTGTCCCAGTCGCCTCCGCTCTCGGGGGCTGCGCAAGAGCGCGATGATCGCAACTGCCAGCGCCGAGGGGTCCTGAGGAGGAACAAGACAACCGGTTTCACCGTCCTGGATAATCTCAGGCACGCCGCCCACTCGGGTGGCAATCACCGGCAGCCCCAGTCCCATCGCTTCCAGAAGCGCGTTGGGCATCCCCTCAGAATTGGAGGGCAAAATAAATAAATCAGCGGCTGCCATCCAGTTCAAAACATCACGACGAACCCCTAAAAAGCGGAGATGATCCTCCACCTTCAGTTTTCGAGCCTCCGCTTCCAGTTCTGGTCGCAGGACGCCCTCCCCCGCCAGCGCCAGGACAACCTTTGGTACAGCTCGAACCACCTCCGGCATCGCTCTGACCAGGTGAATATGCCCCTTCTCTGCCCACAAACGGCCTGCAGTGAGGATCAAAAAAGCGTCTTCATCCAGGACTGCCTCCTTACGAGTCAAAGCTGCCTGGTTGGGCTGAATTTCCGGCAGATCAACACCGTTAGGGATGACCACAATCTTGTCGGGGCGAACACCCTCTGCAATGGATTGCTGACGCACAAGCTGAGAAACCGCTACCAGCGCCGTAGCAAAACCAGCGTTCACCATCCAGGCATGCAGACGTTCCTGCCAGCGTGGAAAGCCCAAAATGCGGCCGCGGTGAGAAGCAACGCGAACCGGGATGCCCGCCAGCCAGGCCAGTGGCAGAGCCAGAAGGTTGCTATGATGGGTAAACGCCAACACGGACGAAAAACGCTCGTTCCGCATCAAGCGAAAGAGGTGGAAAAGGCTTTGCGCGAGGTGCCAGGCTTTAACCAGAAGTGAATTTTCTTTCCTCCAGTTGCCGAGGGCCGCCACAGGGAAGGGGTATTCTGCTTGCCAGGCCGCTGCCAGATTATCGCGGTCATAAAAAAATATTGCCATAACCCGGCAGCCGCGCTGATGAAACCAGCCCGCAAGTTGCAAGAGCACTTTTTGAGCGCCGCCCACCGCCATTTGTGTTCCGATGAACAGGATTGCCTGCGGTTTTGTCTTATTCACGGAGCATTCTGTCTGATTGGAAACAATAAGCCTTTCGTGTAGTGTACTCGCCAGAAATTATACCATCCTCAGCCTTCGCCCCCGCCAGGCAGGCCAGAGAAGCCAGTCCTGATTTTTTTTACCCCAACCACGAAAATACCGTCAACCGTTTGGAGGGATTAGGAGATTATTGGCGGGAACGCTCCAGCCAGGACTGGAACATCAACGCCGCCCACAGTTCCATCGGCAAAGAGCGTTTTCCCTCCAGATGTTGCCGCCATTGAGCACGGAGTAAAGCGGCGTCAAAGAATCCCTCCTGCTCCAGGCGCTTTTGATCGAACTGAGACTCAACCCACGGACGCAAGGGGCCTCGCAGCCAGTCCGCGAGCGGCACCATAAAGCCCTGCTTGGGGCGCTCTACCAGCTCCGCGGGGACGTAGCGGTATAAAACCTGTCGCAGCAGCCATTTGCCGCGCCCGTCCCGGATTTTCATGGCAAGCGGAATGCGCCAGGCGAACTCGATCAGGCGATGATCATCCAGCAGCGGAGCTCGGGCTTCCAGGCTGACGGCCATGCTGGCGCGGTCCATTTTTACCAGGATGTCATCCGGCAAGTAAGTGACCAAATCCATGTACATCATCCAATGCTCAAAGTCTAACTCCGGCGGCCAGCAACTCTGATCGGTGAGATTGGTCAATGGTTCCATCCCTCTCAACAAGAGGGCATTAGGATGTTCCCACAAAGAGATAAAGCGATGGTAGAGTGCCTGCGAAGTGGCGGCGGATAACACTCGGCGGTCGCGCAGCGCTTTTTGAAACGCAGCGGGCAAACCAGTCCGCTGAAGGCCAGCAGTCGCCAGAGTATCTAACACGCCTTTTGCCAGCAGGCGGAGTGGCCGGGGGGCCCAGCCCACACCTCTCCACAGGCGGCTACAACCCGGATAGCGATTATAGCCGGCAAAGAGTTCATCGCCGCCATCGCCTGAAAGGCTGACGGTAACATGCTGGCGCGCCAGGCGAGAGACCAAAAAAGTTGGGATTTGAGAGGAATCGGCGAAAGGCTCATCGTACAGTTCAGGGAGCAGGGGGATAACCTCCAGCGTTTCTTTTGGGGTGACAACCAGTTCCGTATGCTCAGTTTGCAAGTATCTGGCAACAGCCCTGGCATGATCTGCTTCGTTAAAACCTGGTTCGGCAAATCCGATGGTAAATGTCTTAACCGGACGGCTGCTTTGCACCTGCATCTGCGCTACGATGGTGGAGGAATCGATGCCGCCAGAAAGAAAAGCGCCTAATGGGACATCGGCAATCATTCGAAGGCGAACGGAGTCCCGTAGCAGAGCATCCAACTGCTCGACCGCTTCCGACTCGCTGCCGGTAAAAGGCTGCAACACACCCCGAACGGCAGCCTGGCGGGCCGACCAAAACGCCTGGGGTTGACCGACTACGCCTTCCGGCGATATTTCCAGCACAGTCCCCGGCAGAAGTTTATAGATGCCCTGATAAATGGAGTGAGGCGCCGGAATATAGCCATAACGTAAGAGCAGCGCCAGCGCATCAGGATCAACATCAGTGGTGAAGGCAGGGTGTTTTCGCATGGCTTTCAACTCAGAGCCAAACAAAAAAACGCCGCCGGACCAACCGTAATAGAGCGGTTTAATTCCCATGCGATCGCGCGCCAGGAACAGCCGCCGCTGGGGGCGATCCCACAATGCAAAAGCAAACATCCCATTCAGTCGTTCAACCGCCGGGAACAATCCCCACTGCCCCACCCCAGCCAGGATTACCTCGGTATCCGAACGACCGCGAAAAGAATGACCATACCCTCGAAGCTGGTCACGCAATTCTTCATGGTTGTAAATTTCGCCATTGAAAACGAGCACGTATCGTTCATCTGCGGAGAGCATCGGCTGGCGACCGGTTGGGGAAAGATCCAGGATTGCCAGGCGGCGAAACCCCAGGGATAAGCCGCTTTCTTCATCCGCCCAAACGCCGCTGTCATCTGGGCCGCGATGCCGGATGGCGTCTGCCATGCCTGAAGCAAGGGCTCGCAGTTCCAACGCGTTCCACTGACAGGAAGGATCTAAAAAACCGGCAATACCACACATCATGACCTTCTTATAATTCCCAGCTACAGGCCCAGGGTATCAAGATACTGCTGCACAACCCGGTCTACCCGGTATTGTTCCAGCCACTCCGGCGGCGGCAGGCGCTTCTCGCCATCCAGCACGGACCGGAGGGCATCCGCAATTCCCTGCACATCCCCAACAGGCACCAGATGGCCGTACTGACCACCATTGAGAATCTCCGAAGGGCCACTGAGACAATCGGTGCTGATCACCGGGCAACCACACGCCATCGCTTCGATCAGCACATTGGGCAATCCTTCCCAGGTCGAAGAAAGGACAAACGCGCTGGCTTTGCGCATATATGCTAACGGATTTTGCACATAGCCGGCCAGTTGCACTTCTCCCGAAATTCCCAGCGATTCGATCAACGCTTCAAGCGCCTGGCGTTCTCTCCCTTCTCCCAGGATGATCAAGCGAGCCGGTCTTTGTTGGCGAAGTATTGCAAAGGCGCGCAACAACGTTGGAAAATCTTTTTCGGGTTCCAGGCGTCCGGCAGACAGGATGAGCGGCGATGAAGCGGGAAGTTCAACGCCGGGCGGAAGGGGTTGGAAAGATCTTTGGAGCAGCGCTTCTGAAATCAACGGGTTGGGGATCACACGAATATGGCTGGCTGGCACGCCGGCGTATGATGTCAGATCTTGAGCAACGCCTTGCGAAACAGCTACGATGCCGTCCGAGTGCGGATAGAGCAGGTGAACAAGAACGCGTTCCAGCCATTTCTTAAAAACGGAAGAACGCCACTGGCGGGAAAGCGTTGTAGCGGCTCTTAGAACTACCCGGGTCTGGCAGCCCGCCAACCGGACCGCCAGAACAACCACCCAATTGGCGAGAATCATGGTCGAGAGCAAAGCGCTAGGGTTATTCTGGCGCAGGTAACGCAACAAACTGGGGAGGCAGGTGTATTCGCTGCGAGCGTTGAGGCTGACCAGGCGTACCTCAGGTGGGACTTCATTCGCCAATGCGCCGATCACATGCACCACCACCAGGTCCACTTCGTGGCCAGCATCAACAAATCCGCCAGCAAGCTGCAGCATGACTCGTTCGGCGCCCCCGGGGCGAAGGTCGGGCAAAAAAAGTGCAATGCGAGCAGGGGCAGATTCAGATATCGCGTTAGTCATTCGTTGATCGAAGGGCAGGGTGGTCAATCCTTTCGCACACCAAGGCGATGCACTTCAAACCCAGCTCTCTGCCAGGCAGGATCCGTCCAGGCATTGACACAGTCCACCAGCAAACGGGCTTGTGTTCGTCGCGCCAGCTCTTGCGGATGCAACTGGCGGAACGCATCGTGCCCAACCAGCAACAGCAACAGCTCTGCATGGTCGAGAACTGGCTGTAGCGCATCAACGGTTTTTATGCCCTCCAGGATGGCATTGGGCTTATTGGGCTCGTAAGCGACAACATCAGCGCCAGCTTCTTTCAAAAGACAGGCGGCCTGGATAGCAGGGCTTTCCCGCAGATCATCCACGTTGGCTTTATACGAAAGACCCAGCGCTCCAATTCGTCTGCCTGCCAGTGAACCGCCAGCCGCTCGCTCGACCAGCTGAAACACATAGCGCGGTTGGGCATCGTTGACCTGGCGGGCTGTTCGGATGAGTGGGGTAAGATGAGGGGCCGCTTCCACCAGAAACCATGGATCAACGCTTATGCAATGTCCACCCACGCCGGGGCCGGGTTGCAGGATGTTGACTCGCGGGTGCAAGTTGGCGATCCTCACTGCTTCCCAAACGTCAATGCCAAAATAGTCCGCCAGGCGGGAAAATTCGTTCGCAATGGCGATATTGATATCGCGATAAGTATTTTCCATCAGCTTAATCATCTCGGCTGTGGTGCAATCGGTCAACACAATTTGGCCTCTGACAAAAATACGATAGAGACCCTCGCCCGCCTGCGCTGAGGCCAGGTCAATCCCCCCGATCACGCGGGCGTTTTCGACCAGTTCACGCAGAATCTGGCCAGGCAGGACGCGTTCGGGCGAATAGACAACATAAAAATCCTGACCAGCTTTGAGGCCAGAGCGTTCGAGAATGGGAACAATTAGCTCGCGAGTAGTTCTGGGGGGAGAGGTCGACTCCAGTACGACAAGGTTGCCATGTGCCAGGACCGACGCGATGGATTCGGCCGCGCGGATGACGGCACGCATATCGGCGCGCTTGTCCTCAAAAAACGGGGTCGGAACAGTGATGATAAAGGCGTCGGCTTTTTCAGGCGCGCTACGGATGGTCAGGCGTCCGGATTGCAAGGCTGACAACACCAGCGTATTCAATCCTTCTTCATGAATATGAACATGTCCGTTTTGCAAGCCGTTGACCACCCGCGCATCAACGTCCACCCCGATCACCTGAACACCCTTCCCGGCCAGTGTGGCGGCGGTCGGCAGGCCAATATACCCCAAACCTAAAACGCAAATCTTCTCAAAGTTCATACTGCCTCATTGTTTATCCGGGTTTGCGGTTTCGCCCCCGAAAGTTGAAAAAATCATAAAACCTTTCAACCCGCCAGGCAGATAGAGCCGCCAACCAGCGCCGCCAGAGCGTCCTGGGTGGCAGTTACCATCTTCTCCATCGAGTAGTTCTCAACGATGCGTGCCCGAGAGCGCGCCCCCATCTGCCGTCTCTCCTCTGGCGGTAAGTCGAGCAGGCGCTGCAATGCCGCCGCCAACGCCTGCGGATCGCGCCGCCGGACAATGAAACCAGCGTCGCCCAGGATCAATGGAGCATCCCCCACAGCGGTAGCCACACAAGGCAGCCCGCACGCCATGGCTTCGGCCAGGGTATTGGGAAAGCCTTCTCCATAACTGGAAGGCGAGCAGAAAACATCCAGGGTTTGATACACGTCCACCACATCCGGACGTGCGCCCAGCCAAATCAACCGCTCCGAAATTCCAAACGAACGCGCCAGCCGGAACAGCTCCTCGCGATAGGCTGGCGAACCATCCCCAACCCAGATCAAATAAACTTCCGGCTTTTCAAGAAGCAAGATCGAAGCCGCTTCAATGAAGACCTCGCACCCTTTTTGAGGATCGAGACGGCCAACCGCTCCCACCACCTGAGATCCAACGGGGATGCCCCACCGGCGGCGAAGCAAAGCCGCGCCGGAACGATTTGGAGAGAACTTTTGAGTGTCAATGCCATTTAAAATGACGGCGATTTTCTCCTCCGGAATGCCTTTGCTGCGCCAAAAAGCCTTTCCGGCGTCAGAGTTAGCGATGCAGAAATCTGCCCACCTTGCCAGGCGAGGCTGGATGTGATAAGGCAGGCGGATCGCCCAGGGATAGTGCTGGAGCTCCATATCCGAAGCGCGCAGGCCAAAGACCACTCGCACGCCAGGCAAAAACGGCCTGGCCAGCACACTCAGGATATTAGGGGTTTCCAGGTAGCCATGCACGATGTGCGGCCGGATCTCTTTGAGTTTCCGTACTAACCGGATGAAAAACCGCAGCCAGTCCCAGCGTCCAGCTTTACCGAGCGCCATAAGAGGGACTCCGGCTTCTTTTATTTCCTGTTCAAATTCGCCGCCGGGGTAAAAGCAAAGCGCCAGCGGCTCGAAACGCTGCCTGTCCATCCGGGTCACCAGCGCGACCAGCTGGCGTTCTGCCCCACCGAATTCCAAAGAACGGATCAGAAAAGCAACCCTTATTTTTGCGCTGCCGGCGCGTTGCGTCCCGATCACAATTTTACAAGCCATCCTGTTCTAGAATTTGAACCAACCTGAGGATACGGTGGGCATAGGTGTGATTCTGCATCACATAATCATAGGTTCGGTCAACCATTTGGCGGCGATAGTCCTCATCCCGCAAACGCCAGATGACATCCTCGATATTCGATCTATCCTTATTGATTTTGATATAGTGTTCATCCGCTTTGAGTATGCCGTTGTAATCGCCTTCTAATAAAACCTGGCAGGTCTTGGTACCGATTGGCTCAAAATGCCGCGAAGAGATACTTTTTCCCGAAACATAATTCGAAAGGGTCTTGAAAAAGCGGTCGTAAATTTCTTGAGAACTCGCATAGGGATGGGAGCGCTGGTACAACCTGGCGGCCGTAATGGCGCGCCCATACTTATCCAGGTAATAGGTGCCAGCCTCAGCGCCCACCACCGCCTGGCAACTGCGTAAAAAGTTGGACCATTCGCCCCGCCGGATGGTTTTATAACCAAAATCTATTTTCAATCCCAGCGCGGGGGCGTTGCGTTGGAAATAATCGAGTAAGTCGTTGCGCTCAGTATCTCCGATAAACAAAGGATACCTGGCGCCGCGAAACCCTAATTCGATCACGCGTTCTTGACCTTGCCCAGGATGGTACAGCCTGGGGTTAAGCGCATGAGGCATCGCCAGCAATTTGCTGCTCGTGCATTCCGCATACAGCCAGCGAGCCGCCGATTCGGGAAGCTGGCTGCAGATATATTCGACACCCGTTTCCTGAATAAATCTGATCTTTTTATCCAAAAGATCGTATTCGTTGCCGATAAACATGATGACCTTACCGCGTCGTTTTTGAAACCAGCGAATGGCTCGCATCAGCAAGGTCATACTATCACCGGCGGCAGAATGGAGGATGATCACCAGCGGATAGTGCAACAAGGATTCTTGGGATTTCTTGTACTCCAGCAAATTGTTGATATTGCATACCTCTACATCCAATTCCGGGGCGTGTTCCAGTTCCTCGCGCCAATCCATGACATAGGAAAGCGCCTCATAGTGCTGGCGCGCCGCACGGCGGAGAAGGGAAATCTTGCCGGCCCATAGCGGAAGTTGAGACTCATCTCGAATACCGAGGATCCCTTGCATGATTGTGTCGGCGACGATCGGCTTCCAGCCAAACCCGTTGGCGTCCAGCACGAGCGTTTTAATGCGGTCTCTCATAAAGGCGTCATGCGATCAGCATGTTTTTGGATGCAGCGCTCGATTAAATCCAGGTTCTGGCGGGTCCAATCCACCGTGCGCTCTAACCCCTGGCGCAATCCCACCTGGGCGGTAAAACCCAGCTCTCTTTTCGATTTTTCAGTGCTGCCAAAGCGCCGGCCAGAATGATCCCAATCACGACGAGGGAGGAAAAGAAGCGGCGCGGAATTGCCGGTGAGCTCATTAATAGTATCGGCCAGTTGGCGGATGGTCGTTTCAACCCCGCTGGCGAGGTTGTAGACATCGCCAGGGGCGCCTTTCTCGGCGCAAGCCAGCAAGCCTCGCACAATATCTTCGACAAAGACAAAGTCGCGGCTGGTGAGACCCTCTCCTTCCAATGGGAGGGACTGCCCTTTCAGGGCTTTATAGATAAAGGTCGGCGTGACATTGCGCCAGACTGTAGCCGGTGTGCCACGCCACTCCCCGGCGCCCAGGATCTCGCCTGGCCCATAAACGTTCTGAAAGCGAGCGCGCACAGCAGGAACGCCATGATGGTTGTGATAATAGACAAGATAGAATTCGCCGACAATTTTCGAAATCGAATAGGGACTATCGAAATTCACCGAAATGGGGGCGTCCTCCGGTGTAGCCTGGGCGTCATCGTAAGTCTTTTCGGCTACGGCACAGCCAGCCCCGGAATAGACCAGTTTTTTCAGGCGTTTGAAATCCTTGATGCGTTCCAACAGTTTAAGCGTGGTGAGAAGGTTATTTTCGTGATCTGCCAGCGGGTTGTGGATCGAACTCTGATTGCCGTGGTACGTACTCAGGTGAAAAATATAGTCGTAATCATCATCAAGCTCCGCCAGTATACGATCCGAAGCAATCGAGCCCTGGGTAAACCGGACTCGGGGGTCTGCAGGGATATTGTCGCGCTCGGAGGAAAGCAGGTTATCCACTACGTGGATCGAACCTGCCTCCAAACCCAGCAAATAGCGCACCAGGTTGCTCCCGACAAAACCGGCGCCGCCGGTTACCAGGATTGTTTTTTCGGCAAATTCATTTTGCATTAACGCCATTCTCCAAATTATTTATTGTCCAACGATTTCAGATGAGTATAGGTCTCAACCAGGTCGTGGGTCTTATACCATTCGATCGCATCTTTGACGCCCTTTTCCAGCGGGGTTGTGATCTTCCAGTTGAAATCACGATTGGTTTTGGAGGGATCGAGAAGGATGGTAAAGGCGTCGTCAGGGTTGCGGGGACGAACTTCAACGTCCTGTTCAGGCTGGATTGCCATCGCTTTGAGGGTAGCATCGTACAACTCTTTGATGGCATAATCGCTACCGGACGAGACGTGATAAGCACCGCGGGAACCCTGTCCATCAATGGCTTTGACAACGACATCAATGAGATCCTGAACGTAGATAAAGTCCCGGCGGGTATCCATCACAAAACAGGCCTTGTTATTGGTAAGCCGGTGAAAGAAAGTTGGGAGAGGCCCGCTGACATTGCGAGGACCATAAGCGTTTGCCAGGCGGAATGAAACAGCGTCCAATCCGCTCAAGAAGACATAATTCTCGCCGGCGGTCTTGCTGATGGCGTAGCTGCTCTCAAAGGGACGGAGCGGGTGGTTAAGGGTGATCGGCTGCTCCATAGGGTGCAGGCCGTAACACAATGCGGTTTGGAAATAAATGAACCGCTTGACATTCAAGCGTTCGCTGGCTTTGACGATGACCGCCGTGCCAACCGCATTCGTACGGGCGTCTTCCACCCAGTTGGCCGGATCTTTGTAAGAAGCCGCGGCGTGAACCACCACCTCAGGCGAGAATTCATCAAAAATACGGTTGACGAGTCCCTCATCCGCAATCGTGCCTTCTACAATTTTCAAGCCGGGTTGCGGCAAGAGATTGTCGCGGCGGCCGGTAGCATAGTTGTCAATCACCAGAACTTCATCACGACGCGCCAGCAGGCGGTCAGCAAGGTGGGAACCGATAAAGCCAGCTCCCCCGGTTATTAAAATTTTCATGTCTAAACCTCCTAAGAATTAAGAACCATTTCCAAAATAGTATTGATGCCATGTTTCGACTGAGTACAGCGCCCAGGTCTCGCGATCCATGGTGGTGTGCCTGGCGGGATCAATCTCCATAACCTTTCGATCCGCCAGAGATTTCAAAACGGGTTTGAGCGCATCCCAATTCCACTTCGCATAAGGCACCGGGAAACCCATTTTATCATAGCGCATCCTGACTTTCTCCGGCAGAATCCCCTTCATCGCTTCACGCAGCATGTGTTTGGGAATCGGGGCGCGATCCTGCGGGCGTACCGAGCAGGCATACTCTACAATGTGATGATCCATCAAAGGGCTGACCGGTTCGACGCCAGCGTATTTCCCTACACACTCATCCAGCGCCAGGATAGCAGGCAAGCCGACTTTAAGGTTGATTTTGTGGATATTGTTCTCCACGGCATCCCCACGGTCCCATAGATCCAGGATGCGCTGCGTGGCGTATAACATGTCTTCGCCGCGCGCCAGCAGGCCGCCGGCGAAGGTCGCAAATCCGTCGCTCAGCACCTTGTCCACCATCGGCTCATAGCGCACCATGTAGCGATCGCGCTTCAAGCTGCGCGCCGCATCGGCGAGCGTGAATACCACCGTATTCCAGTTGTACCCCAAGAAGATCTCGTCCCCGCCTTCGCCAGTGAAAGCGTATTGGTAGCCCTGACGGGCGGCTTCCTGTGCCACGATGACCTGAGGGATCAGCCCCAGCCCGGCGCACGGATCGGGCAGGATCTCAGGCAGCTTCGACATATTCGCCTGAAAATTCTGTTCGGTAATCTGCACAGGGATGTACTTTTCCGGCTTGTCCGCTTTTTTGACGACAGCTTCGATGTAGTCCATCTCAGAGTAGCCCTCTTCTGCATAAAAGCCAGAAAAGCTCAACTCCGGTTTGGCAAGCATCGTCGCCGAACTCGAGTCGATCCCGCCGCTCAAATAGCTGGTGTAAGCGCTGCCGCCGATCAATCCCAGGCGATAATCCACCGCATCCTGGATCAACTCCAGCAGTCGCCGGGCGTCGAAACTCTCATTCCCGAACTGGATCTCCCAGTAAGTCTCGCACTTCACGCCTTCTTTGCCGATCCGCACCCACTCGCCTGGCAACACGCGCTTGATGCCTTTGAAAAAGGTATCATCCGAGAAGGGAATCTGGAAGGTCATGTAATCCGAGAGAATATAATCCCAGTTGGGCGCCGCCTTCACCTGTTTTGCCAGCCAGCCCAAATCGGTCGAGACGGTCACTGCCTTACCGTCCACGGCGTAATAGATGCTGCGCGCCCCAATCCGGTCGCGGAAGACGATCACCTCTCCACCCTCGCACAGGTAACCGGCAAACTCGCCGCGCGAGGCTTGGATATCCCTTTTACGGATTGTTTTGAGGGCGTTTAGATTGGAAATACCAATCACCTGGCTCTCTTCCAGGGGAACTGCATCAAGCTGGATTACTTTGCGTATTTCCTTCAATTTTTCTGCCATTGGATCACCTCCTATATCATGTTTTTCCTTGTGTTTACAACATCCATGGATACAACCTCCAGGGCAATATCTTCTTTAAGTAAGGTTTGATGTACTTGTAACCCGGTAAGTTTCGCAACGGCTGATACATACGATAAATGCTCTTGCGAATAAGATGTAGCGTCTTACGGAGAGGCAGGTCAGCCTCCAGGATTGGCGTGATCTCATCCGGTTGGCCCGGCAATGCCGGCTCTAAACGTGCCCCCGATTCGACCAGGCGATCGTCAAATTCCTGGATGAATTTCATAAAGGAATACTTCCCGCTGGCAATCAGTTCCTCGTAAGCCGTTTCGACCAATTGGTGGCAAAAATCTCGATCCCTGAGAAGGGCAATGACCTGATCGAAATTCGAAAAATCCTTCTTGAGGGGAATATAGTGCCGCATCGGCTGAAGCACGCCAGCATATTCCCCTTCGAACAGGATCTGGCATACTCGCAGGGCAGCCGCCTCAAAATGGCGTGGGCTGATGGTGCGAATCGGGATCTTTCCATCCAGCGGTTTGAGGTATTTCTCGTAGACCTCTTCAAAGGGAATATTCGGATTTTTTAACACAGCCTGTTCGACCTGCGGGCGAACAACATCCTCAAAGTCGGAGAGGGAGACGCCCGACTCGACCCCCAATACAGCTTTGCTGTTGGCGAGAAAGCGATACCATTCTTCGCCATAGATGCGATTATCTTCGCCAACTTGAATATCAAGCTTTAGATCCAATCCCTGGCTGCGCGCCAGAAAACTGCGCGCGATTTCGGTCTTTTCGCGTGCGCCGCGTCCCATATAGAACGGGAGATCGCGACCGCGATAACTGACATCAATGCTGCGCTGGTCGAACGGCACAGTCAACCGCTGGCCCAGCGCTACCATCTCATCGCTGACATACCCCGTTAAAGCCATCACGACCCTGGGCACACGGGTGTATTTATAATAAATTTCATCGAAGTATTTTGGTTCGTAACAGGAATAGATCAGGTCAATTTTGGCATCATCAACAAATGCAAAGCGCGGCTTACAATAATGGTATTCATCCTGAAAGATGGCCACTTTGTAACTGGATTGATCGCGGGCGATGTAGCTATAAAACTTATTATTCAGCTTGTAAGGCCACATGCCGAACAACGAATAATGGAACACCACGACAGAAAAACGCAAATTTTCAAGCCCGGCCGGGAAACCCAGCTCAGTATTAACCGCCCAAACCGGAAAACGAGAGTGGCGCGGGAAAGCGTTAACATATTCCATGATCGTAGGAGCATTGGCTTTCAAGTAGTGATGATAGAGCAGAAGAATACCGTTTACGTTACGAACTGCCATAGGAACCCCTTGAAAACATACTTTTTTAAATCAACTCACCTTTCATCCGAAATCTCGACCAGCTTTTTTTCTGCTTCGACATAAAGATCAAGACCGAACCAGCGCCCAAGGGTGGGCAATAACCAGGAACGATTAAGAAGATAGAACCCACCTTCCGGTTTTTTGAACAACTGGATCCCAAATAATTTCTTTAATGGCCAGGAAAACCACTTCTTAGAAAGAAAAAGAAGCGGGCTCGAGTTTTCCTTAGACAGGCGCACAATTTTAAAGTTCCGCATCATCCGGCGCAGCTCCCGCACCGAGACGAAAACCGTTTCGGGAGCGCCAACGCCATCGAGGCTGGCGTCATAGGCTTTGCGTTGTTCTTCAGTCACCTCTATGCTTTTTGTGGAACGGATAAAGCCGTATTCTCTCAGCCAGATTTTCAGCGTGTTCAATGGCCAGTTAAACCACTGGCGATAAGCGTACTGGTTGTACACCATCAAGATCGCCTTCCCCCCAGGTTTCAGCACACGGTGGGTTTCGTCAATGGCTCTTTGCACATCACCGGTGTGGTGGAAAACGCCGATGGAGATGACGCAATCAAAAGAACCGGCTGCGAAAGGCAAGTTCAACACCGACGCCCGGCTGCAACTGCTGGGCTGGTTCATAAGAACTTGGCGATACCTGATCATATTCACCGGGCCCGCCGCAATATCCACCCCGAAATAATTCGCTCCAGAATCCAACAAAGCCTGGCCAACTGTTCCATATCCAAGGCCCACTTCGAGGACTCTCTTGCCTGTTAACCGGTCAGGGCGGATATACCCTAACAAGTAGGGGTAAAAATCCAGATAAGCCTGGTCAAAACGCTTCAAGGATGCAGGAGAGCGGTCCGTTATTCCGAGCATTTGCGCCAGCCCACTGCCGCACAATTCATCCCAGAAAGACGCATTCAGCCGGTCCATCTCTGATTTGGACATATCGTTTATCTCCACCACGCTTTACTCAAGACACCTCAACCCCTGCCCATTTAGACCGCATGATACCAAAAGCATGAAAGGGTAAAAAACTCTCAACCTTCCACAAACTAACCAGCCTTCCGCACCACCACATTGATGTCAATCGGATAATACAAAGCGCGCAGCACTTTATTGTATAAGGAACTCGAAAGCGCTTTGGATACAGAACAGATCATTTCGGTAATCCGCACCCAACGCGGGATCGGCAGCATAAACTTAAGGCTTCTGAAACTTTCAAGATAACCTGCCGTCTGCGCTTCGAGAAACTGACAGTTAAACACGCGCGTAAACAATAGTTCCAACCCGTATTCGTCAAAATTCCGTAAATGTGCATAACGATAGGGGTAGTATGATTCCAGATAGAGCTTCAGGTTCTCACGATACGGAACCCGGACGATCAAAATCCCCCCTGGTTTTAATACCTCTAAAATTTTGGTTAAGGCGAGATTCAAATCCAGAACATGTTCGAGGACATCGGTGCAGGTAATGACATCGAAAAATTCCTTGCAGTAGGGCATGTCCTCGATGCGGGAGAAGCACACCTCAATGCCAGTTTTCTTCGTATGCTCCAAATAGTCCCAACTGATGTCCATGCCATAACGCTGCAGGTGATCAAACCGCGATAACAGCCGTCCCAACCCTACGCCGACATCCAGTATTTTTTCTCCTGGCTGGGTGTACTTATTCAGCAGCGCAGCCGTCGAGTCTTCCAGTTTCACCCACAATTCCTCTCCAATATTTGGGTTTTTCCCCTCCTTTTCAAAGACATCCATATGGTCTTTGGAAATCTTTTCGTAGTTGTCAACGTAGAAATCCGCAGTGGAAAAATAGGGGATACCGTGACGTTCGCCCAGTGGTTCTTTGCAGTAAATCGTCTGGTTGTTCAATGGGTCATCCTCGTTTTATTGTGAAGGTTGTGAACAAGATTGAATATCGTACAAACGGCGGAACTCTGGTGTTCGTTTGGCTTTCACTTCATCTACCAGCCGAACGCACGGGTCGGCAAACATCTTTTGATAGGTCGACCCGATCTGATCCCAATAGGCCGAATCAAGATAGACGTAATCAAAACCAGCAGCTCGCAGGCGGGCCGGTTCTGGAGCGTCCACCAGTTGATCGAACTCCGGTTTGCTGGCATACCACGTCACGCTGGAGTTGGTGTACCGGCCAAAGATGGTCGGCGCGCGCACGGCAATCGGGTCGAAGACGAGAGCATCTTTTTCCAGGCGGTTCCACCGTTGCTCATGCATCCGGGCATCCAGCTCGTTGATGAACGTAGAGAGCACCGGCTTAGGCCCGGCCAGCAGCTGGATTCCAAACAGCATCAGGCCGCCGAAGGTATAAACAAACAGAAGCAGCGCCGAGAACAGCTTAGCCAGCTCCGAACGATGGCGAGCCCACAACCACAACCAGACCACCGAACCTTTTGCCAGGCTGACCAGCCCCGTTTGAACGCGGGTGAGCGCAGTCGGTCCAGCCGGCCCGGAATATTGCAAAAAGGCGAACACCACCGTCGAGACAACATAAGCCGTCGCAGCGGTCTCGAACCAGCGGCCATAACGGTAGCTCTTAAACCAGGCGGCAAAGGCAAGCGGCAGAAGGAGAATGATCGGGCCGATCTCGAACAGAGCGACCAGAACCTGGTACGGATTGCCAAGCGAAAGCCACCCCAGGTGGCTGGAAAGCAGGGCAGGCGGCCATTGAAAGGTAAACTGGCCGGAAAAATATGAAGCCTGGGTAAGCTCGCCGGGCAAAAGCTTTGCAAGTTGATCCATGAAGACGCCTGTCAAAACCCCCCCCTGAACCACCACAATCATTCCGGCAATCAAGACAGCCGCCAGCCAGCCCTTCAACCGCCACGGAAAACGCCAGGTGCGGCGGCGGATGGCATAAAACAGCGCCACCAGGATGAAACCCAATAAAATTCCGGCATATGCAAATTCGTTGCTGATCGCCAACGCCGCCAACAGCGAGATGGAAAGGAGAAGAGCGCGCCAGCCATACCAGCGATTGAAGCTCAAAGCCAGGATGCCGCTAATCACACCCCCCAGCGCGCCAGCCCCGGCATGGTAAACCAGAATCGCGGTAGTGTTCATCCCATTGACATAGGCAAAGGGGAAAGGCAGCGGCCCGCCCCCTTCGATCACCCACGGGCCGGTCAACCCGGTGAGAAAATCAGGCCCGCTGGAATAACCAGAACCGATCATCTGAAGGCTATCGGAGATGGGTTTAAGGATTGACTGAGGTAAGAGGAGCATCAGCCAGCGCGTACCGCCACCAAACGCCACAACCAACATCAACACAAAGGCTGCGAAAACGCTTCGGGTAACGCGTTGCATAAAAAGGGCGCTTAACATCAATGTAAGGCCAAAACCCAGTGCGCGCGCCAGGTCCAACGAGTTCCAAGGCTGCAAATGGCCGATGCGCATGATCTGCCCGGCAAAAAGTAGTTCAAAATAATGATAGTTAAAAGAGATTGCCGGGTCGAGTGCAAAACGGGGCGGAATCGTGCCGACGGCCAGTAGCGAGGTCATCGGCAGATTCTGATAATCATCCAGGATTGCCAGACCGCGGCTGGAGGTGTAAAGGACAAAAACCAGGACAACCAGCGCCAGCCCTTGAAGCGGAGAAAGAGGGAAACGGAGCAGATCACGCAGC
This sequence comes from Anaerolineae bacterium, assembly GCA_013178185.1. Taxonomy (GTDB): domain Bacteria; phylum Chloroflexota; class Anaerolineae; order Anaerolineales; family Anaerolineaceae; genus Ch132. The sequence continues at coordinate 28,604 of JABLXC010000012.1, read as the reverse complement.
TCCTGGCGGGAAAACGGCAGCCAGAACAACACTCCCGCCAGAAAGACGGCCAGTGCCGCCAGCCAAAACGAGAGCGGCGCCGGCAAGAAATGTCCGGCCAGGTTTGCCAGCCAGTTTTGCAAAACCATGCCCAGCCCAAACCCTGCCAGCATAAATTCATTGCGGCGCAGGTTAAAAGACCGCCGGACCAACAGCCAGCCACCCACGGTCCACAACCCGATCCAAAGAAGGAGAAGGAAGAGATTATAAATTAGTGAAGACATTTCTGGTTGATCCGATCAAACTACGAATTGTATCCCAATTGAGGTATTTTTCCTTCATCTCTTTGACCAATCGTCTTTCTTCTCTAGTCAGCAAGAAAAAAAGTGCGACTACTAACAGCAGCGTTAAGAATACGCTCTGAAGAATCACAAGCGGCAAGGCGTCGAAGGGAGACAGAAAAGAAGATGCAGAGAGAACCACATAAACCAAAGAAAAGCTGAACAGGCGCCGCCACTCATAAGTCACTTCCAGGTAGCCCCGCAATCGGCTGAACAGAAAAGTCAGCAGGACCATTGCAAAAGAACCGATCGCCAATCCTAGCGCCGCCCCAACAAAGCCCAGCGGCGGGATCAATAAGACGTTAACGATGATCGAAATCACAGCAGCCAATCCCTGAATTAACGCCACAAACTTGACTTCTTTCGCAAAATACATTCCCGGCAAAATCAGGGAGAACATGCCAAAGAAAAAGCTGGAAGTTGCCGAAAGACCAACGACCCGATAGGCTTCATGGAATGCCGGCTGGGTCAGGATCAACACGACAGGACGAGCTGCCAGGTAGAACATCAGATTGACGGCGCCAAAACCCAGGAAATAATACGTCGCAATCCTGCCAAACAGCGTACGAGCCTCTTCCCGCTTTTCGAAAAACGACATAAAAAACGGATACCAGGCCGTTTGAAAGGCGGATACGGCGTAGTTGAGCGCCAGACCCAGGTTGAACCCGACGGTATACAGGCCGCTTTCTTCCAACCCGCGTGCCAGTTGGAGGATATATTTATTGCCCTGCTGGATAACGAACACGAAGGTAAAGCTTGGCACCATCGGGAGACCTAGTTTGAACAATTCCTTCGCAACCAAAAGGTCAACCTTAATTGGTAAGCCTTTTGCGGCCGCTATGAAGTAGAAAAGGAAGGAGATGATCTGCCCGATCATCCCCCCGATCACAACGCCCCATACGCCCCACCTTAAAAAAACCACCAACAGGATATTGATAGAAATCGAAAGAATTGTGGATACGGCGGTCAAAAGCACAAAGAGTTTCGCCCGTTCCTCGAATTGCAGGCGCAGGATGAACGGCACGGTTACGATGCTAAACGCCGCGCCGATCACCGTTGGCGCGATATATTTTGCATACCCGTTCGATTGGAAAGCAAGTACGCTGATCGGCTTTGCTAGGACAATGCCTAAGGTCAGCATGACCAGCACGCTAAGCAGCAGAAACAAGGAGGCCGTCCAAATCGTGGCCGTCTTCCGCTGAGGGTTATCCCCCTCATAGTAACAGACCCCCATGCTGACACCGAAACCCAGCGTAAAGACGGAAGTCAGGACGAACGACACCAGCCCTAAAATCGAGCTGACTCCGTAATCAGCCGGGGTCAGGTAGGCTGTAAAGAGAGGAAGCATCAACAAACCGATAAAACGGTTGAGGATGCCCCCAAGACCGTAGATTAGTGTACCTTTCCCAAGCCGTTTAAATTGAGTTTTCAATAAGACACCTGGTTTGGTTGGGCGGAGAGGGCAGCCGGTTTCCCAATGCCGCGATAGACCCACCCGGCAGCCCGCAGCGCAGTACTGTCATAGAGATTCCGGCCATCCACCAGCGCAGGATGGCGCAGAACGGCTTTAAGCGCGGCCAGGTCTAGCGTTTTATAAGGCGTGTGAGCTACCATAAGGACGGCGGCGTCGCAGCCCTGCGCAGCCGAAAGCAAGTCGCCTTGATATTCGCTCACGAAGGGGTCGTGCACCACAACGCTCGCCCCAGTCTGGCTCAGGCGCTCGACCAGCGCCTGCGTCGGGCTGTTGCGGGTATCGTCGGAGTTCTCCAGGTAAGCATAGCCCATCACCAGGATGCGGGCACCCGCCAGCGAGCCACCAGCCTCAGCCAGGGCATCCTCCAGCAGATCAACCACATGGAGCGGCATCCCGTCGTTGACGGCGCGCGAGGTCGGAATCAACCGCAAAGGGACGCCCAGTCCCTCCACGCCGTAGGCCAGCAGCCAGGGATCCTTGGGGATGCAATGGCCGCCGACTCCAGCGCCGGGCAGGTGCATCTGGCGATAAGGGCTCTTGTTGACCAGTTCGCGCACCTTCCACACGTCGCCGCCAAGCGCCTCGCAGATCATCGCTACCTCGTTGGCAAAAGCAATCTGAACATCGCGGTAGGCATTCTCTACGGTTTTGACCAGTTCCGCCGTGATCCAATCCACCGGATCGAGATCGGCCTGCACAATGCAACGATAGAGAGATACCATCGCTTCGGCAACCTGGGGCGTAGATCCCCCCACCACCCGGCTAAGGCTACGCAGGTTCGCCAGCAACTTGCCGGGCATCACGCGTTCGGGGCAGTTGCCCAGGTAAAAACCCTGGTTGACCTTGCGCCCGGAGCCTCCTTCTAACAACGGCAGCGCCACTTTCTGCATGGTGCCGGGGGCGATCGTCGATTCAATAATAACCAACGCGCCCTTTTTCAGGACAGGCGCCAGGCTGCGCAGAGAGGCTTTAAGCGCTTCATAACGGGGGATGTGATGGTCATCCACCGGCGTTTCAACATCAATCAGCACGATATCGCGGTCAGAGAGGGCAGGATAGCTGTCCGAAGCTCGCAGTTTTCCAGCCTTCACCACCTTAGCCAGCAGTTCATCCATACCCGGTTCATCGCCTTCGATTGGGGAAACGCCGGCATTGATCTTCTGAACGCGGTCAGGCTTGATCTCAATCCCCAGAACATCAAAACCAGTTTCGGCAAACATAGCCGCCACTGGCAGCCCAACATACCCCAGCCCAATGACGGCCAGGCGGGCTTCTCTGGATTCGATTTTGTTTTTCAGCTCAGAAAGTTCCATAATACCTCATAGCGCCTGACGGCAGGTCAAACTTCGATGACTTGGTGTTTTTCGCCCGATTCTACCAGCGCCAGTGCAAGCCGCAGAGCAGCCAGACCGTCTTCGCCGCTAACGGCAACAGGCGCTTCACCGCGCACGGCTTTGAGAAAGGCTTGCAGCTCGGCTTTGAGCGGTTCATAGCGCTGCAAGGCAAAGCGGATCATACTCCCCTCGCTGACCCCCTTGAGCGTTGCCAGGGCAGGCCAGACACCGTTATTAGCCTGGGCGTTCTCGTAAAAGTAAAGGTCCTGGGTCAGATCATCAACGCGGAACATACCCCGCTCGCCAAGCACCAAAACTTCGCGCAGCTTGGTAGGCGTGAGCCAGTTGATCTCCAGCGCTCCGGTAATACGATCTGGGAAACGCAGCAAACCAAACAATAAATCCTCGTGGTCGGTGTGAATGCGCTGTTCAGTTTCGGCAAAGACGCGTTCCGGATCCTTGCCGGTCAAAAAGCGCATGATATCAACATCGTGTGGAGCTAAATCCACCACCACGCCCACATCGCGGATACGGGCAGGGAACGGCCCGGCGCGGCGGCAAAAAACCTGGAAAATCTTGCCCAGATCGCCGTCTTGTAATTTTTGTTTAAGAGCCTGGATCGCCGGGTTGAAACGGACGATATGCCCCACCATCAGGACGCGCTTCGCCTCGGCCGCTTTTCGGATGATAGTCTGGCCTTCCTGCACCGTCGCGGCGATAGGCTTTTCGACCAGAATATGCGCCCCTGCTTCCAGCGCCGCGAGGGCTATCTCCTCGTGCAGGGCAGTTGGCACGGCAATGCTAACCGCCTCCGGCTTTTCGGCTGAAAGCATCGCGCGGTAATCAGAATAGGCGCGCACGCCAAACTGAGCGCCGATGCCTGAAGCTACCGCCTCGTTTGCATCGCTCACCGCCGCCAGTTCGGCGTCCGGCAACTCACTATAGACACGGGCGTGATTCCGCCCCATAGAACCAACTCCAATGACTGCAACGCGGGTGGCCATCGGGTCAGGCTCCCATAAAGCGGTTCACTGTGTTGACAACCGTTTCCAGGTCCTGCTGACTTAAGGAAGGGTGTACCGGCAGCGAAAGCACTTCCCGAGCAGCTTTTTCGGTCTCAGGCAGGGTGAGATCGTAACCCAGTTCTTCAACATAGAAGCGTTGTTTATGGATCGGCACAGGGTAATAAATTTCAGAGCCGACCCCGTTTTCTTTCAGGTAATCGCGCAACGCATCGCGCTGGCCGTTGGGAACGCGGATGGTGTACTGGTGATAGACGTGGGCATACCCTTCGGGAGTGTAAGGCGACACAACACCGCGCAGGTTCTCATCGTAGAACCGGGCGTTCGCCTGGCGGGCGGCGTTAAAGCGCTCAAGCTTTCCAATTTGCGCCAACCCAATGGCGGCGTGAACATCGGTCATCCGGAAGTTGAATCCTAATTCATCATGATAGTAGCGAACGCGCATCCCATGATTGCGGATCACCCGGCAGCGCTCATCAATCAGGGCATCATTGGTGGTAATCATTCCACCCTCAGCGGAGGTGATGTTCTTCGTGGGGTAAAGAGAAAATACGCCCGTACCAAAGGATCCCACCTTCTGACCTTTAAAGGTCGCGGCATGGCTCTGGCAGGCGTCTTCGATCACAGCGAGATGATGCTTCTGAGCAATCTTCATGATGGCTTCCATATCACACGAAAGGCCAAACAGGTGCACCGGCATAATCGCCTTGGTGCGCTCTGTGATCGCGTCCTCGATCCTCCTGGCGTCAATATTGAAAGTCCGTGGATCAATATCCACAAAGACCGGCCGCGCGCCCACGTACAGGATGCTGTTCGCCGAGGCAATGAATGTAAATGGCGAAGTGATCACCTCATCTCCTGGACCAATTTTGTGCGCCAGCAAGGCAATGTGCAGCGCCGTAGTGCCCGATGAAGCGGCAATGGCGTACTGCGTGGTACACATCAACGCAAAGGCTTCTTCAAACGCCTTGGTGCGGGGTCCCTGGGCAATAATGCCAGAGTCGAGCACCTCCAGTACAGCCTGTTTTTCTTCAGGCCCAATGACGGGTTTTGCCATGTTGATCATTTGATCATCTCCCAGGTTTGTTTAGCAATCTCAATGGTTTGGCTGCATTCCGAACAGCTTGCGATCACAACGCTGCCTTTAACTTCTTTCTTTATCAATTCTGCGCCGCACGGACAGACAAAACCGCGCAGCCTGGCTGGGTTACCAAAGACCAGCCCATAATCCGGCACATCGCGGGTCACCACGCTGCCCGAACCGATCATCGCCCATTCGCCGATATTGACCCCGCAGCGAATAGTGGAGTTCGCGCCCAACGCTGCGCCCCGGCGGACTCGCGTCTCGCTAATCTTCCAGTCAGTAGCGGCTTTAAGGCTACCATCCGGGTTGATGGCGCGCGGTCTCATGTCGTTGGTAAAACAGACATGCGGACCAATGAAAACCCCATCCTCCAGGGTGACGCCATGGAAAACCGAGACGTAGTTTTGAATCTTGACATTGTCCCCGATGGATACATCTGCATCTACATACACCCCTTTGCCAAGAATACAATTCTTACCGATCTTTACGCCAGGGCGGATCTGGCACTGGTGCCAGATGCTGGTGCCTTCGCCTATGCTGGCATTATCTGCTACTTCTGCGGTTGGGTGAATTCGAACTGCCATTGGCATTCTCCATTTTCAGGGTTGGTTTAGCAAAATATCGCTGATCATCTCAGCGGAATGTCCATCGCCATAGATCGGCAGGCGCGGCGCAGTCGGCCGCCAGTGGTGGACAGCTTCCACAATTGCAGTCGTATCGGCGCCAACCAGTCGGTTCCATCCCAATGCCACCGTCTCGACCCATTCGGTTTCATCTCTCAACGTGATACAGCGGACGCCTACCCAGTAGGCCTCTTTTTGGACTCCGCCCGAATCGGTTAGAATGCAATCCGCATTCGCTTCGAGCAGTAACATTTCCAGATAACCCACCGGCTCGATCAGGCGCACATTGCGATTAGCCTTCCACCCGAGATCATGGATAACCTTACGAGTGCGGGGATGAACCGGGAAAACAACGGGTAAATTCATTTGTTCAAATGCCTTCAAGATGGCTTTCAGGCGGGCAGGATCATCCGTATTGGCCGCGCGGTGTACAGTCGCCAAAGCATAACAATGCGCTTCTAGCCCAAGATCGGAGAGAATGTCTGTTTTCTGAGGCGCCAGCCGGATAAAATATTGCAGCGCGTCCGCCATGACATCGCCAACGATATACACCCCCCTGGTAATCCCTTCCCTCGATAAATTGTCCACCGACGGTTGCGTCGGGCAGAAGAGCGCATCCGAAATATGGTCAACCAGCACGCGATTGACCTCCTCAGGCATGGCGCGCTGAAAAGAGCGCAAACCCGCTTCGACATGGGCTATGGGGACTTGTAATTTTGAAGCAGCCAGCGCCCCCGCCAGGGTGGTATTGGTATCGCCATAAACCACCAACCAATCCGGGCTTTCTTTGAGCAAAATCTCTTCGATGCCCGTCATCATGCGGGCTGTTTGGACGGCGTGGCTGCCGCTGCCGACGCCCAGGTAGATATCGGGTTCCGGCAGTTCCAGTTCGTCAAAGAAAACTTGCGACATGTTTTCATCATAGTGCTGGCCGGTATGGACCAGGATCTCCTGGCAGCGTGGACGAAGCGAACGGGAGACCATCGCAGCCTTGATAAATTGGGGACGTGCCCCGACAACGCTAATTATTTTCATCTCTTTTCTGTATCTACCAACTGGTAATGATTTCCGTAGGTGCGTAGCACCCAGCGGTCAGGTTCATTCGAAAGAATAATGCCCGATTCGATCAAAGTCAGCCGCAGGATATCCATCACTTCGTCATCGCCTTCCAGGTAAACGGTCTGAATTCCCTTTGCGCGCAGTTCAGCCGTCAAAGCTTTGGCTTTGGCGCGCAGCTCATTGTAAACCTGCAGCGAGCTTTTCATGTACTGGAGGGCGCGCTGCGTGAGGACCGACATGCCCTCCGGCGTCAGGTCGTACTTCAAGCGGGTGCGGTCCAGGTGAGACACCTTGACATAGCCTCGATTGATCAGGCGCTTGATGTACCAGTTGACGCTGCCCACCGCGATCCCCAGGCGGGAAGAGAGGCCGGCCTGAGTTACCATCGAATTCTCAGCGATGGCGTTGAGAAGTTCGTATTCTTGATTTTTAACGTCGGAGGGGGTTTGAGCATTCATTTTTTGAATTCTCACACGGAAACAAAATCCTGTCAAGAGGAAGATTGTCATAGAATCATGGCAATGGAAAGCCATTTTGCCAAAAAAGTAGTGTTATGATTAAAAAAGACCGGAGCCTTTCGTAAAACCGGGCGGCTCGACCGGCCATCACGACGAGGAAGAACGATGATCAAAAAACGTTTCCCACCTGCCAGCATTCCAATCGCCATTTTTCTGCTCGCTGCGGTTGCTTACGGGCTACTGATCCCCTGGATGGGATTCTACTGGGACGACTGGACGTTTGCCTGGATTTCCCGCTTTTTGGGGCCGCTGGAGTTCATCGAGGCTTTCAAACCTTTTCGGCCCTTCCTCGGACCCTTCTTTGTCTTGACCACAGCGATCTTTCAGGAAAACCCGCTGGCGTGGCAGGTCTTTGGCGTGATCCTGCGGGCGCTGACCGGCGTGGCGGCCTGGTGGTCGTTCGGCAAAATCTGGCCGCAGCGCCAGCGCGAGGTTGCCTTGGCCTCCTTGTGCTTTGTGGTATTCCCTGGCTTCCTCTCGCAATGGGTAGCGTTCACCCACACCAATCAGGAGTTGATCTCGCTGCTGGCTTACCTGCTCTCATTCGGCGTGACCGCTCTGGCGCTACGCTCCGCGGCGCGATACCGGGCGCTGACGCTTGGCGCGCTGGCGCTGATGTTCACAGGTTTGTTTCCAACCGAATACTTCTTCGGTCTGGAAGTATTGAGGCCTGTTATCCTGTGGTTCATGCTACAAACGACAACGATCTCCCTTCGGCAAAGGTTCGCCCAAACCGCCAGACATTGGGCGCCTTACCTGGCTTTGTGGCTGATCAATGCCGGCTGGCTGTACAGCTATCAGAGTTTTGGTGCCTATGAATCGTATGATGTCAAGGTATTCAGCACACTGCAACTCCCCCTGGTAAAAGTCGTGATCAACATCATCGAAGAAGCGATCAAAGCCATCGCGATAGCCGGTTTTGCGGCCTGGACGCGCCCCTTCCAACTGCTGACCCAGCCGCTGGGTGTACTCTCCAACCTCCTGACGCTCTCCCTGATCTTCGCCAGCTTCATCGCGGTAATCTTCTACCTGGGAAAGATCGAGTTTTCAGAGGTCGAACCGAATCAATCACAAACGCCCTGGGCAGTGCAGGCCATGACGCTGGGCATACTGGGCATCCTGGCCGGACGGCTTCCTTCCTGGATTGCCGGCCTGCCGCTGGCAATTGAGTTTAGCTGGGACCGCTTCATGCTTTCAATGATGCTCGGAGGCAGCCTGCTGCTCGCAGGGTTAGTTGAATTCTTCGTCAAGAACGGCCTGCGCAAAACGGCGTTGTACAGCCTCTTGATCGCTCTGGCAGTGGGACGGCAGTTTGCGACAGCCAACACGTTTCGGCGGGATTGGGAAAACCAGCGCCAATTCTTCTGGCAGCTTACCTGGCGCATCCCCGCGCTTGAACCGGGTACAATGTTGGCGACCCACGAGCTGCCGTTAGTTTATGAGACCGACTTCAACCTGACGGCGCCCCTGAACTGGATCTATTCGCCCGTCCTGGAATCCAAAGACCTGCCATACATGATGATTTATACCCGCGCCCGCCTGGGAAGCGCCCTGTTGCCAAAAGTGGAAGCTGGGTTGCCCGTCGAATACCAGTATCGGACGATGACCTTCCGTGGTTCCACTTCGGATATGGTGGTGTTCTATCACCCGGCGCCTGGCTGTGTGCGTGTCTTGGATGCAGTGTACGCCGGAAAAGAGACCACCCCAGGGTTGACATACATGCTGACAGATGCCATCCCCCTCTCGAACCTTTCCAGGATACAGGCGAAAGTCGCCCCGTCCATCTCGCCATCCGAACTCTTCGGGGACGAACCGGCGCACGGCTGGTGTTATTATTTTGAAAAGGCAGAGCTAAGCCGCCAAAACGACGATTGGCAAAAGGTCGCCGAACTGGGCCAGGAAGCCGCCGCCAACGGCCTCAGCGCCATCACGCCAGTAGAATGGCTGCCCTTCATCGAGGCGTACGCCCACACCGGCGATTATGCAAAAGCCAGAGAGCTAACCCAGCAAGTGCACGAAAGCAACAAAGATCTGGACCTGGCACTTTGCGCGCTTTGGGAACGCGCCGCCAACCAGGAGGCAGCCCCGGAAGAGTTGCAATCCCAGGCGGCGGAGGCCGTCTCAGGCCTCAAATGCCAGCCCTAGCGCGGACGCAAACCACACACCGCAGGAATCATTCTTGAAGATGGGAACAACACTCACCCCTCCGAAGGCAGACAAAACCGCTCAAGTCCAACGCTCCGTTTCGTTCAGCGCAAAGCATATCCTCGTCCCGGCTTTTTTCCTCTTGTTGTTGGCCATCGGGCTGGCAGTCTATAAAGACTATGGCCTGACCTGGGACGACCTGGCACAGGTCGAGATCGGCGAACTCAATTTCAAATACGTCTTTCAGGGCGACCCTGCTTTGCTCAGTCTCAAGAACCGTTATTACGGGCCGCTCTTCGAGATGTTTCTTTACGCCGTCACAAGGGGAATGCCGGACCGCCAGTTGTTCCTCACACGGCACCTGCTCACCTTTGCAGCCTTTTACGTTGGTGTGATCTTCCTTTACCTGCTGGCGAAAAAGATCACGCAAAGCTGGCAGGCCGGCCTGTTGGCTGCTCTTCTCCTGGCAGCCACCCCATCCATTTTTGCGCACGCTTTCTACAATTCCAAAGATATTCCCTTCCTGACAGCTTTCATCTTGGCGGTCTTTACGCTCATCCGTTGCCTGGATCACGCCGCTTACTGCAACATCTTCCTGCATGCCCTGGCCTCGGCGGTATTGATCGCGCTGCGGGCGCCCGGCATCCTGATTTTTGGGCTGACGTTGGGATTGATGGGGCTTTATCTGGTCTTCCACCCCGGCCTACAGAGACGCCGCGGTTGGTTTGCACGAATGCTGCTTTATGCCGCGGTGACGGGTGGGCTGGTCGTGTTGTTCTGGCCAGTCTTATGGCACGATCCTGCAAGCGAATTCTTCAACGCCCTGCAACAGATGAGCAAATTTCCCTGGGATGGCGGAACAGTCCTGTATCGCGGCAGCTTTGTAGACGCCCAGGCCCTGCCCTGGCACTATATCCCCGTATGGATTCTGATCACGATCCCCTTGCCCTACCTGGCGCTGGCGATGGTTGGCGGGTTAAAAGCGGGCTTCGCTTTTCTCCTGCGCGCCGGCAAGATCCTCGCGCCGGAAAAACGGAACTTCTTAATCCTGGCCGCCTGGCTGATCCTGCCGGTTTTGGCGGTGATCCTGTTCCGGTCGGTTCTGTACGACGGGTGGCGGCAGATGTTTTTCGTTTACCCGCCGTTGGTGATCCTCGCTGCGCAGGGTGCCATGGCGCTCTTTGCCGTTCGGTTCCCAAAAATCCCCACAAAATGGCTCAAAGCGATCGCTGGCTTGCTGGTCGCGGCGGCGCTGGTGGAACCGCTCTTCTTCATGGTGCGGTACCACCCCCATGAAAATGTGTATTTCAACCGGCTGGGCGGAAAGGATATGGCGCGCGTCAAGCGCCATTACGAACTGGATTATTGGGGATTATCTTACAAGCAAGGCCTGGAGCACCTGTTAGAGAACGACCGCTCTGAAAATCTCAAGATCTACGTCTTCAACCGCCCAGGGCGGATCAACGCCCTGATCCTCCCCGAAGAACAGCGCAAAAGGCTGGTCTATGTAGATAAACCCGAAGAAGCGACCTACTTCCTCACCAATTACCGCTGGCACCCCCAACCCTATGACTACCCGGATGAGATCTACGCCATCCGCGTCGGGAACGCCAGCATCCTCTCAATCTTCCGCCTGAAGCCCTGAGAAATACTTACACAGCCTGCTCTCCAAAAAGATGCCGAAAGGCAGGCAACCTGACGCGGCAAAAACCGAAGGATTGGCGGGATGGGGCGCACTCGTTGCGCCGTCGCCAATTTGGGATCATAATCCTAAAATCCAAGCGATGAAAGACGTTGCTGATCGTGATATCGAATACCAGGAGGCCGGGACGCCGCCTTCCCACCCCCTACCATCACATCCCAAAACCCCTTAAAACTGATAGGTTAACCTGATAATTTTTACCGCTTGTATTCGCTCCTCCCTCGCGGTATAACCGTATCAGGTCCTCTTCTCTCTCCCCCAGTCCCTGCTTCCCCATGCCTCCCTTCATTCTATTTGTTTCAGGTTCCAATCGCCCCGCCCGCTCTTTAACAATCCATACCCCCTACACACCGAAAGCCGCTTAATAATGAAAAACTTACCCTGTAAATCCCCCGCCCCACCCTTCCGCATCCACAGCGTGCCCCTTCGTTCCTTTTCTTATTTTCGAAAAACGAATCCCCCCAATGTAGCGGAACATCCAGGCCAATGCGCAGGGCGACCCCGATCAGGCGCATTCTTTTCGGAAAGCACAAACCTGCCCGATTCCCTGACTTACCAAATTATTAGATATTTATCAGAATTTCATAACGCCGCTTGACGGCTGCGCGCTGGCATGGTATGATGATTCACAATGTTTTAGCACTCGAAAGCCGAGAGTGCTAAAACAAGAAAACCACATGAACGAATTGACCGAACGCCAAAAGTTTATCTTAACCCTGGTCGTGCATGAGCATATCCGGTCTGCCGCGCCGATTGGCTCTGAGCATCTGGTGAAACATTATCAGTTGGATATCAGTTCTGCCACCGTGCGCAACGAGATGTCAGCACTGACCGAGTTGGGCTATCTGCGCCAGCCGCACACTTCGGCTGGGCGCGTGCCAACCGAAGAAGGATATCGCTATTTTGTCAGCCGTCTGGTTCAAGATTCCGAACTGCCGGATACAACCCGCCGGATGATCAGCCATCAGTTTTATCAGACCCGCAACGATGTCGAGGAATGGATGCGACTGGCGGCTTCAGTGCTGGCGCACCAATCGCGGGTTGCTTCGTTGGTCACCGCTCCGCATCCAGAAAAAGCCCGCTTAAAACACCTGGAACTGATCTCCACGCGCGGGCGGCAGGTCTTAATGGTCACCGTGACCATCGGCGGAGAAATCCACCAGCGAATTGTAACCGTGAACGAACCGATCACGCAGGAACTGCTCTCGACCACCGCGCACCGCATCACCAACCTCTTCGAGGGGAAAAGCGCAGCCGAAATCAATGCGCTTCGGGCGCAGCTTCAAGGCCTGGATGCGGAGATCATCAACTGGCTGGTCGAGGAAATGAACCAGGCCGATTCGCTTGGAGCGGGTGATATCTATCTAGATGGGTTGACCAATGTCCTTGCCGAGCCGGAATTCTCCGGTTCGGAAGAAGCCCGGCGGGCGCTGAGATTGCTGGAAGAACGTCCTTTGTTGTATGACCTCCTTTCACGAACCAAGACAGGCAGCGGCGTAGGTGGCGTGCAGGTGTTGATCGGGGGTGAAGGAACCTGGGATGAATTCCGGCAGTGGTCAATGGTGCTGGCGCGTTACGGACAGCCCGGGTTGGCGACCGGAACATTGGGCGTCATCGGCCCAATGCGGATGCCCTACGGCAGGGCAATTTCGACAGTGCGATTCTTAGCCGGTATTATGAGCGATATGGTCACCAGCTCACTGGAAGAATAAGGAAGTTTGCGAGGTTAAAATCATGGAAAAAGGGAAAAAACGAGCAGGGCAAAAATTCACACAGCCAGAAAGCGGGAGCGCCGAAGCCGCCGCGCCGGAGACCGCGTCCCCCAGCGAAGTGGAATCGGCCCAGGCGCTCACAGAGGATTTGGAGCACATGAAAAAAGAATTAGAAAAAGCGCAACAGCAATCGAACGAATATTTTGAAGGATGGCAGCGCGAACGTGCTGATTTTTCAAACTATAAAAAACGCATTGAACGCGACCAAGCTTCGCTCTCTCAAACCATCAGCGGCAATATCATCAAAAAGTACCTGGTCATCCTGGACGACTTGGAGCGGGCGTTAAAACATCGCCCCTCCGACGGCAATGGCGCGTTATGGGCTGAAGGAATAGAATTGATCTACCGGAAACTTCTCAACATCCTGGATCAAGAAGGCATCCAGCGCATCCCGGCCGAGACAGAAGAATTTGATCCCAACCGGCATGAAGCCATTTCGTACGAAGAGAGTCCTGACCACACAAGTAACCAGATTATTGAAGTCATTGAACAAGGATACATGCACGGGGACCGGGTCCTTCGTCCGGCGCGCGTGCGAGTCGCTCGTTAGGAGAATTCTATATGGGAAAAATCATAGGCATTGATCTTGGTACCACCAATTCTGTCGTGGCGGTCATGATGGGCGGCGAGCCCGTGGTCATTCCTACCGCCGAAGGCGAACGGCTGTGCCCTTCCGTTGTCGCCGTCAACAAAAATAAAGAGCGGCTGGTCGGCCGGACAGCTCGCAACCAGGCGATCACCAACCCAGAAAACACCATCTTCTCGATCAAACGATTCATGGGGCGGAAGTTCGAAGACCCTGAAGTAGTCCGAACCCTCTCGCGCATCCCCTATAAGGTCACAAAAGCCTCCAACGGCGATGTTCGCGTGTTGCTGGATGAAAGAGACTACTCCCCGCCGGAAATTTCCGCCATGATCCTGGCAAAACTCAAAGCCGACGCAGAAGCCTATCTGGGAGAATCGGTCACCCAGGCTGTCATCACGGTCCCGGCCTATTTTAACGACGCCCAGCGGAATGCCACCAAAGACGCGGGGAAAATTGCCGGTCTTGAAGTGCTGCGCATCATCAATGAGCCGACTGCTTCTTCCCTGGCTTATGGATTAGACAAGAAGAAGAATGAGGTGATTGCCGTTTATGACCTGGGTGGTGGCACCTTCGATATCTCGATCCTGGATGTTGGCGAGGGCGTCTTCCAGGTGCGTTCTACGTCCGGAGACACCTTCTTGGGCGGCGACGATTTCGACCAGCGCGTGATGGACTGGCTGATCGATGAGTTCAAGAAAACCAACGGCATAGACCTGCGCAATGACCGCCAATCTTTGCAGCGCTTGAAAGAAGCCGCCGAAAAGGCCAAGATCGAACTCTCCAGCGTGATGCAGACAGAGATCAACCTGCCCTATATCACCGCGGACGCAAGCGGGCCCAAACACCTGTTAATAACGCTCTCACGCGCCAAACTGGAACAGCTTACCAGCGATCTGGTCGAACGCACGCTTGAACCAGTTAAACGAGCGCTTTCAGACGCCAATCTCAAACCTGAGGACATCAACGAAGTCGTGCTGGTTGGCGGCATGACCCGCATGCCGGCAGTGCAAGATGCCGTTCGAAAATTGTTCGGCAAAGAACCTCATAAAGGCGTCAACCCAGATGAGGTAGTTGCGGTAGGCGCCGCCATCCAGGCCGGTGTACTGGGTGGCGAAGTAAAAGACATCCTGCTGCTGGATGTAACCCCCCTGACGCTTTCCGTAGAGACGATGGGCGGCGTGGCAACCCCCCTGATCGAACGGAATACCACAGTGCCAACTCGCAAAAGCCAGATCTTCTCGACGGCAGCCGACAGTCAGACCCAGGTGGAGATTCACGTGCTTCAGGGCGAACGTCCGATGGCAGCCGACAACAAAACGCTCGGCAAGTTCATCCTGGATGGTATCCCCCCCGCGCCGCGCGGCATCCCGCAAATTGAGGTGACTTTCGATATCGATGCCAACGGCATTTTGAAGGTGACAGCACAGGACAAGGCCACCGGGCGAAGCCAGCATATCACCATCACGGCCTCTTCCGGGCTGAGTGAGGCCGAGGTCGAACGGATGCGCAAGGAGGCTGAACTACACGCAGACGAAGACCGCAAACGCAAGGAATTGATCGAAGCCCGCAACCACGCCGACAACGCCGTATATACCGCCGAAAAACTATTGAAAGATTACGGCGACAAAGTGCCGGCAGACATGAAGGCTAACATCGAAGGAAAAGCTGGCCAGCTGAAAGAACTGGTCAAAGGTGAGGACAGGGATGCCATTGTACGGGCGACTGAAGAACTTGGCCAATTGATCCAGCAGGTTGGCGGCAGCATGTACCAACAACAACCTGGCGGCGAAGCAAGCGCCGGAAGCCCTCCGCCGGGAACCGGCGGAGAAGGCGGCCCTTCATCGGGCGGTGAAGATGTAGTAGACGGAGAATTTAGAAACGCCTGATCCTACTTTTCTATGACAAAGAGGAGACTTCCTGACCGTTCAAGGCTCTGGAAGTCTCTCTCCCGTTCTATACAGGTAGCGATGATGCAAACAAATGGTTTAAACAGGCAAGGTTAAAAGTCGCATGGTTACACAGCGTGATTATTATGAAGTCCTGGGGGTGCCGCGCACTGCCTCACCAGATGACTTAAAAGGGGCTTTCCGCAGGCTGGCGCGGCAGTATCACCCAGACGTTAACAAGGCGCATGATGCCGAAGAGCGCTTCAAGGAGATCAACGAAGCCTACGCTGTCCTCTCGGATCCAGAAAAACGTGCTGCTTATGACCGTTTTGGGCATGCCGGGTTGAACGGTATGGGGGGGATGCCAGATTTTACGACGGTTGATTTTTCAGATATCTTTGAGGAATTCTTTGGCTTCGGTTCTAGCCGCAGACAGCGAAACGGGCCGCGGCGGGGCGCAGATCTCACTTATACCATCGAATTAAGTTTTGAAGAAGCCGTTTTCGGTGTCGAGAAAGAAGTAGAAATTACTCGAGATGAAACATGCAGCGCTTGTAAGGGCAGCGGCGCCGAACCCGGCACCAGCCCAATTCGCTGTGCCAACTGTGGCGGGCGAGGCGAAGTTAGAACAGTGCGGCAAACCTTTTTGGGCTCGATGGTTCAAGTGACCACCTGCCCAACCTGCAACGGCAAGGGCGAGGTCATCCAGACCCCCTGTAAAAACTGCCGCGGACGTGGCATCGAACGCCGGACCGTAAAAAAAGTGGTGCCTATCCCGGCAGGGGTGGATAACGATATCCAGATCCGGCTGGCCGGCGAAGGGCAGCCCGGCGTCAACGGCGGGCCAAACGGCAACCTGTTCATCAAGGTTATTGTACGACCTCACAAATTCTTCCGCAGGCGCGAGCATGATATTCTGCTGGATCTCAGCATCAACATTGCCCAGGCAGCATTGGGCGCCGAAGTTGAGATTCCAACCGTAGATGGCATGACAAAGTTGAGGATACCGCCAGGCACACAGCCCGGCAAGGTGCTTTCCTTGAAAGGAAAAGGCGTCCCTCATTTGCGCGGCGGCGGGCGCGGCGACCAGCTTGTTATTATCAATGTGGAAGTTCCCACCCGCCTTACCAGCGAGCAGCGTGACCTCTTCGAAAAACTCGCGGGAACGCTTGGCAGCGAGGTCTTGCCCCAGGAAAAAGGATTTATGGACCTCTTGAGGGATGTGTTCGGTGGATAGCGAAGCCCGCTGGCTGGAAGTTTCGATGACGGTTGACGGCGAATTGGCCGAGGCGGTGGCTGAGGTGTTGGGCCGGTTTGCCAACAACGGCGTAGTAGTAGAGAGCGCTGTGACCTATAACGACGCCGAAGACGAAGGTACGCCCATAGGGCCGGTGCGTATCTATGGGTATCTGCTTGCTGATGAGCAGCTGGAAGAAACCCGCCGGAACCTTTCTGAAGCGCTGTGGCACCTGGGACAGATCCAGCCGCTGCCAGAGCCGGAATACCGCTCCATCGTCGATGAGGACTGGATGGCCTCCTGGAAAAAACATTACCATCCGATCCCGATCGGCGAACGGTTGCTGATCCTGCCAGCCTGGATCGAAGAAGAACAACCCGGGCGCGCCGCCGTGCGGATCGATCCGAGTATGGCTTTTGGCACCGGCACCCACCCCACCACCCAATTATGTCTTGAAATCATAGAAGCCTACACCCAACCAGGCGAGACAGCCATCGACGTGGGCTGTGGATCGGGTATCTTATCGATTGCAGCGTTAAAGCTTGGCGCCCGCCGCGTCCTGGGGGTGGATATCGATCGGGCGGCGGTCAAGGCAACGCGCCAAAACGCCGAAGCAAACGAGCTAGCCAGCCGGATCGAGGTCGGCGTTGGTTCAGTGGATGAGATTCGAAAGGGGATGTTCTCGCTGCGGCAAGCGCCGTTCGTGCTGGCAAACATCCTCGCGCCGGTCATCATTCGGCTCTTCGATGCTGGACTGGCCGAGCTGGTGGAAAGGGGTGGCATCCTGGCGCTTTCAGGTATTTTGGCAGAACAATCGCCAGCGGTGGAGGCAGCCGCTCTGAAACAGGGATTGACTTTTGTAGAACGCAGGCAGAGCGGAGACTGGGTCGCGTTAGTGTTTCAAAAGCATGGCTAACCTTTAACGACGCCTTCGACCATGCCGCGCATAAAGTATTCGCGGGTAATCAGCAAGAGCTCAATTGCCAGCGCCATGATGACCACAAATGCAACCGCCAGCAGCTCATCCTGTTTGATTTTCAGCACGTGCTGAAAATCAAACAAGGCAACGGTCGCCATCTTCATTTTCCTCGTGCTATTATGGTGACGTTCAGATTTATTTTGGGGCAACAGGCTTATGAATCATAAAGAACGTTTCAAGGCCACCATGCGCTACCAACCAGTAGACCGCCCACCGCTTTTCGACTTTGGGTACTGGGAAGAAACCATTACCCGCTGGCAAAAAGAAGGCATGCCGCAGGAGTTCAAGGTGGAGAATGCGCACCGCTTCTTTGGCCTTGATTTTTACGAAGGAGAGCCGGTTTTTGCCACCGGTACGAACGCTGGCCTAATCCCGCCATTCGAAGAAATCGTTTTGGAGGACCGCGGCGATTCTCAGGTTGCGCAGCAGGCTGATGGCGTGCGCGTGCTGCGCAAAAAACCGTCAGATACCATCCCTGCTCATTTGGGACACCTTTTAACCGATCGGCAGTCCTGGCTTGAACATTACAAACCGCGGCTGGACCCCACCCACCCTCGTCGTATGCCAGCCGATCTGGCAGAGAGGGTAAACCTGTGGTCCCAGCCGGACTTTGGTGAGCTGGTAGTGCCCTGGGTAGGCGGTTTATACGGCTGGATTCGGGATTGGATGGGTGTGGAAGCCGTTTCTCTGGTGGTATACGACGATCCGGCCTTTTTTGAGGAGATGATCGAGACCCTGGCCGACTGCAAATATGCAACGCTGGAACGGCTGTTGAGTTCCGGCGCAAAGATAGATGCATGCGCCTTTTGGGAAGATATGTGCTACAACGCCGGACCTTTGCTCAGCCCCAGTCACTTCAAGAAGTACATGTCTCCCCATTACCGCCGCATCAATGACCTGTTGGATCGCTACGGGGTGGACATCCGCTGGGTGGACTGCGACGGGAATATCGAAAAGCTCATCCCCCTCTGGCTGGAAAGCGGCATTCAGTGCATTATGCCGCTAGAGATTGGCGCATGGGGCAGCGACCCATTGAAATACCGGCAGCAATACGGCAAAGATTTTCGCATGATGGGCGGATTTAGCAAGCGCATTTTAGCCGGCAGCTTCAAGGAGATCGAACACGAAGTGCAGCGCCTGACCCCCCTGATTGAAGAAGGCGGTTTTATCGGTTTCTGCGATCACCTGGTGCCGCCAGATGTCCCTTTAGAAAATTATCTTTACTTCACAAAACTCATTCGCACAAAGTGGGGTCATGGGGTAAACCTGGCAGAACGAGCAGCGGACCAACTCCATCTAAACGATGAAGGATAACCAACCATATGAAAGTCATACGAAACGCCTGTGGGGGGCATGCGACTGGATTTTTGCCCAGCGGAGATCATCCCGATGCGTTTTATGCCCGGAGAGTCCCTGCCCGATTGCTGCCTGCCAGGCTTGTAAGATACACCCATGGTTGTAAACGACTTTCCCAATCCGGTCGCGGTGCAGGTGAGCGAAGACAACACAACGATCACCCTGCGCACTTGCAGCTTGCAGGTCAAGATAGCCCGCTCCTCATGGCAAATTTTCATCTATCAAGCTGGCGATGCCGAGCCCGGAAAAGAGGTATTTTGCAGCCTCGGCCTGAAAATGCCCATTGCACCCCCTACCCAGCTGGTGAAATTCAAGGCGACATCCCGTCCACTGGTCCGGAAATGGCACCGCCACCTGGCGGGATCTACCTGCACACTTCGGTCAGGTCTTGGTTTCGGCCTGAGCGGCTTCATCTTTTGGGGCCATGATATTGGTGGTTTTCTCGCAATCTAACTCCAGAACTGTACAGACGCTGGGTGCAAGTAATACCGAATCGGTAAATTTTAGCTACCAAACGCGCTCCAGGTTAGGGTTATCGCAAGCCTGACGTCCTACCTTCGCCATATCCACCCAATGACCATCCACCTTAATACGAACGACGTCGGCGGTAAAGTCGGTAACCGTGGCGCCATGATTGTCAAACAGGGCAGAGCCGACCGCGTATATATCCGCGGGGACGTTGAGTTTTTCGAACCGCTGGATTTTCTCCGGGTTAAAACCCCCAGAAACGACGATCTTAACCGCCTGGCAATATCGCCGAGCGCGTTCGCGCCAAGTGTGTGGAATATCCCAACTTTCCCAGGCAGCATCCAGTGCTTGTCTTACTAAAAACACGAGGCGCGGGTTGACGCCCAGGTCTAATGCTGGATCACCCAACGGCGGCACCGAGAGATCCCGCAGCGACCCACTGGTGTCGAGACGGACACCATAGAGTCGATACCTTTCCGCCTCTTCCAAGCGACCAGAATCTACACACTCTCGGTAATGATCGAACATTGATCGACAAACCAGCAAGGAATCATTAACGCAATCGTTGTTAAAATCCACCAGTGCAATACGTGGAATCTCAACCGGCAAGACCCGTGCAAAAGCCAACATCGCTTCACAGGTATCCCCCAAAAAAGCGGCGATGGCTGCATGGGCAACCGTCCCACCGCCTGCCCCACCCCACCAGTCCCCCTGGGCATCGGTCGAAACGATAGGTCCCAGTGTGCCGGCAAAGTCCAAATTGAAACGTTGGACAGCAATGTTATAAGCATATCCATCGGCAGCCTGCACTTCATGCAGGTCAAAACGAGCCGGAAAGAAGAGTACCGGTTTACCGCGCGCCGCCTGCAATGTCTCGTAAACATTGGTTGCCACGCGGCTGGCGCGGGTCAAAATGCCAAGCGTAGGCGTTTCGAGAATTGCAAAATCTCGGTAACGACCGCGCACCCGCAAGACTGGTTCTACACGAAGAGGATTCCCATCGCCTTCAACAACACAGCCATCATGCACAGCCCAGACCTCCAGGCGATCAGCCCTGTTGACGAAGGTCTCACCATCCCAAAAGCCAGCGCACTGTCGCAGCATACTCAGAGCCTTATCGACGCCAACAACGATCGTTTTACCAGCGCGGCGGGTAAACCACTGCATTTCCACCTCTAAATCGCCGCATTGAATACCTTGTGGTGAAATCCCTGCGGGCAAATGATGGTGGCTGCCCTGGTATTGATATCCCATCCCTGCCAGAACCCGCAACATCAGGGCGATGTTGACGAAGTACTTATCGGTATACCAACCCGCGCGCATCCGCTCGATATCAAGCTTGAAGGTTTCATCCGGCAACCGCTGGTGGTTAAAGATGCTCATGTGCACCTCGATTCACCGATATATTGTGTCATTATTACACTAGTTATACTTCCCGCGTCGCACAATGTCAAGAGCGCTTTACCGCCGCCTGTTTTCCAACTCGGCCAGGATATCCGCTGGTGTAAGGCCGCGCACTGCCAGAAGCACCAGCACATGGTATGTCAGATCTGCCAATTCGGAGATCAGGCGTTGATCACCCTGCCGGCTGGCTGCCAAAACAACCTCAATGGCTTCTTCCCCCACTTTTTTAATCACCTCATCTTCGCCGCTGGTCGCCAGACGGGCAGTGTAGGACTCCTCCGGAGAAGCCTGAATGCGATCCCGGATGATTGCAAACAAATCATCAACTTTCATAAATTATCCTCCATTGCGCTGCGATCAAAGCAGCTACGGGCACCGGTATGGCAAACGGGGCCGGCCGGCTGAACCAGGATCAGCAAAGCATCCTGATCGCAATCCAAACGCGCTTCCCGGAAGAACAAAAAATTCCCGGATGTTTCACCCTTGAGCCACAAGCACTGCCTGGAACGCGACCAAAAATGGACGCGCCCTGTTTGTAACGTGAGGCGAAGCGCTTCACAGTTCATCCAGCCTAGCATCAGGACCGTGCCATCGGCAACGTCCTGAATGATGGTCGGCACCAATCCCCGTTGATCATAACGGACTTTTTCAAGATCCATCGTTTCACTCCATACGGATCGCCACCCCCGCGGCAGCAAGCTCCTGTTTTAATGCACTGATGGTCAAAACGCCATCATGAACCAGAGACGCCACCAGCGCGGCGTCAGCCTTCCCCTCCTGAAAGACATCGGCGATGTGCTGGCTGCTTCCAGCGCCTCCCGAGGCAATCACCGGTACTGAGATCGCCTCGGAAATCGTGCGCGTTAACAACAAGTCATATCCTGCCAATGTGCCGTCGCGATCCATACTGGTGAGCAGAATCTCTCCAGCCCCCAATTGGACGCCGCGCGCCGCCCATTCAACAGCATCCCATCCGGTAGGGGTACGGCCACCATCGATCACCACTTCCCAACGAGCCGGAGCAGTTCCGGGGACATAACGAGCGTCGATTGCCAACACCACACACTGCGCGCCGAAGTGAAATGCACCTTCGCTTAACAAGTTCGGGTTGCGCACTGCGGCCGAATTGATGCTGATCTTATCCGCACCGGCCAACAGGAGACTACGCATATCTTCCACGCCGGCGACGCCGCCTCCCACCGTGAACGGCATCCGCACTTGTTCAGCCACCCGCCGGACGATCTCAACCACAGTCTTCCGCCCTTCGACGGTGGCCGAAATATCCAAAAAAACCAACTCATCCGCGCCAGCCTGGTCGTACAGGGCGGCTTGTTCGACCGGATCGCCGGCGTCGCGCAGGTGGACAAAACGGACGCCTTTCACAATCCGGCCATCCCGGATATCAAGACAGGGGATAATTCGTTTAGCCAGCATTTTCTCCTCCATTGGCAAGTTCCAAAGCCGGTTGGAGCAGGATCCGCCCCTCATAAAGTGAACGACCCAGAATGACGCCTGCCAAACCCAGCGAGCGCGCCTGGGCAATTTCTTCCATGCGGTCAAAGCCGCCGGATGCAATCACCTGCAGGCTACTTTGCCGGGCTAGCTCCATAGTCCCGGCCAGATTAGCCCCCTGACCGGTCCCATCGCGTGAAATATCGGTGTAGACCATCCAGCGAAGTCCCTGCTCAGCTAGTTTTTGCGCCAACGCCATGGCGCTGATGCCGCCATCGACCACCCAGCCTTGCACTCGAACCACGCCATGGCGTGCATCCACCCCGGCGGCGATCCGCTCGCTCCCCCAGCGATCAAGCGCAAGCGGCAGAAGTTCTGGCTGTTCGATCAGCGCTGTACCTAAAATCACTCTGGCGATCCCGGTGTTCAATGCGGATTCCACCGCAGCCAATGAACGGACTCCGCCTCCAAACTGCACCCGCGCGCCATATTTGGCAGCCACGGCTGCAATTTGCCCCGCCGCTTTCTGGCTGGCAAGAGCCAATTCACCCAGGGCGCCATCCAGATTTACGACATGCAGCCATCTTGCTCCCTGTTCGCACCAGCGCCGCGCCGCCTCTTCCGGCTTGAGCGGGTAAGTGGTTTGCTGGCCAGGGTCGCCAGTGCGCAAACGCACCACCATGCCCTGGCGCAGATCGATGGCCGGGTAAATTTCAAAAAGTGTTTGCGAAGGTCGTTGAAGTTCCATCCTCAAAGCTCCAAAAAGTTCGACAATATCTTCAAACCCACCCGCTGGCTTTTTTCTGGGTGGAACTGCACACCGTAAATATTCTGACGCTGCACCATGCTGACAAAGTTCTCGATGTAATCGGTGATGGCGCAGGTATCCTGCTGGCAGGCGCGGCAGAAATATGAATGATTGAAATATACATATGAGCCCTCTTTAAGGCCTTTGAAGAGGGGACCACCTCCATTTTGAGGCCAGAGCTGATTCCAGCCGGTATGCGGCACCTTGAGATGTTCTGTTTCGTTGAAACGGACAACGCGGCCCGGCAACAAGCCCAGACCGCCAAAGTCGCCGAATTCTTCGCTGCTTTCAAAGAAAGCCTGCATTCCTACGCAAATCCCAAGCAGTGGGTCGCCACGAGCCGCAGCAGCTCGCAAGGGTTCAATCAGCGCGCGCGACGACAAACCAGTAATAAACTGGCCAAAAGCGCCGACGCCTGGCAGCACCACCAACCCGGCTGCCAGCTCCCGCGGGGTCTTCACCAGGTGCACCTGCGCGCCTAGCGAGGTTAACGCCTTGGCCACTGATTGAATATTGCCTGTACCGGCATCCACCAAAAAAACCGCCTTTGTTTTCATACACTCACTGTCCCTTTGCTCGAAAGCACTTGCCGGCTGCGGCGCGCTTCCACTTCCACAGCAGTAGCCAGGGCGCGCGCCAGGGCTTTGAAGAGCGCCTCAATCTGGTGATGGTCGTCGCGGCCGGAGCGCACGACGGCATGCAGGTTGCAACCAGCGCGCTGAGAAAATGACAGGAAGAAATGTTCCCACAAACTATTCGGGACACCACCAACAGCCGGAGCATGCCAGGTTGCCTGAAAAGCGGTATAAGGTCGACCCGAAAAATCCACCACAACCTCGGCTAGGGCTTCATCCAGTGGGAACAAAGCCCAACCGCATCGCCGGATACCGCGACGGTCCGCCAGTGCCTGGTTGAAGGCCTCACCCAACGAAAGGGCAACATCTTCAACCGTGTGGTGCGGGTCAACCTCAAGGTCGCCCAGGGCGCGGATTTCCAGGTCAAAACCACCGTGCGTGGCAAGCTGTTCCAGCATGTGGTCCAAAAAACCAATGCCTGTACTGATTTGCCTTTCGCCGTTGCCATCCAGGTTAAGGGAGACTTGCAACGAGGTCTCGCGAGTCTGGCGAGAGATCACGGCAGTACGTTCACACCTGGCAGCGGGCAGGCTGGAACGATTATCCGCCACGGGCTCATCCGCCCATGCAGCCCTCCCCTGGGCGCGCAAAGCGGGGTCTTTTACCTGGGCGAGCAACACAGATGTCAAACGATCGGTGGATTGGGGAAGACCGGTGGAAATACGCAGATAGTCCGATAGTTCTGGCGTGTCGTAATACCGCACCAGGATGCCTTCCTCCTCCAGGACATTACGTAAACTTGATGCTGGCATCCCGCGAACACGACAGAGAACAAAATTCGCCTCGGATGGAAAAACCTGCAGAAATGGAATTGCCTTCAGGCGCGCTATGAGACGCTCCCTTTCCTTAACAATAGCTTGGATTCTCTGCGTTCTTTCCTCAAGGTCTTGCAGGGTTGCGATGGCAGCCGCGCTGGCAGCGACGTTAACGCTGTAGGGTTGTTTGGCTTTCCAAAGCGCGGGGAGTAAGCTGTTCGGAAAAGCGCCGTACCCTATCCGGAGTCCTGCCAGGCCTGCCCATTTGCTCATCGTCCGCAGTACCACCAGGTTCGGCAACAGGGGCGCTCTGCGGATCAGGCTGGTTTCAGCCCCTAATGCGCCGTCGGCAAACTCGATATACGCTTCGTCAATGACCACCAGGAGGGGCAATGCAAGGACAGCTTCAAGCTCCTGTGCACTTAAGCGGCGGCCATCCGGGTTGTTGGGGGATGCCAGGAATAACACTGAAGGGCTGGAAGCCTGCACAGCCCGCCCGATACCCTCCAGATCGAGTGAGAAATCATCCCGGCGTGGCACCGACACGACCTGCCCGCCGTTTAAGAGAGCATCGAAACGATACATTCCAAAGGTAGGAGGGCAAACGAGCACGCGGTCTCCGGGGTCGAGCAAAACCCTGAGGAGTAGATCAATCAATTCATCAGCGCCCGCCCCCACCAGCAAGTTCTCAGTCGGAACGCCCGTGAAATCCGCCAGGCACGCTCGCAGCTCCCGGCTTTCCGGGTCCGGGTAGTAATGCCCATCGGAGAGAGACGCCAGGGCAGCGCGGGCGCGCGGCGACATACCGTAAGGATTTTCGTTGGCATCCAGCTTTACCAGAGTCTCAGCTGGGCGACCCAGGCGAGCGGACAGCACTTCAGGCGGCGAGACCGGCTGGTAGGGAGATAAAGCATCTAAACGTTCTGCGATTTTCATATTCACTCCAGGAGGAAGTTCTCGATTACCCTTTCTCAAGGGCTTCCAACATGCGGCGGTAACGGGGCGGCTCCTCTTCGAAAATATAGGCCACCGGCACGGCAACCACGCCGCTCCCCCCAGCGGCTCTTACCTCCTGAATGGTTTGAAATAGCCGCTTGCGAGGGACGATCAAGTTGGCCGCATACCAGCTTTGATTATCCTCCCGGACAATGACGCGCGAAACCGTGGGGCCCTGCAGCCCAGTGATGCTGCAATTCTCAAAAATCCGGTTGGCGACCTCTTCGGCCGAACCAGCGCGCATGTTGGCAAAAATCGCCAGGGCGTCCCTGGCGCGCAGGTGCGCCTCCAGATATTCCAGAAGAACGCGGGCCATTTCCAGTGTCTCCGAGCAGCTGCGGAGCCGGTCCTTGTTGGCGATCAACACCGCTTCGGACTGGAGGATGACGCCGTTTTCGATCAACTGCAGGCGGTTATCCCGCAGGGTTTGTCCCGATGAGACCACATCGGCAATGATATCAGCGTAGCCAATAGCCGGCGCGGTTTCCAACGTCCCCTCGGCAGTGATCAGACTGGCGCGAATCTGCCGCTCCGTCAGAAAAGCGCCAGCCAAGTTTGGGTACTTGGTGGCCACACGGAGCGGGCGTTTCAACTGCTCTGAAAAACGTTTCAGACCCTCCAGGTCCCCAACGCCCAGGGATTCGGGCGCAGCGAGAGCCACCCAACAGCCGCCAAAGCCCAACGCCTCATGCAAAACCAGCACATCTCCGTTTGGCCCGCGCCGTTCAGCGACGACATCCAGGCCAGTGATACCAAAGTCCACGCTGCCATCTCGAACCGATACAACAATATCCGCCGGTCGTTGGAACAGTACCTTTATGCCCGGCAAAGATGGGATCAAAGCTTCGTACTGGCGCGGGTTTGGCTTATATACTGTCAAGCCGCAGGCTGCCAGGAGGGCAAGCGATTCTTCGGCTAGCCGCCCTTTGGAAGGCAGCGAAATACGAGTATTGATAGTTTGCGTTCCGGTCATTTATTCTTCCTCTCCGATTAATCTTTTAGAAACCATTAGTAAGTAAACAAAAAACCCCCACAACCGGGGGCTTAGGACGTTCACAAAAAAAGTTACTTGCTCAGAATATCCAAAGACGACCAAACCGCCGGCTGGGGTCCGGAAGATTGGTATGATGATGATGGATAAATAGCGTTGTGGACATCACAGGGTGTACTTTAATACCAAGCGCCAAAACTGTCAATGGTTAAACGGTCATTTCAAACACGGCGTAAGCCACCCTCTTATGTATAACGCGATGCCTCAGAAGCAGGCAATAAGAATGCCATAAATTAACCAGTCCAGCCAATCCCCGAGGTTTTTATAAAAAAGGGACGAACATGGGTTCAACAAAAAAACAGCCACCCAGGGAAATAGCCTAACCGTTTTCGCGATAATTGGGAGCGGTTATTGCACTTCACAAAATCAATACGTTTCAATATGTACCAGAACGAGGTCATGGTGCCCATTGGTGATTGGGCTCAAGAGCGGCTTAAAAATTTGAGCGCTACCGATAAACAACGTGACAACTCGAAAATCGGAGGCGAGTTTGGTAAAATTATCAGCAACTGAATAGAATGAGAGAAAGTATATCCTTCCACTATATTGCACATGGCAACCGAATGTAATAACCGGCAGCATTCCGCTGTCTTTCCGGTGGCGTTGCCAGATTGGTTATTCAAGTTATTTACGCGAGAGGGAGATCTTGTCCTGGATCCATTCAATGGTTTCGTGACAACCTATGTTGCTGAGCAAAGACTGAGCCGAAACTATATTGGCATTGATATCAACCCGGATTACTGCGCGCTAGCGCGAGGACGGTTGAACAAAGAAAAACTAACCGGCAAGAACAAGGAAATGCCATTAACCCGATTGACATGGATAAAGTGTGCCATTATGTGAATGAGAATATCATCCAATTTCACGAAAGCCGAATCACGATATTATCCAGGCTAACTTTAAATCAACTGCTGAAGAATAATCCATACCTGTTTCAAGCAAAAAACATTACAAAAGCCTCTGCTGTGATTGAGGAAACATGGGAATTTGTTACGGCAAAATAGAACAACTTTCACAAACGAGGGCTACTTAAAAGTAGTCGGGCAAAATTTTTGGACATTTATATCGGGTAATCAGCAACTGTATGCAGAATTAATTGAGCCGGTTGGTTACCGCGCCAAGAACACAACGATGCCTATGGAAAAGAGAAAGACCGGATTACAAATCTCCTGACGAAAAAATTCATTGAACAATTTTGTGATCAGGATGGAAATATTGACTGGAACAGATTAATTGAAGAAAACAGCGGCAATTTCGATTTGGATCAATTTGAAAAAACGTATTAAGAAGACTGTGCTTCCGCGAAAATCCCTTTTTACTTAAACAATTATACTTCCCTCCCTCACTAAATTATGCTTTGATGTATGGCCGTTCCGCTTCCTGCCATCCCCCTTA
Organism: Anaerolineae bacterium; assembly: GCA_013178185.1. Classification (GTDB taxonomy): domain Bacteria; phylum Chloroflexota; class Anaerolineae; order Anaerolineales; family Anaerolineaceae; genus Ch132. The sequence goes on along the minus strand of JABLXC010000012.1, from coordinate 543 downwards.
ACGAAGATACTTTAGTATAATCACCACGCAGAAAGGTGATTTATGTTCAAAAGCATTGTCCGAATCCTGGGCGGCGACCCCATCAAAAAAGAATTGGAAAGAATGTCGCAGGTGGTCGAGCAGATCAACCTGCTGGAGAAAGAATTTGAAGCGTTAAGCGACGAGGCTTTGCGCGCCAAAACCATCGAATTCAAACAGCGCCTGAAGGAAGGTGAATCGCTCGACGAGCTTTTACCGAAGGCCTTTGCAGCAGTTCGTGAAGCCAGCAAACGAACGCTTGGAATGCGACATTACGATGTCCAATTGATCGGTGGCATAACGCTGCATTCCGGCAAGATTGCCGAGATGCGCACCGGCGAAGGGAAAACGCTGGTTGCGACATTGCCCATCTACCTGAACGCTCTGACTGGGAAGGGCGTTCATCTGGTAACAGTCAACGACTATCTGGCGCGGCGCGACGCCCGCTGGATGGCGCCCATTTATCACGCGCTGGGTCTCTCGGTCGGCGTGCTGCAAATGGCTACTCGCACCGAAAATGGCCGG
>JABLXC010000011.1 GCA_013178185.1 Anaerolineae bacterium | reverse complement strand
CCCACGCACGTGGGGGTGTTCCTAGTGGAACACAGAGCATCGCGAGCGACGCCACGTTTTCCCCACGCACGTGGGGGTGTTCCTTCCCGTTCCTCCGCCAGCATCTCGATCCGTTCGTTTTCCCCACGCACGTGGGGGTGTTCCTATAACAATTGAATTGTGTTCATCAAGTGGTGGGTTTTCCCCACGCACGTGGGGGTGTTCCTCCATATAGTCGCTTGCGGCCTGGCGGTCAAAAGTTTTCCCCACGCACGTGGGGGTGTTCCTCTTCGTCCCGCTGTTTTTTGTTTGGGCTTTCGGTTTTCCCCACGCACGTGGGGGTGTTCCTCCAGTCCCGGCCGAGCTTGCGCGCGCCGGGGAGTTTTCCCCACGCACGTGGGGGTGTTCCTACCTCAGCCTGCCACGCGTCCGGCCGAAAACCGTTTTCCCCACGCACGTGGGGGTGTTCCCGGACTGCGCTGGCGGCGTTGGAAGATATTGGCGTTTTCCCCACGCACGTGGGGGTGTTCCGAAGGGGAAGCTAATGTATTTGGAAGGTCGTTTGTTTTCCCCACGCACGTGGGGGTGTTCCTTGACGTGATATTTATGGAGATTCCTATTGGTTGTTTTCCCCACGCACGTGGGGGTGTTCCGCACCAAAACCGGTTTAAAACACCCCCTAGAACGTTTTCCCCACGCACGTGGGGGTGTTCCGTAAGAGCCGAAGTAAAAGATGCGTTGTCAAATGTTTTCCCCACGCACGTGGGGGTGTTCCGAAGCAGAATCTCATTTGCGCGCGTTATATGCCGTTTTCCCCACGCACGTGGGGGTGTTCCTGGCTCGATCAACATCTTCGCGATTGCAATGGGGTTTTCCCCACGCACGTGGGGGTGTTCCGACCTCTCCGAGGATGTCAAGCGCGGTCTCTACGTTTTCCCCACGCACGTGGGGGTGTTCCTTCCTTTGCCCAACGCGGCTCTTCATCCTCGTCGTTTTCCCCACGCACGTGGGGGTGTTCCGGATTGTTGGCTATGCGGCAGTCTTTAACTCACGTTTTCCCCACGCACGTGGGGGTGTTCCTTATCCGCGATCTGGGTTGGACAGACAGCAGGCGTTTTCCCCACGCACGTGGGGGTGTTCCGCGGCGATGCTGCGAAGAGAGGCAAAAGAGCGCGTTTTCCCCACGCACGTGGGGGTGTTCCATACATCGCCTGGCGTGGCGAAAAAATAGGACGTTTTCCCCACGCACGTGGGGGTGTTCCATATACATAAAGTTCGGAAGATCAACGCTTCCAGTTTTCCCCACGCACGTGGGGGTGTTCCTGAGCAAATCGGATTGATAAAGCGCACTATTGCGTTTTCCCCACGCACGTGGGGGTGTTCCCGACGGCAACAAGATTTTTCCATGCCGCAATCTGTTTTCCCCACGCACGTGGGGGTGTTCCGGCGCCGCGGATGATTTCCGACAGCGATGATTGGTTTTCCCCACGCACGTGGGGGTGTTCCGCCAACACCTTTGATTTTGCGCGGATGGTGAAAGTTTTCCCTACGCACGTGGGGGTGTTCCTCCAACCGCGCAAGAGATGATGAATGAAGCAAAGTTTTCCCCACGCACGTGGGGGTGTTCCTGCACAGAATGCGGTTGGACGGGGAAGGAACCCGTTTTCCCCACGCACGTGGGGGTGTTCCTTTGATACGTCCGCTTACCCGCGCTACGCTCTTGTTTTCCCCACGCACGTGGGGGTGTTCCGCTACACGCATATCCGGCTTGATTCCTTCGTGAGTTTTCCCCACGCACGTGGGGGTGTTCCTGCGCGGATGTACGGCAACGCGCGGATGTATTGGTTTTCCCCACGCACGTGGGGGTGTTCCGGGCGTCCTGGCGCGTGATGCCACCGATACATAGTTTTCCCCACGCACGTGGGGGTGTTCCTGAGTACTTATTAATAACAAGTATTCGCCAATAGTTTTCCCCACGCACGTGGGGGTGTTCCGATGCAGCCACCAGCCTAGGCGATGGGGCAGATGTTTTCCCCACGCACGTGGGGGTGTTCCGGACGAAAATGGCGCTGAGACGACCTGGCCAACGTTTTCCCCACGCACGTGGGGGTGTTCCTATGACTGGACGGATCCTTTCTTCAGTCTGGGAGTTTTCCCCACGCACGTGGGGGTGTTCCTGTGACTGTCATCACCCCATCCACCGGGTCGAAGTTTTCCCCACGCACGTGGGGGTGTTCCGCATACAAGCGATTGCTAGATGCGGGTTGGTCCGTTTTCCCCACGCACGTGGGGGTGTTCCAAAAACCGAACACAAAGAAGAAAGCGAGGAGTGGTTTTCCCCACGCACGTGGGGGTGTTCCTTCGATTGGTCGCCCTCCTCCAAAAGCACGGTGGTTTTCCCCACGCACGTGGGGGTGTTCCGACAAACGTCCGATCACCACGATACCAAGCAACGTTTTCCCCACGCACGTGGGGGTGTTCCGGCCTTTGATTCCTTGAAGACCCGGATGCATCCGTTTTCCCCACGCACGTGGGGGTGTTCCTGCTTATCTCTTTGCGCGGGAATACGTTTGCACGTTTTCCCCACGCACGTGGGGGTGTTCCCATTAATTGGGGCTGGAAATCCCCGCCCCATTTGGTTTTCCCCACGCACGTGGGGGTGTTCCTATGAAGGGATACTTGCATGGTGTGTGCAAGGAGTTTTCCCCACGCACGTGGGGGTGTTCCTTAACGCGCCAATGCACGCAACGGTGGTAGAGGGTTTTCCCCACGCACGTGGGGGTGTTCCTTAAGTACCTGAACCATAGCACCTAAAAATAGCGTTTTCCCCACGCACGTGGGGGTGTTCCGTGGCGAAGTTGCTCGTCTATGGGCAACCGTAAGTTTTCCCCACGCACGTGGGGGTGTTCCGTTAAGAGAAAGCCGCTGCGGATGATTTCCGACGTTTTCCCCACGCACGTGGGGGTGTTCCTATAGCGCATCACATTGGAACAACATCAAGCGCGTTTTCCCCACGCACGTGGGGGTGTTCCTATCGACATCACATGCGAGTTTTTGACTAACTCGTTTTCCCCACGCACGTGGGGGTGTTCCGGACAAAGTCGATCGTGTTATACAGATGGCGATGTTTTCCCCACGCACGTGGGGGTGTTCCTAGTGAATGGAAAATTGAACACGACACCACCACGTTTTCCCCACGCACGTGGGGGTGTTCCTTGTTACCCTTCGGCCAGGCTAAAAGAAATAGCGTTTTCCCCACGCACGTGGGGGTGTTCCGCGGCGATGCTGCGAAGAGAGGCAAAAGAGCGCGTTTTCCCCACGCACGTGGGGGTGTTCCGCGGTCACGCGCCCAAGAAAGCGGAAACATTAAGTTTTCCCCACGCACGTGGGGGTGTTCCTTCTCGACGCCAAAAACGGATTGTGTTCCCGGAGTTTTCCCCACGCACGTGGGGGTGTTCCCATATCGCCTCGCAGCAATCCAGCGACATTGAAGTTTTCCCCACGCACGTGGGGGTGTTCCGTGCTCGCCCAATCAGGCGGATCCTGCGAAGGAGTTTTCCCCACGCACGTGGGGGTGTTCCTGAGAAGTTTGGAAATACCCTATGCGAGGTAAAGTTTTCCCCACGCACGTGGGGGTGTTCCTTGGTGATTCCAACTCTACGATTTGCTGCATCAGTTTTCCCCACGCACGTGGGGGTGTTCCTACGAAGAAGAAGCGGAACGATTTATACAGAGCGTTTTCCCCACGCACGTGGGGGGGCCGATTGGGAGGGTGATGAGCCCTCCCAAAAGCCGGAGTTTTCCCCACGCACGTGGGGGGGCCGATGCAAAACTACTGTTGAATCCTTTCCACTCGAAGTTTTCCCCACGCACGTGGGGGGGCCGAAAAACGGGCGCTATGTGCCTCCGGATTATTTCCGGGAAATGCTTGATAACGTCCCGAAGAATACACTTGCGTTGAAAGGCCTGGTTGAAAAGTTCCATCTTTATGATAATGAATCAGACTACACCTTGATTTACGAAAAGATTGACCAAAAAGAGAATATCCTCAAAGATCGTTGTTGGAAGGAGTATAATAGAATCTATGGAACCGAACAACAGGAAAAGGGACTGGGATCCGAACAATTATTATCCGGATCCGTGGAATTGGGATCCGTCAAAGGAGGACTGGCCGGAGGATTGGTGGAAGGAGGATCCGTCCATCGGCCTGGACCCGGACATTACGGCGGAGGAGCTGTACCGGATGGATCGGAAGAACCAAGAGCCGTAGACCTGCCGCTGGGGGAGATCGAACTGTATTCTATTTTTCCTCATGCATGTGGGGATGGGCAGGCATGAGCCAGAATTAGACGAGGCGGAACTGGAGGGGGCGGTTTTGGAGGATGTTGAGGAGGTTGGCGTAGTCGCGGGCGCGCTCGCTGCTGGTGTGGGAGAGGCCGGCGCCGGCGATGTGGGGGGTGAGGATGACGTTGACATCTTGCTGGCGGGCGATGGGCAGGAGGGGGCTGTCGGGCCGGATGGGTTCGTAATCGTGGGTATCGGCGGCAAAGCCGTGGAGGCGGCCGGATTGGAGGGCTTGGGCGACATCGGCTTCGTTGACGACGCCGCCTGCGCCGCTGGTGACGAGGCAAGCGCCGGGTTTCATCTTGTTGAGGAAGTCGGCGTTTACCATGCCTGCGGTTTGGGGGAAGAGGGGCATGGTTATGCAGACGAAGTCGCTCTGGGCGAGGAGGTCATCGAGGGGGGCGTAGGCAGCGCCGACGGCTTGCTCGGCTTTGGGAGGGTAACGCTGGATATCATAATATAAAACCGTGCAATCGAAGGATTTGAGGTGTTTTGCGACTTCAGAACCGACTTCGCCGAATCCGACGATGCCGACGGTGGATTGGAAGAGGTTGCGGATATCCTGGCGGCCGGACCAGTTGGGGGCAAAGTAGTCTTCGTCACATTTTTTTGGAGGGAGGCCCCAATCGGCGGCTTCGTTGGCGATGCGGATCATTTCTCGGATGCGACGGGCGAGGGAGAGCATTTGGAGGATGCAGTGCTCGGCGACCCAGACGCAGGAACGGACGGGCATGTAGCAGACGGGGATGTTCGCTTTTTGGGCGGCCTGGAGGTCTATATCGTAGGTGCGGGAACCGAGGCGCTGGATGAGGCGGAGGTTTTTGCCGGCGGCGATGATGTCGGCATCTATTTCGCCGGTGCGTTCGGAGATGAGGAATTCTTTGCCTGGGAGCAGGCGGATGATTTCTTCTTTGGAGGGTCCGCGGCGCATGGTGATTTCAAATTCGGGTGGGGCGGCCTGGAGAGCGGCCTGCTGGTGGCGTTCTCCTCTTTGGGTGATGAAAAGGACGGAATGTTTAGACATGCGGGGCTCCGTTTTGGGGTTGGGGTGAGGAGATTATATCATCAAAAGGGGGGTGGGGAGCGAGGGCGCTGGGGAGGGGGTGGTATAATAGGAGCTGGCCTGTTTGTAAGGAGAAAAACGGTGATCGAGAGCAACCTGTAAATAACCTCTTTTTTCAGGGTAGACCCCCAAGTTTTGGCATTTAAACCGGCGGCGCTGCCCCGGTTTTTTGTTTTGTTTAGAAGAGAATGGCAAGGTGATGATGCTTTCGGTAAATTGTGTTTCTAAATCTTTTGGTCTTCAGACCGTATTCGAGGATGTGACCTTTTCGCTGAGGGTTGGTGAGCGGCTTGGGCTGGTGGGGGCGAATGGGTGCGGTAAGACGACGTTGCTGCGGGTGATCTTGGGGTTGGAGAGGGCGGATGGCGGGAGCGCCCGGTTTGCACCGGGGGTGCGGGTGGGGTACCTGGCGCAGGGATTTGAGTTCGAGGCGGGGGAGACGGTGGGGGGTTTTTTGGACCGGATGCTGCCTGGTCTGGGAGAGGCTTCGGAGCGGCTGGCGACGCTGGCGGAGAGGCTGGCGCGAGAGCCGGATTCGGTGGAGGCGCAGGGGGCTTACGACGCGGCGCTGGGGGAGGTGCAGCGGGCGGCGGAGTATGCGGGTTTTGCCCAGGAAGTGACGGCAAGGCTGGGGCTGGATGGGCTGGCGCCGGATACGCCGACGGCGCATTTGAGCGGGGGGCAGAAGACTCGGCTGGCGCTGGCGGGGGTTTTGCTTTCGGATCCGCAGGTGCTGATGCTGGATGAGCCGACGAACCACCTGGACCTGGAGATGCTGGAGTGGCTGGAGGGCTGGCTGGGGCAGTTTGAGGGGGGGATGGTGGTGGTATCGCACGACCGGATATTTTTGGACCGTGTGGCGACGGGAATTTTGGAGCTGGATGGGGAGACGAAGCGGGTGAAGCTTTACGCCGGGAGTTACAGCGAGTACCTGGAGGCGAAGGCGGACGAGCTGGAGCGACAATGGCAGGCTTATAGTGACCAGCGGGAGGAGATCGGGCGGTTGCGGAAGGCGGCCGCGGCGGTGCGGAGGCGGGCGCGCTTTCATAAAGGTGGGAAGGCGGATCCGTTCAAGACGGACGGTTTTGCGGCGGGCTTCTTTGCGGACCGCAGCCTGAAGACGGTGCGGCGGGCGAAGGCGATCGAAAAGCGGATCGAGTATTTGCAGACGGATGGGCGGGTGGAACGGCCGCTGAAAGAGGCGCGGCTGCGGATGACTTTTGGTCGGCTGGGGCCGAACGGGCGGGATGTGGCGGTGCTGAGGCATTTGACGGTGGGGTATGGGGAGACGACGTTGTTGAAGGATTTGAATTTAACGATCCGGCATGGGGAGCGGGTGGCGCTGGTGGGGGCGAATGGGTGCGGCAAGACGACGCTGCTGCGGACGCTGGCGGGGGAGATCGAGGCGCTGGCGGGGGAGGCGCGCATCGGGGCGGGGGTGAAGATCGGGTATATGGCGCAGGAGCAGGAGGGCCTGGACGGGAAGCTGAACGCTTTTGAGACGATACAGCAGACGACCGAGATGCCGGAGAGCCAGGTCCGGCCGTTTTTGGCGCGCTATCTGTTCCGGGGGGATGAGGTGTTCACGCCGGTGGGGAAGCTTTCTTATGGGGAGCGGGCGCGGCTTATGCTGGCGGCGCTGGCAGGGAGGGGGTGTAACTTTTTGCTGCTGGACGAGCCGGTTAACCACCTGGATATTCCGTCGCGAAGCAGGTTTGAGGAGGCTTTGAGCGTCTTTGGGGGGACGGCGCTGGCGGTGGTGCACGACCGGTATTTCATCCAGTCGTTTGCGACGGTTTTGTGGGAGGCGCGGGAAGGCGGGATCTGGGTGAGCAACCTGGCCGGCGAGTGAAAGCGGCCGGCCAGTGGTCATTTTACGGGAAGGGTGGGAGGGCGATCAGGGGGATAGGAATTTGCCCATCGTCTTGCCGAGGCTGATGAAACCGTGGAGGCTGCGCAGAAGCTCTTCGATTTCGATGTGCTCGTCTACGGCGTGTGCCATGCGGATGGTGGAGGGGCCGAAGATGATGGTGGGGAGGCCTAATTCGCCGGCGCTGGCGCTGCCGTTGGTGCAGTAGGGGACGACATAGGTTTGGGGGGCGATGCCGGCAGACTGTATAGCCTGGACGCCCAACTGGACGAAGGGGGAATTTTCATCCATGAGCCAGGCGGGGTGAAAATCGGGGACGCTGAGCTCGAGGCCGGTATAGGTCTGAAAGCTGGCTTGATGCATGTTGATTTGCCAGCCGGTGAGATCGGGGAAGAGGCTGCGGTATTCGGCGAGAAGGGTTTGGGGGGTTTCGCCGAGGAGGAGACGGCGGTCGTAGGAGATGCGGCATTCAAATGGGATGGTGGAGGTGCTGGGATTGGGGAGGGAGGAGATGAGGAGGGGTTCGATGACGGCTGCGCCGAAAATAGGGTCTTGCTTTTGGGGGGTCTGGCGGATGCGTTGGAGCATGAGGGCGGTTTTGTCTATGGGGTTTTCGCCTTCTTCGGGGTTGGCGGTGTGGGCGGCGCGGCCATAGGCGATGAAATCCATGCGGGCGCGACCTTTTTGTCCGATGGCGAGTCGGCAGTCGGTGGGCTCGCCGATGATGACGCCATCGGGTTTGAGGGTGGCGAGGGCGCGGGCGAGGGAGGCGCCTTCGATGATTTCTTCGCCGACGGTGCCGATGACGTGGACGACGCCGGGTAGTTCATTGCGTGGGATTGCGCCGAGCGCCATGACCATGGCGGCGAGGCTGCCTTTGGTATCAGAGGCGCCGCGCCCCCAAATCTTGCCGCCGGTAATTTCGCCACCCCAGGGGGCGTGGCTCCATTGTTCTGGGTTGGCGACCGTGACGGTGTCCATGTGGCTGTCGTAAAGGATGGATGCGCCGGGAAGAGCGCCGCGGCGGGTGGCGATGACGTTGCCGAGGTCGTCGCGACGGACTTCATCGTAATCAAGGGATTTGCATTTTTCTTCTACCAGGCTGGCGACGAGCTGTTCTTCGCCGGAAAGGCTGACGCATTGCACCAATCGACTTAAGAACTGGATGGTTTCTTGTTCTAATTCTGTGTATGCCATGATTTCCTCCGCTGAAATTTTCCTGGGAATATTGTACTACGGGTGGGTGAGAGGAGGATTGATTTGCTGGTCTGGCTTGAAATTGGCGGCGTGAAGGCGACTGTTCTGCTGTTTTGGGTTTTGCGGGGCGTTCAATGGGACGGACTGCTTGTAAATAAAAATGTTGACAAATTACTCTGTCTAAAATATACTGATATCAAGAACATACGGGGAGCCTGGTGAACCTGGCTGAGAGGAGGATGAAAATCCTCGACCCGCATTACCTGATCCGGATAATGCCGGCGGAGGGAAAAATATTTTCGCTTTATGTTTTTCACCCTCCCCGGCGGAGGGTGTTTTTTATGGAACTGGGTCGTGCGTTTATTTTTGTGAACGGTGAGATCAGGAATCTTGCTGTGATCAAGGACCGTATCCAACCGGGAGATCTGCTTGTGGCGGTGGATGGGGGGTTAAGATATCTGCAAAGGCTTGGTCTCCAACCCCATATTCTGGTGGGGGATCTGGATTCCGTCGGCCTGGTTCAAATTGAGCCGCTGCAAAATGCTGGGGTGAAGGTTTTTCGTTTTTCGAGAGATAAGGATGAAACCGATCTGGAACTGGCTTTGCAGATGCCGGAAGTGATGGAAGCGCGGCAGATCCTGATCGTGGCTGCGCTTGGAGGGCGGTTAGATCACACGCTTGCCAATATTGGGCTGCTGACACGTCCTGCACTACTAGAAAAGGATGTTCGTCTTGAGGACGGCGCTACCGAGGTGTTCTTTATCCGGTCTGTTGGGGTGATCCAGGGCGAACCCGGTGATACTGTCTCTTTGTTGCCTTATCACGCTCCGGCAGCCGGGATTTGGACGGAGGGCTTGAAGTACCCGCTGGTTGGCGAAACGCTGTATCCGGACGTCGCCCGCGGGGTCAGCAATCTTCTTACAGCCCGACGCGCGACGGTGCATGTCCAGAGCGGTCTGTTACTCTGCGTCCATACCCGCAAAGGGGAAGACGTTTTATGATGTGGAGGTGAGAAATGAACCTTAAATACAAATGGATGGTTGTTTTGGCCGCTTCGCTTTTGCTGCTGACGGCTTGCGTAGGGCAGAGCAGCCAGACGCCTTCTTTATCTCCTTCGGTTGCCCCAACCGCTTTGCAGCCGCCGATGAAAACCGAATCTTCGCCACAGCCAAGCAGCGAACCTCAAACGTTGACGGTGATGACGCATGATTCTTTCGCAGCCAGCGAGGAGGTTATTGCCGAGTTCGAGCGGCTGAACAACACCAAGGTTAATTTTTTGCTCAGCGGCGATACAGGTTCGGCGCTCAACCGCGCTGTGTTGACCAAAGCTTCGCCTCTTGCAGATGTTTTTTACGGGGTGGATAACACTTTTTTATCCCGTGCCTTGCGGGAAGATATCTTCGAGCCTTATTCCTCGCCCGCTCTGGCAGATATTCCGGATGCGTATAAACTGGATGCGGAAAATCGCGCCCTACCGGTTGATTTTGGCGATGTTTGCATCAATTACGATAAGGCTTATTTTGAGCAGAAAGGGCTCATTATTCCGCAAAGGTTGCAGGATCTCATCAAGCCGGAATATAAAGGCTTGCTGGTTGTTGAGAACCCGGCGACTTCATCGCCTGGACTGGCTTTTCTTCTGGCGACTATTGCTGACTTTGGGCCAGAAAATTACTTGGATTTCTGGAAAGCCCTTCGTGCAAACGATGTAGCTGTTGTGAATGATTGGTCTACGGCTTATTACACCAATTTTAGCGGCTCATCTGGTAAGGGGCAGCAACCGCTAGTGGTGTCTTACGGTTCCAGCCCTGTTGCCGAGCTGATCTTTGCCAGCGAACCCCTCTCTGAACCGCCCACTGCTTCGATTGTAGATAAGAACACTTGTTTCCGGCAGATCGAGTTTGTCGGTATATTGAAAGGGACTGCCAAACGAGCACTTGCTGAAAAATGGGTAGATTTTATGCTTGGCGTTTCTTTTCAGGAAGATATTCCCCTCCAGATGTTCGTCTATCCGGTCAACAGCCAGGCGAAATTGCCTGAGGAGTTCGTCAAGTTTGCGCAAATTCCTGCGGAGCCAGCGATGCTTCCAATTGATTTGATTGACCAGAACCGTGAGCAATGGATTACTGCCTGGGATGAGGCGGTGCTTCGTTGACCTTTGGGCTCAGGCGCAGAGAGAATGGGGCGCTGGGGGCGGTCTCGCAAAGAGCGGGGCTGCCTGTCTGGCTGTGGGCAGCGCCCCTGCTGTTCCTGGGTTTGTTTTTCTTTTATCCGCTTTCGGCTGTTTTGCGGCTTGCGGGGGAAGCTGCACTGGCAGAAGGTCTGAAGGGGGCGCCGTGGTCGCGGTTGGGCGGCGCGCTGTGGTTTACCTTTTGGCAGGCCTGTGTTTCGACGCTGCTTACTTTGCTGGCGGGTCTGCCCGCGGCTTTTGTGTTTGCCCGCTATCGGTTTCGCGGTAAGCGCCTTTTGAGCGCTTTGCTGACCATCCCGTTCATCCTCCCGACTGTGGTGGCAGCGGCCGGTTTTAATGCCCTGCTGGGACCGCGCGGGTGGCTCAACGGGCTTTTGATGAGCGCTTTCGGATTGAATTATCCACCGGTGAGGATCATCAACACCGTGTCTGCTATCTTGTTGGCGCACATTTTTTATAACACCAGCGTTGTCATCCGGGTGGTGGGAAGCGTTTGGGCGCAGCTGGACAACCGACTGGAGCAGGCTGCCCGATCGCTTGGGGCTTCTAGCTGGCGCACGTTTCTTGAAGTCACGCTACCGCTCTTGCGCCCGTCGGTTCTGGCGGCTTCACTACTCGTCTTTTTGTTCGATTTCACGAGTTTTGGCGTGGTTTTGCTGCTGGGAGGCCCTCGATTTACAACCCTGGAGGTTGAGATCTATCTGCAAACGATGCAATTCCTGAATTTGCCTTTTTCGGGGTTGCTCTCTGTCCTTCAACTGGCCTGCACGCTTTCCATTACAACGCTGTATTTATGGCTCAATCGGCGGCAACCGGTACCCCTGTCGCCGCGCCTGTCGCCGGATGGTCTGTGGTCGGTGCGGCGTTGGCGGCAGCGTCTGCTGGTGGGTGGGGTTATCGTGGGCATTACCTTTTTGTTGCTATTGCCGCTGGTGGCGCTGGCGCTGCGGTCTTTTCTGGTGATTTCACCTGAGGGGGATCTGAGCCTGACCCTGGCATATTACCGGGAGCTTTTTATCAACCGGCGGCAGACTTTCTTTTATGTTCCACCGATGGTTGCGCTGCGCAATTCCCTGGCGTATGGCGCAGCGACCGTGACGATATCGCTGGCGTTGGGTTTGCTGGCGGCTTCTGCGTTGAACCGCCGGGGGAGGTTTGAACGTTGGATGGATGCTATCCTGATGCTGCCTTTGGGGACTTCGGCTGTAACACTGGGGCTAGGCTTTTTGGTGGTATTCACCCGGCCGCCAGTGGATTTGCGCTCTTCGCCCTGGCTGGTTCCGATCGCGCACAGCCTTGTTGCGTTGCCTTTTGTGGTGCGCACTATTCAACCGGTATTGGCTTCTATCCCTTCCGCGCTCCGGCAGGCGGCTGCGGTGTTGGGCGCGTCGCCGTGGCGGGTGCGGCGCGAGATTGATTGGCCGATTGCTACAAGAGCAGCTCTTGCCGGGGCAATTTTTTCCTTTACAATTTCACTTGGAGAATTTGGGGCTACTTCTTTCCTTGCTAGACCGGAATACCCCACCCTGCCGGTTGCTATTTTCCGGTTTTTAGCACAGCCGGGAGATTTAAATTATGGTCAGGCGATGGCGATGGCATCTTTACTTATGTTTATTTGCGGGCTCAGCGTTCTTGTGATCGAAAATATCGAGAGGAAATAGGAGTTTGGCCGATGCTCGAAGTGCGAGACATCCATAAAACCTATGAAAGGCGGCCACTTTTGCAGGGCGTCTCCTTTTCGGTTTCAACCGGCGAGACGGTTTGTCTGCTGGGGGCTTCGGGCAGCGGCAAAAGCACCTTGCTTCGGATCATTGCCGGGTTGGAACAACCTGACCAGGGACAGGTGTTGTGGGATGGAGAAGACCTGGCGGCGATCCCTGTCCATTACCGGCGCTTTGGGCTGATGTTTCAGGATTACGCTTTGTTTCCGCACCGGAGCGTTGCCGAGAATGTAGCCTTTGGATTGCGTATGCAAGGGTTGCCGCGCGAAGAGATCCGGGTTCGTGTGCTTGCAGCTCTGAGCCAGGTGGATATGGAATCTTTTGCCGCTCGACGCGTGACCGAACTTTCTGGTGGCGAGCAGCAGCGTGTTGCCCTGGCGCGCGCTCTTGCGCCGCGACCTAACCTGTTGATGCTGGATGAACCGCTGGGGGCCCTCGACAGGACACTCCGGACACAGCTTCTGGACGAGTTGAGGAAACTACTCCATCATAGCGGAATACCTGCGATTTATGTCACACACGATCAGGAGGAAGCCTTTGCGATCGCAGACCGGTTGGTCATGCTGCACGATGGTCGCGTGGAACAGGATGGCTCTCCGCTGGAAGTGTATGCACGCCCGGCTTCGGCCTGGGCTGCCCGGTTTTTAGGATTTGTTAACTTGCTCTCAGGCTGGGTCGTTAGTCTGGATCCGCTGCGAGTTGAGACGCCGTTGGGGCACTGGCTGGTGGGTGATGCGTGCAGCGGCGCAGATAGGAGCGGCAAACCTGTTACGCTGTTGATCAAACCCTATGGGATTGTACCTGCAGCGACCCGCGCTGAGTGTAATTATTTGGAAGGCATCGTCCAGGATGTGATTTTTCGCGGCGAAGATTTCAGGGTAGATATTCTGGCGCAGGGGATGGAATTTCAGTTCTTCGTTGACCAGCCTTTTCAAGTTGGCCAGATGGTCAGATTGAACATTGATCCTCAGGCTGTGCTGTGCCTGGATTGAAGGAGGAGACATTGGAAGATGTCGTTGTGATTAAGAAAAATCTGGCAGGTGAAGAGACCTGGCGTTATTCTGGCTCGATTTTGTTTTGGCAAAAGAATGCCATTGTGCTTTCGGCGCGATTCAACCGGTCGGATTTGCCTTTTCACGGCATCCTTTTGGCTGAGGGCGACCTGTTTTTTGAAGCTTATTTCAGCGACCGCTGGTATAACATTTTTGAAATTCATGATAAGGAAACAGGTTTCTTGAAAGGGTGGTATTGCAATATCGCATACCCGGCTGAATTTTCAAATGGGCTGGTCTCCTATACGGACCTGGCGCTGGATTTGCTGGTTTTCCCGGATGGCAGGCAGCTTGTATTGGATCAGGAAGAATTCGAAGCTTTGCCCTTAACGCCGCAAGCGCAACAACAGGCGTTGTCTGCGCTTGCACAACTTCAAAGATTGTTTTTACCGCCGGTTACGTTCCGCCTTCAAGAAATCGAGGGCGATCTTTACAAACCGCTTGGCTCAAGATCGAGCTAACTATGCAAGGTAGGGCAGCAGGTAAGAAAAGTCATCGAAGTTGAATTCGAAATTCGATTCGATAGCCCCATTCTGGTACATCCAGTACCCGGCGCCGCCAATCAAGAGGCAGCAGCAACAAAGCACCAGGACGATGATCAGCACGATCAGCCATGTCTTTTTCTTTTTGGGCGGCTCGACCTGATCGGGGTTGAAACCTGGCGGTTCGATTGGGGGGACGGGGGGTGTTGCCATTACGGTTGGGTCGCTTGACTGCTCAAAGCTCATGATAGCCTCCTAGGGGATGGTTGAAAAAGTGGAGTTAATTTCGTTCATAAAGGGCAGGCATAGTAACGGCGTGGAAAGTATGCCCAAAAAGAGCAAAAGAAACAGGCAAAGGCCGACGATTGTCAGGGCAATGTTCGCATAACCCAGCACCAGGCCAGCCGTAGCCATCCCATCGCCGGTGATCACGCCGCCGGATTTTCGGATCTCTCCTTTTGCCAGGTGGCCAAATATGACCGCTAACAGTCCTCCAAGCCCAAAAATGCCCAACCAGGCTGCGATTCCAGAGATCAGGCTGATAATAGCCATCGAGCTGGTATGGGTTGCAAGAGCTGGGGGCGGCGAATAAGAATATTGAGGTGTATCGGTCATTTTTCCTCCTGGGATTACAGCTTAGCGGATATGGCTTTCTGATGAGCGTTTTGCCCGCCGGTAAAGGATAAAGACCAGCCAGGATGTGACGATGATCAGCAGGCAAGCGATGATGATGGGTAAGACGACGGATAAGAACGAGATCACCGCGGAGACGACATCTTCTGCGATGCTGACCGGCACGTTGCCTGCACCTCCGGTTGTTGCCGTAACCGCCGGGCGGACAGCTGCTGCTTTGACCGTGTGAACGCCGCCGGCAATGAGCAGACCCAGCGCCAACGACAACACCGGATGAATCTCGGTAACCACATTCGCGCTAGCGGCGAACGCTACCGCACCAGCAGCAGGTCGGATGAAGGTTTGGATGATATCATTGATGTGGTTGATGGCAGGGGCCTTATCGGCAAAAAATTCGACCAGCGCCAGGATGATAATCACAGCGATGATCCACCAGCTTGTCAACGTATCCCAGGGGGACTTCAGCACAATGAGATTGGTGAATTTTGCCAGCAAAGCAACGATGAGGAGCGGGATGTAGGCATTGAGTCCGGCGCTGGCCGAAAGCCCAAAAGCGGTGAATATCCCTAACAATTCCACTTCTGCTATCCTCCTCTAGCCAGAAAAAAAGCCAGCCCAAGTGCCGGTTATGAGGTACCGGCCTAAATCCATTATACCTATTTGTAAGAGCGCTGTTGCAAATCCTGCCGCCAGATAACCGGTCATCTGGTTCAAGCTCTGAAAGGCGTTCTCTTTTTTGCGCACCAACACCCACACAATGGTGTAAATCATTCCCAACAAAATAACCACCGTCGCCGAACTGAGCAAGGCCAGCGGAAAGAGCAGCAACGGATTTTGTGAAAGGACTGCCAGATCGATCAGCCCGACCAGGAGCATCAAAGTACCTATCTGTTTCCAGGAATGGAGGATGGGCTTGTCCATCCAGTTTTGCCAGACGGTCTGGTTGAACACAGGCAGCAAGATGGCCGCCATTCCAAGCCCCATACCGCTGCCTGTGACCAGGCGCATCCAGTTTTCCGTCTTATACAGAGGCGAGATGAAAGGATAGAGCTGCAAGTAAGAGTTTGCGCCATCTATGGCAAAAACCAGGAAGAAAGCCCCCAATAGGATGGATATCTTAAGGTTCGGCATCCCTCCAAGACGTTCTCCCCGCATGGCATAGATCAACCCTAAAAATGCACCAAGGTACATCCCCGAACAGCGGGCGCACAACGGAATTTGGCGATCCCCAAGAAAGAAGGAGCGTGAGGAGATTCGGTGGCAGACCGCGTACGCAATTGCATCTGCTTTTCCGAGAATGCCCGGAGGTGTGAAGGTCAACCAGAATCCCAGGACCAGACCGGCAGCGACGAACGGAGCGAGTTTCAGTAAAGCTTGGCGGTCTTCAAATAGCTGGGGGATACGCATAATGAAGTTCATTATATAGATAAAATATGTCCCATGCAAGGTATAATGACCTATAGCGAACCCTTTGTGAATGCCATTAAAATGTTATACGCAAAATGATCAAAAAGGTTTCCTTTCTCATAAACATTGCTTTCTTTCTGGCTTTTCTGAGCGGCTGCGCTGCAGGCGCCCCAGTACAGCAAACCCCAGGCCAACTGTTGGCATCTCCCACAGAGACTGAATTGCCCAGGCCAGCAGTTGAGACGACCTCACAATTGACTGTGGCTGCTGCCGCGCCAGTTTTGCTTGAAGTCAATCCTCTGACCGGCTTGAGCGTTGAGGATCCTTCTCAATTGAACCGCCGTCCAATCCTTGTGAAAATCCAAAATGCTCCCCGCGAAGACCGTCCGCCGTTTGGCCTGTCGGTGGCCGATTTGGTTTTTGAATATTCTATTGAATTTGGCGATACCCGTTTTGCAGCGATCTTTTACAGCCGATTTCCCGATAAAGTTGGCCCCATACGATCTGCGCGCCATGTGGATATTCACCTTGTAAGGGCTTACCAATCGGTTTTGGTGTTTGGAGGCGCTTACGAAGAACTCCTCAACCTGCTGGTCGATTCCGATTTTGGTGGCCGCCTGGTGCGGGAAGGCCCTAATACCGCCCCGGCGCTTTTTCGTTATGATCCGGAGGGGAAAAATTACCTCCTGGCCGATCTGACGCTCATGGATCCGATTCTGGAGAAGTATGCCATCGACAACCGGCCGCAGAATCTCGCTGGAATGGTTTTTTCGGATACTATCCCTGAGGGAGGGGAGCTTGCAGAGCAGATCAATATTCGTTTTTCGGGTGCAAGCTATAATCGTTGGCAATATGACTTTTCCAGCAGCCGTTATTTTCGCTCTTCAGAGAGCGAAAATGATATCAATGATGACAAACCGCAGTATGTTCCTCTCCTGGACCGAAACACGGGAGAGCAAATTGCCGCCGATAACGTGGTGATCTTGTTAGCAGTCTATTACCCTTTGATTAAAAATTCTTCTTCTGAAGTGTATGATATCCAACTGGTCGGTTCTGGGCCCGCCTACCTGGCGCGCGATGGCAGGATGTATCGCTTGCACTGGCAACGGAAGGATGAGGATGCGGTTGTCAGTCTGATTGACGACCAGGGCAATCTTTTCCCATTGAAGGCAGGGCAAACGTGGTTCGAAATTCTCAGTCCCGCTTCCCGGATAGAGCAGCAAGGGGGATTTTGGGTGGTTAAAAACTGGCTACCCTGACGAACCAGATTCGAGATGGTTTGACATTCTCTCTCTGCACGACTAAAATCATCAAAGTGGTGTGGCTAAAACACGAAACAGACTGGACTTGTTGTGAGCAAATGGGCAGATAAATTCGTCATTGGATTGACCGGCAACATTGGCACGGGCAAAAGCGTCGTCCGTAAAATGCTGGAACATTTAGGCGCGTATGGAATTGATGCAGATGCGCTTGCGCACCGGGCGATGGCGCGCGGCGCGCCGGGTTACCAGCCGGTCATCCAGGCTTTTGGCCGGTGGGTGGTCGGGCAGGATGGCGAGATCGACCGTTCTAAACTTGCAAGAGTGGTGTTTGCTGATCCAGAGGCTCTTCGCCATTTAGAAGCCATTGTTCACCCCCTGGTCGGGCAGGCCGTTGAATTGCTTGTCAAACGCTCGCGCCAGAAGGTAATTGTAATCGAGGCAATCAAACTGATTGAGGCCGGGATGGGTCGCTGGTGCGATAGTCTGTGGGTGACCTATGCCCCACAAGAAGCCCAGGTGGAGCGTTTGGTCAAGCGCCGCGGCATGAAGGAGAGCGAAGCAAAGCAGCGCATTGCTGCACAACCGCCGCAGGAAGAAAAAATTGCGGCAGCGCAGGTTGTCATTCGAAACGACGCTACGTTTACAGAAACCTGGAAACAAGTTAATGACGCCTGGAAACGAGTTGTGGGACAACTTGCCGCTGAACCACCTACCTGGGTCACTGAGGTCAAAAAGCCGATCGGCGAAGTCACCGTTTTGCGCGGCAAACCTCAACATTCCGCACAGATCGCTGAAAAGTTAAATCAGCACCGCCGGCCTGGCGACCCGGTCTTAACGCCGGATGACATCATGGCTGCTTTTGGCGAGAAAGCGTTTCTGTTGATCCAGTTGAATCAGCGGTTTGTTGGATTGATCGGCTGGCAGGTAGAAAACCTGGTAGCCCGCACCCTCGATTTGGTGATTGATCCATTTATTCCCCCTGACCAGGCCTTACCGGTGTTGGTCAATGAGATGGAGCGGGCTTCAAAGGAACTACAGTGCGAAGTTTCATTGGTGTTTTTGCCTTCGGAATGGTCGCACCTGGAATCGGAATGGAGAAAACTTGGATATGAGCCGCGCACCCCTGAGGCTTTAGGCGTGCAAGCATGGCAAGAAGCTGCACAAGAATCTTTGAGGCCAGGGATGAAGGTCTATTTTAAACAACTGCGGATTGACCGGGTGTTAAGGCCGATTTAGGACATCCGTTGCCGGGATCAAATAATGGAAATGAGTGAGAATTTGTGCCTGATCTGCTGAGCGAATTATTATTCTTGTTCCAACGCCTGAACTGGCTGAGCATCCTGGATATCACGCTGGTTACCATTATTTTCTTTGGGATTATGATGTTGGTGCGTGATACACAGGCGGTGGTGCTGTTGCGCGGTATCATCCTGTTGGTTTTGGCGCTCAGCCTATTTACGAGCCTGGTCAACCTGCCTGCTTTTTCCTGGCTGGTGCGCACTGCGCTTCCGGCTCTGGTTTTTGCCATCCCGGTGATCTTTGCCCCTGAAATCCGGCGGGCGCTGGAACGGTTAGGCCGGGCTGGATCAGAACCCATCTTGTGGCGGCAGCCGGTTCGGGATGAACAGTTTCAGCAAGCTACGATCAAGGCGATCGTGAGCGCTGCGGCTCGTCTTTCGGCCCGCCAGCATGGGGCATTAATCATCCTGCAGCGCAGCGACAGCCTGTGGGAATACATACAAACCGGCGTACGGCTGGATTCAGCTGTGACCCCTGAGTTGCTTTTGCAGGTTTTTTTTCCCAATACACCTCTGCATGACGGCGCCGCCATCATCACCCACGGGCGGATAGCGGCTGCGGCTTGTGTGATGCCGCTTTCGGCCAGCGGCATCTTGAACCGATCGCCAGACCGCCAGATGGGTTTGCGCCACCGAGCGGCTTTAGGAATTTCAGAGGCATCGGATGCGGTCGCGGTGGTAGTGTCTGAGGAGACGGGATCAATTTCGGTGGCGCACAGCGGACGTATGATCCGCAGGTTAGACAGCGAACGGCTGGAAAATATCTTGATGGCTTTTTACCAGCCCTCAGAAAAAAACGGCGCGACCTTGTTCGATTGGCTCAATCGTTTGGTCAAACCCGGCCCGAGGCAGGAGGATTAGATGCTGAAATTGCTCCGCAGTCTCAGCCGAAATCTGCCGAAACTGGCGCTCTCTTTTATCCTTGCGGTCGCGGTCTGGATTTCTTCTGTCACAGAAGCGGACCCGATCCAGGAACGCCTTTATCCGCAGCCGGTACCGATTGAATTCATTGGCCAGGATCCTGCGCTGATCAATGTTGCGGATGCGCCCGATCAGATTTCGTTAACGCTGAACGCCCCGCAGTCCATTTGGAACCGTTTGCTGGTTGAACAAGTGCCCATCCGCGCCGTGGTTGATCTTTCGGGTTTGACGAGTGGGCAGCATATCCTGCCGGTTCAGATTCAGATCGGTATTCGTCCGGTCGAGGTGGTCTCTTACACGCCGAACAATGTGACCGTGGTGTTGGAGCCGCTGGCCAGCCGCTCGATGAGCATACAACTGGTACAGCAAGGAGAACCAGCGGTCGGATTTCAGGCTGAATCCCCTCAGATCTCTGAAAAGACGGCCGTAGTCAGTGGCCCTGAGTCATTGGTAAAAAAGGTTCAGGAGGTGCGCGCCCTCTTGAACTATAACCGCGCCTCGGAGAATATTGATCGTGTGGTCAACTTGCAGGCGCTGGATGCCAGTGGGGGAATTGTGGAAGGCGTCAGTATTACCCCTGATCGCGTCAATGTCTCGGTGCAAATCACGCAGCGCGGCGGTTACCGCAATGTTGTGGTGAAGGTGGTCCTGAACGGCCAGATTGGCGCCGGATACCGTGTGACCAATATTTCGGTATTTCCACCGGCTGTTACCGTGTTTTCCTCTGATCCCCAGCTGGTGAGCAACCTGCCTGGTTATGTGGAAACAACCCCGCTTGATCTGACAGGGGCAAAGGACGACCTGGATGTGCGCCTCCCCCTCAACCTTCCCCCTGGCGTACTGGTGGTGGGCGAACAAACAGTGGCCGTACAGGTAGGCATTGCGACCATCGAAGGCAGTCTGACGTTGAATAGCATGAAGGTCGAGGTGATTGGCCTGGAAGAGGGTCTCAAGGCCGAGATTTCCCCGGAAGAGGTTGATGTTTTCCTATCGGGCCCTATCCCTGTTTTAGATGCCCTAAACCCGCAAAATGTCAGGATTATTCTGGACCTGACAGGGTTGTCTCCTGGCACGTATCAGCGCGTCCCCGAGGTACAAGCCGAAAACCCTGATGTGGTTACCGAATCGATCATCCCGGGCTCTGTCGAAGTGGTCATCACGGGGACACCCAGGAAGGGGAAAACACCCACCATCACCCCCTCGCCGCAGCCTTCCAGTACGATTTCCCCGGTCCCGTGAGGTAGAACGATGATGAGGAAAGCTGTCATTGCCCTGGTGGGGCGGCCAAATGTAGGCAAAAGCACTCTTTTCAACCGTCTGGTTGGGGAGCCGATGGCGATTGTTGATGATGTGCCCGGCACCACTCGCGACCGTCTTTTTGGCCAGGCCGAATGGTCTGGGGTACCTTTTGATGTTATTGACACGGGCGGGATTGACCCTTCGACTGGTGGAAAAGAACCACTATCGATCGGTTCGGCGGACTATATTCAGCAAATTCGTCTCCAGGCTGAAGTAGCTATCCAGGAAGCCGATGTCGTGATCTTGGTGGTGGATGCGGCCTCGGGAGTAACCCCTGCCGACCATGAAGTGGCCCGCATGCTGCGACGCAAGCAGAAGGTGGTGGATGGCGAACCCCAGCCGCCGGTTCTTCTGGTGGTCAATAAGGCTGATAGCGAGCCACTGCGGCGGGCGGCTGACCAATTTTATGAGTTAGGGATGGGAGATCCTCACCCAATTTCAGCCATCCACGGCACAGGTACGGGCGATATGCTGGATGTCTTGATTTCCATGTTTCCGCCGGCTGCGGAGGAAGAACAAGACGATGCGGTAAAAATCGCCCTGGTTGGAAAGCCGAATGCTGGCAAGTCCAGCCTTTTGAATCGACTCATTGGCGAAGATCGGGCCATTGTGAGTCCTATCCCCGGTACGACGCGAGATGCCACGGATACTCATATCACCTTTCGAGGCATTCCGGTGACACTGATCGATACCGCGGGCATCCGGCGGCGGGGACGCATTCTGCCCGGTGTTGAAAAATACAGCGTCATACGATCGATGCGCGCCATCGAGCGGGCAGATGTCGCTTTGCTGCTGGTTGACGCTGAGACAGGCATTACCGCTCAGGATACCCATATCGCGGGTTTCATCCTGGAAGCCTGGAAGAGCGCGGTCGTGCTGGTGAATAAATGGGATGCCATTCAAAAAGATACCTATACCATGCAGCATACCACCGAACTGATCCGGCGGGAGTTGAATTTTATGGATTATGTTCCGATCCTTTTTATCTCGGCGCTCACCGGTCAGCGTTGTGACCAAGTCTTGCCTCTGGCTTTGCGCGTCCAGGAGGAGCGACTAGCGCGGATTACCACATCCTCGCTCAACCAGATCATCCATGAGGCTCAGGATGCTCATGCGGCTACCTCAAAATCCGGTCGTTCTCTGCGGATTTATTACGCCACCCAGGTTCGCAGCGATCCCCCAACTTTTATGCTACATGTTAATGATCCCAAGTTAGCGCATTTTTCTTATTTGCGGTTTATTGAAAACGCGATTCGAAAACAATATCCCTATATCGGCACCCCGATACGGCTGGTACTTAAAGCACGCCGTTGATTTTTTCAATTGTTCCTCCCTTGTCCTTGAACCTATCCAGCTTTATAATGTCATAAATAGCAACTTTGTGGAGGTAGTTTGTTCGATATAGATCAACCCGGCGCGCCATCTTTCCCTCCCCCGGCGCCTCTGCCTAAGAAGACGCGCTCGGGCGCCTGGCGGTTTTTCTTAGAAACTTTTCAAACTATTCTGCTGGCGCTGGTGCTGTATTTTTTGATTGACTCGGTTATCGCCAGGGTTCGAGTTGAGAATGTGAGCATGAAGCCAACACTCCAACCGGGGCAGTACGTGTTGGTCAATAAGCTGGCTTATCGCCTGGGGAATATCCAGCATGGGGATATTATCGTGTTTCATTACCCTCCTAATCCCTCTGAAGACTACATCAAGCGAGTTATTGGCCTTCCGGGGGATCTGGTTCAGATTCACAATGGGAAAATTTTTGTGAACGATCAAGAATTATCTGAGAAGTATGCCGCCTCGCCGCCGGTGTATGATGGAGAATGGTCCGTTCCAGAAGGCTCTCTCTTTGTTTTGGGCGATAACCGCAACCAGTCTTCCGATTCCCATGCCTGGGGGTTCGTGCCAATTTCTAATGTTGTTGGAAGGGCGCTAGCGGTTTATTGGCCGCTGGATGAGATCAAAGTCCTGACACAGCCGTTTACTGTCAATGCTGCGAACTAACCATTATGAGACTCGTTCCATCGCTTGCGAAACCTGAAGAACCAACCATGACTTGTGCAGAGTGCCAGGCAGGTCAACTGCGTCGTCATTATATTACCTATTTCACCTGGTTAGGAAATGAACTAATTACTGTACCGGATTTTCCATCCTGGGTGTGCGATGTCTGTGGTCGCAGGGAATATGATCCGCAGGCGCTCAACCGTCTGATGATGTTGCTTAGCCCCGAAGCGGGAAAACTGGTAAAGAAAAAGCGAACCAAGAAACAGACAAGAGCATCGAATGAAGCGCAACCCCCAAAACCTGACGCTGCATAGCCAATCAAAAGACCGCCTGTAAATCGGGCGGTCTTTCTTCGCGCCTGGTAAGATGGGACTTACTCAGGGCTGCCAGGCAGGATCAAGATCGCGACCGGGTTCGTTGGTCAGGTTGGTTTGCAAGAGTCCGGTAGCCGTCATTATATAAACTTCCAGGTTCCCGTCCCGTTCGGAATTGAAAGCGATCCATTGAGAATCCGGCGACCAGGCTGGCTCGTATTCACGATTTGAATCTGGGGTCAACAGGCTGGTGTCGGCCCCGCGCGATTTGTATTCCAGCGAATAGATCTGTTTGGATTCGCCTTTCACCTGGGTGTAAGCGATATGAGCGCCGTCTGGCGACCAGGCTGGATCGTCAACCTCTCCTAACCTGCCGAAGAAAGTGGTGGGATCATACTGTTGCGGGGTTGGGAAGGGGGTGGGGTAAATATTGCCAACCCACGAATGCATGAACAGGTAGCGGTGGTCGCGAGCGTGAATGACATTCATCAGCCAATCGGTTTTTGGGGACCAGGTGGGCGAATACTCCTCATAGTCCAGGCTCAAGCGTGTGAGGTTGGTGCCATCAGGGCTCATAAAATACAATAAATTGGTATCGGTGAATTTTCCCCGGTTGGTGAAAGCGATGAATTTCCCATCGGGCGACCAGGCCGGGTCAAAATCGTCGCCTTTCTGGCGGGTTAGATTGACAGGCTGGGCGCCCTCTTTCGAGAGATCCAGCAGAAAAATATCTAAACCGGTGCCTGAATTCCCTTCTGAAACATACAAAAGACGTTTTCCATCCGGCGACCAGGCTGGCTGGGTCTTATCGCTGCCATCGAATGTCACCTGCTTTAACTCGTCGGCGACAGGTTTTCCTGCTTCATCCAGAAAAATTTTCATCGTCCAGATTTGCAGGGTTTTTCCATCAAAACGGTCGCTGGCATAAGCCAGGACTTTTTCACCGGTCACGGGGCGAAGCACCGGCTGCGGGACGAGCGTCTCGGTAGGCGGCGGTGGGGGTGTTTCGGTAGCTGGCGGAGGAGGGGGGGGTTCTGTCGCTGTTGGCTGGGGTGTTTCACTTGCCTCGGGCGTGAGCACGATGGCTGGTTGGGGTTGCGTGGGAGATTGCTTTCCGCCAAACACGCCCGAAGCCTGCAGGAGGATGAGCGCTGCGACAATACCCACGACCAGCAAAACCAACCCGCCGCCCCCTGCAAGCAATGCAATCAGCCCAAAGGAGCGCTTTTTGGGGGGCGCAATTGGTTGGGAAGGCACCGGACTGTAGGCCTGCATGGTTGCCTGGGGGTGTGTTGGTGATGGCGAGGTGGACTGTGGGTAGGTCAGGTGGGGGGTAGTGACAGGTATAGGGGGCTGGCTGGGGGGATATTGGATGGCTGGGGAGGTTTGGGTAACAGGCACGCTGGCGGTTGGCTTCGAAGGTTGCGCCCGCATGGCTGCCTGATAATAGCGGTGGTCTTTCAGGGCTTTTTGAAATTCTGCGACGCCTTGAAAACGGTCTTCGATGCGGACCGACATCGCTTTTTCAATGGCCCATTGGATATAAGGTGGCACCTTGGGATTGAGCAGGTTTAAAGGCGTCAGCACGGTCTGGTTCAGCAACCGCTGGACGCTGTCGGCGGGTTTCTGGTTGGTGAGTAAAACGTACAGTGTCGCTGCCAGTGAATATTGATCAGAATAAGGCCCGGTGCGGGCGCCGCCATACTGTTCGGGGGGAGCATAACCCGGTGTATATCCCATCGCGCCGGTAGCGGTGGCCTGAGAGGTGTCAGCCGCTTTGGCGATGCCAAAATCTACCAGCATGACCGCTCCATCGGCCATCAACTTGAGATTGCCTGGTTTGATATCCCGATGGATGACCGGCGGATTCTGGCTGTGCAGATAAACCAGGGCAGAACAAATCTGGTCTGCCCATTGCAAAACCTTTTCAATGGGTTGTGGGCCTTCCCGTTCGAGTCGGGTGCCTAAATCATCTCCTGGGATGTAATCCATGACCAGGTACTGGCTCTGCCCGAGGATAAAATGGTCAATCACGCGCGGCAAGTTGGAGTGTCTTAGCGTTGCCAGGAGGCGTGCTTCTCGCAAAAATTGGGTGGAGCTTTCTTTGCTCGGGTTCAGATTGCACTTGACGGCAACCTCGGTTTCGAGTGAGGTGTCGTAAGCCAGATAGACAGCTCCCATTCCTCCTTTTCCGAGCTGCCGGATAATCTTGTACCGGCCGCGCAAGGTTGTTTCCGATGATAAATCCATATCAACGCTCCCCGAAGAGAATGAAAAAGATCATGAAAGATAACCTCATTATAGTGCAAGGCAGGCTAAAGACAACTCTGGCACGCTGATGAGTTTGCGGTGGGTAGAAAAGCTGAGAGGTTGGCGGTTTTCATGCCTCTGGTTCAGGACCTGTCCGGAGTTTCCTATTGAACTCCAGCACGTCGTATTGAAAACTTGCTGCAATTCCATTATACTTTCGGCAAGTCATCATGTTGTGAAAATCGGGTTTCTGGAAGATAGATGAAAAAAGAATTGGCGTTTGTTTTGAGCGGCGGCGGGTCACGCGGCGCGTTGCAGGTGGGGGCGCTACGCGCCCTGCTTGAGGCTGGTTACCAACCTACGCTGGTAACCGGCACCTCGATTGGGGCTGTGAATGCAGCGTTTCTGTCTATTCATGGGTATCACCTTGAGGGAATACAAAAACTGGAAGAAGCCTGGAAGTCTTCTGTGAACCAGGATTTGCTGCCGGCGAACCTGTGGTGGCAGATCATGCGGACGCTCTTTCGGCGCTCTCCAGGGGTTTCGCAGCAGCGTATCCGTGAATATGCCATTGCGCAGGGCCTGACGCCTGAATTGCGCTTCAAGGATATTCAAGGCGTAAGATTGTTCATTGTCGCTTCCGATCTCAATTCGGGCTGTCAGGTTATCTTTGGTCAGGATCCAGAAGAATCCGTCCTGGAGAGCATGATGGCTTCCATTGCTCTGCCGCCCTGGATGCTCCCCTTGGAAAAAGAAGGCCGGTATCTGCTGGACGGCGGCGCGGTCAGCAACCTGCCCATCGAGGCGGCTTTACAACAAGGCGCAACCGAGATTATCGCCCTGGATTTGTTCAATCCATATGAGGTAGATAGCTCGGAACGCGGCTTGCGTCCCTTTTTGTGGAAACTAAACCAAACGGTTGAGAACCGCCAGATCCAATTGGAAATGGAGCTTGCGGAAGCGCGCGGGGTGATGGTGCGCCGTATCTCCCTGACGATGGAAAAACCGGTGTCGTTCTGGGACTTTCGCCACTCGACAGAACTGATAGATCATGGTTACCAGATTGCCCGAGAGGCGATCGATTCCTGGCGGACCCAGACTTCATCCTCCCGCTGGCGACGTTTTCCCCTTCTGACGAAACTGGAAAGCCTGATCCAGGTTAAGAAGTAAGGGAGTTCCTTTGGTTTTAAGATCAGTGCTCTCCTTTTGCACTCTTGAAGGTTTGATGAAAATCCTGGCATGAAAAATCCTGAACGTTCTTACCAATACTTTGACCGCGTCATGGCGCTGTTTGTTACGGTATTGATTGTGAGCAATATCGCTTCTTCTGCGAAGATTGTGGACTGGGGTGTGTCCCTCTTAGGGGTGCGCCTCTCCTTTGACGCCGGGACGCTGCTGTTCCCCATCAGCTATATCTTTGGGGATGTGCTGACAGAGGTGTACGGCTACCAGCGTTCTCGTCGTGTGATCTGGACCGGGTTTGCGTGCCTGGCGTTGAGCGCGCTTGTCTTTTGGATTGTGCAGCGGTTGCCCGGAGAGGGGAACTGGCAAGCTTATGCTGGCGATCACGCCTATCAGGTCATCTTGGGGGGCATGAGCAGCGGCGGCATCGTGCTGGCGAGCCTGACGGCTTATTGGGCTGGCGAGTTCAGCAATTCGGTCATTCTGGCGAAGATGAAGGTATGGACAGAGGGGCGCTGGCTGTGGACGCGCACGATTGGGAGCACTTTGGTTGGCGAAGGCGTGGATACCCTGATCTTCCTTCTGGTTGCAACCCTCGCAGGCGTCTTCCCGTGGGAGATTTTTGTCAGCCTTGCGGTAACCAACTACGTTTTCAAAGTTGCAATTGAAGCCCTGATGACGCCGGTGACTTACCGGGTGGTTTCAACGCTTAAAAAAGCCGAAAACGAAGATTTCTACGATACCCATACGGATTTCAACCCTTTCAGGGTGACCTGACCATAAATAAAAACAGGGCAGTCGATCAACCTGCCCTGTTTCTGTCTCAAGACGATTGGTTTAGTATTCCGGCATGGGGGGTGCCGCGGGAGCTTTTTCCTTCTCAGGAATTTCGGTGATCAGCGCTTCGGTGGTCAGGATCATGGCTGCGATAGAGGCTGCATTTTCGAGCGCGCCGCGTGTCACCTTGGCGGGATCGATAACGCCACCCTTGACCATATCCAGATATTCATCGCGGATGACATCGTAACCGATCTTGTTGTTCTTTTCCCGTTTCTGGGCCTGGCGGATGTTCTCGATGATTACGGAACCATCTTTGCCAGCGTTTTCAGTGATGCGGCGGGTGGGAACTTCAAGCGATTTGCGGACGATGTTCACGCCGATTTGTTCATCCTCATGGTCCATCTTGACATTTTCGAGGGAGGCAATTGCGTTGATGAGCGCGACGCCGCCGCCGGGAACGATACCTTCTTCTACTGCTGCGCGGGTAGCGGAAAGCGCATCTTCGACGCGATGTTTCTTTTCCTTAAGTTCAGTTTCGGTTGCAGCGCCAACACGAATGATGGCTACGCCGCCGGAAAGTTTTGCAAGGCGCTCTTGCAGTTTTTCGCGGTCGTAATCGCTGGTGGTTTTCTCGATTTCAACCCGGATCTGCTCGATGCGACCTTTGATTTCTGATTCTTTGCCCTTGCCGCCGACAATCGTGGTGTTGTCTTTATCGGCAACGACTTTTTCGGCGCGACCAAGGTCTGCGACGGTAGTGGTTTCCAGCTTGCGGCCGGTCTCTTCTGAGATCACCTGCGCGCCGGTCAGGGTGGCGATATCGCCCAGCATTGCTTTGCGGCGGTCGCCAAAGCCAGGGGCTTTCACAGCGAGGACGTTCAACATGCCGCGTAATTTGTTCAGCACGAGGGTTGCCAGCGCTTCACCATCCACATCTTCGGCGATGATCACCAGTTCGCGTTTACCGCTCTGAACCAGCTTTTCGAGCAGCGGAACGATATCGGCAGCAGCGGAGATTTTCTTGTCGTACACGAGAACATACGGCTCACTGATCACCGCTTCCATATGCTCTGAATCGGTGATGAAATATGCCGAGATATAGCCGCGATCGAACTGCATACCTTCGACGTATTCTGTTTCAAATTCCAATCCCTTGGATTCTTCAACGGTGATGACGCCATCTTTTCCAACTTTGTCCATCACTTCGGCAATAAGCTCGCCGATGGTGCGATCTTGGGCGGAAATGGTGGCAACATTGGCGATATCTTCTTTGGTGCTGATGGCGATGGACTGGCTTTTTATGGCTTCAGAAACCGCTTTGGCTGCAGTTTCAATGCCGCGTTTGAGCAGCATGGGGTTGGCGCCGGCAGAGAGGGTTTTTAGCCCTTCGGTAACCATGGCGTGCGCTAAAACGGTTGAGGTTGTGGTGCCATCGCCAGCGATGTCGTTGGTCTTTGTGGCGGCTTCTTTGAGAAGCTGGGCACCCATGTTCTGATAAGGGTCTTGCAGTTCAATTTCTTTTGCTACAGTAACGCCGTCGTGGGTGATGGTGGGGGAACCAAACTTTCGATCTACGGCAACATTACGACCTTTGGGTCCAAGGGTTGTTGCCACTGCGTTTGCCACAACATCTATCCCGGTTTTAAGCTGGCGTCGAGCCTCTTCTGCGAAAATAAGTTGTTTAGCCATAAGATAACACTCCTTGTTTTAATTTCTCTGTATGAGATTACTCTTCAACGATTGCCAGCAGGTCACTTTCGCGCAGGATCAACAACTTTTTGTCGTCGATTTTAACTTCAGTGCCGCCGTACTTGGCATACAAGACCTTGTTGCCCACTGCCACATCCATTGGGATGCGCTTGCCATCTTCATCGCGGTCGCCAGGGCCAACGGCAAGGACGACGCCTTTTTGGGGTTTTTCTTTGGCTGTTTCGGGTAGGACGATACCGCCAGCAGTCACTTCTTCCTGCTCGATCGGTTCAACAACCACGCGACCACCGAGGGGTTTGAGTTTTAAAGACATATGTGTTCCTCCTGCTTCAAGGTTTGTTCAGAAATTATTGGCGCTTTAGCACTCTCCTGTATTGAGTGCTAAAGCGTTTCAAATAATACCCGTCTTTGAAGCAGAAGTCAAGGGGCGTGAAAAGTTTCTTATAAAATTCTGATAATGGCGTTAGCGGGTAAAGCCGAAAGATGCGCAGATCTGTTCGCTGGCTTCTACGATTTGGATGATGGTTGGATCATTGGCAAAACCTGCCCGTACTTCACGCAGGACTTTCATGGCCTCTTCGCAATAGTTATTTTCGTCGGTGGGCCGGTGCATCCCTGCCAGCACAGATCCATAGGTGAAGTAGTATACGACAGTGCTGCCTGAAAGGGGCAAGCCTTTGATTTCAATTTCCGGCTCTGTTGCAGGGTTGCAACGGCGGACATCACAGCTTTCCTGGGCGGTGCAGCCTCTCACGGCGCATTTCAAAGCAGGGATAGCGCCTTCGTAGTTGCGAGATTTGAAGTAGATGACGCCAAGAGAACCGTACACATCAGGGTTGGTGGGATCGAAGTTCAACGCCTTGCGAACATTTTGCGCTGCGGCGAAGAATTCGCCGGTTTGTGAATATGTTTTGCCAATTGCAAGATAAGGGATGGGGTCGTTGATGGCCAGCTGTTCATTGATGCTGGCTGCTTTGGCAAAATATTCCAGGGCAATGTCATATTGTTTCAGTTGGCGGTAATTCACGCCGATATTCAAGTAAAGGAAAGTCAGGTTAGGGGTAATTTCGATGGCGCGCTTGTATTCTTCTATGGCGGTTCCATAATCCCCTAAGGTTTCCATGACCAGGCCATTGACGCGATGCACATCCATCAGGCTGGGATCTCGTTCTATTGCCTGGCGGATGTATTGCTCAGCCTGTAAATATTTTTGTTGGTCGAGCAATAATTCTGCATAATATGCCAGCGCCAGGGCGTTCTGGTTGTCAATTTGCAGCGCCCGCACCGCGGCCTGTTCAGCTTCTGTCAGATAAGTCTCTCTTTGATCCCCGGCGATGTTTGGGTTCGAGAGCCAGTCTAACACCAAAGCGCGAACGGCATGGACATAGCTATTCTCGGGCGCCAGCTCAGCGGCCTGGTTAATGGATTCCCGCGCCTCCAGTAAGCGCTCTCGTTTTTGCGCATCAGTGGTAAGGGAAGCGGAAGAATATACCTGGATGCGCGCCAGTTCGGCGCGGACGTTTGCGTTTTGGGGATCAACTTCGGCGGCTTTCCGGTATGCCTGGATGGCCGCTGGTAGATTTCCGGCGACAAAGTGGGTCTCGCCCTCGCTGGTGTAGGATTGCGATGAACGGGTTGGGACGGGGGTGGGCGCAAAAGGAGATTGAATCTGCTCTTTCTGCACTGCGCGCAGCAGAAAAAGGCTGAGAACCAGCAGGAACAAGATGCCGAGCACCCGGTAGGGATTGGTCGCAGGGGCGTGGCGTCTGAAAGTTGGATATTTTCCAGTTAGATTCATTGCAAATCAGGCTCAGGGCGTAGTCATCGTACCGGTTGGGATGGGCATAACAATCGGCGGGGTTGCTGTGGCGGAAGGTTGTGGGCTGGGAGTGAGAGCGTTGGGCGCCAGGGTTGGAATCTTTCCAACGACATCTTTACAAATATTGACCATCTCTTGTGCATTATAAACGGAAGTTTCATCGTTGGGTACAGCTTGCAACAGCATATTTGAGATTTGCACTGCTTCGTTGCAATCACTCTGGCGAGCCAGTGCAAGCCCATACGTGTAGTAGTATTCGGCTACCCGGCCATAATTCAAAGGCAAACCCTTGACTTCGACTCCTTCTTCGGTCTTACCGCCGCGCACCGCCAGGCGCAAGTTAGTAATCGCCTTGGGGTATTCGCGGTTGCGGTAATACATGGTTCCCAGGTTGCCGTAAAGGAAGGCGTCTTCGGGCGAAATTTTGACGGCCTGTTCCCCGAACTGAATGGCTTTGGCATATTCGCCAACCGATGCGTAGGTGCGAGAGATGTAAGTTAAAGGGAGCGGGTCAGAGGGATTGAGTGCATTGGCGCGATTAAATTCCTCTACGGCTTTTTCGTATTGCTCCAGGGAGCGGTAATTTCTTCCGAGCGCGAGGTGCAGATCTGCGATGTTGGTGTTGATGGCTATGGCGGCTTCGAACTCACGCGCCGCCTCTTCGTAGTTCGAGGTCATTTCCAGGACAATGCCGCGCGCCCGGTGAGTTTCCATCAGGTTTGGGCCGAGTTGTTGTGCCATGCGAGAAGCCTCGATCGCCTGTTCCAATGACCCAAGCGTATCTTCCCCTGCCTGCACCTGCAATGCAATTACTTCTGCCAGGTAAGCATAGGCGGATGCGTTGTTGGGGTCGATCTTGATGGCGTCTTTGAGGGAGCCGATGGCTTCCAGGTAATCTCCGGTGAAACCCTTGGCCCAACCGCGCAGCGCCAGCGCCATCGAGTTGTTGGCATTGAGCAGCAGGGCATTTTCGGCGTTGACGACGGCATCTTGATATTTGCCGGTATAGATTTGAAGGCGGGCGAGGGCTACATAGTTGGCCGGGTTCTTCGGATCTGCTTCGACAGCCTGTTGGTAGGCGGCGATTGCCGGAAGCATTTTTCCCTGCTCCAACAGGTTCTCTGCATCGGCTACGAAGGATTCGGGGGCTCGGGTTGGGGTGGCGGTTGGGATAAAGAGCGGAGGGGTGGCAGGCACGACCACCTGGTTAATATAAATGGCGGCGCCAACCAAAATGGCGAGGAAGATCACCCGCCAGGGGTTTGAACGTTTTCGACGCCGGGTGTAACTCCATCGACTTCCCTTTAAGTACATAATTTCATCTTACCATTTGGTTTAATGGCTCGTCAAGGTAGCATAGCGGGCTTCTAATCCGACCTTAAGGCAACAATGAAACCCTTTGGGATGCTGTATCGGTGACCTAACCGCTATTTAGAATTTGCGTGTAGAATCGTACCATGCAATTTGATATTTTTACTCTTTTCCCTGAGGTGTTTAAGCCTTATCTGGAAACGAGTATCCTGCATCGGGCTGTTCAGAACGGGCTGTTGCGGGTGGAACTGCACAACATCCGCGATTGGACCAGCGACCGCCATCATATCACGGATGACGCCCCATACGGCGGCGGCGGGGGTATGGTGATGAAACCCGAACCGGTCTTTGCAGCGGTGGAAGCTGTACTTGGGGCACCGCCTGCCTGCCCTGTTATTTTACTGACGCCGCAGGGCCGCTTGTTGACGCAGCAAGTCGTTCAGGAATTATCTCTTCAGCCTCATCTTGCTCTCTTATGCGGCCATTATGAGGGCGTTGATGAGCGTATCCGGCAGCACCTTGTCAGCGATGAGATCTCCATTGGCGACTACGTCCTGACTGGGGGAGAACTGCCGGCGCTCGTTCTGGTAGATGCGCTCACCCGCCTGGTTCCGGGAGCGTTGGGGGACCCGGATGGTGCGCTGGATGATTCCCATGCTTCGGGTTTGTTAGAATACCCGCATTACACCCGCCCGGCTGAGTTTCGGGGCTGGAGGGTTCCAGAGGTATTACTTTCAGGCAACCATGCTGCTATCAACCGCTGGCGGCGCAACCAGGCGCTGGCGCGCACATTCCAACGCCGTCCAGATATGCTGGCGCGTTTTAAGCTCAATCAGGCCGATCGCGACTTTCTGGAGACACTGTCCGCTGATCCAAACCATCCCTCTGCAGGAGAGGAAGCATAGAGCAGCTTTGCCCCTGCGTTTCTCCAAATGGGGGACAAATCCATCCAAGATACGGTGTGGGAGATATGAAAACATTCAGCTATTCAAAAACATTTTTGCTGGGGTTCGGTTTTTTTGGCGTGAGCGTCATTTGGGCTACTTACAATGCGTACGTTCCTTTGATGCTGGACGGCAAGTTTGGATTAAGCGCCTGGTGGATTGGCGTTTTCATGGTCTTGGATAATGTGGCTGCGCTGTTGATCCAGCCGCCGGTGGGGGCATGGTCGGATCGTTTGCGCACTCCGCTTGGCCGACGGCTGCCATTTATCCTGATCGGTGCGCCGGTTGGGGCAGTGTTTTTTGGCCTGCTGCCTGTGATTTCAATTTTGCCGTTGTTCGCCGTCTGCGCGGGTGGGCTACTGATCAGCATGGCATTCTGGCGTACGCCGGTGGTAGCGCTTATGCCGGATATTACCCCTTCTCAATATCGTTCACAGGCTAACGGTATCATTAACTTCATGGGCGGGTTGGGGTCAGTGGTTTCGTTTGCAGTCGGTTCCATGCTCTATGCGCGCAATCCGGGTTATGCTTTTTGGCTTGGTTCGGCGCTGGTGCTGGTTTCTGCTCTGCTCGTTGTTCTTTTTATTCGAGAACCAAAGGTTTTCGATGAGAAAGAGCAAGAAAAATTGCCGAACATTTTGGTGAGTGTGAAGATGGTGTTTGGGGAAAAAGAGAAAAGCGCAGCTCGCATTTTGCTGGCGATCTTTTTCTGGTTTCTTAGCTACAATGCGATCGAAGCCTTTTTCACGTTGTATGGGGTCAATCACCTTGGTTTGGCTGAGGCGGATTCGGCTTTTCAACTCACATATATTTCACTCGTTTTTCTGATCTTCGCGCTTCCGGCCGGGTATATCGGCGCCAGCTTTGGCCGTCGCCGGACAATTATGACGGGGATTGCCCTGATGGGGCTGGCGATCCTGGTGTTGTACTTCACGCCAACCGCGTTGTTGACCGCAAAATTTGCCCAGGTTACCAAAACGGCGGGGTTGTATCCGCTTTCCCTGGTCCTGATGGTGGCTGGTTTTGCCTGGGCGATGATCAATATCAATTCTCTTCCGATGGTTGTGGATATGACCGAGGATGTTCGTATTGGTACTTATACAGGCTTGTATTATTTTGCTTCTACCCTGGCTGCGATTACGGGGCCGGTGATGTTCGGCGGCGTTGTGGGGCTTTCGAATAATAATTACAACCTGATGATGCTCTTGAGCCCAATCTTTCTTATCCTGGCATGGGTGATGATGTTAGGAGTGCGCCGCGGCGAGGCTAAAAAACTTTCGTCTCTTGAATCACAAGAATGATGTACGGACGGGGCTTGCTTTGCTTTCTAATTCGGTTTATACTCATTAATGAAGCTGGGGTGGAAAAAAGAAGCCCCTTATATCTATTCTCTCATTCTCATGATGGAGGAGAAAGAATGTCCAAAAAACTTTATATCGTAATGGCTGCCATACTTCTGGTAACCATGCTGTTGAGCGCCTGTCAGCCGGCTCAGCCTGCCGCTCCAGCCAAAATGAAGATTTGCGAAGTCACCGATACCGGCGGTGTCGATGATCGCTCCTTCAATGCTACGGCCTGGGAAGGCGCCCAGATGGCTCAAAAAGAACTTGGATTTGAAGCCAAATATCTTGAATCTCAGCAGCAGACGGATTACGAGAAGAACATCAACGCATTCATCGAAGAGAAATGCGATCTGATCGTCACGGTTGGTTTCCTGCTGGGCGACGCCACAAAAGCCATGGCAGAAAAGAACCCGAATCAGAAGTTCGCCATCGTGGACTTCGCTTACGATCCGACTATACCGAATGTTTTGGGCTTGACCTTCCAGACTGATCAGGCTGCTTTCCTGGCCGGTTATCTTGCAGCTGCTTCTACCAAGACCGGCAAAGTTGGCACATTTGGTGGCATTCAGATCCCGACCGTCACCATCTTCATGGATGGTTTCGCGATGGGCGTCAAGTATTACAACGAGCAGAAGGGCGGCAAGGTCGAGGTGTTGGGCTGGGATCCTGAGAAGCAAACCGGCCTGTTCACCGGGAACTTCGAGAGCACGGATGACGGCCGCAAGATGGGCGAGACGCTGATGGATGAAGGCGCCGATATCATCATGCCAGTAGCTGGCCCAGTTGGTCTTGGCACCGCCGCTGCCGTCAAAGAACGCGGCAACGCCTGGATCGTGGGTGTGGACACCGATTGGACGATCAGCGCTCCCGATTACAAGGATATCATCCTGACTTCTGTCATGAAGAAGATCGAGACCGCCGTGTTCACCGCCGCCAAACAGGTGAAAGATGGCACCTTCAAGGGCGGGATTTATTCCGGTACGCTGGCGGACAACGGCGTTGGCCTTCCGGATACATCCGTCTGGAGCGATGAACTCAAGGCTGAAGTTCAGGCTATTCAGGCAGATATCATCGCCGGTAAAATTAAGGTTGCTCCCTAAACAGAAAGTTTTTTGCAACAAAGCCGGCGCCTTGCGCCGGCTTTTTATTATTCCTGGCTATGGTAAAATAAAAGATACAATTAGACTCCTCAATAGGAGAGATCTATGGCGCCTGTTCTGGAATTAAGAGGGATTACAAAACGTTTTCCAGGTGTGCTTGCCAACGACCATATTGATTTGGCGCTTGAAGAGGGAGAGATCCATGCGCTCCTGGGGGAAAATGGCGCAGGAAAGACTACCTTGATGAACATTCTTTATGGGCTGTACCAGCCGGATGAAGGTGATATTTTCGTTCGCGGACAGAAAATCCAGGTTCATTCCCCAAGCGATGCAATTGCTGCGGGCGTTGGGATGGTCCACCAGCATTTTATGCTGGTACCGGTCTTCACCGTGACGGAGAATGTCATGCTGGGTGCGGAAGAATTGCGGCCGGGAGGGTTTCTCGACCGCAAAAAAGCAGCCGATCGTATTACACGGATCTCTCAGCAGTATCGTTTAGAGGTCGACCCCCAGAGTTATATCAAAGATCTTCCTGTGGGGGTACAGCAGCGCGTCGAGATCATCAAGCTACTGTACCGGGAAGCGGATATCCTGATTTTTGATGAACCTACTGCTGTATTGACGCCGCAAGAGGCTGATGAGCTCTTCAAGATCATGCACTCGCTCACCGAGCAGGGGAAGTCAATTATTTTCATCACCCATAAGCTGCGCGAGGTCTTGGAGGTGGCGGATCGGATCACAGTGATCCGGCGCGGCAAGGTCATTGGTACCGTGGCGCCTGCCGAAGCTGATCAGAATTTACTGGCTTCGATGATGGTTGGTCGCGATGTTCAGCTTGAGCTGGAGAGAAGCCCCCTTAAGGCTGGTGAAGTTGTGCTGGAAGCCGAAAACCTTATGCTGGCTGATGACCGCCATCAGGTTGCGGTGGAAGGGGTTTCTTTTGAGGTACGGGCCGGGGAGATTTTAGGCATTGCCGGCGTGCAGGGCAACGGACAGACCGAGTTGATCGAGGCTGTTACTGGTTTGCGCACTCCCTTGAGCGGTAGGATCCGCCTGTTAGGTCAGGATATCACCCGGGCATCCCCCCGCATCGTAACCGAACTGGGGTCGGCGCATATCCCGGAGGACCGCCAACGAGATGGCCTGGTATTGGCTTTTCCTGTTATGGACAATCTGATCTTGTGCCAGTACTATCTGGAGCCTTTTGCCAGGGGAAAGGTGATCGACTGGCAAAAAGCATTGCAGGTAGCCAATGATTTAATTGAGAAATTTGACATCCGCACTCCCAACGCTTTGACGCCGGTCGGGTCGCTTTCTGGGGGCAACCAGCAAAAAGTGATCGTTGCCCGTGAGCTTTCGCGTCCCATCCGTTTACTGGTTGCTGCACAACCCACTCGCGGATTGGATGTCGGGTCGATTGAGTATATTCACCGCCAGATCCTCAAACGACGGGATGAGGGTGTTGCTGTATTACTGGCTTCGACTGAGCTTGACGAGATCCTCCAGCTCTCAGACCGTATAGCAGTTATGTATCGCGGCAATATTATCGCAGTGGTTCCTTCGAAGGAAGCAACCAAGGAGAATATTGGTTTGCTCATGGCGGGGGTTATGCCAGAAAAAATTCAAGCGGGCGCTTCAAGTGGCTTGCCGATAGCGTAGCGGGGGTTCCCTTGGACAAAAAACCAGTAAATAAACAAGACGCCGGGAAAGTCCTTCTGGAGGAAATTTCCGGGGCAGCGCAAGAGCAGCAAGGAAAGACCCGCATCGGGCGAATTCTTCTGATACCGGTGCTGGCTGTGTTTACCGGCCTGGTGATTGGCGGCATCTTCATTGTCGTTACAACTGAAAGCGTTTATGCCGCTTTCGGGCAGTCTTTTGGTGCGGGACTCTCTGAAGCGCTGCGAACGGTCTGGAACTCCTATGTAGCGCTCTTCACCGGATCACTGGGAAGTCCAACCCGTATCATCACGGCGCTGCAATCCGGCGACCCGCTTGAAGTTCGCCGGGCATTCAATCCCATCCTGGAAAGCCTGGTAGCCTCTACTCCCTATATTTTTGCGGGTCTGTCGGTGGCTCTAGGTTTCCGGGCTGGCGTTTTCAATATCGGCGCAGAGGGCCAGATTTTTATCGGCGCCGCAACGGCGACCTTTGTAGGCTACGCGGTGAAAGGATTGCCGGCGATCATCCATATTCCGCTGGCGCTCCTGGCGGGGGCAGCAGGCGGGGCGATTTGGGGATTGATCCCCGGCTGGTTGAAGGCGAAGACTGGTGGCCATGAGGTCATCAATACAATTATGATGAACTATATTGCCTTCCGGCTGAGCGATTGGCTGTTGACGGGCCCGATGAAACGCCCCGAATCCTTCAACCCGGTCAGCCCAACGATTCTGGACAGCGCCAAGTTGCCGCGCTTCTTTGATGATCCTATCCGCTTTCACATGGGATTTTTCATTGCCCTGGCGATTGCTTGGGTCGTTTATTGGTTCTTGTTCAAGACCACCTGGGGTTTCGAACTGCGAACGGTGGGGTCAAATCCGTTTGCCGGTCGTTATGCAGGGATGAACGTTGCCCGCAATACTATTCTTGCTATGACACTGGCCGGGGCGCTGGCAGGTCTGGCTGGAGCAAACGAAGTGCTGGGCGTCAATCATAACCTGGCGATGGCTTTTTCGTCCGGTTATGGCTTTGACAGCATCGCCCTGGCGCTGCTGGGGAATAGCCACCCGCTGGGCGTTGTTCTGGCCTCGCTCTTATTCGGCACCTTGCGGAATGGGGCGACGCCTATGCAGGTTTCTCTGGGAATTCCAAATGACATCATCTCGGTCTTGCAGGCAGTCATTTTGATGTTCATCGCCGCCCCGGCGATCATCCGGACGATCTACCGGCTGAAACAACCAGCTCAAGAACAACCCGGGATCCACTTATCCATGAAGTAAGGGTGGGATTTATGACGACTCAAGCCTTTCACAAAAAGATCGAAACGATTTCTCCAACGCGAGAACGGATCATGGGTGTGGTTTTTCTGGCGCTGGCGTTCAGCATTTATTTCTTCTTTTCCAGGGATGTCGCCAGCGACCAGATCACAAAGTTTGAATTGACACCAGGCGGCCTTACGAGTGTCCTGCCTACCTGGGTGTTGCCCTCAATGGGCACGCTGAATATCCTGGCGATTGCAGCGGCCATTTTGGGTGGTGTTCAGCTTGCCAAAGGGTTCAAGCGGTATACGAACTGGGTACTAGCCGTAGTGGTTGCATTGTTCGTCTTTGGATTTTTGGTTTGGGCTGCTGCTGGAAAGTCGCTCAACCTGGGCGGACTGCTTTCGACAACGTTGTCGAAGGCAGTGCCGATCACGCTGGGAGCGCTTTCTGGCATCCTTTGTGAACGCGCTGGAGTGATCAATATTGCGATTGAAGGGATGATGCTGGCAGGCGCTATGGTCGGCGCCCTGGTGGGCAGCTTAACCAATAATTGGCTTGGCCTTCTGAGCGCCGTTGCAGTGGGGGCGTTGATGGGATTGCTGCTTGGGGTGTTGTCCATCAAGTACAAGACCAACCAGATCATTGCTGGCACAGTGATCAATATTCTTTCTACCGGGTTGACCTCTTATATCTCCGCGAAATTCATGCAACGATATATGGAAATCAATAACCCACAAATCTTCAAATCATTTCCGATCCCTGGCCTTGCGGATATTCCCTTTTTCGGTCCAATTTTCTTTAATAACAACCTTTTTATTTATGCGATGTTCCTCTTTCTCATCCTTCTGCATGTTGGGTTGTTTTATACCCGCTGGGGGCTGCGGATGCGCTCGGTAGGCGAGCACCCGAAGGCTGCCGATACCCTGGGAATCAATGTCATCCGGACCAGGTATCTCTCCGTCCTGTTAGGCGGGATGATGGCAAGTTTTGCTGGCGCCTATTTTACACTTGGTTCGGTAGGCCGATTTGATGAGGTGATGACAGCCGGACGTGGTTTCATCGGCCTGGCGGCCATGATTTTTGGAAACTGGATGCCCTTTGGCGCTTTTGGCGCGGGGCTGTTGTTTGGTTTTGCCGATTCCCTGGCTTCCCGTCTTGCCATCTTGCAGATTGAAATCCCCTCTCAGTTCTTGTTGATGGCCCCTTATGTTGCGACCATGATTGTGCTGGCAGGGGTTGTGGGGCGTGGCCAGGCGCCTGCTTCTGAAGGAATCCCATACGAAAAAGAATAACAGTTTTTTCCTGTCTTTTGGCAGTTGGTTGTGGCTGTGAGCGACCGCCCGCGCACTGGTTTCCCCCCCGTTTTTTTGGGGGGCGGAACCTTTGTTATAATCCTAACGAGTTTCAAGTCAGGAGAGACCTGTGGCAGCGATTCAGATTGACCATATCGTCAAGAAATTTGGCAGCCTGCGGGCCGTGGATGACGTTTCATTTTCCGTTGAATCCGGTGAGATTTTTGGCCTGTTAGGACCGAACGGGGCGGGGAAGACCACGACAATCCGCATCATCCTTGATATCTTCAAGCCCGACAGTGGCCAGGTCAGCATCTTGGGGGGCGCGATGAGCGAGGCCAAGAAGGACCGCATCGGATATCTGCCCGAAGAACGCGGTTTATACCAGGATATCCGCCTGGAGCAGGCACTTACTTACCTGGCGTCTTTAAAAGGGCTCACTGGCGCGGATGCCCGGCAGCGCCTGGACGCCTATCTGGAACGTTTTGACCTGAACCAGCATCGCAAAAAGAAAGTCAAGGAGTTGAGTAAAGGTATGCAGCAAAAAGCGCAGTTGATTGTTACCTTTGCGCATAATCCTGAGCTGGTCATCATTGATGAACCGTTCAGCGGCCTGGATCCTGTCAACACGCAAATGGTAAAGGATTTGATGCGCGAGCAGCGCGAGAAGGGGGTGACCATTGTGATGTGTACACACCAGATGAACCAGGTTGAAGAACTTTGCGACCGCCTGGTCTTGATCAACCAGGGAAAGGCGGTCCTCTACGGT
The DNA here is from genome assembly GCA_013178185.1 of Anaerolineae bacterium. GTDB lineage: Bacteria > Chloroflexota > Anaerolineae > Anaerolineales > Anaerolineaceae > Ch132. The sequence goes on along the minus strand of JABLXC010000011.1, from coordinate 43,700 downwards.
CGTCTAGAGGAGATTCGGCACCAGTTTGCGGGGCATGAAGTGCTTGTCAAACCGGTCGGTGAGCTTCCAATACAAATTCCTGGCGTTGTGTCCAGAGAATCTCATAATGGTACGGTCTTACTGCATTTGAGCCAGGACGTATCCCCCCAGGAGGTCCTGCGCGGGCTGGTGGAATCGGGCGTTGGCCTGGAGAGATTTGAAATTGCGATGCCTACCCTTGACCAGATTTTCATTGAGGTGGTACAGGGAGAACAAAAAGTGGGATGAAGAAGATCTGGCGAGTTTTTCTCTATGAATATCTGCGCCATGTCCTCCGAAAGCGATTTATCTTTGCTGTTCTCAGCCTGCCGATGATCGTCGTTGCGATGGGCATTTTTGGGGTGATCATGGTGGCCTTGCAATACGATGGCCGTCCGGTAGGTTACGTGGATCTTGCAAACTGGTTGGCGAATCCGGTCGAATCTGCTCCGGATGCCGCTGAATTATTCCGCGACGTGGAAATTGTTGCCTTTCCGGGTGAAGAGGCGGCATTGCAGGCGCTGGAAAAAGGCGAAATTCAGGGCTATTACGTTTTTTCTAAAAATTACCTTGAAAGCGGTGAAGTGAGGCTGGTCGCAAAGGAAACCCCTTCACAGGGGGCGCAAACTGCCTTCGAAAGTTTTGTCCGAGAGAATTTGGTCAAAGATCTACCGAAAGAGGTGCAGATCCGCCTGCTTTCAGGCGACCGGCTGAATATTCAAACACTGGATGGCAGCCGCCAATCGGGAGAGGGGCGCTGGGTTGAGATTGCCATCCCTCTTGCGACTGGCGTGCTTTTTATGTTTGTCGTCAACATGACGGGCGGTTATCTGCTGCGCGCTGTTGTGGAGGAAAAAGAGAATCGAACGATGGAAATTGTGATCACCTCTGTTTCTCCCACGCAGTTAATGGCTGGGAAAATAGTGGGTAACCTGAGTGTTGGTTTGACGCAGCTTTTCTTATGGCTGGTTGCGCCAATCGCTGGCTTGATTTTTCTCCGTTCTTTTGTTCCGTGGATACAAAGTATCCAGGTCTTTACCCCAACCTTCTGGCTTACGATGGCAGCCATCCTACCAGCTTTTATTATGGTTGCGGCGCTCATGGCTGCAGTAGGAGCCACGGCGACCGAGACCAGCGAGGCTTCGGCTGTTGCCGGTTGGTTTACCATCCCACTGGTGATGCCGTACTGGTTTATGTCTTTGTTGATGAAAAACCCGAATGCCCCGCTTTCGGTTGTGATGAGCCTGTTTCCATTGACAGCCCCGGTGACGTTGCCAGTGCGATTTGCTTTTACTACAGTGCCGGTCTGGCAGACTGCGTTTTCCATCGCTTTGTTATATGTCTGCGCAGCAGCGTCGATCTGGCTGGCCGGAAGAGCTTTTCGACTTGGAATGCTCCGTTACGGTAAGCGATTGGCGCTTAAAGAATTATTCGGACTGGAAAAGAAGGCATTATGAGGCGCATCTGGCTGGTTGTTAAATTTGAACTTGCCAAAACGGTGCTGCGGCGCTCCTTTATGTTGACGCTCTTCCTGACGCCGCTTATTCCTTTTGGGATCATGCTGCTCTATTCGGTGGTGGAAGGTGAAGATCGCAATGCGGCTCCAGCGTCGGTGATACAGATCATCGAGGGCGAGCAGGATGAAAAACCGGAGGGTTTTGTGGATCTTTCTGGTTTGATCAAGGTCCTGCCGGAGCCGTCAAAAGAAAGGCTCCTCCAATTCCAATCGGAAGACGAGGCGCGGAGGGCGCTGCAGCAAGAAGAGATTTCTGCTTTTTATATCTTGCACCAAGATTATCTGGAAAGCGGGAGGATTACATCGGTCCGGCCGGATTTTAACCCCCTGAGCGCGGTTCAGCAGTCCGATGCGTTAAAAGAAGCCATCCTGTATAATTTGCTTAAGGATGCGCCTCTATTATTGGAGCGCATCAGCAACCCGATCAACCTGCGCTACCAATACCTCAACCAGATGCCAGCCAGAGATCCGCAGGATATCACCACCTATATCATCCCATACATCATCGCCCTGGTTTTTTTTATAGTGATTTTTGGCTCTGCTTCCCTTTTGTTGAGCAGTGTGACCGAAGAGAAACAGAACCGGGTGCTCGAAGTGTTGATGACTTCGCTCCAACCCGTGCAGATGCTGGCCGGAAAGGTGGTCGCGCTTGGACTGGCCGGCTTGTTCCAGGTGGCGGTTTGGGCTGGGATTGGCTATAGCTTGTTCGGCCTACTTGGACAGTCTTCATCCGTCTTAAACTCTTTCGGATCGCTTTCGGCCAGCTTGATCGGTTGGGGGCTGATATATTTTCTATTGGGTTTTGCGGTTTACGCCAGCCTGATGGCCGGTTTGGGCGCTTTGGTCGCTAACTTGCGGGAGGCCTCGCAGGCTACCCTGTTCATCATGATGCCCTTACTGGCGCCTTTGATGCTGATCTCGGTCTTGGTTACCCGCCCGAACGGCGCCTTGGCCGTTGCTTTGAGCCTCTTTCCGTTCACTGCGCCAGTGACGATGCCGATGCGCCTGGCGGTTGGGGCGGTTCCGGTCTGGCAGATTGCTATATCGATTGTATTGCTGGCGGGCGCTTCTGTGCTGGTGGTGAGCAGCGCGGCTGGCATCTTTCGCGCCCAAAATTTGCTATCCGGCCAGACCTTCAGGATCGGCCTGTTTTTTAAAGCGCTGATCGGTAAGGTATAATGCTGCTAAATCAAGCCTGGCAGGCTGCCGGCTGCTTGTAGGAGAAAGGTAGTACTCGAATGAAAAAACTTAAACTATGGGCTATTTTGCTGGTGATTTCAGCCAGCTTTCTGTCCTCTTGCGGATCTGAACCTGCATCAACGGTTACCATGGTCCCGCAGGATCAGTTGAACACCTCTGTCGCCGCTACGGTCGCGATACTGGAAACCAGGGTGGCCGGGCTAGAGCAGACCTCCACGGCTGCGCCGACCGCCACACTGCCAGCCACACCAACCCTTGCAACCCAAATGCCGTTGAACCAGACCGCCCAACCTAAAAATTCGAGTTTGGGTTGCCTGGATATGATGTCATTTGTCGGCGATGTCACGATCCCTGATAACGTTGTTATCCCTCCTGGAACCGTTTTCCGCAAAACCTGGGCCATCAAGAATACCGGTTATTGCAAATGGGATAAGAATTACTCGGTGGTGTTCTCGGGCGGCGACCAGCTTGGTGGGGCCGCCTCTACACCGCTGATGCAGGATGGTTTCGTCCTGCCGGGGCAAATTGCCCTGGTTACGGTTGAACTGGTTTCCCCAGACGTTACTGGCGACCGCACCTACACCGGATTTTGGAAGCTGCGCAACCCAAATGGAGCGATCTTTGGGTGGGGGGATGACGGCAATCGTTCGTTCTATGTGTCCATTCGTTCTGGAAACACCTTCAGCTTTGTGGATAACCTATGTAGCGCGGTCTGGAGCAATAACGACGGCTTAATGTACTGCCCGTCCAAGGACAAAGATCCTAACGGCTATTTCAAGCAAGAAAAATCGCCTGGTTTGGAAAATGGCCTGACCGGCGGTTATTCCCTGGTGATGGTTCCGCCTCAGCGCGACAACGGAGTTATCCGGGCAAAGTTTGCGCCCATCAAAGTGCCTAGCGGTAGTCATATCCGCGGCCTGATCGGATGCGGTTACGGCGAGGAAAATTGTAATTTCAAAGCCACCATTTACGCCAGCGTTCCGGGCAATGAAGACCAGGTGCTGGGGGTCTGGACAGAAACTTATGACGGCCTGAACGCGGAGATTGGTATCCCCCTCAATCGCTTTGGGCTGGTTGGGCAGCAGGTACGCTTTACCTTTGAAATTGAGACCAATGGCGGCCCGCAAGGGGATGTTGCCATCTGGCAGGGCATCTACCTGGGAGAATAGTTTTTTATGCATTCTTTGGGGGTGGAGATTTGAGTAAGCGCTGGCTGGTGGTCCCTTTTTGGTTAAGGCGTAGAGGCGTGTTTTTCTTGTTTGCTATGCTCTGGCTGACGGGTTGTAATCTGCCGCGCCCGACCGCGACGCTTGAGGCTGAAAGTCAAACCCGCACGGATATCGCCCGTACCCTGGCTGCGATCCGTACTCAGCTTGCTGCCGGTGAATCTCCCAATCTTTCCGGGGCGGGAACGGCGCTTCCGACCCAACCCGGTTCACCACCGACTCCGCCGCCATTTTTTACGCTGACCCCTGGGCCAACCAGGCCTGCGCCCTGTGAACGGGCGCTTCTGGTGCGCGAAGTGAACATCCCGGAGAACACAACCATACCGCCATCATCCCGCTTTACCAAAACCTGGGAACTGCAGAATACGGGTTCTTGCACCTGGAATTCGGATTTCAAATTTGAGTTCTCGGGAGAGGGCGACGCGATGGGCGTTCTCTCGGCGCCACTGGTAACGGGCGGAGAGATCCTGCCAGGGCAAAAGGGACGGGTTTCGCTCAACTTGCAGGCGCCGTCAATGCTTGGAAATTACCAGGGGAGCTGGAAGCTGCGCAGCCCCAACGGCGTTCTTTTTGGGCTGGGGAACGGTGGGCAGACCTCCTTGATGGTGCGCATACGAGTGGCAAACGAATATTCTTTTGCAGAGAACGTGTGCAGCGCCCGCTGGCAAAGCGATGCAGGCTTATTGGATTGCCCGTTGCAGGAGGGTGATCCGCGCGGTTTTGCGATCCGAGTGGCTAACCCTGAATTTGAGACCGGCAGCGTGGACGACGAGGCTGCACTGGTCATGTCGCCCCAAAATATCCCTAATGGACAAATTTCCGGCAGCTTCGAGGCGGTGATGGTGCCGCCAGGCAGCCATCTGCGGACAATTTTGGGCTGTTATTTAGGATATCCGGCTTGCAATGTTCAGATGCTCATCACCTACCGGTTAGGTGGCGGCCCTGAACAGGTTCTGGCCTCCTGGTATGAGATTTTTGATGAGGCGGTAACGCCGGTAGATATCGACCTCCAGTCATCGGGATTGGTAGGGAAAGAGGTTTCTTTTGGGTTCAAGGTACGCGCCCTCGAAGGGGCCGTGAATCAAAAAGTGATTTGGCTGCTTCCCCGGCTCAGCCCGTAACGTCATGAATGCCGATTTTCTAGGGCGGTTATGTCTGAGAATAAGATTTTTTTCACAAAAGGGTATAATAGGGTTACGAAACCTTTTGCAAGGAGTTTGTATGCCGCTAACCGTTGGAGATAAAGCGCCAGATTTTACCCTGCCGAGCCATTTGGATAAAGACATCACCTTAAGCAGTTTGCGCGGCAAAACCGTGGTGCTGGTTTTCTTCCCCCAGGCCTGGACTCCGATATGAACGAGCCAGATCCCTTCGTACCAGGCAAACCTGGCGCGATTTGAAGGGATCAATGTCCAGGTTCTGGGCATCAGCATTGATCATGTACCTTGTTTGAAAGCCTGGGCTGAAAGCCTGGGTGGAATTAGCTATCCCATTTTGAGTGATTTCTGGCCACATGGCCGGGTTGCCCAACAATTTGGCGTCCTGCGGAGCGAGGGATATACCGAGCGCGCCATTTTTATTATTGATCCAGATGGTATCATCCGCTATGTGGACATCCATGATATCGATAACCAGCCGAGCAACGACGTCCTTTTTGCAGAGCTGGCGAAAATCTCGCCTGAAGCAGCGAAAGTGCAGCAACAGCAGCGACCAGTTTCTCCAGGATTGCCGCACGGGGGCGTTGTGATGTATTGCACATCATGGTGCCCAGATTGCCGCAAAGCGCGCGCCTGGTTCAAGGAACATGGTATTCCGTTCACCGAAGTGGATATCGATACTACGCCTGGTGCTGCCGACCAGGTCCGCAAGTGGGCCAATGGCAGCCGTACTACGCCGACCTTTGACATTGACGGTGAGATTATTGTGGATTACCAGATCAAGCGACTGGAAGAACTGCTGCTTAACAAGAAATAGTCGCTTTTACTACGACAGGTAAAAATTTCGAAAAACCAACATTTTCGGTGACTACCCTACCTTTGTAGAAAGGCGGGTGGGTTATTGCATGCGTTTCTCCAAGATGGCTGAGATTTCGGGATAGTTTTTTGGGGTGCAAAATACGCCCATTTTTCCCGCTGGTTTTGCATAGAGTACAAGCGTGTGAGAGCGAGGATACTTTTTTATTTTTTTGATCTTGCTCCAGGGCAAAAACATCTTTTGTCTTGTATTTGCAAGCAAGCCCGCCCCCGCCACGCTGGGTTTCCCGGATAGTAGCCCGAAAGCAATCGCCAGAGTGTTGACCAGGCGATTGCTTTTTTTCTGTTTATTCTGCGGTGTATAAGAAATGCCGCTATCATCCAGGACATAGCTGATTGGATAGCGCCCCATGACGAGCAAGACGAACAAGAAACTCACTGCAAGGAACAGACTGAAAAATACCGTGGCAAAGATTGTTGTCTGGTTGTCGAAAAAACTGCCGCCAGTTGAAAGCGCTAGCACAATTAGAAGCATTCCGAAAGGAATCCCCAGCGCAATCCCCAACTCCTGCAGGATGACCCGATTTTTAAAAATTGGCACGACAATATCCCAGTGGATTTCATTCGTCTCTTCAGTGTGCGACATTTGTAGTTCCTTTGTGTAGGGGTGCTTTGATTTTCTGGCTGAGTTATTTTTTTTGCCGACCCGATTAATTGTACTTGCAATTCCAGCGCGCTGGTGGCGTGGAAGTTAGCCCTTTGGTTTTGTGGAGGTGGATAGGGGATGGGGGACAATTTGTCCGGGTCCTCGTTCCGTTAGTTGAGGAATGGATCTTCAGCCATCACGCGCTGCCATACTTCTTTGCCCTGCACCAGCATCGGTACTTTGAAATCAAAAGTTCGTTCGATTTCCGCCTCGATCAAGTGGGCGATTTAGGCCCCGTCCCGATTGTCAGCGCGAAATACGACTTTCCCGCTTTGGACAAATGTGGTCACCTGGACGAACCCTAGGGCTTCATAGGGCGCCTTCAGGTCTGGCTTCCGGCTGGCGCGCTGCCCGCAGACGTTGACGCCTTGCAGCATCGAGATAAAAGTCTGCATGTTCCATCCTCTTCGGTGATCCAGCACTTCGATCAGACCTAACTAAGTCTACATGATCAAATTAGTGACCGCCGTATAAACTGCCATTCTCACCATAATTTTCGTGGATTCTAGCGATCTCAGAGATTGCCAAATTATTCCCCTTTCAATCCACTTATTCATTAATCCTCAAAATCCCTCCTCGCAGTCTTTGACAAACCAGCGGGCGGTATAGTATTATTAGAACGCCGGCGGGCTCCGCCGGTTTTCAATACTTCACTCTGCGGAGCAGCGATGGCCGGAGACTCCCGCCAGGAAGAACCCAACCTGACAGATCCATCCTCTGGAGAGGAACTTTTTCCACAAAATGAATCTGCGCTCGATCCTGAAGCCCAGCCCGAAGCGGATTGGAACGAAGAGGACGAGACTGATGACGAGGAGGAAGAGGAACGAACCAGCCCGATCACACTGGCGCTGATCGGGGCTGTGGCAGTGGCGCTGCTGGCTTTTCTGGTCTGGCTCTACCTGCCGGTTATCACTGTTTGGGTGGGGGCGGCGCGCACGCCCACGCCCCAGCTCGCTCTGCCAACCTTTACTCCCCGCCCGACCCGTACACCGACTATTACACTCACACCGACCATTCCCCCGACGGCTACCAACACGCCTTACGCCCCTTCGGCGTATTCGATCAATTCCCAGGAGCTCCAGCCACCCCTGCCCTGGTTGCCTGCCAGCGTCATCATCCTGGATGATGACCGCGCCGTCACCCCTTCGCCAGATTACATTAACCCTGCCTGGTCGCCCTCTTCTGCCATTTCCACGCAGCTTCCGGCCATCGTGATCAGCGAGCCTTACCACACCACCTTTGGCCTCGGCTCGGCCACGTGGCAGATGGATGTGCCGCTCAAGCCAGGATTATATGAGCTGTTTGTATCCGATACACTCTACTCCTCGTCCGGCGCGCTCACTTTCACCGTCGGGCTTGGCGGTCAGGAACTTAAGCCCATTACCGGCCGTCAGCGGGTGGAGTTTTGGACCACCTCTGGCACGCCTCCCCAGGTGGAGGATCTCTGGCACAGCATTGGACTCTATCGTATCGAACAAGATGGTTTGCTCTCAGTCAGCACAGCCTGGGATACGCGCGACGAATTCACCGGCCCGGTGGCAATCGACCGTGTGCTGATCGTCCCGCAGCCGGAACAGAACAGTGACCTGATCAGCCGTATCCCGGCGGATCGGATCAAGTATATTATTGACGACTCACAGGCAGTTTTCGAAGGCATAGACTTCCTCCTGCCGGTGAGCGACCAGGTGGCCTGGAACGGTGAATACGAGAAGATCATCAACACTGCCAGTGATGTCAAGATCGTTTGGGAACTGCAGGATAGCGTGCCGGTCAGCACGTATGAGGTGGCTGTCTTTATCCCTGAAATTCAGGGCAACGCAGTGGTCACGTATCGCCTGCTGGCCAACGGCGTCGAATTACCCCGCGCCGACGGCGCGCCATTGGTCACCAGCGCTCAGGGCAAATGGCCGGGAGGCCAGTGGGTCCTGTTAGGAAGCTGGGAAATCCCCCGCATTTATGAACCGCGCGTGCGCCTGTCTTTGCAAATGGATATCCCGGCGAATACGCCGGGCGAGGCGGCTGCGGATGCTGTGATCTTTATGACCACACCACCGCCGCCAGAGGAATAAGCTGCGTTTTGTCGTGCGCCAGTGCAGTGAGTCTGGCGCATCGTTTTATCTTTTATTCCTGTTTTTACCGTAAAGGCTGCCTTTTTGCTTTCAAATAGGCTCGCACGAGGACCCAGATTAGCGGGAGCAAGAGGGAGCTGCAAACCAGCGTGGGGGTAAAGACCTGGGAGAGCCGAGCTACCCGCGCCTGATAGCGCACATCGCTCCCCATCAACCCGGCATCAAATGGTGTGAAGCGGATAAAGTAGATGCCATCGTCGGGCGCAATCCAATCCAGCGCGGCCGGCTGCGCCAGGTCGGGCGGCCTGACTTCTCCCAGCAGGTTATAGCCGTCTGGCGCAAAGAGCTGGATGTTCACAGCAGCTCCGCCACCAGTGGGATTTGTGGAGATGCGGTAGGCTGCTCCTGCTTCGGCGGGGAAAGCGACCCAATCCTCATCCCCTAACCCGCACAGGTTATGATCTTGCACTTCATCCACCTCCAGCGGGGCGGCGCTTATGAATTGGTCGTCGCCTGGATCGCCGCCTTCGTAAGCGTCCGGCTGGCAGTTTGCCTGGATTTCCAGGATCACTTCCGGCTGTTCGGTGAACGGCGCAGCGTCTCCCTTTTGACCGACCGCTCGTAAACGAAATTCGTAGCGACGGCCGGGCTGGCCGACGAACCAGGCCTGGCGCGCTGTGGCTTGCAATGGGCGGTTCCAACCCTGCCATTCGCCCCCATCTTCCCGATATTGCATCTCGAAATGATCGATATTCTTTTCATTTTGTAGGGCCTGCCAGCGCAGCAGCATGGCCGTCGTGCGCTGGACGCCGCTCAGCGCCTCTAACCGAGCGATTGGGGGAGGCTCGACTTTGGCCACGGAGAAATTCAGAGCGCCGCGTGCCTCACCCGCCGGGTTGCGAGCCCAGACCGCCAGCGTATAATCCCCCGGCGGCAGTACGCCAATTTCCCAAAGCAAGCTGCTTTGCCATTCCAGCGTGCGGTAGAAACCGCCTGGGCCGTTCAGTTCTGCCCGGAATTCCTTGCTGAACTCGTCTCCACTCCAGCGCAGCGTCAGGGAATCCAGCTCGGTGGGCGGCAGGTCGGACTGGTTGTGCGGCGCGATGATCTGCGGCGGGGCGGGGGGCGGCAGCCTGAGTTGTACGGATAGTGAGGAGATGGCGTTGGCTCCTAATGGGTGATCAGCCAGGTTGGGAACATCTTCCAGCAGGACGGCGCGGTTGCCTTCCAGATTCTCGCCCGTGTAAGCCAGCACCATCACACCCGAACCTACCTGCACTGATTCGGCCTCGTCGTTGCCAACGGCACTCAGCGCTGTTCCGTTCGGGTAATCTCCCAGGTCGAATAACTGGCAGGCGCCTTGATAATTGGGGCCAGTGAAAAGCGCTGCCTGCTGCGGCCCCGGGATGCAGGGCTGCGGCGTGGGTTCGGGGTTGCAGTTGTAATTCTTTTCTAACAAGCGCTGCCCCGGCATGCCCAGCGAAACGCGCCCGGCCTGGTCGCGCACCGCCAACGAAAGCAGGAAAGGCCCATCGGGAACACCAACCTGACACAGATCGGCTTCGAAGTTGAAAGGACTGACGGTCTGCGGTGCTCCGAGCGGCTTCCAGGTACCGTCCCAGCTCACCAGGACCTGCATGGACGCCACACCTTTGTTGTCGCTACCCCACCCGCTGATTGCCATGAGCGGTGTGGTGATGATCTGCCCGGCTTGCGGGGCGGTCAGGTCGCCGGTGGGCGGCTCGTCGTCCCCATAGTTTCCGGAGGTGTACCAGTTGCCGCGGGCGCACTGCGCGCCGTAGTCTGGGAACTGTGCTGCTTCGGTACAGGTACGCGGTCGGCCGCCGTTATCGGCGACATCCTCGAAGACGATATCTACCGAGGTGCCCCAGTAATATCCAGAATTGGTGTGGACGTGAAAATGCAGGTGGTGGGCTGTGCTTGGGCCGGTATCGTCGGCGTTGCCGATGAACTGACCCTGATAAACCGGCGCGCCAGGTGTGCGCAGTTCGGGGGGAATGCTGTCCTGCGCCAGGTGGTAATAGACCTGGTAGGTAGTAGGAGTGGTAGAGGTATCCTCGATGACGAGGTAGTTGGCATGTTCGGTGTTGCCATTTGGCCAGCGCCAGACGGCGTACTTTACCCGCCCGCCGCGCGCGGCTGTTACCGGGAACATCGTACCGTCGGCGAAGTCGAAGGCATACAGGCAGGTAGAAGGACAGGTCTTGTACGTCAGGACATGGCCAATGGATCCTGAGACCCGCCGCGCCGTTCCCCCAGGCCAGGGCAACCGGTAACCCGTGAAGACCTGATGATCCTTAGGTATCTGCTGGACATCTGGCATGTAGCGTTCTTTCAATTCCGGGCTGAGCAGTGTGTCCGGCGTCTGGGCAAGTTTTTCAGCCCAGTCGGGATCGGCCTGTAAAACGATGCGCCAGCTGCTCTCGCTTTGCAAAGCCAGCGCCAGGCTCAATTCGCCGGGGATCGTTTCGCCGCTTTCAGGGTCCAACAGGGCAAACCAGACCAGCGCCATCGTGCTGTCCTCGCTGAAATCTACCCGCTCGATGCGAACCTGGTAAATCAAGAAAGCAAGCACATCCTCGCGGCCCGCGATGGCAGCGCGCAGAGCCGACTCTACGGCCTGGAAGCGCGCATCCGCAGGAGTGGGGGTCGCAGAGAGGGTTTTAGGCTGCGGGAGGGACCATTCTGGCAGGGTGCTACAGGCGGCTGACGTAAGGACAAGAAGCGCCAGAGTGAAAAGAATTTGCAGGAAACGTTTGGGAGGATTGAACACGCTCCGCTCCTGTGAGGAATCAGATATCCTCAAGAAGTGGTGCATGTTTTGTGCCAGTTAAGGCGGCTTCTTGTTTAGAGAAACTGCGGGAGGCTCAGGACGCTTCTACTCGTTCGGCGTGACTGTACACGATGAAGGTCTCGCGCCGGGCGTAACCGATCAGCGTGATGCCCAGGCGATCAGCCAGCGCGATGGACATTGAGGTTGGTGAGGTGCGCGAGACAACCACCTCGGCGCCAAGCCGGGCCGATTTTTGCAGCATTTCGGAACTGATGCGGCCGGTGGTCAGCACCATTTTATGCGGCATTGGGCGCGGATCCAGCAAGTAGAGCCCGGCCAGCTTGTCGATGGTATTGTGGCGGCCAATATCGGCGGCGTGGTAGCGTATTTCGACGCCATCGCTCAATCCCGAACAGTGCATACCACGAAATTCCTGATACAGGCCTTCTACGTGGAAGAGCTGGTCCATCCCGGCTGCCAGGTCGGCTGGGGTGATACGCAGCCTGGCAGGCAAGGGTTTCAAACCTTTAGGTACCACCACACTTGTAACTCCGCCGGTGCAGCCTGAGGTGCGCTGCCATTTATTCGGTCGTTTCACGCTGTGATTCAGCCATACATCCACGTTGGAATTGTTCTCACATGGCCGTAGGATCTCGATTTCTTTCGATGATCGCAAGATACCCTCGTTGTATAAGAAACCGATAGCCAGCGCATCCAACTGGGCGGGAGTACACATGAAGGTCAGCCACATTTCGCCGTTGACCGTCAACGCAACCGGCGCTTCGATGATCACCTGGCCTTCGATATCTTCCCACCCGTTGACGCCGTACTTCCGGTAAATGGGAACGGGCTGCGTGGCATCAGCGTCATCTTGGATTTTAGTGGGTTGGTTCATATCCTTTTTTCCGTATCGCTGCCGCGATTTCTTCTACAGTTACCAACGTTTCATCGTATTCCACTTCCATCTTCTGGCTGCGGTAACTGGCGGTTGCCCGGTGGACTCCTGGAAGATCGTCCTCAATTCCTTCCAACCGCATCACGCAGTTGGAGCAGTGCATATCGGCGATTGTAAAGGTGACTTTGGCCATACTTTTTCCTTGACACTAAATTATCTCATTAGACGGTAAAAATTGCGCTTTCTCGGTTCAATTGAAGCGGATTGCACCGCCATACATCCCCATTGAACAGGAAAAATAGAGAATTTTCCCGGCCTGTTGGGGAGGGATGTCAAAGGCGACGCTGCCGGTGGCGGGCAGCATCTCGCCCATGTCCAGTTCCGGGATGACAAACGCCCGACTGCACGAATAGGTTTCCTGTGTCTTGACGATCAGACGCAACGGCTGGTTGGCGGGCGCTTGCAGGTATTCGGGCTGGTAGCCGGTATCGGTAGCGTTTACCACCAGTTCGTAAGCTCCGGACGCGGCTGGATCGTTTTCCGCCGCGGCGGCTGCACCTTGTGGCGTGGACAGCCGGATCATCAAATTGCTTGGAGAGAATGGTGCGCCCATTAACGTCAGACCGGCGTCTATCGAGATCAGTCCTAAAATCAGCACCAGGGCTGCAACAAAGCGAGTGAAATACCTTTCGAGCACCGTCCCCAGACGGGTTGTCAGGTAGGCTGCCGCGAAGAAAAGTGGACTGGCGCCGAGCGTAAAGGCGAACAAAATCGCCGCGCCGGTCGCGGCGTTGCCTGTCCCAACCGCAAGCGCCATCATGGCCTGCGTCACGCCGCATGGAATCAAAACTGTTAAAGCTCCCAGGAAGAGGGGCGTCACCGCAGAGTCGCTGCCTTTCGAAAACCTGCGGATCCAGCGGCGTAAGGAAGCAGGCGGCTCGATTGCAAAGATACGGAAGATTGGGTGGATATTGAACATCCGCAGCGCTGTGCCGAGCATAAAAACGCCTACTGCCGCCTGGAGAATGCCCCGGCTGACCGGGTTCAACTGCAGCACCGATCCCAGCGCACCCAGCAAAAACCCAAGCAGAGTATAAGCCAGCAACTTGGCCGCCAGGAAGAAGAGGATTGGGCGCGCCAGATGCACCTTTTTGCCCACCGGAACCGCGGCAACCCTTTTTCGTTTACCGCTTGCTGTAACTGGCTGGTTTTGGAGGTCCAGTTCTACCTGACTGGCCAACGAACTTGCCAGTAGCCCGCCTTGCACCGCCAGACAGCTTAGGCCGCCGGTGGTTAATCCTGTAATCAAAGCAATCAGGATATTGTTCATGTTTTTCTCTTCTCTTTGTTGGGATGACTAACGTTTGCCGCCTGGCCAGGTGACGAACGGCATATTGATCACTACGCCAGGCTGCGTGATCCTGAGTTCTCCGGCTTTTTCAGCCGTCAACACTTCATCTGCGGACTTCAACAACCGTGCTTTTCCATTGTCTCCCCAAGTCACGATGTTTAATCGACGCAGCGGGCTGTAACCGGCACTGCCGGGTGGTTGGTCGAACACATCTGGTTGGAACCCCAAGGGCCCCATTCCTTTTAAGCCGTTCTCGAACACGTAAACATTGGCCAGCAGTGCATCAGGCGCTTGCGCTAGCGCCGGAACCTCCAATACTGGCGAGTCCATCATCTTCGTCAGCAATGCTGCTACATCCGGATCGGAGGCTTCTGTGTGCATAAAATAAATTTCCTCGCCACCGGCGTAAGCCATCCCTACCGGAATCTCGGCGAATTTGACTTCCATCTTGCCTTCGCTGCTGCAAGCTGCCAGCGCGCCGGTGAGCAATATCGTTCCAATTACTATCCAAAACCTTTGCTGTCCTCGTTGTTGGGTCATCGAAACTCCTCTAATGAAAAATTGCCCTGCTTCCGGAGCCAGGCGCCAGAGACAGGGCGTGAAAAAGTTAGGAAACAGAAAACTTGCGCAGCCGTAGGCTGTTAGAAACCACAAAGACGCTGCTGAAAGCCATGGCGGCGGCTGCGAGCATCGGGTCTAGCAACCCAAGCGCTGCCGCCGGGATGAGCGCAGCATTATAAAAGAAAGCCCAGAACAGGTTCCAGCGGATGGTACGCAGCGTCCGACGCGAGAGCAGGATGGCACGCGGCACACCCCGCAGGTCGCCACTCATCAATACCACCGGGGCAGAAGCCATGGCGACATCGGTGCCTGTGCCGATGGCAATGCCGACATCGGCCTGAGCCAGCGCAGGGGCGTCGTTGATGCCATCGCCAACCATTGCCACGATGTGGCCGTCCTTTTGCAGGTTTTTGATCTGGGCGGCTTTGTCGCCCGGCAGCACCTCGGCCAGCACCAGATCTACGCCAACCTGACGGGCGATTGCTTCCGCCGTCTGGCGGTTATCACCGGTGATCATGGCCACCTTCAGGCCCTGCTGGCGCAGCGCGTCGATTGCTTCTGGCGATCCTTCTTTTACAGTGTCCGCGATGCCAATCACACCGCTTACTTTGCCGTCCACGGCCACCAACACGGCCGTGCGGGCTGCGGCCTGCAGACGCTGTACCTCGCGCTCAAAACCGTTCAATGAAAGCTGGCGACTTTCCAGTAGGCGGGTGCTGCCGACAGCCACCTCGACGCCGTTTACCTGGGCAACCACTCCCTGGCCGGCCTCGGCCAGAAAGCCCTGTGGCTCACTCAAGACCAGCTCGCGCTGGCCGGCTTCGGCCACAATGGCTTCGCCCAGCGGGTGCTCACTGCCTTTTTCTACTGAAGCTGCCAAACGCACCAGTTCATCCTCGCCGCCGCGAAGTTGCGGCCCGGCAATCACATCGGTCACTACCGGCTGGCCGCGCGTGATTGTACCGGTCTTATCGAGCGCCACCAGGTTCAATCGTCCGGCGCGCTCTAACGCCTCGCTGCTTTTGAAGAGGATGCCCAACTCGGCGCCTTTGCCGGTGCCAACCATCACCGCCGTCGGCGTTGCCAGACCCATGGCGCAAGGGCAGGCGATCACCAGCACCGCCACCGTGTGGATCAGCGCCCGCGTGAAGGCACTCACATCGGCGTTGACGGCTTGCGGCACCAGGAAATACCAGACCGCGAACGTAACGGCAGCGATCAGGATTACTACCGGTACGAAGACGGCCGAGATGCGGTCGGCCAGTTTTTGGATGGGCGCCTTGCTGCCTTGCGCTTCTTCCACTAGCCGAATGATCTGCGCCAGCGCGGTTTCCTTTCCCACGCGGGTTGCCTCAAACTTTAGCAGTCCCAGGCGGTTCATCGTGGCGCCGATGACCATGTCACCTGGACCTTTGTCAACTGGCATCGCTTCGCCGGTCAGCATGGATTCATCCACGCTGGAGCGGCCCTCGACCACCACGCCGTCCACGGGAAATTTCTCGCCTGGCCGCACGATCACGATATCGCCGACCTGCACTTCATCTACCGGTGTTTCGATCTCCACGCCGTCGCGCACTACCCGCGCAGTTTTGGCCCGCAACCCCATCAGCTTCTTGATCGCCTCGCTGGTGCGGCCTTTGGCGCGCGCTTCCAGGAACTTGCCCAACTTAATGAGTGTGATGATAACGGCCGCGGTTTCGAAGTAAACATGCCCAGACAGCAACCCAAAGACGATTGGCAGCGAATAAAAATAAGCCGCTGACGTGCCCATCGCCACCAGCACATCCATGTTGGCCGAGCCGTTACGCAGCGCCTTGTACGCCCCAACGTAATATTGCCGCCCAACATAGAATTGAACGGGTGTCGCCAGCGCGAACATCACCCAGTCCAACCAGCCGGCATGCGCCAGCGCCGCCGGCAACAACCCCAGATCGCGGCTCATGGCGAGTACAAAAAGCGGGATGGTGAAGATCAGCCCTACCGTCAAATAACGGCGCTGCAGGCGGATCTCTTCGCGCCGGGCGCTGGCTTCTGCATCCTCGGCGTCACCGCCCATCTCTATGGCTTGGAAGCCTGCCGTTGCAATGGCCTGCCGTAGCTCTTGCTGGGTGAGCAGCGTCGGGATATAGCGCACGCGGGCGCGCTCGGTCGTAAAGCTTACCTGTGCCGAGAGCACACCCTCGAGCGCGGCCAGCGTTTTCTCCAACCTTCGGGCGTCGTTGTCGTCCGAAAGCCCGCGGATGACTAGGTCGGCTTCACCGCTGGCGATACCGTAGCCGGCTCGTTTCACGCGTTCTACCAGGTCGTCCAACCCCGCCAGGGTGGGGTCAAAGATCACCGTGGCGC
Organism: Anaerolineae bacterium; assembly: GCA_013178185.1. Lineage (GTDB taxonomy): Bacteria > Chloroflexota > Anaerolineae > Anaerolineales > Anaerolineaceae > Ch132. The sequence goes on along the minus strand of JABLXC010000011.1, from coordinate 27,045 downwards.
GCTCAGAGGATAAGTTCACCGCCGCACTTTCCACCCCCTTGACCTTTTTTAGGTTGCGCTCGACTGTGGCGACACAGTTGGCGCAGGTCATACCGGTAATCGGCAGCGTAAGCTGCTTTGGTGTTGTCATCTACGCTTGCTCCTCAGTTCACTTTGGGCGGGTAGTTGATGGCGTTCAACAGGTTGATGATCTCCTCCTCGGTGGCGGGCGATTCGAAGATGATGGTAGCTTTCCTGGTGTTTACATCTGCTTCCACCGTCTTAACGCCTTCCAGGTCGCTCAACTCGTTCTTGATAGTGTGCACGCAGTGATTGCACGAAATATTGGGGATGGTATAGGTCACGCTGGTCATCATAAACCTCCAAATTTGAAATCGTATCGTAAACGGATAAAGCGCTACTGCCGGGCTTACACCTTTGATGCTGTCTCGAACACCTCGGTGATCTCTTGTAGCACCCGGCGGCGCTCGTTTGGGTCACCGCTGTCCATGGCCGAAACCAGGCAGGAATTCAGGTGCGTATCCAGGATCTGTGTGCTGACCTTGTTGAGCGCCGACTGCACCGCCTGGATCTGGCGGATCACGTCAATGCAGTAGGCGTCCTCCTCCAACATGCGCTGGATACCGCGTAAATGTCCCTCGATGGTCTTCAACCTGCGTAAGGTGTCTTCTCGGTCTCGCATTTTTTCTCCTTACACCCCCCCCATGGGGGAGGGGTTATGATCAAGTTAAATAATACCTGCTTTATCCGGTTTTGTCAAGCCGTCGCGGAATCCTGTTTTTGGATTTCTTTTTTCGGTTATAATAGAAGCATCTACAGTTGCCCCCGTAGCTCAATGGATAGAGCGCCTGACTTCGAATCAGTAGGTTGGGGGTTCGAGTCCCTCCGGGGGCGCCAGATCTGGCGGTGATTTCACCGCTTTTCCCCCACATCTGGGGGTTCAGCCTGCTCGATGAGCAGGCTTTCGTTTTTCGGGTGCAATTGGGTGCATATCGGCGTGACCAGCTCGTCCATCAACTGCGCTGCCTCGTCTTGCATCTCGTTGTACAGGTGACCGTAGATGTCCATGGTGATGCTGGGCTTGGAGTGCCCCAGCATCTTGGACACCACAATCACCGGGATGCCGTGATTGAGCATCAGCGAGGCTGCCGTGTGGCGCAGATCGTGGAAGCGGATCTTCGGCAAACCAGCTCGCTGTAACACGCGGGCGAAGTCCAGGCGCAGGTTGCTCGGGTCCAACGGCGTGCCGCTCTTGGATGGAAAGATCAGGCCATATTCCACCCAACGTTCCCCGGCTGCTACTCGTTCTCCCTGCTGCCTCTCCAAATGCTCCCGCAAAGCCTGCAAGGCGCTCTCGCCCAGCTTGATCGTGCGCCGACCAGAGCGCGTCTTCGGTTCCACGAAGCTCCAGCCGTGACCGGGAACGTATTGCACCTGGCGGCGCACATAAATCCTGCCGCTCACCCAATGCAGGTCCGACCAGCGCAAGCCGAACAGCTCGCCCATGCGCATCCCGGTGGTGACCGCCAGGTGATAGAGCGCCTCGTGGCGCGAACCTTTGGCTGCCACCAGGAGCTGCGAGACCTGGGTCTCATCCAGCACCATCATCTCAGCGTGCTTGTACTGCGGCAGAGCCGCGCCATCGGTCGGGTTGCGCAGAATCAAGCCATAGCGCACCGCCTTTTCCAGCGAGCGGTGCAACACCGCGTGCACGATGCGCACCGTGCGCACACCGCTGCCGGACTTCAGCAATAAGGCGTACAAGCGCTCGACGCGCTCCGGGCGCAGGTCTTTCAGGCGGATGTTTCCGACGTGGGGGAGAATATGCTTCTCAACTGTCCGACGATATTGGTCATGGGTTTTCAAACGTAGTGAAGCCTGGCTATTTTCCAGCCACACCTGAAGGTATTCCCCCACCATCATCTTGCTGCCTGCGTAGCTCCAGTCCTGCTCAGCCTGGTCGAGCATCTTGCGCAGCCAGGACTGGCACTCGGCTTTGCTGTCCGCGGTGAAACTGGCGCGGCTGCCATCGATGCACACCTGGGCGCGCCAGCGCCCGTTGGGACGCTGGTACAGCGTGCCCTCGTTCTTACCTCGTCGCGCCATGTGATTTCCTTCCTTTCCAGGAAGCGGCGAACCGACGAGTCCAATCGCGTACCGTGTCAGTACTTTGACACGGTGCCAGAATTCCTATTTCAGTTTTTAAGGTGCTCTGTCCTGGGCGCATTGTAACACTGAACCATTAAGATAGCAAATCTGTTCTAGTAAATAGCGTCCACCGCTTAGGCAATTTTGGCGATCATCATTCAGGCCATGTTCGGCTTGAGAACCCGAAACCTCGGCGGTTCTGATCGATGTACACCAGCAAGTCTTCTTTGCGCACTCGCACCGCGTTGCCGATCCTCACCGTGGGGATCTCGCCCTGGCGCATCAACTGGTAGGCGAACGCCCGGCTGATATTCAGCAGGCAAATCTCGGTTGTGACATCCTGGTTAGACATAGCAACTCCTTCCTGGTCATTAAGCAAAACGGCCAGCGATCCCTTTCCTGTGGGAGCTCGCCGGCCGACGTATAAAAACAAAAACTAAATATTCAGATGGCAATACTATTCTGTTAGCTCAATCTACCCAACACACCTCCTAAAAAACAAACGCCGGAACACTCACCCAGTGGGAGTATCCGGCCAACGTATAAGTCATAGATTATTCGATTGACGAAATTATACAGGAATGGTATGAAAAGTCAAGCTTTACACGCGAAAAGCTCTTCCTATCTGCTTATTTACTCGTTATCCTGAACACAATAATCTGATGGTTCATCGAACAGGCGAGGTTGAGATACCTGAGCCAGCCTTATATTTCTTGCTCCCTTTGTACACAGTTGATTATATAAGGAGATTACCGCATCTTCATTTGCGTCTGGCAAGAATCGAAACGCTGATTCAGCCAAGTATCGTTGATCGAGTTCAAAAGCCATCCATTGGCGACACAATGCTTCAGCAGTTGCTCCGGTTGTATTAGAACCAGCAAAGATATCTAAAACCGTATCACCCAAATCCGTAAGAAAATTTATAAAAAATTCGGGCAGCTTCTGAGGGAAACGGGCTGGGTGCCCCCTTGATCCAACTATTTTACAAAAACGCAAATATTGCGAATTGCTTTCTGTATTTGGTATTTGTAACAAATTCGAAGGAATTGCTCCACCTTTATCCTCGCCAAATCTACCACTAATGTCATGACCTGAGGGTCTTTTCTTAGGAGTGTAATACTTCTCGCTATTAGTTAAGAGTCGCTTCATTCGGTCTGAGTAAGGGGCTAATACATTAGTTATGTTTGCCTTAGGGTTATCAATTTTTGATAACCACCATACTGTATTTACAGCATCCTTGGCTCGAATTTTTCGTTTATTAACCCACTCTATCGGTGAAGGTAATTTTGCTGGATTAAACCAAAAAAACTCCTCAGCCAGGTTCCATCCTTGTTCATCACAAAGCCTTATCAAAACCCGATAGTTATAAAGTGATCTTATTGGTCGACCTTTTTGATAAGCACCACCAAGATCAATAACAAAACTTCCAGACGGTTTTAAGATCCTCTTGATTTCTTGAGTAAACCCCAATAACCAATCAACATATACTTCCTGATCGTGGTTTCCATATTCTTTCTTCCGCTGCAAAGCAAACGGTGGAGAAGTAACAACCAGATCAATCGAATCGGCTGGTAAACCCGCCATTAACTCCAAAGCATCTCCCAAGTATGCTTTCCCGCATCGTGTACTGTAAATGGGGTCAGGTAAGGATATCATCCGTATTCCTCTAAACCAAATATCCATGAATTAAATATTTGCCACAACACCGATACGGCAAAATATACTTCCGGATCCTTCTTGCGTAACCCCTCAATCTCTTCAATAAATCTCTGGGGTTCTTGAGTACCAAGCATATATGAAACCCAAATTCTTGCATTTTCATCTACTAAAGCAGTTTGCATTTGATCAAATGTAAATTTCTCTGCCTTACTAAGCGCCCAAGCCAAACCTGGACGAATGTTGGGTTCTACTGTAGAAAACTCGTTGATTAATTCAGGGGTGTGTTCTATAGCCAGTTTCACTAACGCTCGAGCTGCTTCAATTCTTATATTTTCCTCTACTAACAAGAAGCTTGACAATAGAGTACTAATCGTGGACTTGTCTTTAATCTCACCAAGTGCCCATGCTGCACCGGCGCGAATCTCTGAATCTTGACGACCATCTTTTAGAGTATCAACCAGAAGTCTTATTGCACCATTATTACCAATCTCCCCTAAAACGATCACAGCTTCTAATCGATTTGGTAATATCTCGTCGGACAATCGATCTTTGATAAACACAAGACCTCGTTGGTCTCCGAGTATGGCTAGACTTGCGGCAGCCTCCAAGCGAACATAGATATGATCTTTAGTGTCCGATATTTTACTGACAAGTGCCCTGATTGAAGACTCGGTCCTGAAATGAGATAATGCCTTGGCTGCTGTATAACGGTCACTCATTGAAGAGCTTGTCAGATTCGTAATGTAGGTTTCCTCAGTCATTCCGTGAGAACAAGGAATATTAAGATATATAGGTATAACAGACGCGATTATTTGATTTTCAGTTACAGTATCCCCAACACGCACAATTGGTGAAAAACGAATGCCACTCCTTAATAATTTAAGTGTTTGTTTTCGGTTGCTTTGTGATTTCCGGTAACTCAACCGATCATCACCTATATCAGTAATAACACCAGAGGCAGTCGCAGAGCATGAAGGCCAAGTTATCCGTGCTTCAAACCCCTCTTGTGCCCCTTTTGGACGTTCGCTTTTTGCCAAGTTTGCTTTTTGTGCGGTACGAAGATCACCAACTACTATGTATTGAACCAATTCATCAGCAATCCAATCGATAGGTTGAGATCCTGACTTGTGGCACACAACTAATGCAACTAAATCATTGTCCTCAAGACCATGATCCCATGCTCTTTCCGGATCAGAGAAAGAATGAGACATGGTGATTTCTAATTTCGTTTTAGCCCTTGATTCAGTCCTTCTACCACAATCAACACATAACAAATCTGGCACTCGGATTCGCTTAATTTTTATTGCTTTCCAAATCTTATAGCTCATTGAACCACGTTCTAACTCAAGTGGTTGATGGCCTTGGCGGATTAAATCATCAAAAACACGGCGAGTACCAATTGCGCCAATTGATATCTTTTCGAGGAAACTTATATCGGTCTTAAAAGAGCGACGATTTGCCATAACACTTTCTTTCGGACTATTTCAAATTGCCCAAAAAATGAATCTTATTTTAACCGAGAGAGATAAAGAAATTCCTGCACAACAACACGGATGTCAGGAATAATTCTATCAATATCAGAACGGTGTGCAATATACCGGCGATTATGTGCTGAGAGATCTCCGATGTTCTTGAGGCTTCGTAAGGAGGATTTAGTATTTCTACTTAGGTTCCATGTCGATTCCGAAAGAACGCACTCAATTAAATCTTTCAAAAAGAAGAAATCACCGTTTGGGTTCTTAATTTTTCCAGATAAACCGTAAGATTCATATGCCTCGATAATAAGGGTTTCAATCAAACGACGAACCATAACCGCACATGCATCAAACCATGCATCCTCGTAGCAACCATTGATTTGGTTTACAACCTGCTCAATGTACCCTCGTGTTCCTTTTACTACGGACGAAGCTAATACCTGCTCTGATTTTGGTGTAGAGCCAATTTCAGTGGGAATTCCAGTTCGGGGAACTTCGTTTTGAATAGCTCTGGCAATTTCCAACGTCTTTTTGGGTAGATCATTCATCGCGTTTCATTAGCTTGCTTAAATGCGTTGCCATGCTTGCAAAAATTTGGTCGATCTGTGTTGCTGATGCCTCTGGAGAAATATGAATTTGAATGTCTATATGCAACGATGGGACTACTGCCGAAAGCGGCTTAGACTGAATTTGGTGTTGTGAAATTGGTGTGGGTTCTATTGTTGTTGCTGTTATTGCTTTTTCTTCTGATTTACTTTTAAGCGGCTTTGGTCTCCGCTGGGCAGGTTTACCGGTTTGAGTAGCAGTAATCTCCTGACCACCAGAAGGATTGGCTTCACAGAGAAGAATAAATACCTGAGCCATTTTTCTTGCAGCTACTTCTCCGACACCTGTCTTATTAGCAAACCACCGTTCAACAATTTCCCGACTTGGTGACGGCGGAGGTTGTGCATCGAGTAACTCTTGTGGATAAATTTCTTCCCGTATCAGTTGGCAAACCGATGGATATAGTTCATCGTCACGCCATTGTCTTGCTCTATCTGTTGGTTTTCCATTCTCATCCACGATCTTAAAATTAATTAATGCAGGCAAGATATTTGCCTTTGCAGAATTCTCTTTCATATCCAAGGCAGTTGCCAGAAATCCAGCAGTTACAGTAGCAGGTATACTTTGTTTGAATTTATTACGAATAACCCACCAATGCTTTACAGGGATTGTTGGGTACGATGATTTATTATCTTCGACCATTTTCTACAACCTCCTTTGAGTGTTAGATTTTCCACTTGATATAATATTCCAAGGTTTGGTTATTCGCAACTATCATCAACGATTAATAAAACAAGCTCAAACCATAAAAGCCTCCAGGTAAGGCTTGATGACCCGCTCTACCCGATCGATCCGAGCATAATGGAGTATGGTTTCGATATTGAAACCTTCACGTTTCCGGTAATCCCTCAGCGCTTCCAGAGCCACATCTGAACCGATTTTATTTCGAAACTTAAAACAATCCGCGATGGTTTTTTCAATCCCGTATATTTTCACGGGTATGCCATCCAGTTCATGGTTCTCGATGCCGGCCAAATAAACCTTTTGAGTCAGCCAAAAAATCCTAAGCGGTGGGTATTCAAGCCGGGATTTCTCGGCGTCGATGGGAAGAGCGACGTAAACCTGGTGGGGAATCTGGGTAGTCAGGTTATGGAATGATAGCGCCGAGATCAGACAAATCACCCCTTTTGGGATCTTCAACGCTACCTGTACCAGGTCGGTGTTCGAACCTAGTTCCGCGTCCGCCAGCCGGTAAAGTCCCCGGCTCTCACGTAGGAGCATACCGGCATCCCGCATCATGTATAGCGTTCGAGGAGCAATCCCAAGCCGGATAGTTTGTTGGGTCCGCAGTATCCCGTTGTGGTCTTGGAATATCTTAGTGGCGCGGTCGATTGCGTTCTTTGTCATGTCAACTGTATAGAATTAACTGTGAATTCAAATAACTACAGTTAATATTATACACTTGATTTCTATAATGTCATCAATCAAGTCGTAGGTAAAAAGTTCTGATCCCAACTTGCTTAGCTACCCCAAATTTTAGCTCATGTTCACACCATTGGTGTATACGCTCCTTAAGCCGTTACCCCGGTTTACACCAGGTGCAAACCCTTTCACGCCAGGGGGTATGAACCAGGCAATCAGGGTTTGCACCAGGGGAATACACCAGCCCAAGAGGGGGAATACACCAGCCTTGAGCGCCTTCTTTGGATCGTTTCTGGATTGGACTCGCCGGTCACCGCTGCCAAATTCATGTAAATACCTTTGATCCTTCGCCGCCTGAAAGAGCGTCGGCGGCTCAGGATGACAATAATCCGGGTGCAATTGGGGTGCAATTCGCACAGACACGCCAGACAAAACACACAAAATGGACTCTGACCACCCCCAGATATGCTCCCCAATGCCGATTAGCTCCCCCACCTGTACGGGATAGACCGCACAGACTCGCCCCCAGCACGCCTTCGAATCAGTAGGTTGGGGGTTCGAGTCCCTCCGGGGGCGCTGGTATTTAAGGGATAAAAAGGTTGGGGGTTTCCATTGGGTCCACAGGGCGTTTCGCGCAGATGTTATGTGTGTCTCTGCGGGGCGCTAGTACGGACCAGATTAGACGGATCAATACCCTATGTATGGGGGCTACAAAGTTGGTTTCTTCTATCACCAGGTTAGAAGTTTAAGTTTCGCATCGGATGACCATGCGACTGAGCCAGGAAATCTCCATATTGCAAATACTGTAAAGCGGCCTTCAATGAATTTATTGATGGCGTAGGCGGTTGTATCTATATTTTTTACTGGTTCATGGTGAGCCGGCCTGAATTCTAGGGGGGTGGGTGGACCTTCTGTTCTCGCAGGCAATCTCCTTTCGATATTTTGCTCCGTCTTCCGTCGCGCCGGGAAATTCTTGGAAACCCGAAACAAAAATTTAGACGATAAATGGAGGGAAAGCATGGTGCGCGTTACGGCTTAGAAGAAGCCGAAACGCCCGGAGCAGGCGCACACGATTGACGAGGCTCTGTACGCCCATATCATGGGCGGAGCCTACGCCGATTTTTCTGAGAAGAAGAAAGGCTCGCTGGAGGCGAGTACATTTGCTGGTTTGATCGTCTGGCATGACGATCCGCACAGCGCTGCGACGGCTGATATCCCTAAGCTAAAAATTGACCTGACGATGGTGGGTGGGAAGGTGGTACACGAGGCCTGAACGCAATTGCGAGGAACGTACCCAGCAGGAAGATCATTGCGCCGCTCCAGAAGGGGAGTCTCAAATTCTGGTCATATAAGAAGCCGGCCAGCACGGGGCCGGCCACGCGCCCCAGGCTGGCGGCTGCGCTATTGAGCCCCATCAGGCTACCCTGATGTTCCCCGGCCAGGCGCGAGAGACTGGCGTTCAGCGCCGGCCCGATCAACGCCAGCGCGAGGATGAATCCCCCGATTGCCAGGAGCGCGGAGATGAAGTTCCCTGCCAGGGCGATGCAGGCAAAACCGATCGCTCCGCCTGCCAACCCCAGCCGGATCAGTCTCTCTTCGCCGCCTCGCCTGCCGAGGGGGCCGGCCAATGCGCCCTGGCCCAGGATCAGCGTTGCCCCGATCACCATCCACAGCGTCCCTACCTGCCGGGTGCTGCAATCAAACCGGTCCACCACGTAAAGCCCGATGATGCCCTGAAAGTTAGCCATCCCGAAGCTCATGATCAAGACCAGCAGGAGCAGCAGCCCGGCCGGGCTGAGGAGCGCCTGGCGTATGGCTGCGGGGGTGATTTTTTCACTTTCGCGGCTGGCGGCAGCGCGGCTGGATTCGGGCAGCAGGACGAGGACGAACAGGAAGGCGAAGCCGGCCATGCCTGCCCCGATGAAGAAAGGCAGTGAGAGCTGCTGCGCTGAGAGTAGCCCGCCCATCAGCGGACCGGCAATGACGCCGGCGCCGATCGCCGCCCCAAGCTGGCCCATGCCGGCGCTGCGCTCGCTTTCAGGCATGTTGTCGCCGATGTAGGCCAGTGCGGTCGGCATGGCGGCTGAGGAGAGGATGCCTGAGAGCGTGCGTGCCAGCAAGAGCATCCAGAACTTGGTCGCCAGACCAAAGAAGAGGAGCGCCATGGCATAACCCAGCACACCAGCGGCCAGGACGGGTTTGCGCCCAATCCGGTCGGAGAGCTGACCCCACAGCGGAGCGCAGATCAACTGCATGAGCGAGTAGCTGGAGATCAGCCAGCCCATCTCCTGCCCGCCAGCGCCGAGCTTTTCAATGTAGAACGGGATCGCCGGCATCACCATGCCGTAACCGAGCATTACCACCAGCATGGTAAAGCTCAGGATGAGGGTGTTCTTGAATACCGCTTTCATGGTTGGGCTGCTCTGGGGATGGAGGAGGGTTGCAATGCTGCTTCGCCCAGCCCCTCTGCCGGTTCACAGCGGGGTGATGGTGCCGGCCGTGCCGTCCACCGTGATCATTTGCCCATCCCGAATGCAGCGGGTAGCCGTGCCAACGCCCATCACCGCCGGGATGCCATACTCGCGGGCTACAATGCTGCCGTGTGAAAGCGGGCCGCCGATATCGGTGACGACGGCCGAAGCCATCGCAAAGAGAGGCGTCCAGGCTGGGGTGGTGGTTCCAGCGACGAGCACATCGCCGGGGCGCATACGGTCGAAATCCTCCGGACCGTGCAGGATGCGCGCCGGCGCCGTGACGTGGCCTGGACTGGAGGGTACGCCCTTGAGCGTAAGGCTGGATTGGGTGCTTTCCGATTCGGGTAACCAGACCGAAGTGTTGATGCCCAGGTATTTTTTGCGGGGCGGCAGCATGGGCGGCGGGACGCTGCGTTTCGCTTTCTGCCAGAAAGCTTTGCGCTGCTTGACGAGCGACTGCATGTTTTTGGGCGCTGTATTTCCATGAACGGCCGCAACGGCCTGCTCGACCTCACTTTTTTCCAGCCAGAAGATGTCGCCGCTCTCCGCCAGAGCGCCGGCTTTCACAAAGTGGCTTCCCAGTGTATGCAGCATCCGGCGTAGCAGCGGGTATCCCAGACCGATGTCGGCGAGGGCGTCCTCCCGCACTTCGGATAGGGATTGCGCCCAGCGGAGCGCTTTGAGGAAGACCCAGCGGCGCAGCCCCTTGAGACGCGCCGCCGTCTCAAGGGCGGTGTGGATGCGCCGTTCTTCGCTGGCTTTCTGCCGTTCGTAAGGATTGCTCCCTTTGCCTTCCAGATACATTTTGATCGCTTCCAGCATTGGTTCGGGGTGGTCGCGCGGTAGCGGTTTGGCAAAATCGAGCTCAAAGATCATGTGCCCGAACTGTTGCAAGTGCTGGTCAAAGCGTCGCCGGAACTCCTGCCAGTCTTGTGCAGGGACGCCTGCGGGGGACTGATCCATCTCCAGCTCTCTGACCAGCTTATGAGAGTCGGTTTGCAGCACGTGCGCCTGGATCTCTGGGCGTTCGCGGCAGAACCCGGCCAGGTCATACAGCGATTTTTCGGACCGAATCGGCAGGTTATTCCAGCCCATCAGCAGGGCGGCGGCAGGCGGGTCGCCCTCCCGACGAGTCATTTTTTCGTACACCCTGGTCAGCAGCCCTTCGGAGCCGGCCGACGCGCCCATCGTGGCGAACATCAGGGCGCAGGTGTAATTCGCGGCGGCGTCCATCGTTGCCTGGATCGAGCGCCACAGTCTGGCGGGCGTCATCGCTTCGATATCCTGTGCCTGCATTTGGTTGACCGCCTGCTGGTACTGTGGCCGGGCTGTTTCCCGCCAGTATGGTACTAACATGCGTAGCATCCGGGGATAAGCCGGCAACATGCCGAACAGGATCCACAGCCAATCTCGGACGGAAAAGCCAGCGTTCATGTAGGCGTAACCGTGGATGACGGTGAAATAGTCTTCGGGTATGGAAGGTTTCATGCGGGTCAGGATGTTGCCTACCGGGTACATTTGGGCTGTGATGGCTGGGAGACCTAGGGTAGCAAACAGCGGACTGATGGGGTCGGGCATCAGATCCACCACGCTGGCGCGCATGTAGACGCCGTGGGGTGTGGGGGGGGTCCATTCAATTGGCGCTTCGTCCAGCGTGGTGATCGGCCGCGCCTGGACGATGGCAAACTTATCCCCGATCAGGGTCCATTCGATATCCATTGGCACGCCGTAGAGGTCTTCGATCTGTGCCCCAAGCCGTACCAGGGCAGCTGCCTGCTCATCGCTGAGAACAGCCTTGGATTTCAGCACGCTGGGGACGGGTTGCTCTGCCGTGCCGTTTTCTGTGAGGACGGTCATGACCTCTTTCCTGGCAATCTCGCGCTGGAGGACGCGCCCCGTGGCGCGCGCTACCGTCAACGTATCGGGGGTCACCGCTCCACTGACGACTGCCTCTCCTAGCCCCCAGGCGGCGTTAATGACAGCCTGTGCGCGGTCACCCGTCACCGGGTTGGCCGTAAACAGAATACCCGCCGCCTCGGCCGGGATAAGCCGCTGCACGACTACTGCCAGCGCCATGCTTTCGGGCGCGACGCCCTGGCGCAGCCGGTAGGCGATGGCGCGCGCTGTCCAGAGCGATGCCCAGCATTTCTTGACGGCTGCCAAGACAGCTTCGGCGCCGCGGATGTTCAGGTAGGTCTCCTGCTGGCCGGCGAAAGAGGCCCCAGGCAGGTCCTCGGTGGTGGCCGAGGAGCGCACCGCGACAGGCAGCGGTGCGCGTGAGGTGAGTACGTCACAGGCTGCCCGGATGGACGATGCGATTTCAGGAGGTATAGAAGCCTGATCGAAGAGCCGGGCGATGACCTGGGAAGCCTTATCCAGCGCGGTGGGCGTTGCTGCGGACGCAGCTTGCAGGATTTTTAGGATGCGTTCCTGAAGCCCGTTGGAAGCTACGAAATCGCGGTAAGCGTCCGTGGTGATGTAGAAGCCATCTGGCACTGGTAGCCCAGCTCTGGCCAGCTTCGCCAGCGACATCCCTTTGCCGCCCACCATTGCCAGATCGGCGCGTGGGTCGGTGAGGGAAAGCGTAAATGGTTTCATGAGAACCTCCTGATGATGAATGAACTTCCCGTCGCCTGTTTCAGCGCGCTTCCAGGCCTTTAAAGATGATATCGGAAGCCTGCGATACCATCTCGGTGGGGGTGCCGGTTGGGCGCGTGGTGAAGACGGCAGAGGTCAGCAGGGCGAACATGCCTCGGATGACCAGCAGCGGGTTGACCGGACGAAACTCACCGGTTTGAATGCCCCTCCGCACCAGCGCGCAAAGCATGTCCTGGTAAGCGTGGCGATGCATCTGGATGCGCTGCTGGCTCTCAAAGTTCAGGCGCTGGGTTTCCAGGGTGAGCTTCATGTAGAGCGCCTTGTTGGCAAGCAAATACTCCAGATGTCTGTGCATAATGCGGCGCAGCTTCTCGCCGGCGCTTAGATCCTGGGCGATGATCTCCTCCGCCCAGACGGTCATCTGGCGGACTTCTTCGACCACAAAGGAGATCAGGATTTCGTCCTTGGTGGGAAAGTAGTCATAGAGGGTGGACTTGCCCACCCCGGCGGCTTCGGCGATCTCGCGCATGGAGGTCTCGTTGAACCCTTTTTCAACGAAAAGGTGCATGGCGGCTTGAAATATTTCGCGCCGTCGGCGGGAGATTTCTTCATCGGTGAGCGGTATGCCTTTGGGCATGCTTGTCTCCTGAAAGCGAACATTGGTCGCTTTCAGTATAGCGACTAGTGGTCGCTTTGTCAAGGGGTTTGAAAATAATCATCGTAAAGAATTCTTCTTTTCCTTGTGTTTTCTCCGGGACAAGAGGAATGACAAGAAAGCGGGTATTTCTCGTGATAAATTATTGTTGATGCGTGTGTCCTCATGATTCGGGAGTTCGTTCCAAAGGCGGTCCCATCTTTTGTACGGCCGCAAGATTTCTTATTCGCTGAGCTCCTTCGAAAAGACAACAGGCGGCTAGCTGTTCCGGAAAGAATTATCGAGACTACGCTCTCTCCCTTACATTCACTCAGGATTAGTTGCGAAATTGCAGTTTTGTGAATCATGGTTCGAGGCGCAGTGTCATTGGTATGGTAATGAAAAGACCATATCTGGTGAATGGTCATTTCGATCTGACGGCAAGGGTGAGAAAACGTTACCATGCAGAGCAAGATTCCTCAGCCACTGCATTCCTATGAAAAACAATCGTCCCGGCGCAGATTTGTGAATATAATTAAAAGGGTTAATTCCCTGTAAACATGGTGCGGGGCGGTTCGTGCTTTTCTTTTGATCCCTGGGTGATTCTTCGAGGTTGCGATGAAAAGTAAGAAGATCCTCTTGCAGCTTGACAGCGACCGGCACGCCAGTTCCTTTGACGCCATTGCCGCCTATGAGGCGGGCGTTGACCAAGTACTCAGTTTCGGCGGGGTTGGCCTGGATGACCTGCCGAAGCTGGTGTATGGCGCGGTGTTTACTCGGAGCCGGGAGGCGCTGAGGGATACCGCCATTTACATTGGCGGGTCTTCGGTGCCCCTCGGAGAGGCGATGTTGAAAACGATCTGTGAGAAGATTTTCTTCGACTCGAAGCGGGTTTCGGTGATGGCCGATCCGAACGGTTCGAACACGACGGCCGCGGCGGCGGTGGTGAAGATCGGGCGCGTTGTTTCGCTTTCCGGTAAACGCGCCGTCGTCCTGGCGGGCAGCGGACCGGTGGGGGTGCGCACCGCCGCCCTGCTGGCGAAGGAGGGCTGCCATGTGGCGCTGACCTCGCGACGGTTGGAACGCGCGCAGGAGGCGCGCCGGCTGGTGAGAGAGCGGTTTGGGCTGGAGGTTGAGCCCGTCGAAACCAGGGATGAGGCCGGGATGAGAAGCGTGCTGCAGGGCGCAGACATCGCGCTGGGCGCTGGCGCAGCAGGGGCGGCATTGATCCATGAGGACCTGTGGGCTTCCAACCCGACTCTGGAGGCGGTCGTTGATACCAACGCGGTGCCGCCGCTAGGGATCGGCGGGGTGGATGCGCTTGACAACGGCGCGCTCCGACACGGCAAGCTGGTTTTTGGGGCATTGGCCGTCGGATTGTTGAAGATGAAAATCCACCTCGCGGCGTTGGCAAGCCTGTTCGAGCGCAACGACCGGGTGTTGGATCTCGAGGAGTTATACGAGATCGGAAAAACACTTGAGTGAAGCGCGATAACGTGAAATTGGGAGGGTGTAGGGTTTCAGGATGAAGATACTGACGGCTGGGGTGAGCGTTCGCGCCATGGCTGAATCGGCGGCGAAGAGCGGTTATCCGGTGGTTGCCCTGGACGCCTTTGGCGACTTTGACTTACGCTCCTTCTGCGAGGGTTACTCGCTGGCGCGGGATTTTCAGGTTTTTTATAGCGCCAATGGGCTGCTGCGCGCCAGCCGGACGCTCGAATTCGACGCCCTGGCTTACACCGCCAACCTGGAAAACTTTCCGGGCGTGGTGAAGAACTTCAGCCGTTCCGCTATCGTGCTGGGGAATGGCGCTGAAGTTCTCGAGCGGGTTCGCAACTGGCCGGCGCTAAGCGCTTTTTTGGGGCAGGCCGGTTTCAAGACGCCGGCGGCGCTTTATGAAGGCGACCCGCTGCCGATTCCGGGCGATGGCCGCTGGCTGAAAAAACCGCTGCGCAGCGGCGGCGGCCGGCACGTCTCCTTCTGGTCGCCTGGTCGGCGGGTGGGGAAGAATTTTTTGCTGCAAGAATTTCTCCCCGGTTTTGCTTGCTCGGCGTCCTTCGTCGCGAACGGGCGCGAGGCGATGGTGATCGGCCTGACCGAGCAGTTGATTGGCCTGCCGGATTACGGCGGTCATCGGTTCTGGTACTGCGGCAATCTGCTGCCGCTGGGAGCGGAACTGTGCGGTTCATCGTTTCAGGATATCCTTGTGCAAGCGCAGCGTATGGCGTCGTTGCTCACGCGTGAATTTTCACTGACCGGCGTGAACGGGATTGATTTTATCCTGATGGGAGATCAGGTTTGCCCGATCGAGGTCAACCCGCGCTATGGGGCTTCGATGGAGCTGATCGAGCAAGCTTATGGACTGCCTATTTTCGATCTCCATTTTCGCGCCGTGACGGCTGGCGAACTGCCCCAGTTCGATCTATCGAGTCGCAAAGCGCCGCCGGAACGTTATTTTGCAAAGACAATCCTGTATGCAGAAAAGGATGCAATTGCCCCGGACACCAGCGGCTGGATGGAGCGGCGCATCCGGGATATCCCCCACCCAGGGGAACGCCTAGTAAAAGGGCAGCCGATTTGCACATTGTACGCGGAAGGCGGCAGCCGGGAGGAATGCCTGGCAAACCTGGCGGGGGCAAGGGAGGCGCTTAAACGGGAAATCTATGGCGGATAATACCTTTACGCTGATCACCGGCCGGTCTGGGGCCCAGGGGACGGGCATCTCTTGGGGAAAAGAGGGGGAGGGCTACCGCGAGGCTGTGCAATTGGTGGAACTCAACCCGGCGGACATGGAGTGCCTGGGCTTGCAGGAGGGCGACGCGGTGCGGTTGATTTCAAGGTACGGCGCCACTGAGGCGCTCTGCCGACCCGGCAACCTGCCCACCGGGCTGGCTTTCATGGCTTTTGGCCCGGTCGCCAACCAGCTTACCGGCGCGGAGACGCGAGCTTCGGGCATGCCGGATACGAGAGGTTTTGAGGTGAGATTGGAACCTGTTTTGAACCGGCGTGGGGTGGATAAGCGGTGAATTAAATGCAGATTGAAGCAGCGATTTGCGCTTTTTGCGGTTGCTTGTGCGATGACATTGTCCTTACTATTGAAAGCGACCGTATTGTGCAGGCGAAGAACGCCTGTGCCTTGGGAAAGGCGTGGTACACTGCCCACAGCCGCCCGCCAGACCTGCCGGCGGCGCGAGTGGATGGGAAGTCGGTTGAGGTGGAAGAAGCGATCGAAGCGGCTGCAATTCTGCTTACCAAAGCCCGCTATCCGATCCTCTATGGCCTGAGCAGCACCTCGTGCGAGGCGCAGCGCCATGCTGTTGCGCTGGCCGAGGCGCTTGGCGGCTGTATTGATTGCTGCACCTCGGTCTGCCATGGTCCCTCCGGTATGGCGGTGCAGGGATTTGGTGAACCAACCTGCACTCTGGGGGAGGTTAAAAACCGGGCCGATCTGGTGATCTATTGGGGGTCGAACCCGGCTGAATCGCACCCCCGCCACATGAGCCGTTACGCTGTCACCTCGAAAGGACGGCTGACCCCAAACGGCCGCAAGAACCGCACGGTTGTGCTGGTGGACGTCCGGTCTACGCCCAGTTCCCGCTTTGCCGATCTTCTTCTCACCGTCCGGCCCGGGATCGATTTCGAAATCCTGTGGGCGCTGCGTGCTCTGGTTTTGGGTCGCAAAGTGGAGCCAGCCGGACTGGCCGAAACAGGCATTACTCTGGCGCAACTGACCCATCTGGCCGAGCTGATGAAAAATTGCCGCTATGGCGTGCTTTTTGCCGGGCAAGGGTTGACCCAGAGCGCCGGAAACCAGATGAACCTCTCCGCCGCGATTTTACTGGTGCGAGACTTGAACCAGTTCACTAAGTTTGCCATAATACCGATGCGCGGCCATGGGAATGTTACCGGCGTGGATCAGGTGTTGACCTGGCAAACGGGCTATCCCTTTGGGGTCAACTTCAGCCGGGGTTATCCCCGCTTCAATCCTGGAGAATTTACCATGGTGGATGTCCTCCGCCGCAAAGAAGCGGATGCCGTCCTCAGCGTTGCATCCGATCCAGCTGCCAGTCTGCCGGCCGAGGCTGTCCAAAGGTTGACTGAAGTCCCCCTCATCGCTATTGACACCCATGAGAGCGAGACCACCCGCCTTGCCAGGGTGTCTTTTATGGCTTCTACAGTGGGTATCCGCGCCAGCGGCACAGCTTACCGGATGGACAACGTTCCGCTCTTTCTGAAACAGGCGCTGACTTCCATTTATCCATCCGATGAGGAGATCCTTGGCCGGTTGCTGGAGCGGGTGAGGGAGTTGAAAGCATGATCAGAATACTCAACGGCGAAGTGTACGATCCGATCAACGGTATTGCCGGGGAAGTGAGGAATCTCTACATTTGTGACGGGCGCATCTCATCCCAGGATGCGGGCGGGCGAACCATCGACGCGGCGGGTATGGTGGTGATGCCCGGCGGCGTGGATATGCATTGTCACATTGCGGGTCCAAAGGTGAACACCGCCCGCAAGTTGAGGCCGGAAGACCACCGCGCCCACGAAATTGCAAAGACACCTCTCAGCCGATCCGGGACATTCGGAAGCGTCCCGACTACCTTTGCAACCGGCTATCGTTATGCG
Source organism: Anaerolineae bacterium (assembly GCA_013178185.1). Taxonomy (GTDB): domain Bacteria; phylum Chloroflexota; class Anaerolineae; order Anaerolineales; family Anaerolineaceae; genus Ch132. The sequence continues at coordinate 9,463 of JABLXC010000011.1, read as the reverse complement.
ATGATGGGGTACACCACAGCCTTCGACGCCGCCATCCCTCCGTTGGCTGCCCGGCACGCGCATGAAGAATTGAACGACACGCCGGTGATTGATAAGGGCTTTTTCTTGTTGATGGGAAACAACGAGTTCATTATGGAGCGCATTGCAGCAGGAGAGAAGGAAGAAGTCCGCCATTTTGCCGCCTGGCTGCTGCAGGCTGCTAAGGGGTATGCGATTAAGCTGGTGAATCCGGGCGGAGTGGAATTGTGGAAGTCACGCAGCAACGCCCATACTTTGGATGATGAAGTGACTGGCTTTCAGATCACCCCGCGCCAGATCATTCAGAGTCTGGCGGAAGTCAGCGAGGAGCTTAGCCTGCCTCACCCGGTACATATACACTGCAACAACCTGGGCATCGCTGGTAACTGGGAAACGACGCTGGAGACGATGAAAGCGCTGGAAGGCCGGCGCGGGCATCTGACCCATATTCAGTTTCATAGCTATGGCGGCAATCCCGGCGAATCTTTCTCTTCTAAGGCAGCCGAAATGGCGGAATACGTTAATGCCCATCCCAATCTCAGCGTGGATGTAGGGCAGGTGATGTTCGGCGATACCACTTCTCTCACTGGGGATGGGCCGCTCGGCTACATGCTGCACCAGGTGACCGGCTGCAAGTGGGTTAACGTTGATATCGAAAACGAAGCCGGCTGCGGCATTACGCCGATCGAATACAAAGAAAAGAATTCTATCCATGCCACTCAGTGGGCCATTGGCCTGGAATGGTTCCTGCTGGTGCAGGATCCCTGGCGGGTAGTACTGACCACCGATCATCCCAATGGCGCTTCCTTTACTTTGTACCCCCGTATTATTCGCCTTCTTATGGATCGGGAATATCGCAAGGAGATGATGCGAAATGTAAACCAGAAAGCACTGGCGCAAACTACACTACCAGACCTGGAACGGGAATATACCCTGAATGAGATCGCCATCATCACGCGGGCGGGGCCAGCCCGCCTGCTTGGGTTGCAGGATAAGGGTCATCTAGGGGTGGGCGCATGTGGCGATGTGACGATTTATGAAAAGAACGCCGATTGGGAGAAAATGTTTGCAGCCCCACGATACGTGATCAAGGATGGGCAGGTTTTGATCGAAGATGGCCATTTGCGCGGCGAGACCTATGGCCGGACCTTCTACGTCTCCCCTGCTTATGACCCCGCCATTGAAGGGAAGATCCGCAAGTTCTTTGATGATTACTATACCGTCCGCTACGAGAACTACCCGGTTCAACTGGAGCATTACCTCCCCCGGCCTGAGGCCATTCCCTGCCGGGTTTGAAGGTGCGTTTTCAAAAGCGCGGTTTAGCTAAGAACATGGAGTGACGATGATGCTCACGATCAACGGTGTTGAAATTGAGGATACTTACGCAGAAGCCTTTACGATGTGGGGCGCGAGAATTATTATCACCGCAAAGAACCTAAAATGGGCAATGGAAGCAGCTACCCGGATGACTGGCTTTGCCACCTCGGTGATCGGTTGTAAATGCGAGGCCGGGATCGAGGGCGAGATTGATGATACTCCGGATGGACGTCCCGGCACCAGCGTATTGCTCTTTGCACGGTCAAAGGAGGATCTTGCCCAGCGGCTAGTGGAGCGCGTTGGGCAGTGTGTGATGACCTGTACGACGACAGCCTGTTTCAACGGCCTGGATTCTGTCGAACAGGTGCCCGTCGGCGGGCAACTGCGTTATTTTGGGGATGGATTTCAAATGAGCAAGCTGATCCAAAACCGCCGTTTCTGGCGTATTCCTACCATGGATGGTGAGTTTCTAGTCGAGGATAAGTTCGGTGTACAGCCTGCGGTGGCCGGAGGAAACATCCTGATCCTCGGCGAAGACCAGGATGTGACCCTGCAGGCTGCCGAACAGGCGGTCGAAGCCATGCGAAAGGTGCGGGGGGTGATTTTGCCTTTCCCCGGTGGGATTGCCCGGAGCGGCAGCAAGGTGGGTTCGAAGTACAAGTTCCTGATGGCCTCTACGAATGACGCTTTTTGCCCAACTTTGCGCGGCGTGGTTGATTCCGCCGTACCCGAAGGGGTCAACTGTGTGCTGGAAATCGTCATCGTCGGGCTGGAGATCGAGGACGTAGAACAGGCCACGCGGGTGGGGACGCTGGCGGCCTGCCTGCCGGGAATTCGCCGCATCACGTCTGGTAATTATGGTGGCAAGTTAGGGCAGTACAAGATTTATCTGCACCAGGTGATGAAACAGGACGTCTCAGCATGATCAGGTTAGCCCTCAAAACCCGCCCAGATCTTCCGCTGGAAGCCGATACGATCAGGCCGGATTATTTTGCTCAGAAAACGGAAGCCGAGATTGCAAAGCTGCCAGTTTTGCATGGCAACCAATTTTGTGCGTTAGGAGATTTCTTTAACGTCAGGGGCGGCGCATCCGATCAGCTCGTTCTGGAAGGCGATCTGGCGCAAGTCAAGCGGATCGGAACGGGGATGGAATACGGACAGATCACGATTCATGGCAATGCGGGGATGCACCTGGGCGCTGGGATGCGGGCGGGGGAGATTGTCGTGTTCGGCGATGCAGGCGACTGGGCAGGCGCGGAGATGTGCGGCGGGAAGATCCATATTCATGGGAATGCGGGGCATGGGTTGGGCGGTGCGTATCGCGGCAGCCGGCATGGGATGAACCGCGGCATGATCCTCGTCGAGGGAAACGCAGGAAACGAGACAGGCAGCCTGATGCGGCGCGGCCTGGTTGCGGTGCGTGGGGATGTGGGGGAGTTTGCCGGGGCGTTTGTCATCGCCGGAACATTGATCGTGTTTGGTAGTTTGGGGCGGCGCGCTGGGGCGGGCATGAAGCGCGGCACGATCGTTGCTTACCAGCAGCCTGAGCTACTGCCAACTTTCACTTTCGATTGCGTTTACCAGCCGTTATATCTCCGGCTGATTTTGCAAACCCTTCAACTTGAAGGATTTTCCATCGAAGAGGAATGGCGCACCGGCGCCTACCGCCGCTATAGCGGAGACCTTAACGCATTGGGTAAAGGGGAGATATTCGTCTATGATCAGCATTAATCAACAAGCCGTAAAGATTATCAATCAAATGATCGCAAACTATGAAGCCCTGGTGGTCAATGTGATTCGATTGCCGAATGGAGCTGCCGTTATTGACGCTGGCATAGAGGTAGATGGCAGTTATGAGGCCGGGATCCTTTTTGCTGAAGCCTGTATGGGTGGATTGGGCGCGGTTGAGATCACCCGGCTGTCTTATGACGATCCGACGAGCCGCGCTTTTTGGCTTCCGGCGGTCAAGGTCAGTGTATCCTCCCCCTCCATTGCTTGCGCAGCGGGACAATATGCTGGCTGGCCTATTAAGGTTGAAGGTTTCTTTGCCATGGGATCGGGTCCTGCTCGGGCGCTTTATGCAGCAGAGGAAATCTTCAAGGAGATTGATTATCAAGACCGGTCGGATGTTGCGGTGCTCCTTTTGGAAGGGCGCGACATGCCCACCGAGGAAATTGCCGCTTTTGTCGCGGGCAAGTGCGGCGTTTCGACGGAGAACCTGACACTCGTCGTCGCTCCAACAGCCTCGCTGGTTGGTTCTATACAGGTGGCTGCCCGCGTGGTTGAAACCGGATTGCACAAGATGGTGGCGTTGAGGTTCGATATCCGGCAGGCGGTTGCCGCAGTTGGGTTTTGCCCTCTGGCCCCGGTCGCTGCCGATGACCTGCGAGCAATCGGACGCACAAATGATGCTGTCTTGTACGGCGGCCAAGTCTTCTTTACCATGAAATCGGATGACGAAGCGCTGTCTGAGCTGGTGGGAAAAATGCCGTCCTCTTCGTCCCAGAGTTTTGGCAAGCTTTTCGTTGATATTCTCAAAGAATGCGGCGGCGATTTTTATCAGATTGATCCTATGCTCTTCAGCCCGGCCGAGGTTACACTCAATAACCTGAACAGCGGGAAAGTGTTCTCTGCGGGTCAGGTGGACCCCGCGCTCCTGCGCGCTTCGCTGCTCGAGGGGTGATCGTTGACTCGGAAAGTTGGCATTCTCTCCTCGCAGCGGGGCTGGCACGCCATTGCCCTGGAAGAGTCCCTTCTCCGGCATGGCGTGCAGCCGTTGTTTTTCTCGATCACTGATCTAGCGGCATGGATTGGCGGGAAATCCCACGTGGAAGTGCACGGCGAACGCCTGGAGGATTGTCAGGCACTGTTAGTGCGGACGATTCCCCTGGGATCGCTTGAGCAGATCATCTTTCGTATGGATGCGCTGCACCGGTTGGAAAACCTGGGCATCCTTATTATTAACTCGCCGACTTCCATCGAACGAACGGTTGACAAATTTTATACCGACTTTCTCCTGAGGGACGCTGGAATCGCAACACCCAGGACGATGGTCACCGAAGATTTTGAACAAGCCCTGGCAGCCTTTAGAGAGATGGGTGACGTGATTGTCAAGCCGTTGTTCGGCTCGGAGGGTAAAGGGATGCGGCGGGTTTCGGATGAAGATACCGCCTATCGCATTTTCCGCTCGCTTGAATTGGACCGGTATATCTTTTACCTGCAGGAATACATCCCTCACGGCATGGAGGACTTGCGCGCTTTTGTCGTTGGCGACCAGGTGGTTGCAGCGATGCGGCGGAAGGGAAATGGTTGGAAAACCAATTATGCCCAGGGCGCGCAGGTAGAGCCGGTGGAGCTGGACGCCTCTTTGAAGGAATTAAGCGTAAGAGCAGCCCGGTTGGTCGGGGCGGATTATGCCGGGGTGGACCTGCTCCCAGCCGAAGACGGCAGGGTTTATGTGTTGGAAGTCAACAGCATCCCTGGATGGCGTGGGCTTCGTAAAACAGTTTCCTTTGACATCGCCGATGTGATCGTATCGTACATGCTTCAAAGGATGGAGCACAGCAACGCTTGAATGTAACCATTGCTCAGTTTGTTGAGGGTATGAAAAGCCAGCGAAAGCTGGTTTTTATTTGTGCCCGGTTTCCCATACTATTCTTCCGCAAAAGTCTGTATAATGAGATTGTCTCTCCAATTCATCACAATCCGCATCGTTGCCGTCCTTTGAATTTTTATTATTCCCACAAGGAGGCGCGCGATGTTTCGTCCAATCAAAATCCCCATCATCCTTATGGTATGTATGGTCTTTGTGCTGGCATGTAATTTTACGTCGTTGTCCGGGAAAGAAGCTGAAGTAACGCCGGCAGCGGTGATCGAGACCGATACGCCCTCTGAGGTCTCCCCGCCGACCAAGCAGCCTGACGAATCGCCAGCAGTTGACCTTTCGCCAACCGAAGCGCCTTCTCCAACGCCAATAGTACATCTGACCCTTCCAGATGGTACCTTGCCGAGGAACCCTCAGGTCATACACGATCAGGAATCTGTTCGTAAAGCTGCCCAAAAAGAGGCTTACGGCGGCGATGAGTTTTATAAAGGCCGCTATGAGCGGCCCTTTGATCGGGAGATGAATTATATTCCGACCATTGATATCAAACAGGCCAATCTGTTTCGCGAGAAAGATAATGAATTCATTTACGCCGTCATCCAGTTGATGGAAGATCCCTCCTTGCTGCCCGAAGTGGAATACGGTTTCGGCATTGAGCTTGACGTAGATCTCGATGGGCGGGGCGATCTTCTCATCTGGACACAGCGGCCGCTTGCTCCAAAATGGTCGGTAGAGGGCGTGACTGTCTGGAAGGACGCCAACGAGAGCGTGGGCGGAGAAACACCCATGCGCAACAATCCGCCTCCAGGCGGCGATGGTTATGAGTTAAAGATATTCGATTCTGGCGTTGGCGCTGATGCTGACCTGGCATGGTCACGTGTCTCACCACAAGATCCCGCCTTCATCGAAATTGCTTTTAAGAAAGCAATTCTGGAGGGGACAGAGATTTTTCTGTGGGGAGCCTGGGCGATGCTGGGACCTGGGCAGTTCGAATGGTTTGACCATCATGATCATTTTACTTATGAGGAGGCGGGCTCGCCGATGAAAAGCGAGACACAATACTACCCGCTGAAGGGCGTAGCAGCGCTGGATAATACCTGCCGGGCGGCCTCGGGTTACACCCCTAAAGGCGGCGAACCTGGTCTTTGCCCTGTTACGGCGCCGCAGGTTGAGAGCGGAGAACCAGAAAAGCCAGGACAGAATTGCAGGCAGGTTTGTTACAATTTTGGGGCTCAGCGAGTCTGCACGATGGTTTGCGACTAAGCGTTTGAAGCGCGTTGATTAATTAAAAGGGTCGAGATGCCGAATCTCGACCCTTTTTTGAACCTCTGTTAGCCAGAATCCTATAGCCAACCCTCTTTGACCATCAGTTCGGCATTATAGATAGAGCCTCCGGCTGCGCCCCGGATGGTGTTATGGGACAGCACAACCATCTTAAGATCAAGCTGTGAATCAGGACGTACCCGGCCGACCACCGTTGTCATCCCTTTGCCTGTCAGCCGGTCCAGGCGAGGCTGGGGGCGGTTAGGTTCATCCCGCACCAGGATCACGGGGGAGGGAGACGAAGGCAGGCCGCGGCTGTCAGCCGGACCCTGGTATGCCCTGAGGACGGCGGCGGCTTCTGCTGCGCTGGCTCGCTTTCCTAGCCGAATCGAGAGGCATACCAGGTGTCCATCGCTGACGGCGACGCGATTGGTATGCACGGAGATGCCAAATTTTGCCAGCTCAAGTTGTTCGCCACCTACTACGCCGAGCATCTTGCGGGGTTCCCACTCGACTTTTTCTTCTTCGCCGCCGATGTAAGGAATCACGTTGTCCAGGATATCCATCGAAGCCACACCGGGGTATCCTGCGCCGGACAAGGCTTGCAGCGAGACGGCGAACACGCTCTCTAACCCGAAGGCATCCATGAGCGCCTTGAGGGATACCGTCATACCAGTGCTGGTGCAGTTGGGGTTGGTGACAATCCCGCCCTTCCAGCCGCGTTTGCGCTGCTGGACTTTGAGGATTTCCAGGTGAGCGGCATTTACTTCTGGTACCAGGATTGGGACATCCGGTTCTCGCCGGAAGGCTGAGGCATTGGTGCAAACGAAACTCCCTGCTTTTGCGAATTCCGGTTCGATTGTTTTGGCAGTGTCGGCTGGCAGGGCAGAGAAAACCAGCGGCACCTGGACGGCATCGGCGGAGGTAGGCAACACCGGTAAACTACGCGCCCATTCGGGCATGGGCTCAGGCAACAGCCAGTGACAGGCTTCTCCATAAGTTTGCCCACTGGATCGTTCCGAGGCAGTCAGGGCGGTCACCTCAAACCAGGGATGGCCATCCAGAAGCTGGACAAAGCGTTGTCCTACACTGCCGGTGGCAGCCAGAACGGCGACGGGGATGCGTTTTTGTGTCATTGTACTCTTTCCTTCCTTTTACTATGTTATTGAATTAATCCGTGCAAGATGCGCATGGCGTTTTGTGTGTCTGTGCTGCTGATGAACAGATTCATTGAAATATCGGACGCCCCATAAGAACTTGCCAGTACTCTGATCCTGGCCTGTTCCAGGGCGCTGAAGACCCTTCCGGCTACCCCTGGTGAAGAACGCAGCCCGGGACAGATTACGGTAACCATATCGGCATCTTCGCTGGTAACCTGCTTTTTCCAGCTTGTGCGGTTCCTCTCACACCGCCGGGCAGACGTTCCAATGGTGGGCGAGAAGCTCTCTTTTGGAACTGCAAAACAGAGCGCGGCGTCATGAGGCGACTCTACGATCAATGGGATGCGTTTTTCGGCGGCTGCGGCGTTTAAGAGTCTGTAATAGAGATCAGGATCCCTCTCCTTTCCACCGCCAAGTTTAACCCATTTCATGCCACGAATTACTGTTACTGCTTTCACACCAGCTTGTTCCCCCCTGGCGCTGCTATTGTTTTGCACCAGCAAGGTGCCGGGGTAGGTGGGGTTGAAGGTGTTGCGCACTCTCAGGGTGCCGCCCGCTTGGATAATCGGCTGGATGGTCTTGGGGTGCAGCACTTTTGCGCCCAGGCTGGCCATCTCGGCTACTTCATCGTACGATAATTGAAGGATGCTACGCGCCTCGGGCACCAGGCGGGGATCGGCGGTCATTACGCCGTCTACATCTGTCCATATCCAGGTCTCCCTGGCTTTCAAGGCTGCGGCTAGAATGGCGGCGCTATAATCGCTGCCACCGCGCCCCAGGGTGGTCGGGATTTGATCTGGCGTCGCGGCGATGAAACCGGTAACTACTGGAATAACCTCTTGCCTCAATAAAGGATCCAGAGCCTGGCGTGTTTTAAGCGACGTTGCTCTCATATCCGGCTCGGCGTTCGAAAAATTGTCGTCCGTCACGATCAATTGGGTAGCCTCAACCCCGGTTGCGTTCATCCCCATGGCATTGAGGGCGCCGGCTAATATCCGGATGGCAAAACGCTCGCCAAATCCGGCGATGGCGTCCAGGCTGCGACGGTTTGCATCGCTCTGCAGTCGCACGCTCTGGCACAAGTTCAGAAACTCGTTGGTCAACTGGTGAATTTCGCGCTTGACGCTCTGGCGAAGGTTTGCGTCGGTGATGAAATTATCAATCAACGCTTCATGCCGCTGGATAATCTTTGCGGCAGCTGCTTCTGCCGGGTGGATTTCCCCCTCTGCTGCCTGCATTGCGCTTTTCAGCAGCAGATCGGTAACACCCGAAAGCGCCGAAGTGACAACCACGAGCTGAGGCCAATCTCGGTGGGTTGAGCGGATGATCTCTAAAACCTGTTTCATGGCAGCAGGACTGCCAACAGACGTGCCCCCAAATTTCATGACGAGAATTTTTCGAAGCTGTTGCATAATCGTCTCCCTCATCCAAACGGCGGTAAAAATAAAAAAGCTGCCTTTTTGGGCAGCCTTTGGTTTGATCAGTTCCTTTAGATTTAAGACCTTACCAGTCTTTCAATCCTTCTATCGCTGCCCTAGAAATGCAGTGGCGCATGACCATAGTCATAGTGGTCATGGCGATCATCATGGTAGTAGCCGTGATAGGCTTTATACTGATTGGGGCAGTATCTGTACGAGGTAACCTAGTAACCATAATTGGTCAAATTATACGGTTTTGCATTCGATAAGTCAATGCATTTTTAGAAAAAATCCTCGGTTTTTGCCAGATCAGGGAATAGAAAAATGGGATTGTTTTTTTGTCACCCCAAAATATCGGAATCGTGTAAAATCAAGCGAATGGTATAAAAAACACCAGATTTATCCATAGATTATTGTTGGGAGGTTTCCTATGCCACGGGTAACGCTGAATATAAATTCGAAGGACTATACGCTAGAAGTGGGGGAGCACGAGATGCTGCTGACGGTCTTGCGGGAGCGGCTGGATATGACGGGGGCGAAGCCGGGTTGCCTGACGGGGGATTGTGGGGCGTGCAAGGTGATTGTGGACGGCAAAGCAGAGGATTCGTGCATGCTGATGGCGAAGAAGCTGGAGGGGAAGAAGATCGAGACGATCGAGGGGCTGGCGAGCGGAGGGAAGCTGC
>JABLXC010000010.1 GCA_013178185.1 Anaerolineae bacterium | reverse complement strand
TTTCCCTTGTTTTTGGTCCCCACCCCACCCAGACTCTGTTCCCCGTGAGCCCGGTGGCGAGGCAGCGCCTCGCGGTTTTATAAACGCTGGCGCTTCAGCGCCATTCCTTTCCCCAGAACCACAACCAGGTGGGATCCAACCTGTTCCAGCCTCCGCACCCTTTCGCCGAAACCTGGCCATCGCTTCCCGGCAGCTGATCCAGGACAGTGACCAGATCGCAGCGGCTTTTTTTGAGAAGCCCCACCTCTCAAAAAAAACGAACGATCGCCTGCACTGAGCGCAGCGCACCTGGATCAGCTGCCGGGAAGCGATAAGGTTTCATCGGGCGAAAGGGTGTGGAGGCTGGAACAATGCCACCGGCGCTGAATCTGCGGACGCAGCGCACCGCGCTGCCCACCTCGACTTGTCGAGGCCTTACCCAGTTCCGCACCGCGGATCTGGGTAACAAAAAGCCCGGTAGCATCGCTGCCGGGCTATCGTAGCGCCTGTGGCGCGTCGTTCAAGCCGGCTTCAGACCGTCAGGCGCACACCCACGGTGTGCGTTTCTCGCGGTGAGCGGGGCGCGCAGCGCGCCGGGAGCCCCGAGAAATCTGTGCCGGGCACCTCTCCTGGCAAAGCCAGGGGAGGTGAGTCCGCAGGACCAAGAATTCAGGTTGTTGCTTCGAATACCTACGTGTTTTTAAAAGTTGTTCTTCGAACAACATACGCCAAGAATTCTTCGTTTCGCTCCCCGACCAGCCAATCGCACCAGTTTACGTACAATTCGTCCTGCGAATAATCGCCCCAAGCTCCGACTACGGCCAAATCGCCCCAGCTTTCTAGTTCTGGGTGTGCAGCTCTTATCGAATCTATATCATTTCGAGTTTCATCACTGAATTCCCCTGAAGCCCTTTCAAAACCTGGCTTTACAAAAGCCCGAGCGTCGTATCTGGCGGCCATGATATGTTCCCATATGTTTTAAAATTATCTATTTAATAATCCAGAGCATCGTTATTTGAATTTGACCTTGCCGGAACCCGCCACGGAATGATCGCGGATCGACGGATTACCCGCACCTTGATGTCGCCTGAACCTGCACTACGTGCTTGAACCTGCTGGGTCACATTTGTCCACTGAGTAGGTTTAATCCTACCGTTCGGAATGCCCCCATTCGTTAGGCGTTTAATTCTTGCTCTTCTTTTAGACGATCCCAGTCCCGTTGCTGCTTCTACGTCGCCCTGTCACCGGCGCTGCCCAACTCCCACAGCCGTGGCATCAAATTAACTTTTGAACGCACCCGCACTGATATTATTCTTCGAGCGATACATTTGATTCATCAATCTCATCGCATCACCAATATCCGCTGGGTAGGCACATTTCGCAACGATCACTCATGATTACTGTTTCCTTGACTCGAATGCTTCCGAAAGCAATTCAGTTGTAAGAAAGCTTTTCTTTTCCGTAGGCACCAATTTTACAATCTCAACAAGGTTCAGATCCTGGAGCGCTTCAACTAAGGCAAGGGCAAGCGCATAGGTCTCGCCTTGATCCACAGGCTGATAGTCAGGAACATCAAGCAGGAGACGCGCTACGCTCTTGGCTACCCATGCCGGTGGATTCTTTTTGGCAATCCAAAGATCGTATTTGGCGCCATCTGGAATAGGTCTATCGTCTACATACCCCCACGCAATGGCTTTGGTAGCAACCTCATATGCAGTGGCTGCTTTCCCACCACCTTCTTTCCTATGGCTATGGCCTAAAGATCTCAATAGTTTGTAACGATCGGCGAGTGCGATATCTCGGAAACTCAAGGAATACTCTCCATCTGATATGAAATCGGAGGAGTAGATTATCCCTTGAAGGAAATACACGCTAGGCCTACCTGTATCTATTTTGATCATACAACTATGCATCTGAGCCTTGTCCTTGTCCCTTATTGATATTGCCTTCGGCATTCCAAGATTGTTCTCAATGGCTTTGGATTGATTCTTCATTTACTTGTTGTCTGTCAATAGCCTTTTCGAGAATCCTTTCTGCGTCGTTGGTTTTTACGTCCACAGCCGTAAGTTCGCATACGGCACAACAAAAGTATGCCTCCAAACCCGATAGCTCTCTTTCTTGATTCTTTACTAACTTTAAATACGCACCAATTTTTTCCATCAGGATAGGTGAATCACGTAAATATTCTGCGAGCTTTAATCGAGTTATCGAATCTGCTGGAGCAAGTAGTTGTAAAGAATTCGCTGAATCTTTCATAACCACGCCCTCAAAGTGGTACTTTCTCCGATTTAATAACTTAGAAAGGTGTCCTCCGAATCGCTGGATTGCTCCAAGAACAATTAGAACACTCAACATAAATGGAATTAATTCCACCCATGACTTGACGTATCCACCGCCATGCATTTCAAAGAATCCTATTCCTATCGCCACCGCTATCATTATGAAACTGACGATGCTATCGAGATATATATCCCGCTCCATTGAGACCAGATCTTGTTTTGTCAGTGGCTCCAAGAAAACATTTCGTTTGAATTCATTTGATGCTCGCTCAAATCGACACCGACCTATCGAGAAATTAAATTGACTCATTTTGTTTCTCCTATATCCCATATTCCTTGTCGCGAACTAGAGCTTCCGCTTGCTTGATGTTTGGCTCGTTGGTCGTCCTTTTTACGTCTCTGCTCGCTACCGCAGCATGGCTTATTTCACGCTCAGATAGTCCGTTTCTAATCATTTTTTCGTAACCCTTGTTGTCTCCATGAAAGGAATTGATTGATGCATGCAACATTTCCTCCCTGCTGACACCTTTCCATGAAAGGTTGTATCCAGCATTTTGAGCCAGTTTGGACATAAACACGCGTTGCGTTCTCCCATTTCCTTCCCTGAATGGATGTAGCGCGTTGATCTCACCTAAATAGTGCGCTGCGCGGTTCGCAAATTCACCTTGCTCCAATCCTTTCAGATGATTCTCTTTCGCAAGGTTTGCGAATAGCTTGTTGCCCGCCGATTCGATCATTGCAGTTTTTGCAAAAAAACTGTCGCCTTTTGATATGTCGACTGTCCTTGGCCTTCCTGCCCAGCTGTACATTTCTCCAAACAGTATTCCGTGAATCTTTTTTAAGTGTGCAAAGTCGAAGTTTCCCTTTATTGGGTTCTGCATCAACGAGACTTCGGCACCCGCTACCGTGTGGTACTCATATTGACGTAACTTTTCGGCATCCTCGATTCCAGGTTTGTTTTTCATAACACCGTTTTTATCGAGGTAAGGGTCTTTCATTTTTGGCTACCCAGCGCGGTTTGCTGGAGATTTTTCACAGTCTCTTCCAACGTCTGCCTTCCATTTACGTATTCTGTCCATTGAGCAATGTCAGCAGCCGTTGGCTGGTAACCCTCAAGACGAGCGTTGGCCAGTGCTTCTTCCACGTAGTTCTTGCGCTTGGCTTTTTCCTCTTTTGATAGCTTTTTCATATCAAAACCCTTTTCTACAATTTCTTGATCGTCAATTACAATTTCCACGCTACCCGCCGCTATGATTTGCCTTTTGTTGACACCTTCCGCGCACAGACTGTTGCTTTATTATTTTACTATATGTTTTCATATAGTGTTAGCCGGGCATTGTCAATCGTTCATGTCTATTTCCAGACAGATCATTTTTCTCCCACATCCAACCGTAGCGTCGGCTCACAGCGACTTCTCGAACAAAATTGAAATAGGTTTTTTCACTGGAAAAGCCCAGACATACCCCTCCGTCACGTCGTTTAAATGCAATCTGCCATTGCCGTCCAAAGTACTTGAGCTCCCACAACAGTTGCGCATCATTTTTTGGACCACCCTGGACATCGATGGTCCAATGGCTGTATTCATTTAATGGATCTGAATCGCCATTGAGCCGATACGTCGATAATGAAAAGCCCCGGAACTTCGTTCGTAGCCACCATTCCCTTCCTCTGGGGCCACTATTCCCGAATCCGTCCACACAATGACTTTCTCCGATTCCGAGGGATCTCAAGACGGCCGCGGCGTTGGATTTTAGGATCCAACAGCAACCGTTCCCCCTCACAATGCGATCCAGATCGTCTGGCTTCACTGCAATTCTCATTTCTGGCTTCGACCACGACCAATCCAGTAGTGCAAGCATTGCCTTGTTGGAATTCGCCACAGGATCTGGAATGTGATTGATCCACTTCGCATGTTCGAGATGTAGTTTGTGATCGCCGTTGCGACCTGGTATTGGCAGAAAGTCTCGTAGTCCCTGGTACGCCCTACCCTGCCGGTCAATCCACAGTGAAAGATTTAGCTTCGTTTTCCCTATCAAACGCACGTCTTCGATTCCGGTGTACGTTTCCACTGTATGGGTGGCGCGAAACCGCGTTCTTGAGTCGATGTTATTCACAAGCCGTCTCCTCGCCGCGGTTAACGAATTAAGCTAACGACTTTTAGTCTTTTCAGGTAAGTCGTTTTGAGCGGAGCCGATCCAGGTTTCTCATACAACTTGTGCTCACCTATCGTCGCCCTAACTCGAATCCTTTGACCAGGTACCAGATCCTGTCTTGCCGTTTGTCCTTTATCCAGGACATCGATATTGATGTTTTTCGAAGTCTTCCAAACAATTGAATTTCCGTTTTCATCTTGGAAGATGTTCATCACGGTCCAACCGTAGCTGCCTTCGAAAGAATGCACACGCAGCAGCATTATTTCGAGTTCAGTTCGCTCCCCCACTGTTCCTACATAGTTTGATTGGCCGTTGCTGCCGAGTGTTTTTAGGTATGCAGCTACCGATGACGCCAACGTGTTTGAACCGCGCTCAGCAACGTATCCCACCTTTAGTATGGTGATGACGTTTGTTTCATAATTATTGAGGCGTGATTTCCCTTCAGCCAACTGCAAAAAGTGAGCAGCCACCTTTTGTGCCATTTTGACGCCCTGGTCCGACGGCGAATGGAATTTGAAGGCGCCGGCAAGCGCTTCGTATCCAGTACTTGGGATTCCCTGGGCATTTTGGGCACCGAAGTATCCCTCCTTGAGCACCAATTCGCAGGCCAATCCCAGAAAGCGCATTGAATCGACAATTCGTGATCCACCGAGCTCGGAGAGAATGTCATTTTCATCGTCGAGCGTGTTGACTACTGAGGTGTAGAAATTTCCGTACGATATCAACGTTTCAGCATTTTCAATACCGAAAAAGTCAGCGAAGCAGCTTTTACCAATGACCTTTATCGATTGCTCTTTGGTGTCTCGTATAACAGCAAGTGTTTTCCGGTTCCGCTTTGTCCCGCAATGGTCACAATGGAGCATATCGGCGTCGCACAGTTCAAAGGGAACGTCACCCCATACAATCCGATAGCCATCTCGCTCGTCGATCCACCCAACCAGGTTGTGTTCGCCAATGGGCAGTAATGAGCCAGTGATTTCCACTTCAATATAGTCGGCTCGGACTGTACAGGGTTCTTTGTCGATGATTGTTGTTAGGAGCGCGTGAAATTTTTTGCCTGTGATTAATTCGATTTTTGGCAGACCCCGTGCATCTGCTTTTTTATTCAGCTTCGAAACACGATCTTTAACAACTAACAGTCGATCCAACAGGATGGATGCCATAAAACTAACCTCACGGTGATTGGGGCAAGCCCCGAGTTGATAGGAGAATTATACCGACAACCCGGTCTAATGGTCAACCCTTCAACGCGCATTCTCCAACTTCTTTTTCTAATTCCTTTGCGTAATATGGTTGAATCAGTATCACGCGTAGCTCAATGCTTTTCTTACCAGAATTTCTAACTTTTCAATTGGTAACGCTGTGTGATCAATTTTATTTCCGTGGCTAATATTATCACGCGCGTCCTTCGCGGTTTCAAAGTTGCTGAAGTCTGTATCATCCAGTCCGGTCCAGGTTTCTATCGCACACGAAATGAATTGTTGCCTGAGTTGTTTTTTCCATCCCTTTCGATTGTCGATTTTCATGACGGCAGCCTGCAGGCGTGCTGGATAATTCTGATGACCGGTACTCGTTAGTTGCGCAAACGTGGAATTTGTGTGGAGCTCCAGGACCCAGTACAAAAATAGAAACTTCCTCAGTGAATCCTTTTCATTGACGGCGAGATTGAAAAAATGGCGCATGTTGGGTTGTAATTTGGTCTCCAGCAATACGGCTTCGTTTACCAGTGCTGGCATGTTCGGTTCTGGTACCGCACGAGAAATGCTAATTGACGCACTTGACTGCATACGAGCATCGAAAAGCAGTTTTCCTGAGTCGGTGATACCGAAGTATATTTTTGCAATTCGCGAATCGTAACCGGGGTGCTGGGCTCGCTCAGCTTGATGGTTAGCGCTGTAAGCATAGGCGGTAGAAGTTGCGGCTTCAGGCCTCTAACAATTGCCTTTGATTGGGTAAATGTATCGTATGTTTTGATTTCTCCCTCTGGCCCCTTTTTCCAATGTTTCACGACTGCGCTTGTCCATTGCGGATCAGAAACCATCATGACCAGGAAAAGCGAATTTCCCCCATAGTTATTCAACCATTCTTGCTCATTGTCAGTGTAAACATGACCAGTCAGCACTTTGCAGAGCGAATTGATACTCTTGCCAATGGTGAATTTCAGATTTCCAACATTGGTAACGGGCATTTGCCATGGTGGCTGGTTGCTGCTCATGAAAAGCATCCCATCTATCCGGTAGATAGTGATGGATGACATTTGTGCCGTGATCTGCTCAGTTTGGTCACAGTCTTTGTAACCGAGGGCGATAATACTATCGATGGTCAATGACTTTCTTTCCCCTTGGCCACATACGCCTTTTGTTTTGTTTGATGGTCCCGGACGAGTCTAGGGTCCAGAAAAGTTGACCGTAACAACCTCCCCTCCCCTGTCGGCCTGCCCGCAACGTGTACGGTCCGTTAACGGCCTTAGTAAGGGGCGGAATTTTGAACTTGGAAAACGTTGTGCTCAGCGGCCACGCGTGGCCGCGTCGAGTGTTCCGCCGGCGTCGAGCAAGTGGAATGATTCATTCCAGGGACAGTTCTGACTTGTCGAGATTGTTGTGTGGATTTCGATGGAGGAAAAGACGGTCTTTAGGATAGTTGAACGACCACTTCAAAACTTGAAGCGGCCGTCCTTAAATGCGGCGGAGAGATTGCTACCGGCAAACATGGAGTTCTTCTGGAAAAGCTGTCCGTGAGAAACGCCAGCTTCCCGGAGACGGCTGTCCTGGTCCCGGAAGGCTTTCTTTTGTTCGCTGCGTTCAGCAACGATGTCGCGTTTCTTTTCCATGGCGGTTTAGTCTGATGTTTCGTTCGTTGTCTTAAGCCTAGCACACTCCCTATTTTGCGGGCAATGTGCTTCGCTGCCTGGATTGTGCCATTCGTTCGTGCAGGGTCCTACGTTTATCCGCAATCCTGTCCAGCGCTGGCTTCAAGGTTCTTTCCCGGTACCGGGAATCGATGCCTTGATGATTCAGGGGAATGCTGTCCAACAGCTCGACCCCATGCTTGAATAACATCGCGCTACCGATCCTGGGCGCCATTGCCAGCTCAAGCGCAAACAGCAAGTTGCGGTATGCCAAGCGATCACCGTCATCGAGTTGTTTAGTGATAAACAGACGAAGCAAGAGCATCGCCCCCCGCACCTGCTTTGCGTAAACCTCGCCGTGGCGTCCTACCACCAGCATGTTCGCTATTTTCGATAGCAGTACTGCCCTTACGCCAAGTACCTTCAGTTCCCTATTGCTCATTTCGATGGGGACCAAGTCTGGATACCAGTTTTTGATCCTATTGGGTTTGGCCCATGCATCCAAGAAATCGATGATGATGGGCTCTCCTTCCCCGATATCGATCTCAATCACGGCGATGTTGGGAGTAGCATGGTCTGGATCGGGGCGCCTGACGGTGGCGGCCACGCGTGGCCGCCACGCATCGACGATGGCTTCCACGGCCTTGAAGTCCTTCACAACAAAATCGATGTCCTGGGTACCAAACGCAACATCAACTGCATTCTCAAAGGCTTCAGGGTAAATTGCCTGAAAGTAACCCTGCCAAATGAGCATGGCTTGTCCCCCGACCATTGTAAGCTCTACGTCGGCTGGAAGTGCCCCCACCAGGTCCTTAAGAATGGTCATGGTAATAGCCGTCCCGCCATTGATATCTGCCATCCATCTCTCCCTTTCATTCAGGTGTTGTTCGCATGCTGGAATTGCTGGCGGTACCGGGGGAGACTGCGAATGAAGGCCTCGGCCGGGTAGTATTTTGGGGTGAAACTCAAAGCAAGGCCGGCTTCTTCCACCGCACGTTTATACAGAAAGGCATCAAGCTCTTCTTCCAGGAATACCACGCCATTACCAACATAGCTGAAGTAGCTGATCTGGTCAGCCAATCCAAATCGGCGCAAATCGCCAATGGGAACTTCAATCCAGCTATGATTATTCTCGTGATGCTGAACACGCAAAAGGATAGGGTGGTTAGACATACCACTGACCTCACGGTGATTGGGGCAAGCCCCGAGTTGATAAGAGAATTATACCGGCAAACCGGTCTAATGGTCAACCCTTCTATAATAGTATTTTCTCCATTTTCCCCCTGTTTTTCCCTTGTTTTTGGTACCCACCCCACCCAGACTCTGTTCCCCGTGAGCCCGGTGGCGAGGCAGCGCCTCGCGGTTTTATAAACGCTGGCGCTTCAGCGCCATTCCTTTCCCCAGAACCACAACCAGGTGGGATCCCACCTGTTCCAGCCTCCGCACCCTTTCGCCGAAACCTGGCCATCGCATCCCTGCAGCCGATCCAGGACAGTGACCAGATCGCAGCGGCTTTTTTTGAGAAGCCCCACCTCTCAAAAAAAACGAACGATCGCCGGCACTGAGCGCAGCGCGCCTGGATCGGCTGCAGGGATGCGATAAGGTTTCATCAGGCGAAAGGGTGCGGAGGCTGGAACATTGCCACCGGCGCTGGCTCTGCGGACGCAGCGCACCGCGCTGCCCACCTCGACTTGTCGAGGCCTTGCCCAGTTCCGCACCCGCGGATCTGGGCAACAAAAAGGCCCGGTAGCATCGCTGCCGGGCTATCGTAGCGCCTGTGGCGCGTCGTCCAAGCCGGCTTCAGACCGTCAGGCGCACACCAACGGTGTGCGTTTCTCGCGGTGAACGGGGCGCGCAGCGCGCCGGGAGCCCCGAGAAATCTGTGCCGGGCACCTGGCCTGGCGTAGCCGGGGCAGGGGAGTCCGCAGGACCGACACTGCGTCTTTTAACCCATCGAACCCCAAAACCTCCCTTTCCTGCTCCGGCCACGCGTGGCCGCTACCCTGCTAACCCCCTATAAGCGCATCCCCATGTTCCCCGGGGAACATGAAACGGAGGCAGTTCAGATGGCCGTTGCCTGCAGAATACCCCCCTAGCCCAGAAAATACCGACATACTCTTTACATGCTATACGTTTTCATATAGCTTCTATCTGGGAAATTCCATTACGTCTTTTCTTCCATTGAAAACAAAATTCCTCCTGCTACGCCCCCCCCTATGGTTTTCACCACTCGGATATTGAATTGTGGCTGACCAGTGTTTGTGGCTGTTTTCGCACAAAAGAGGCGAATATCACGCGCTTTTCCAAACATTGGTCTCCCAAAGTCCCCCCAAACCTGGCATGCGTCTTTTCTTCCATTTAACTATCCTAAGGTGCGGCCACGCGTGGCCGGACACATTTCTCAGGACGAAAAAAAAGCGGGATAACCCGCTTTGTCAGTGTTTTCGATTTTCCCAGTCCGGCCCGACAATTCTCTCAACCAGTCCCTGAGCCTCATCTAAACTGCAATACTTGAATTCGATGATCCCGGTCCGTGTTTTGTCGTCAAACGTGATAGACACCGGGCTACCTGTCACTTCTCCCAACAATATCTCCAGACGCGCAAGGTCTGGGTTAATATCGATGGTGTCTGTTTTAACAACGCTCTTGCCATCCAGATCCGCCCGAATTTCCGCAACCTTTTTTTCCAGCTTCCGCACGTTCCAGGCATTGCGCAGGGTTAAATGGGCGAGGGGAAGGTGATAGCTCACCGGCAAACCAACAATGGCTTTCGCATGTGCAACAGAAAGCACATTCTCATGAACCATGTCCCGCACCTTAGGTTCCAGTTCCAGCAAGCGCATGTAATTCGTAATGTAGCTACGCGACTTCCCAACCGAGGCCCCGATCTGGTCGTGCTGCAACTTAAATTCCAGTGAAAGTCTCTGATAGCCCCGCGCCTCTTCAATGGGCGATATCGATTGCCGTTGAATGTTTTCAATCAACCCTTGAGAGGCAGCTTCAATATCCGTGACCGAATAACGAATCACCGCTTCAATCGAAGTCCTGGCCAAAAGTTTATTGGCACGCCAGCGGCGTTCACCGCAAATAAGCTCATACCGCATCAACCCCAGCGGGCGGACGGTAATAGGCTGAAGCATACCGTTGCTTTCAATTGAATCAGCCAGCTCCCGCAACGCCTGCTCGTCAAAATCGACGCGGGCTTGAAACCGGCTGGGCGTCACCAGGTCAAGTGAAATGAATCTAAGTTCGTCTGCATGCATTGGCCACACCAATCGCGGCCACGCGTGGCCGCTGGTTTTCGATAATACCAACATCCACTTGACCAGAAACGGGAAAACCACTTTCCGGCCACGCGTGGCCGCTACTTCCGTAGCTCATCAATCAAAGCCTCTAAGGCTGCATCAAATCCTGGACTGTCTTTCGCCAAGGGATCGATCTTAAGTGTGATCTGACCCTTCGCATTACGCTGAAGGGCTATCAGCGTGCGTTTATTCCCCTCCAACAGTTTCTTCGTCACGGGAACGAAAGAATGCTTGGATCCACTGGTTGATTTTTCCAGGCGCGCCGACAACAGCTCAATTGCGGTACCTTCTCCGACGATCGCCGAATCATCCAAAAGATCCGACTGCACCTTATCAACAATCAGCGCCAACGCTTTACCGTTGCCCAACTTTCCAGCAGCGGACAATAGACGTTCCGCAACGCGGAAACTAAGATCCGGCAAATAATTCATGGCAAATTCGAATATGCGTGGATATCCCTCCAACTCACCAACCTGGCGGATTTTCCGGTAGTGGCGCTCTCTTAAGCCCAGGGTCGCCATTAACTGCTTTTCGTCAACATAGACACCTTCCGCGATAGCACGCTTGTACGACAGCGCCTTTTCAAGAGGAGAGACATCTTTGCTTTCTTCATTTTCGATGTGCATCAAACGATAGCATTCAGCATCGTCCGCATTCGTTAATTCAGCTTTAAACAATTCCCCGGCGAGACGACAAGCACTGCAGCGGCGCAGCCCGTATATCACCTCGTAATCGAAATCTGGATCACCTTCCAATTTACGAACAAGGCCGTATTGACGCTGACTAACAGCCTTTATCGAATCAGCAAGACTTTGAAGCGAAGCATCGTTCAGCCAGCTGTCCCGACGATTATGTAAACGCCAAGGTCGACACCGTTTCGGATCGATCGATAGAACCTTCTTATTACTGACAACCGCTGTGTTCACCTTAGAAGAACCTATATCGACCGCTGGAATGCGCGCCGATGCTTTGACCTCCACTGAACCGGATCGAGTGCCATCAACCAACCCACTGGGATCCTGCGCTTCAGCCGATTTTTCTGCAGCCAATTGCTGTTTTAATTGTTCACTCAACGAGGGCTTGCCCATTTCAAATCACTCCCTTTTTGCGCAACTCCTCCGCGCGACTCGGCATCGATTTCAATACCTCTTGTTCCATCTCCTTAAAAACAGTATCCAGCATCTCAATAACGTCTTTATCCCGCTCCCGACCTTTCATCTCATAAGCAGTATTAAAACTCGCAGCTGCATTTGGGATATTGGAGGTCGCCAACATCACAGCATTGGTAATGTTCGCTCCAAAGGTCTGCCGAAGAATCCCAACAAAATCCACCTGGCGCTTTTTACCGCGATCCACCTTGGTTGGAAGAATCTTTATAAAATCCCATTCCTTCTCAGAAGCAATACCACCCACCATCCTGTCAACCATGCGGAAATATTGCCCGGTCGACATAAAGTCATACTGGGCAGGAGGTACAGGAACAAAGATTCCCGTAGCAGCACACAAGATATTCAGCGACATTATCGAAAGGGCAGGGGGAGAATCCAACAAAATGACGTCGTAGTCTTCCTCTACGTCTTTTAGCAGTGAATCAATTTCCCAATAGTACGAAAGCTTGCGTTCAACATCATTCTTCGCATCGGCATCGGCTATCGCAAAAACCAGACTGAATTCTGTTTCATAAGCGGCCAAACAACTTGGAATTAGATCAATTCCAGGGAAATACGTTTTCACAACCACTTCACGAGCCAGTTTCTCGCCCATGATCACTGACCACATTGTATTATTCTGATCAAACTCCTGATCGGGAATATAACCAAACGCGGCAGTAGCAGTGGCTTGCGGATCACCATCCAACACCAAAACACGATAACCCTGTAACGCCAGGTACTGCGCAAAATGAACTGTAGTAGTGCTCTTTGCAGTACCCCCCTTAAAATTCTGAATCGCAATCCTCGGTACCTTATCTCCCTCCTTCCGAATGGGCCTAATCCCTAAATGATCCCGAATGAGGTTAACCTGATCGAGTCTCAGACCTAGAGTTCTTGGCTTTTTATCTCCGACGTAACCAGACTTGGGAGTATGCTGATCCTGTTCAATACGCAGTTCTTCAATCAGCTTATTAACAGTTGTTCTACTCCGGCCCACCATTTCAGCAGTTTCACCATGCGTAAAATAGTGACTAAAGGTCTTCTTACTATTCGGAGCGATACCGAGCTCAAAGAGCATTTTTAATACAGTATCGAAAGACTCAACAATCTTAGCGATTCTAAACATCCCTTTACGTACTTTCGAATCTAAACCCATATCCGAACTCATAAACCGCTCCAAACAGTGATCTGTACAAAATAATAGTAAATGTGCAGAAACATGTAAAGTAAAGCTGCCAAAGAAATCTCACACAAACAAACAATGCATCCAACCCTCTGTACCAAAACCACTACCCCTATCGGGGGGAATATATAAGAGGGGGAGCGAATGGCCTCTCCGTTAATGTTTGCCAGTAACGTCGCACGGTTCTCACAGAGCAATCCACTGCAGCTGCGAGTGCTTCCTGGGTGACGGTTAAGCGCGTCTTCACCAGGTCCTCATAAGCGGCCGTCAGTGTGTTGAGCCGTGAAAGTCTGCGTGCCGCGGCAGTCGAACTGCCAGCCGAGGCCTGCCGTAGTTTTATTTCTGCGCGAGGGAGGGATTTGGGCTTTGTCGAATGCAGAAATCCGGCGTCAATACCTAAGTGGTTTTCGAGATAATCCGAAACTGTGTCTTTTTTGAATTTGTAGTTTTTATTGATTGCCGATTTCAGGTAAGCCTTACATTCACCGTCTTCTAATCCAATGAACTCAGCATTCAGCTTTAAAACAGCTTCCAATGCGTCTTCCTTGTTTTCTTTAATATGTCGCAACGCGACATACAGCAGAAACGCATAATAATCGCGATTTACATTTGACTTGACCTGCCCAGAACGTCCCGCTTTGCAAATTTCCGTATAAATGCGGAACCACCATCCCTTAATCGAATGCTTTCTACGCGTGTTGATCTGAACAGCGGGCTCTCCAGTCGTGACAGAAAGCTTTCCTACAATTTTCGGAACCATTTCGCGCACGGTCTGCGTCATCATGCGTTCACGGTTGACGCTACTTTTTACGAGCATTTCGGCCAAATCGTCGAATTCATAACGAGGTCCACCGATAAATGCATTTACAATACGGCCGCTTTTACCGTGTATGGACCCAGGCAAGCGCAACACCCGGCTAGGGTCGCGAGATGCGCCATAGTCCACGGACCATGTTGCATTTTTGGGCCTCGAGCGCTTGATAGCGCGTGCAATGCGCAAGGTTATTTCGCGCCAAATTCGCACCCGCCACTTAAACGCGTCAACACCACCGTAAATCCAGTAGAAGTGAAAACCACCGGAGCCAGAGGCAACATAAGCGGTAGGAGAGGGGAGTTTGTTGGCATCGATGACCGATAACACTTCAGACAAGATCTGTTGCTGCAATTCAGCATCAACGATCGCATGATCGCCGGTGTCAATATCAATCCAGTTTGCGTGCAAACGAGAAAGCTGTTTAGTATTGCGCCAATCAAAAAATTGATTCGGGGAAAGAAAAACGTCGACACTGCAGACGCTTTTTTCGATCGCTTCCACATAGCTTTCTGAAGCGGCTTTGAAGTCCGCAAGTCGTGTAACCGCTTTTCCACTCTGTCGTTTTCCGATCGCCTGCCAAGCGCTTCCTTCCTTAATAGTGCGGGACCACAGAAAACGGCAGTTCTGTTCTTTCCCGACATCCAGGAGATCCAGAAACGATGATGGATAGAGCGCTGGAGAATAGGCCGACATCCGTTATGCCTGATCTAGTTGTTTTTGCAGCACGACTCATACCGCTGGTGACCCACGATTGAGCACAATATAGCTGTATAAATTCAGGCTTCAATACTAGAATCCTAATGAAAACAACACGTTGTAAACCATTAAATGGCTCAAAAGACGCGCTCAATGGAACAGGAGACGGTTTCAATGGAAGGGAAAACGAGCTCAATGGCTCTGGTGACGTATGAGAAGAGATTTGTAACAGAGTGTAATTGTGTGTGGAATCTCAAACTGAATGAAATAAATCTCAACTCTGCGGAAATTCCGTCTCAACTTGACTGAAATGGAGATTCCGGTCGCCGATCAGCGCCGCTAAACTCAAAAATTGCAGGCAGCCGCCCCGCGCCAGGTGCTCAAGAGTTCCGTGGTTCCCTAGACAATATTCAACGCCGAGCGGCAGTCCCCAAAAAAGCTCGATTTCATCCCACGTAGCTTTCGACAAGCCCTTCGTTTCCATCACAACCAAATACCGGTGGTCACCGTCCGCCTCTTTATGCTCTCCAAACGAAGAACGTAGTTGGCTCGTGGAGGTGAGCGGTGAGGGGGACAACGGTTTTTTCACCGTCGCAAAAAAGCTGAAAGGGGAAGTTCCCGATTGGTTGATAGCGCGGATACATTCTCTTGATAGCGGACCTTTGAATGAGCGGCCGACTCAATTCAATCTCATATAGAACGTTCCCACCCAAACCACAAAGCCCTTCGGAAGCCACGTCATCCGTGCCTTCAGGCGCCTCTGGTCTAAATCTCGCCAATATGGGAGAATTGGCAACTCTTGGCAACTCCCAGTCAGTATCGGCAAGGACGAAACCATGGCAGAACCGGAAGGTGACATTTTGACCCTAGACGAGGTTGCGGCCTACCTCAAGGCAGGCAAGCGCACGGTTTATCGTCTTGCGGCTGACGGAAAGCTTCCCGGATTCAAGTTGGGTGGTACTTGGCGCTTCCGTCGCAGCGATCTGGAAAAGTGGATTGCCGCCAACCTCAACAACAAGACTCCGGAGGCGCCATGAGCGCGCCGGGGGTAATGCCTTTGGGAATGAACGCCTGATGGAACTGATTGACAATATCAGCCGTCTGCTCGGCGACGACCTTAAGAAAACAGTTAAAGCCGGGGCTCGACTAAAGATCGCGGCTTCCTGCTTTTCCATGTATGCCTATGAAGCGTTGAAAACAGAATTAGAAAAGATCGACGAGCTGAATTTCATCTTCACTTCCCCAACCTTCGTTGCCAATGAAGTAACCGACAAGATTCGCAAGGAGCGAAAAGAGTTTCATATCCCCAAGCTCGATCGGGAACGCAGCCTGTACGGCAGCGAGTTTGAAATCCAACTACGCAACAAACTGACCCAGCGGGCGGTTGCCAAGGAGTGCGCTGATTGGATAAGGCGCAAGGCCAAATTCAGGAGCAATCGCACCAAAGCGCCAATGCAGCAATTCGCCTGCGTACAGACTGGCGGCACTGACACTGCCTACATGCCTCTACATGGCTTCACTGCCGTTGATCTGGGTTACCAGCAGGGCAATGCAGTCTCCAACTTAGTGAATAAAATGGACGAGGCACCCTTTTCTGCCACGTACCTCAGTCTGTTCGACCAGATCTGGAACGATCCCGAGAAGCTGGAGGACGTGACTGCACAGATCTGCGATCACATAGCCTCGGTCTACCAAGAGAATTCACCGGAAAGCATCTACTTTCTGATGCTCTACAACATCTTCAATGAGTTTCTCGACGATATCGATGAAGATGTCCTGCCGAACGACCGTACGGGCTATCAGGACACACTCATCTGGAAGAAACTTTTCAATTACCAGAAAGATGCAGTCACCGGAATCATTAACAAGCTGGAAACGTATAGCGGCTGCATCCTCGCCGACAGCGTCGGCCTCGGCAAGACATTTACCGCACTGGCTGTCGTCAAGTATTACGAATTGCGCAACCGCTCGGTGCTGGTACTTTGTCCTAAGAAGCTGGCCGACAACTGGCTCAACTACAATCGCAATCTCAAGACCAACATCTTCGCCCGCGACCGTTTCAATTACGACGTGCTTTGCCACACCGACCTTTCCCGCACCAGCGGCGAGTCGTTCGGAACGCCGTTGAATCGCATCAACTGGGGTAACTATGATCTCGTCGTCATCGACGAATCTCATAACTTTCGCAACAACGACGCCTACAAAGACAAGGAAACGCGCTACCAAAAACTGCTGCGCAAGGTAATCCAGGAAGGCGTGAAAACCAAGGTTCTGATGCTGTCGGCGACTCCGGTTAACAACCGCTTCAACGACCTCCGAAACCAGTTGGCGTTGGCCTACGAAGGCGACTCGGAAAACCTCAACAAGAAATTGCGTACCAGCAAATCGGTGGAGGAAGTCTTCCGTAACGCTCAGAAAGCCTTCAACACATGGTCAAAGTTGCCACTGGAAGAGCGCACCGCTCGCGCAATTCTGGATTCACTGGATTTCGACTTCTTCGAGCTGCTCGACAGCGTCACCATTGCCCGGTCGCGAAAACATATCCAGACCTTCTACGACACCAAAGACATCGGCCAGTTTCCAGAGCGTCGCAAGCCCTTGTCATTTCACTGTCCACTGACTGCGCGCACTGACGTAATGGGATTCAATAACATTTTTGAACAGCTTTCGCTGCTCAAACTGTCTGTTTACGCCCCCATCAGTTACATCCTTCCCAGCCGCCTGAAAAAGTACGAAGAGATTTACGATACCAAGGTCGGTAGCAAAGGGACACTGCGCCAAGCAGACCGGGAAAAGAGCCTACAGGCACTGATGACAGTGAACCTGCTTAAACGACTGGAAAGCTCTGTAGCAGCATTTCGCCTAACGCTGCGGTCGTTACGCGCCAATCACATACGCATGCTCGATAAGATCGTGGACTTTCGTCAGGTTAGCGGTGAGCAAAGTGTTGGTGACCTCACAGACCTGCTGGAAGGCCTGGATGCAGACGACGATGACTTGTTCGATTTTGAGCAGAACACTGACATCGGAGGCAAGGTTAAGATCAATCTAGCCGACATGGATCTGCCGAGCTGGCAATTCGATTTGAGCCAGGACTTGGAACGCATCGAGGAATTGCTCGAAGCGATGGCTCGAATCACGCCAGAACACGATGCCAAGCTGCAGCACCTCAAGGCGCATTTATTGGGGAAGATTGCCAATCCGATCAATTCCGGCAATAAAAAGGCACTTATTTTCACTGCTTTTGCTGATACTGCTGATTACCTCTACTCCAATTTAGCACCTGAGTTGCAAGCCAATCTCGCCATCCACACGGCCAAAGTCACCGGCAAGGGAGCGCCGAAGTCCACGCTGGGCAAGAGCTACGACTTCCAAGAACTACTTACCTTGTTCTCGCCACGATCAAAGGAAAAATCTTTGGTGTTGCCAAACGAGGCCGCCGATGTGGATTTGCTGATCGGTACGGACTGCATTTCCGAGGGCCAGAACTTGCAGGACTGCGACTACCTTATCAACTACGACATTCACTGGAACCCGGTACGGATTATCCAGCGGTTCGGCCGGGTGGATCGCATTGGCTCGCCCAACAGCAGTATTCAGCTGGTGAACTATTGGCCCGACATTTCGCTCGACGAGTACATCAACCTTAAAGAGCGTGTCGAGAGCCGAATGATGATTGCCGATGTTACCGCGACGGGTGACGACAACGTGCTGTCCGCGCAGGCCAACGACGTGTCCTACCGCAAGGAACAATTGCGCCGCCTGCAGGAAGAAGTGATCGAGCTGGAAGATTTGAAGACTGGAGTGTCAATCACCGACCTGGGGCTCAACGACTTCCGTATGGACTTGCTCAACTACGTCAAAGCTCACGGTGAGTTGAGTAACGTGCCCAACGGCATGCATGCAGTAGTGCCTGCCAATGACGAACTTGGGCTGCAGCCTGGAGTGATTTTCACGCTGCGTAACCGCAACTCCAGAGTCAACTCAGCTGCCAACTCTCTCCAGCACAATCGCCTGCACCCTTACTACCTTATCTATATCGACCGTAAGGGTGAGGTGGTTCACGACCACACAGAAGTCAAACGACTGCTCGATCTTGTGCGCACCTGTTGCAAGGGTCAAACACAACCGATCCTGGATGTCTGCCAGCACTTCAATCAGGAAACGGCTGATGGTCGCCGGATGGAAGCGTATTCCGACCTTTTGGGCAAATCCATACGCTCAATGATCGAGGTAAAGGAAGAAAAGGACCTGGACAGCCTATTCACCGGCGGCAAGACCACGGCGTTAACCAATACCATCTCCGGTTTAAATGACTTTGAGCTCATCAGTTTCCTTGTTATTCAGGAGACTGGATGAGCCAAGGCACAACCGCTCGCCAATCCGCGCTGATTGCCTACCCTAAACAGGCAGCCTTCGGTCGCGTGTTGCCCAAAAACAAGATCTATGAGTACAGCGGGGCCAGCAAGCGGCTTAAAGACCTGTTTGTCGAACAAGTAGAGCAGATCGTCTGGCAGTACAAGCTAGCCCCGGAAACCCTCAACCTACCCGCGCGACCCGGAGTGCCTGAGATCCAGATTTTTGGCATCCTGCTCAAGAAGGCAGAGCTGCACGAAGATGTGCTGCGCTGCATCGACGGGGCAATTCCTTTTCCTATTCTTTTCGAGCTGACTTACGAAAGCAGAGTACGAGTGATTGCTGCCTACAAGCGGCCGGCTCTTGCTAGTGGGGAGGCCGATGCCGCCCGATGGGTGTCTTCCAATTACTTTGCGACGGACTGGTTATCGGCTGGGAGTGAACGTGCAACGATGCCCGTTGCGCTGCATATGGGTGGCCTGTACGAGCAGTTTTTGCACCGTCTGATTCCTTTGTATGCCCGTCCACAGGAATCGCTGGCCGACCTAGTGGTGCGCGTGGAACAGGTCCAGACCAAGCAGCGTGAACTGGCCAAGATCACCGCCCGGCTGGCAAAAGAAAAGCAGTTTAACCGCAAGGTGGAGATCAACGCCGAACTGCGAAAGCTGAAAACTGAACTGGACGAACTAAAAATAACAGAAGACGGGCTCGAGGAACTGAAGCAGAAATGAAGATCCAATCCGTTCGTATCAAGAACTTCCGAACGTTAAAAGACGTGACGATTCCCTTCGATTCCGTCACGACTTTCATCGGGCCGAACGGGGCTGGCAAGTCCACCGTACTTCGTGCGCTCGATTGGTTTTTCAACGGCAAGCCTGGGTCGCTCACAGAGAAAGATTGCTCCTTCGGGACAACTGATGAAGATATCGAGGTTCAAGTTACTTTCTCCGACCTCTCCAAAAAAGATCGAGAGGCCCTTGGCAAGTACGCGCCTGATGGAGCGACCACATTCACGGCATGGAGGCAACGGTCACCTGATGGCTCCGATCGACTCTCCGCCAACGCAAAGGGTTTTCCTGAATTCAATGCAATCAAAGCGGCGGCCGGCGCAAACGTAAAGAAGGACCTTTACAAGGAGTTTCGGGCCAGTCGTCCAGAATTGGATCTGCCAGCTGCAAACACCGGCCCTGCCGTAGATGAAGCGATGATGACGTGGGAAGCGGCACATACAGACCAGCTCGAAGATGCTCTCGAATCACTGCAATCCAACTTCTTTGGTTTCAACAGCGGCGGCAAGATGAGTGGTCTGTTCGACTTCGTCTTGGTGACCGCTGACCTTCGTGCAAGCGAAGAGTCCATTGACGGTAAATCGAGCATCATCGGCCGCATTTTGGAGCGTTCCGTTGACCGTGCTGCAGCAGATCAGGAGATCGCAGTAATCGTCGAGGAATCGAGAGCAAAACAGCAGAAAGTCTACGAAGAGAAATTCAAGGCGCAGCTTGAGGCAATGACGAAGCAGCTTAATGCGGTTGTTTCGTCTTATTCACCAGGTCGGGCTGTCACTGTTTCGCCCGCAGAGGTCGAACTCAAGGCCCCAAAGACCACGTTCGAAGTCGCCGTGCTTGATGGCGCGACCGAAACCGCAGTGGAACGGCAAGGGCACGGCTTCCAGCGGACGATTCTGATTTCTGCTCTCCAGCTTTTGGCGCAGTCAGGCGCGGCGTCAGCCGAAGGTGTCATTTGTCTGGCAATTGAAGAGCCAGAACTCTTTCAGCACCCGATCCAGGCTCAAGCCTTTGCAAAAGTACTCAGGTCGCTCGTTGGAGACCCTGACAAGTGCATCCAGATTACCTATGCAACTCACAGCCCTTACTTTCTTGAAGCTCGACATTTCAATCAAATTAGGCGGCTGACAAGGTCAGCTGATGCGTCCCCAGTGGTTTCCGTTCATTACGCAACCGTTACAGACGTCAAAAGCCGACTCAACGGGATTGTGGATGCAGACGTAGTTGACCGAAGACTTGACCACAATGTCGCTGATCAACTCTCCATTGCGCTCTTTGCAAACCGAGCGTTTCTTGTAGAAGGGAGCACAGAATCGTCCGTTTTCTACGGCATCGGCGACAGGACTTCACACGGCTCGCTAGAGGCGGCCGGTATTTCGATCGTTCCTGTTGGGTCAAAGACGTCCATACCGCTTGCACACGCGATTCTTAGTGCGATTGGTGTGCCCGCTTACGCACTCTTCGATGCAGATGCTGGATTTGATAATCGCGCCAGAGCAAAGAATATGAAGCAAGAAGGCATCGACAAAGAACGAAACAACCATGCAGCCGAGAACCGAAAGCTTCTGCGATATTTCGGAATGCCTGAAGCGGATTTTCCGGCTGCTACAGTCGCTAACGATCTAGCGATCTTCGAGGATCACCTTGAAGCCTTCCTATCGACAAACTGGCCAGAGTGGTCCAAGGCCTGCGACGACGTTGAAGCTGCAGCAGGCATCAGCCTTGCAAAGAATCAACTCGCATACCGGACGGCAACCCTCAAGGCAGAGGGTGAGGTTCCTCAAATGCTTCTGCAAATCCTAGCCAAGGCAAAGGGGGAATAGCCATGCATGAAATCATCTGCCCACATTGCGGCAAAGCTTTCAAGATTGATGAGGCTGGTTACGCAGATATTCTGAAACAGGTTCGCGATGCTGACTTTGAGAAGCAGCTGCATGAGCGCCTTGAGCTAGCCGAAAGGGAGAAGCAAAACGCGGTCGAACTCGCCCAAGCCAAGGTTGCCAGCGAATTTCAACAGGCAGCGTCGCTCAAGGACTCTGAAATCATGGAGCTGAAGGCCAAACTCGAAGCTGGCGAAGTTGCACAGAAATTTGCCGTCAGCGAGGCGCTGAGTGTCGTGGAAAAGGATCGCGATTCTCTGGCGAATGCACTGGAGAAAATGAAGCAAGATAAAGAGGCTGCCGCTCAACTGGCCGAGGCGAAACTTCTGAACGAGCTGCAGAAAGCGGCCGCTACCAAGGATTCAGAAATCCAGGAACTCAAGGCCAAGCTCGAAGCTGGCGAGGTAGCGCAGAAACTCGCCGTAAGCGAAGCGTTAAGCGTTGTGGAAAAGGATCGAGATGCGCTGGCGAATGCGTTGGAGAATGCAAGGCAAGAGAAGGATGTAGCCGCTCAACTGGCTGAGGCAAAGCGCATGGGCGACCTACAGCAAGCTGCGGCCACCAAGGACGCGGAGATAAAGAGCCTGCAGGCCAAGCTTGCTGCGGCTGAGGTCACGCAGAAGCTCGCGCTCATCGAAGCAGTTACTGCGGTGACAAAGGAACGTGACGAACTGAAGAACGGGCTTGATCGGGCTGCACTGGAAAAGCAGCTCGCCGAGACTGCGCTCAAGGACAGGTACGAAGCGCAGCTCAAGGATCGCGATGGTGAGATCGTTCGCCTGCGGGACATGAAGGCGCGGCTGTCGACCAAGATGATTGGTGAAACCCTCGAGCAACATTGCGAGATTGAGTTCAACCGTCTGCGGGCCACGGCGTTTCCTAAGGCTTACTTCGAGAAAGACAACGACGCGCGCAGCGGCAGCAAAGGCGACTACATTTTCCGCGACCAGGATGACGCCGGTACCGAGATCGTCTCGATCATGTTCGAGATGAAGAACGAGGGCGACGAAACAGCCACCAAGAAGAAAAACGAAGACTTCTTCAAGGAGCTCGACAAGGATCGCACCGAAAAGGGCTGCGAATACGCGGTGCTCGTTTCCCTGCTTGAACCCGACAGTGAACTCTACAACGCGGGCATCGTTGATGTGTTCCACCGCTATCCGAAGATGTATGTGGTACGGCCTCAGTTCTTCATTCCCATCATCACGCTGCTACGCAATGCGGCGCTGAAATCGCTTCAGTACAAGTCAGAGCTGGCATTGGTGAAGGCGCAGAACATCGACATCACCAACTTTGAGACCCAGCTTGACGACTTTAAGAACTCATTCGGGCGCAACTGGCGCCTCGCTTCAGAGGGCTTTGCAGAGGCCATCAAGCGTATCGACGATGCCATCAAAGATCTGGAAAAGACGAAAGAAGCGCTGCACAAGTCGGCCAACAACCTACGTCTTGCAAATGACAAGGCCGATGATCTTACGGTCAAACGGCTAACGCGCGGTAACCCAACGATGGCAGCTAAATTTGCCGAACTCAAGAATCACGGCGAAGCCGACTCCGAATGAAGCCTGCAGCTTTTGTTGCCGACACATACAGAACAACGAATCACGGCGCGCAATAGCAATGCGCGCAAAGGAAACAAACTATGGACAAACTGAAAATGCACTCGCCCAATCTCACTCAAGATAACATTGCACGTCTTCGTGAGTTGTTTCCGGGTTGTGTGACGGAGGCCAAGGGTGAAGACGGCAGCATGAAGCTGGCGGTGGATTTTGACCAGCTACGGCAGGAGTTGTCCGAGTCGATTGTCGAAGGCTCCCAGGAGCAATATCACTTGAACTGGCCGGGAAAGCGCGAGGCTCTGCTCACCGCCAATGCTCCGATTGCCAAAACGTTACGTCCTTGCCGCGAGGAAAGCGTTGATTTCGATAAAACGAAAAATTTGTTTGTCGAGGGCGACAACCTCGATGCGCTCAAATTGTTGCAAGAAACTTATCTCGGCAAGGTTAAGCTGATCTATATCGACCCGCCGTACAACACAGGCAAGGACTTCATTTACAAAGACAGTTTCAGTGCAGAGCAAATCGCTCATCAAATCGCATCGGGCGAGCGTGCCGAAGATGGCGCGAGATTGGTTTCAAATCCGGAGGGAAATGGACGATTTCATTCCAACTGGCTAACGATGATCTACCCTCGCCTTGTGCTTGCAAAGCGGTTGCTAAGCGATGAAGGACTGATCCTGATTAGCATCGACGATGCAGAGCAGGCATCCCTGCGCAGACTCTGTGACCAAGTGTTTGGTGAAAAGAACTTCGTGGCACAGCTTGTATGGGAGAAAGGACGAAAAAATGACGCAAAGTATTTTTCGGTTGGACACGAATACATGCTGGTTTATGCGAGAGATTTGACCTTCCTCCGCGAACGAGGTGAAGTCTGGCGCGAGGAGAAACCTGGTGCTAAAGAAATTTGGGATGAATTTCTGCGCCTGCAAAAAATACATGGAGATAACTATAAAGCGATGGAGTCGGCCCTGAGTCAGTGGTACTCCGATTTGCCAAAAGGGCACCCTTCGAAAAAGTGGGCGCGTTACAAGCGCGTTGATAAGCATGGCCCTTGGCGTGATGACAACATCTCTTGGCCAGGTGGCGATGGACCAACTTATGATGTTATGCATCCCATCACAAAAAAACCTTGTAAGGTTCCTGAGCGGGGATGGGTATACGCATCTCTAGAAACGATGATGCATATGATCAAGATTGGCTTGGTGGAGTTTCGGGAAGACCATACGGAGCCGCCAATTAGAAAATCTCATATTCGTCCAATCCCAGAAGAAGCTTCTGAGGAGCAGGTCGACGCAGATGAAAATGGTGATGGTGAAGGCGAGATCGAGTTTGCGACCCAGGTCCGCGGCTCTTACTTTTACAAGCAATCCCAAGTGACTGTAAAGTATCTGCGCAAACTTATGGGGGCCAAGGTATTCAACAATCCGAAGGATCATGAGGAGTTGGCGAGGCTAATTGACTATCTGACGCCGCGCGATCGAGAGTCCATCATTGTGGACTTCTTCGCAGGTTCCGGAACTACTGCTGAATCCGTGTTTCATGCTAACTTGACTTATGGAACGAATCATAGATTCATTCTTGTCCAGCTCCCGGAAAGTTTGGAAGATGCGTTGGCTTCAACGACTGGAACAGCCAAGAAGACTGTTCAAGCAGCCATCAATCTACTCAAGAAAAATGGACGTCCCCTCTATTTGACTGAAGTGTCTAAGGAACGCATCCGTCGAGCCGGTCAAACAATAGCTAAGAGCAATGGCGCTATAGCAGCCAACAAAGACATTGGCTTTCGCGTCATCAAAGTCGACACATCCAACATGGCCGACATCTACTACGCACCTGATGAATTTAAACAATCCCAAGTCGAAGCATTCGTCGACAACATCAAACACGACCGCACTGCGGAAGACCTACTGTTCCAAGTTATGCTGGACTGGGGAGTCGATCTGGCCCTACCCATTGCCAAGCAGGCCATTCAGGGCAAGGATGTGTATTTCGTCGACGATAACGCACTCGCAGCTTGTTTCGACGCTCACAGTGGTATCGATGAACCCTTTGTTAAGGAGCTCGCCAAGCGCCAGCCTCTGCGCGTAGTGTTCCGCGATGCCGGGTTCAAGGACAGTGACGTCAAGATCAACGTCGAGCAGATCTTCAAGTTATTGTCGCCCTCCACTGAAGTGAAGTGCATCTGAGGGGGTTGGGATGAGCCTTGTACGCCACCAAGCCAGTTATCGCGAGGCGCTGGCCGAGATCAAGCAGCGTGTGCGCCACGCCCAAGCGCGTGCCGTGTTGGCGGTCAACGCTGAACTGATTCGCCTGTACTGGGAGATCGGTGCTCTGATCGACGCCCGCCAAAAACAGGAAGGTTGGGGGGCGGGTGTGATTCCACAACTGGCCCGCGATCTGCACAATGAGTTGCCCGAGGAAAAAGGGTTTTCCGAGCGTAACATCAAGCGAATGCTGGCGTTTTACCGCGAATATCCGAACCTCGATTTTGTGCCACAGGCTGTGGCACAAATAGGAAAGACGAACCAGATGGACACACATGTGCCACAAGCTGTGGCACTTTTTCCCACTGCCCTGATGGCATCCGTGCCTTGGGGGCACCACGCCGAGCTAATGAGCAAAGTGAAAGATCTCCCCTCCCGTCAGTGGTATATGCAAGCCTCTGTCGAACAAGGCTGGAGCCGCAGTGTACTGTTGATGCAAATCGAGACATCCGCCCATACCCGCATGGGCAAGGCGGTGAGTAATTTTGGCCAACGTCTGCCATCTCCCGATTCTGATTTGGTACAACAGACGCTCAAAGACCCGTACCTGTTTGATTTCCTGACCCTCGAAGCAGATTTCCACGAACGGGAACTGGAAACAGGGTTGGTGGCACACCTTGAAAAGTTTCTATTGGAGCTGGGCCAGGGGTTTGCCTTTGTCGGTCGGCAATATCATCTCGCGGTCAGTGAAAAGGACTTTTACCTCGACTTGCTATTTTACCACTTGAAGCTGCGTTGCTATGTCGTAATAGAGCTTAAGCGCGGCGACTTCAAACCAGAGTATGCAGGCAAAATGAATTTCTATTGCAGCGTGGTTGATGATCAGCTGCGTCACCCCGGAGACAACCCCACCATCGGCTTGATCCTGTGCCAACAGCCGGATCGGATATTGGCGGAATACGCACTTCGAGGCATGGACAAACCCATTGGTGTCTCTTCATTTGAGTTGACAAGAGCCTTGCCGGATAGCCTGCAGAGCAGCCTGCCCAGCATCGAAGCCATCGAACAGGAATTGGAAGGGGGCTCCGCGTGAAACTGAAGTTCAAAACGCAGGCCTATCAGACGGCGGCTGTGCAGGCAGTAGTGGACTGTTTCAAGGGGCAGATTCCCCATCATGGTGGGATTCGATACCGACTCGACCCCGGCAGCCAGAAGGCAGCGCCATCTAGCCCTCAGGCAGCATTGGTGCTGGAGACTTCAGCCGAATCGGCGGCGGAAAAGGAAGCCGCCTTTCGCAATGCTGATTTCACCCTGTCGGAGCAGGCCATACACGATAACATCCAGCATGCACAGTACGCGCAGAATCTGCCGGTGTCAGATACGCTGGTCAAAACGAAAGTAGCCAAGGTCAATCTCGACATCGAGATGGAAACCGGTACCGGCAAAACCTATTGCTATATCAAAACGATCTTCGAGCTCAATAAGCTGTATGGTTGGAGCAAGTTCATCATCGTAGTACCCAGCATCGCTATCCGTGAGGGCGTGGCCAAATCGCTGGAAATTACCGCGGAACACTTCCTGGAGACTTATCATAAGAGGGCCCGCTTTTTCATTTACAACTCTCGTGACCTTAACAAGCTGGAAGGCTTCTCATCGGATGCGGGCATTAACGTGATGGTGATCAACGTGCAGGCCTTCAATGCCAAGGGGGCTGATGCTCGTCGTATTTATGGAATGCCGAGAGTTAATGCCCAAGGCCAAACTGAAATGGTTGGCTTGGACGACTTTCAGTCGCGCAAGCCCATTGACATCATCAGTGCCAATCGACCCATTCTGATTCTGGACGAACCGCAGAAAATGGAAGGTGCGGCGACGCTCAAGTCGCTGGAAGATTTCAAAGCCTTGATGGTGTTGCGCTACTCAGCTACCCATAAGACCACGCACAATAAGATCCATCGGCTCGATGCTCTGGATGCCTATAACCAGAAACTGGTTAAGAAAATCGGTGTACGCGGGATCTCGGTAAAGGGATTGGCTGGCACTGCTGGCTATCTGTACCTGCAATCTATTGATATTTCGAGCAAGAAGCCGCCGGAGGCGCGCGTCGAATTTGAGCAGAAGCTGGCAGGAGGCAACATCAAGCGCGTGGTACGCAAGATTGGCGAAGGCGATAGCCTCTTTGACCTGTCCAACCAGCTGGATCAGTACCGCGATGGCTTCGTGGTGTCGGAGATCAATGCCAACACGGATACCCTCAGCTTCACCAACGGACTTGAGCTGACAGTAGGTGATGCGACTGGAGACGTGACCGAAGCCGCGCTGCGCCGTCTCCAGATTCGTGAAGCCATCAAGGCGCATTTTGACAAGGAGCAGGCGCTGTTCCAGCAGGAAGTGAAGGTGCTCACGTTGTTCTTCATTGACGAGGTAGCCAAGTATCGTGACTACACCGCAATCGATGAGAAAGGTGAATATGCCCGTATCTTTGAAGATGAGTACAACCTGTATCTCAATGAGATGCTGGATCTGGATGAAACGCCCTATATCAAGTATCTAAAAGGCATCCCCGCTGAGAACACGCACAGCGGTTACTTCTCCATCGACAAGAAGTCCAAGCGAATGGTCGACTCCGCTGTGGAAAAGCGCGGTGAGAATGCCGGGTTATCCAACGACGTGGATGCGTATGATCTTATCCTTCGCAAGAAGGAGCAACTGCTCAAGTTCGAAGAACCAGTGCGCTTTATCTTCTCGCACTCGGCCCTGCGCGAAGGCTGGGATAATCCCAATGTGTTCGTGATCTGCTTCCTCAAGCATCCAGACTACAACAATGAGGTTACTCGTCGGCAAGAGGTTGGTCGAGGTCTACGACTGTCCGTCAACCAGCATGGCGATCGCATGGACCATCCTTCCATTGTCCACGACGTGAACGTCCTGACGGTAGTGGCCAGCGAAAGCTTTTCCGCATTCGTGCAGGCCCTGCAAGAGGACATCAGCAAATCCCTGTCTGCACGTCCGAAAATAGCGAACGAAGCCTATTTCACAGGCAAGGTACTGAAGACACCAGCAGGCGATGTGGAGGTTACGCCGCAACTCGCCAAGCAAATCTACAAATATTTGCTGAAAAACGATTACACCGACGACGCGGATCGAATCTCTTCCACATACCATGAAGCCAAAAAAAGCGGCTCTTTGGCTGGGCTACCAACAGAGCTTGCAGCGCACGCCGAGCAGGTATTCCTGTTGATCGATAGTGTGTTCAGCGAAAGTCTGCTGCCGGACATCAGCGACGACCGTCGCCCGAAGAAAAATCCACTCAATGCCAACTTCGACAAGCAGGAGTTTAAGGCGTTATGGAGCCGTATTAATCGCAAGGCAGCTTACAGCGTGGAGTTCAGTTCCAACGAGCTGATAAACAAGGCGATCAACACCCTCAACGACAAGGATTCTGGGTTACGGGTTACGCCGTTGCAATACACCATTCAGAAAGGTGAGCAGCTTGATCAGATCGACGCAGAAGCCTTGAAGAAAGGTGCAGCTTTCCGTGTCGCCGAGACTGAAGTCGAGTACAACAGGCAGTCAATACATTCTGCGGTAAAGTATGACCTGATCGGCAAGCTGGCCGAAGGGACGCAGCTCACTCGCCGGACCGTTGCCGAGGTGCTCAAGGGCCTCAACGTTGCTGTATTCGCACAGTACAAGACCAATCCGGAAAGCTTTATCGCCGAGGCCATTCGCCTGATCAACGAGCAAAAGGCCACTGTCATTATTGAGCATCTTGCCTATGACATGGTCGAAGACAAATTCGATCTAGACATCTTCACAGCAGGCCAAACCAAGCAGGATTTCAGCAAAGCGGGCAACAAACTGCAGCGGCACATTTACGATTATGTGCTCACTGATTCCAACATCGAGCGCAAGTTTGTCGAGGAGCTGGACACCAGCAAAGAAGTGGTGGTCTACGCCAAGTTGCCGCGAGGCTTTCTGATTCCTACGCCAGTCGGTGATTACAATCCGGACTGGGCAATTTCGTTCAAAGAAGGATCAGTCAAGCACATCTACTTTGTGGCGGAAACCAAGGGCACGATGTCGTCTATGGAATTACGAGAGATCGAGAAAACCAAGATCAAATGTGCTCGTAAGTTCTTCGAGGAGATGAATCAGCGCTTCGCTCCGGAAAACGTGAAGTACGATGTGGTAGACAGTTTCGGGAAGCTGATGGAAGTGGTGAAGTAGCGGGCAAGATTTATGTAGAGCTCCTTTGTACAGAAATGGGGCGCGGTGATGGCGCCGAATTTTCAGTTGCACCTGCTTGCGGCGCAAGGGAAAACGTCTGGGGGTTTGGTTTTGGTCGAGATTCCTGACGGGAGCGAGTGGAGATGAGCGTCCGCTTTCTCCCATTTTGTTTGGAATCTGTGCTCTCCATTGGAATGACCGCTTTTCGCCCGTGAGCGACCGTTCGTAATTTGCTTTTATTTGCAACGTATTGGTTTTCTCTGGAGTATTCGTGACAGCAACCATCCCAGAATGGTTTGCTCATTTTGCGATCGGGAATTTTGGCAGACTATGAGATTTCAAAGTATTGATTCTTCGACGGGATTCAATCTGGTGAATGGAAGTGTCGCGAAAAAGCGGGAAGCGGTCGTCTGGCTATAGACTTTGTAAATCGTAACTCTCGCTCAAAGCTGACGTTCGCAATGGAAATTTAACATACAAATGACAATACTCATTTTGTTGTCCAAACTGATTTAAAGCTACGCCAATACAGGGATCAATGCCCAAGTATTGCGGTAAATTAGTTCGATTGAGTTTGCTGCGATGTAGAATGTTTTAAATGCTTTATGATTTGGTTAATGTTGAAATTTATTGCGTGTAGATAATCTGAATTCTCAGGATTCGCTTTCTACAAACATGTTAGCTGGCTTTGGGAGAAAGAGATGTTTATATTTCGCTCTGGTAATATATTTCGTATTCTTGTCTCCGCCATCATTTTG
Source organism: Anaerolineae bacterium (assembly GCA_013178185.1). Taxonomy (GTDB): domain Bacteria; phylum Chloroflexota; class Anaerolineae; order Anaerolineales; family Anaerolineaceae; genus Ch132. The sequence continues at coordinate 71,693 of JABLXC010000010.1, read as the reverse complement.
GCAATTACGTTTTTTTCAGTTCCCGCATTTTCAGTTGACTCGAAAATGCAAATGAGCGGAGAAAGCTTTTCAAGTACCTGCACAAGAGCGGACGAAAGTTGGATCAGTTTCTGTAACGGTTATATTCAAGCTGTTGTAGATGGTATTCGTGAAGATGATCGTATTTGCATGCCGAAAGGTACGACACGCACTGACCTTGTTACTATTACAGAGCAAAAAATTACTAATTCACAAGAGTTAAAATTAATGAATGCTCACGATGCTGTTAAATCGGTACTGCGCAGTATTTATTCATGCAGGTAATTTTGAATGGGATTATTTTTGGATGTTTGTTATATGTATAAATTGAATAGAATCAATCCAATCAATCGCTGCTATTAACGTAGATTTCCTTGGAAATAGTATTTGGCGTAGGTTGAAATTACCAAAAGGTAGATATGATTGCTGAATACAACAGGCCGTGGAAACTTTTTTCTTTATTTCTAGGCATCTCGCTATTAGTTGCAGGATCTTTCTATTATCAAGCTCCCGACTGGGATATTCCAATTAGTTTCATCATGGCAATTCTGGCTTATTTGACAGCTCCTTGGAGTTTAAGAGTCATAGTTAAAAGGCGCTGGAAAAGGCTTCCTTTCATGTTTTTTTATGCTTGGTTTTCAGTGGATGGCTGCTATTGGGTGTATTGGCATTTCAAAAATCCTGCTGCCTTAGACTTAATGCGTGACGCCAATTTCCCTGCATCCCTGTCGCTGTATTTCATATGCGGCTTAGTCTGGTATTACCAAGGCAGCTTGAAAGATATGCTTTCCGAGGTTAAGAAATATTTTTCGAATGGTCCGGGAGTGCAATGAGAATCCCACAGTTCGCATGCCAAATATTTTAGGTAATGCAGAAGGCGGTACGTTACGCCCTGTTTGAGTCAAATGGCCGCTAAAAACTGGAAGCAGTTGGGGGGAAAAGCGTACTATGAAATATTCTCTCGTGAATGGGGAACGTCAAGAGGCCCAACCCAAACTTACTGGCCAATGTCCGGCATGCACTCAACCAACGATCGCAAAGTGCGGTGAGATCAAGGTTTGGCATTGGGCTCATAGAGGGCGCCGCACCTGCGATCCTTGGTGGGAAAACGAAACCGAATGGCACCGTGCCTGGAAAGGCGAATTTCCTGACCATTGGCAGGAGGTTGTTCATCATGCAGACAACGGCGAGAAGCACATTGCCGACGTGAAAACCGGGCAGGGCTGGGTCATCGAGTTCCAGCATTCTGCTATTAGTCCGGAGGAACGCCGGTCCCGCGACCTATTTTATCCCAAGCTGGTGTGGGTGGTGGATGGCACTAGACGCAAGCGAGACATAGAGCAATTCCAAAAAGCGCATGACCACGGTACCCACATCAATCAGACCTCGCGGGTTAAACGTGTGTCCTTCGACGAGTGTAAACTGCTAGCGGAATGGTTCGGCAGTCATAGCCGCGTGTTTATTGATTTTGGTGGTGACACGCTCTGGTGGCTTCTGAAGAGCCAATGTGATGATGCACCATGCGTGACGCCAATCGCGCGACATGAATTTATTGAAATTCATCGGGGCGCGGCGTCCCAAGGTTTCGACAAGCTATTCAACCTGGCTCAACAAGTCGGATCTGTTCGCAAAGTTCAGACAGTGTTGCAACCCCCTACGCACGTCCCGCCACAACTGATGCGAAGGCGAACGCGCCGGTTTTGAGCACCTACATTTCAAATGTGGGCAGCATTTGTAGATCGACCCCTAAGTGCAGTCTTTAATCGTATTTCCGGGTAACTTTGCAAAGACAATTGGCGATTCGTTCATTCTCATCAAACGCACATCTGGGGTGTGAAGCCAGGCTTCAAGTTTCTCAGTGAAGGCAGAAGTGGATTGCTTGACGAAATTGTGATCGATACATTCTTCCTTCTTCCTGTTTGCGTCCTCATAAAGCTCGAAATCGGAACTGCGTATATGTTTCAGTTCATGGAACATGAATACGCTCAGTGCCGAGAGATCGTCAAATAGATGGCTTGTAAAGCTTATTTGATATCCCGTTTCAGTCCGATGGGTTACGGCATAATGTGACCAGTAGAATGCTCTACCGATGTCGAGAAAAGCGGAAAGATTGAGCACCTTATACTGTATACTCTCTGTGGTGGCCGTCTTGCAAATAACTTCATCCAGGCGGCAAATAACGGAAATTGCCCGATCGATCTGCTGTTGCTGGTAAGCAGTAGGTTCGTCCTCCGGAGTCATACGCTTGATCCACGCTGCGATCAAAACAAATAAAAATACAGCAGTAACCAAAGCAAAGCTTGCAATAGTTGTAACTTTGAATACCTTGCCACCGATTGAATTCGCAATGGTATTCTGAGGTCTAATCCATCGTGCGAAATTTGCGATTTTCTCCTTCATATCCCTGACCAGCCACCGTCCAAAATTTCAACCTTCAAGTATTCGACGAATTTCACCGCACACATACATCAGTGCTCGCATATCACACAGTAACTCATCCGTTGGGGCCTGGGTGAAACGCAACAACGGCCTTCATGGAATCGGCATAGCGTTATTCCCTTATTCCGGCTGCTTTTGACACTCTGATGGAATGAAAATCTGTGAAATTCCAGGTCCGCCTCCTCGTTTACTCTCTCTATATGTTGACCAATGCTGGTCACAGGATTTGCGATCTGGTATCAAACCCATAGTCAAGGTTACGATGACAGTGAGCGCGACAATCAGAATTACCGTCCCTAGGAGCTGGTTTCTGTAACGTATGATAAACCACACGATGTTTTCCATCTTCTTCCTTGAAAAATAGCCCGCCTTATCCGCTGCTGGGAAAAAGGATGTTTTCACCAGGCGCGTCGATCGATACTACCGACAACCACGTTTCTATGACAGATGCCTACTGCTGTTATGTTAGAAAATCATGCCGTACATGAGGTGATGCGTTTCCCCGCTTAGGACGCGGGCGTAAATTTCCGTGTCAGCGATGTTGCGGTGCCCCAGCCAATCCTGCACCGTTTTCAGGGTGCGGCCCTGGAATAGCGCGCTGACCGCGAAACTGTGGCGGAAGGTGTGCGCGCTGAGGCTGGCAACCGGCAGTTGCAGTTCATCCTGGATGGCTTTCAGGCGATTGTCGAAGGCCTGGCGTGACATCGTAAAAACGGGTTCTTCCTTGTTCGGCTTGCGGGTCGCCAGATAGCGTTCCACTTCATCCAGGTAGGCAGGATTCACAACCGGTACGTACCGCTTGGGTTTGGCCTTGGCTTTCGCCTTGCTGGACGGCCGGCCACGCTCGCGCTGTTTGGCGGTAGCCAGTGCCACCATGCTGTTGCGCACGCCATCGAGGTGGAAGCTTTCCTTCGTCAATGCCAGGGCCTCGGAGATCCGGGCGCCGGTGTGCCATAGGGTATTCGTCAGAAAATGGGTCTCCAGATCCTTTGCACGCTCCAGCACCAGGTGCACTTCCGGCAGCACCAGGTAGTGGGGAATTTCGCTGTCCTGCGCCAGCAGGAAGGCACGGCGCTTGCGCCAGTGGTTCCAGTCGATCACTGTGCGCATCTCGCCGGAGTGGGGGATCACCAAGTCGGGCGATAGGGAAGGAGAGTAGGTCATCAGGTGATTCATGGCGTGACTTCCGCCAAATGTTGGATGAGAGAAACAAGGAAAACGACCGCGAACACCACCATTGAAATTTTGGCAGCGGTGCGGCCAGCCTTGAAGGACGCTTTATATAATTCTTTGTCGTTCATAAGATCCATCTCCATTCAGGTCGTTTACCGTTGCCATGTCAGTCGTCCTCTGCCTTGTAGTGGGCGGACAGGTACGCGGACACGGTACCGCGCAGCACACGAGCGGCATGGCGGGCAGTGGACTGGTCCAGTTGGTTCATCAGGTTTCTGCAGGCCAGTACGCGCTCCCGATCGGAGAGCGCCTGAGTTGCCTGCAGGCGTTCAAATTCAGCCTGCACGGCGATCAGGATGGAATCCGGCTCTTCCACTGGCCGGCGGCCGTTTTCGAGGTTTTCAAAAATATCGAACGCAGGGTCATAAGCAAAGGCATTGTCTTTTGCCTGATCCCAGCCGTAGCGCTCAACGTAGTACACCGCCCGAGCGTCGTATTGAACCAGCTCATCGGCATGGGGTGATTTGCCGTAAAAATGAATGTCGTTGTAAGACCGACCATCCGCGTTCGAGCGGCCAGTGACAGCAAAGATTTGTCCATCAAATGGAACCGTGTTCATAGCGCGCTCCTTCCCCTATCGCCGGCTTCCAGGTAGTCGGTCAGTGGCGGCTGTAGATCGGCCACGGCCTTCAAGGCAGCGCGCAACCGGGCGAGGGAGCGCGGCCCGACCAGCAACAGTGGTTCCTGACAATACACAGCCTTTCCATGGTCTGAACCGCATTCCAGCAGGTACTGATCGCCGACGTCGGGGTGGAGGGAGTGGCTGCGCAGTTCGTGCTCGTCGTTGAGGTTGTAGAACTCGATGTCGGATTCCTGCGCTTGCCACACCAGAACCAGCAGCGCCTTCAAACGCTGGGCGGCCTGATCGTAGTTGGCGGCGTCGAGGAACACGGTCTGTTCATCGTATCGGCTGTTGATCCAGGTGCAGAAGGCGCGGTAGATCATTAGGGTTTCCTCGTTCAAAAGGGACAGCCGTAGCGGACGCCGGCGACCAGTTGCGGCCAGAGCTCAAGCAATCGATGAAAGGCTTCCTGGCCATCGGCGGCGATGGTGTGGGGTTCTTCACCCAACAGCACGCGGCCGCGAATGGCGATCAGGGCGTGTTCCAGCAGGGGCAGATCCAGGACGCCCAGATCGGCAATAGGGAAGGGATAGGTGTCGCTGTCGTAAAGACTCAACAGCACGTTTGCGCACACCCGGCCACCGCTGGAATCGGTGAGCGCCACCGGCAACAGGGTTTTCACCGCCAGCTGGTAGTCGGGCAGAGTGACAGCCAGGCGCTGCCGGGCTTCTTCCTCAGCGCGCAGGGCATCAAAAAAGGCGTTGCTCATGGGGTGGCTCCTTCCGTGAAAAATAGGCCGTCGGCGGCCTGCGTAACTGACAAAACCAATGTTAATGCGTGCTTTTGACAGTTTCAAGCCCTATTTTTACGGGTGCTGCAGCGAGGCTTCCAGCTGGCGGCCGGCGCCGGCGGTCGGGAAATTAAAGGCATAAAAAACAAGATAATAGAAAGCGTAGTGCGAAAAGAAGGCAGCGGAAGACCGCGCCTGACAAAATACGGGGTTTTGACAATAACGGATCTGAATTAACGTGAAAGTGAGTGGCTACCGGGATCGGTAAGAAAACGTACGTTTTCCGATCATAGTTTTCGATACGGGTTGTTGATCAGGTATGCAGTGTATTTTCAATGTTTCGTGTGAACGGGAAGGTCCGTATAGAAAAAGGTGGTTTTTTATCTAGAGGCGGTGGAGGTTGAGTTAGCTGAAGGAGTTGATGATTCCGTGTACGATGAATTGTTTTGTGGGTAAATGAAGGATGGTCGTATGCTTTACCAGCAATTGCTGCAATCAATAGCAGCAATTATTGCAGGATACCGTCTCGGTCAGGTGCCGCCACCTACAGCAGCGCACGTGGACCGCTGGGTAAGTCAATTTACTCTGGCTAATAGGCTGGCAGTGTTGCAGGAGATGGAGCATGTACTCAGGAATTGGTATTTCACCGAAGCCAATTTCAGGCAGTTCATTTCAATGTTGGCTGTTGATGCTCAGCTAGCTGGGCCTGATCCTCGGGCATTCTGGCAGGGAACCAATATTCTTCAGACGCAAGGCCGTGGTCACAGTCAAGGCGTCATGTTGCAAATGTTTGACGAATGCCTGCAGGCCGCCTGTGGTTTGCAGGTTCAGCAGTGTGGTCGTCCAGGTGGGCCTTATGTTTATATTGATGACGCTCTCTTTTCTGGAGGGCAGCTGAAAGAGGATTTGGAAGCTTGGATTCGCGGGCCGGCGCCTGCTCAGGCATTTGTGAATGTGATTGTGATGGTGTCCTATGCGAGTGCGGAATATTACTCTTCCAAATGGCTGCCCAGGATCAACCAAGAAACTGGAAAAAATGTTCAGCTTCATTTTTGGCGCTTGCGGATTTGCGAAAACAGGAATTATTACCGTTATAGTGCTGACGTGTATTGGCCAGCGGCGGTGCCTCAAGATCAGGCGGTAGTGGACTGCCTTCAAGCAGAAACACAGTATCCATTTACGGCGCGGCATGCTGGTGGTGGAAATCAAGTGTTTTCAAGTGAGGTCGGTCGACAGGTCCTGGAGACTGAGTTCTTGATTGCAGGGGCCAACTTAGTAAGGCGGTTCCCTGCCAATGTTTACCGGCGTCCGCTTGGCTACGGGCGTTTTGGCGTCGGTTTTGGCGCTACAATGGTAACGTATAGGAATTGTCCTAATAACGCGCCGTTGGCGTTGTGGTGGGGCGATGATCAAGGCCAGGCAGGCAAATTGGGCTGGTACCCATTATTTCCGCGAGATACCCGTGATCAAAACGACTTCCGACAAATTCTTGCCGACTTCAAAAAATTCGCAGGTTCGCAGGTACCGGCGCGTTGAGGTTGTGGTTTTTCATAAAACCAAAGAGGCTTTTGGTGGCCTATCCAATATGGCTGCCGGTTATCCGCTGAAGGTCAATAACGTTCTAGTGCCCTCAACTGAGGCTCTTTACCAGGCATGCCGTTTTCCGCATTTGCCCAAAGTGCAGCAGGAAATTATCAGCCAGTTCAGTCCTATGACCGCCAAAATGAAGAGCAAGCCTCACAGGGCCAATAGTCGCTCCGACTGGAACCAAGTGCGTTCCAAAATCATGGCTTGGTGCTTGAAGGTTAAATTAGCGCAACACTTCGAAGAATTTGGCGCTCTCCTGTTGGAAACAGGGGATCGTGCGATTGTGGAGTTATCCAACAAGGACGCTTATTGGGGCGCCAAGCTAACTGATAACGATGAGTGGTTGGAAGGGCAAAACGTCTTGGGGCGTCTGCTGATGCAATTGCGTGAAGATCTAAAAAAAGAGGACTCTTCGAGATGGCTTGAAATAGCGCCCTTGGACATTGCTAATTTCAAACTGATGGGCAAGCCGATTGAGTCCGTCCTTAAGGCGCAACGTAAAACCTTTATCCAAGGCTCCTTCCGCGTTTAATAGCCTGTACTTAGGCACCTTTGATATCCAGCAGACAGGCTCATGATGAAGGCGGAAATCCAAATTTTTAAATGTTGACAATATTCGCTTGACTATGCTAGTAAAGTGTGCGAATATGCGCAGAGGAACTCCTGTTCCGCCCATCATTTGTGTGTCTTGTGCGTCATCCCCCTCCTTTTGATCCAAGCTCGATAGTGATTCGACTTTATCCGGCCCCTGTGCCTTTGCGGGACGATTTGTATTGCGCGTGATGGAACTCAACAACATTAATAAAAGGAATAAAAACAATATGTTAAATCAAGAAAACGTAAAACAAATTACTGCCAATATCAGCGGCTATGCAACCATGACGGCAACGATGGAAAAGATCCTAGTGGCCCTGGAGCAGGATCAGTCACTGCCGTCTGAAGCCAAGGTGCAGATGCTGCGGTTCGTCAAAGGACTTGGATTGAAGGCGTTTAAGTTATGGGTGTTTCAGGCGCTGACAGGTGGCTCTGAGGGCTCGGATGACGAAGGATCAGGGCAAAAGCCAGAGCATCAATGGATTAAGCACATTGTTCGGGTGGTTAAGGAACTGGATCTTGGTCCGGACGATTTCCTCTAAGGCTATGAAATCTGTAATGAAAAATTGTGTTAAGGCCCCTTCGGGGGCCTTTTACTGGGCGATGTTATACTTAACTTACACGTCCGTTTTCTTTTATTCACGCCACAAAAAAGCCCGCACTAGGCGAGCTTCTCTTTTTCTATCTCTTCATCGTTTGGTAGGTCACTTACCTGATCTCGCTTGATTCGACCGAACGCCTTGTCCAAGGCGTCATCCGACTCATCACAACCAAGTTCTTTGGCTATATTTTCAAATTTATCTCTCGAAGACTTCGTGTTTTTGTCCTTTTTGATTCGCGTCTCTCACTAAATCTTTCGCTCGAACGCCGGTTTGATTTTCATTTGCAATAAAAACATCAAATAAATCAACGTGTTTCGAGCCATTCGTTTTCCTCAGTTGTACCTCACGTACAACTTTGCGTTGTTCGTTCGCTTTTGTTGCACAAATAACGCGCCTGAAGTATTATTGCGCAATCGAAAATAAAAAACGCCACAACCCGGCTGAATGAGAAGTGGCGTTCTTTATAGGCTGTATCCGACATTTAAGGGGCCTGTGTTGGCTCCACCTCGTCAATTTATATACGTAAAGAACCAGCGAGGGCGCGAGTTCTATGAACGATATTGTATCTGAACACCTTAAGTTTCTCAAGTCTAGGCAGTCCTTCCAGGAACGCCAGATGCGCAAGCTTCAAAAGTCGAGCCCGAGCGCTGCGGCAAAGCATGGCGAGTCTGCAGACGGTTTTGCGAAGATTGTCCGCTGGTTTGAAGACTACCTTACCAACCCCCCATCTGCGCCTATTTCAGTTTCAGAAACTACCGATACTGAAAGCCTTTTCTCATTGAATCCTTTGGAGTTGGATGCACTTCCCGAGGAGTTTCGCAGCGAAATCAGCATATCAGAGGGCGACATCCAAGACGCCCAGGTCGTTGAGCTGTTTCGGATTGCCAACCGACCACTTGATCTCAATGAGATTCTTATTGGTTGCTGGCGGAAGTTCAACGTTCAACACAAGCGCAATCAGCTTACAGCACGCCTTTACCGTCTAGTGAAGCGCGGGCAATTGCACGTAGTTGGGAAAGGAACATATGCGCTTGGCCCTGGGCCTGATGCGTCGCCTGACCAAGAAGATGATGAGCAAGGGCAGTTGCTGTGATTAATGAAACTTGGAGGATTCCTGTGAGATTGGTTTGCAGCCTGGATTGAGCCATTACCACCAGCATTCCAGGCGCATAAACGAACGGCTCGTATTCGATTGGGCCTCAGAAACCATCACGAATACGAGCCGCAGGTGGCCTAAGCCTATAGGAGGCGTTGCATCCCCACTAACCACAACCCAGTCGGCATGCGTGTTGCGAGCACGCAAATAATGCCGAATAAGGAGGTGATGTAGTATGGCAATGCAACAGCAAAAGCTCAAGCTGCCGGTTCCAGAAGGGTATGTTGTCAAGTTTGTGGCTTACATTACCCTGAAGAACGGCCAGCGGCTGTACGCGAAAGCATGCGGTAAGCGAGCCTTTCCGATCATCGTTAAAGCCTAGTGATTAGGCCGCAACGCCTCCTCTTTTTAGTCTAGTCCGTCATATGCGAGCAATTCAGTATATAACTTGTTAACTTTATTAGATTTGATTAGCTCTTTGATAAGTTAACCGCTTGCCAATTTCACCCGTCAGCGCAATGTCAGCGTGCTGGCTGTCGCTGAAGCCGTTCTTGAGGTCCGGCCGGTAAAAATATTGGATTTAGCCACTTCACATATAAGCAATTGATTATATGGAATATTTTTCACCAAGACTTTGTTGCTGTGCGCAGCCACCAGTTCACTCAAATTCAAATTCTTAGGAGTGAACTGGTGGCCCCCGACACTTCTACCGGCCAGACCTCAATAAGTGCCAACATTCCGCACAAATATCAGCCAGCATGAATTTAACATAAGATAGATTATGCAGCATAAGTAATTGATTAGTATATAAATTATAGATCAACGGCGACAGGCTGCGCCCATCCGCTCCATGGTCCGTTGTTCACTTGGCTGCGGTTGCAGCTGGTACTCCGCCAACACCGCCGTAAACCGTTCCAGGTACTCACAGCGGTAAGCATGGTTCGGTGGCATCCATTCTGAGGGGCCTTTGTCACTTTTGGCCTGATTGAGATTATCTTCCGCCGCTATCAGGTTGGCCGGATCGTTGGCGAACTGTCTTTTTTTGGTTTTCGTCCACTGGGCACCGCCATGGGTGTGCGCCCATTTCAGTGGCACGAGGGTCTATGTCCAGATCGCTGGCGGCCGTCCAGGTTTTGCCTGAATAGGGGTCGGTCCAACGCCCTGCGATCACGCTACAGCGCTTTTCGTTGCGATACCGCACGGGGGTCAGGCTGGAGGCGATCAGCACCTCGGCGCGGGTGTCCTGGCAGTCGTGATCGGCATCGATCCAGTGCGGCCAGTCCTGGCGGTTGTACACCTGGCTGTAAGGTCTGTGTTCTTGCTGCGCTTCCCTGATCGCCGCTTTTGATTGTTCGGCTGCACTGGCTGTTGTGGCGCCCTTCTCTATGCAATCTGCATGATGGCAATGGTATTCGCCGGTTTTACGATTGTAGTGGCCACCGTTGCCATCCTGGCTACCACCATGCGGGTAAGCATGCAGGGGTAGCATTAACATAAGCAAAAGCAATTTCCGATTCATATATTCAAGATGGTTTGCGGAATGTATTCACATGGTGTGGGCGTGGATGTCGGTTGCCTTTCGATTCAGGCCGCAATCGCGTGCGAGTAGTAGGCGCGTTCTTTGTGGTCCAGCAATTCATCCAACTGTTGCAATGTCTGACCTTGCGGTTGCAGCCATCGATCTATCTTGTCGTAAGCCAGAAAAATAGGGCAGCGATCGTGTCCAGCTGCGGCCACTTCGGGTGGCGGCTCATCCGTTACCATCGAGAATGAGCGGATTTGCCCGAGTTCGGGATGTTGGTAGACCTCGTATAAGCTAGCCGCGTGCATGCCCGAGTCGTGGCTGTCCGGATTGAATTTGATTTCCACGCTCTTCCCGTCACGCTCTACCCATTCAAAGAAATTCGCGAAAGGAAAAATTGCGTGCTGGCGGCCGAAAAGGGGCTTCCAGCTGCGCGCGGTCAGTAGCGAATCGCGGCGGGAGTTAAAAACGTTGTAGCCATTGGGAATTTCCACGCCCGTGCGTGGCAGGATGCGATAGCGGGCCGGCACAATCAGGCGCTTGCCGTTCTCTTCAATGATGATGGGCGCCCAGAAAAATGGATAAATGCGGTAACTGTCACCGGGCGGCTTGCGGGCGTTTTCCAATGCCGTTTTGGCCTTGGCGAGCTTGCGCTGTTTCGTATCAAACGCTTTCTGATTGGTTTTGGTCTGCTTCGCTTTGACTTTTTCCTCTGCCTCCAGGTACTCAGCGCCCGCAACTTGCACCGCTTGTTCAAGCTGGCGTTGCTCTGACACTTTCCAGCGCCTTTGATACAGCGCCAGTTCTTTAGCGGTACTACCACCCTCAGCGATCAAGCCGGCAATCATTTCATCCGAAATCTTGATTGAAAATCCGATGTCGGGATCTAATCCGCTTTCACGCTGCTTGGCCAGGTGCAGGAACTCGTCCCAACTGATATCGCCACCGTAGTGCTTTGTCAGGTTTTGGTATTCAGCCCACAGTTTCGCCGAATAGCACATAGGTATATCCCCGCAGCCCACAGGATTGATTCTGGTAATTTGCCACCGGGCCTACCCATTGGGTAGACTGTATAAACATACAGCAACGGTGCCGGCCATGTCAAAATTCCTACATCGCTTCGAGATCCCGGTTCCACCAGATCCTGAGCTTCTAAAGGAATATCTGGCCCTGGGCTGGTACGAGCTACCCGATCCACCACGCCTAAAGTGGAGTTTCGCCTGCGGAACGCCCCGGCATCCAGGCGAGCCAGTCATGCCACCAGAAGACGTGGCTGCTGCCACATTGCGACTATTGGACGTGCCGCTGCTGAACGAGCTGGAACGGCATCTGCCGTTTGCCTGGTACGTTGAAGACGAGAGCATTGAGGTTCGCGCGCTTGTGAAGGTAAAGTTTTTGAAGGTGAAGCGCCGGCAGCGCTACAAAGGCAGTCCCCCACTTGCAAGCTGGGAGCCTGCCGGCGCTGAATTAACAGTGCTGCCTGGCGACGTAGAGCCACCAATCCCACTTAACACCGGAGGAACCTCCAATGACTAGGCAATATCTTGATATCCACCGGCCGCACAGCCAGGCGTTGATTGACGGCATCCCGTTCGACCCCACATTGCCTCCGGATTTTGAAGTGATCGCGCATGAAGAGCGCGACCCGCTGGAAGTGCAAGATTGGTTCTGCCGGCCGTACATACGCACTTACACCTGGTCGGATCGTGAAGCGCATTATCGTGACCTTCGGGTGCAAGGCATGCCACCCGAATTTGAACAAGGTCATTACAGCGAGGACTGGTGGCCAGCGGATGGAACGGACGAATCATTTGAAGTGGATCTTGCTGAGTATCGAGGCCGCTGGTTTGAGAGTTTTCCTGATGGGGTGCGGTACACAGTATATTCTATGGGTCGCGCCGCTGAAGGCGATCAGATCGCTGTCCGCTGGCGAGGTTGTTGCGCCAGTGTCGCCGATGCGATCGCTGTGGCGCACGCCGGTGATGACGTATTCAAGGACGTCGATATTAAGCGTCGCCTGGTTTTTCATCATGAACACCGTGCAGGATTCGAGTGATCCACGGGACCAAATCACGACTGATATGGGGAATTGCATGAGCAAGGCAGGGCAGCTTTGGTTAATCCCAAACAAAAGTCACTGGTTCGTTAATGCACGAAAGTATATTGATTTTAGTCAGTGAGGTACGTTGCAACTTCGTCCCCAATTGTAGAGCCAAATTGAACCAAGAAACTGGGAACGGATTTCGAATGTACTTCATTGGTTTTCATAGATAATCGCCAATTTTTATGGGCGAAAATCTGAATTTTTTTGGGATTAACCTATGAACAAATCGACCGGGGAGCGAACGGAGGAGGCGTTTTTATGCGGGTGATCATTCGACTGCGTCAGGTGCTGGCCCTGAAAATTATTCACTCGGCGGCCAGCACTTTCGTTGTATTTTGCCCTGATTGATCAAGAAACAGGGTTGGTTGAGCCTTTTTACCCCAAAGTACTATTGGGCTACTGCGCCCGGTACCAGAAATGCGGTAATCAAGGAGCCATCCCTTTTCCTTAAGAATTTCCAGCTGATTTGGCAGTCCAGGCTTACTATCAGTAGACTTTCGTCCAATCAATGCACGCTTGAAATCCGCAGCGGAGCCCTTGTAACCCAAATGCTTTTGAAGCTCTTCCAAGCTATATACGAACTCCTGAGCCGATCCACATAAGAAACGGTGCAATGACTTGCCGACGTCTGTCAGCTCTTTCCTAATTCGGACGTCGATAACGGCATAATCGCGCAACAGATGAACCATCGTTGCATTGATCTTAACAAAAGCCTTTCCGTGCTCGGAATGATCGTTCACAAGTTCAAAGAAAATCATGTTCCGATCACGCTTAACATGGTCGCTACTCAACACCAAAACGGTCCGGCTCAGTCGTTTAATGGATTCCAGACACTGTTTCAGCTGCCCCCCACCAGTCCCTCTATCGAGAAAAGTATTGATCATGTAAGGTGAGGCGTTGCCAATCCAAACCTCTTCAACAGTCCAGCCCTCTACGGTCGCAGGCTTCAATGATGGCTCGGCATCTGGAACAGGTAAAAGCCTTTGGTTAATTGCAGAAGGGTTGCCTTTTATAGATTTCTCGGCCGCAAGCTGCAAAATAGCGATGAGGGTATCCTCATCGTAAACAGAAAGACCTTCACCGATCCGTGTAATTTTGAATCCATCGGCTTCGTAAATCGCAGGCTTTGCAGGATCAAACGAATTATCTTTGCTCCGATCTTTTACTGGAGTAAATAGGGGGACGCGAGTAAAGAGCGCAGGATAACGACTATTCTCACGTCTAATAGGAGGAAGAAGCGACTCTAGCACCAGTTCGAGCTGGCCACCCGTGGTTTCATTTTTTTTGCTTTCGTCCAACGCTGAACCCTCAACCCCTATGTACATAATTTAAACAGTAGCGACCGCCGTATCCCGCAGCTCGTTGATTTTCTCACATGAAATTTCCTGCGCCTCCAACCAACTTTCAATAGATTCAGCTTCGATCCTACCGCCAAAGCCAGGCATCGTCGAAATCATATCGCTGCAGAATAGCTCTACGAGCGCCTTGATGTCCCCAGGTAACTCAAACAGCTGAGGAACAAACTCCTTCAATACATCAATGGCAAGCTGCATACACCTTGCGTGGCTGTCATCACCCCAGCCATGGGTTACAAGAGAAGTTACCCCATTGCGTGCCGGCAAATTGGTGACTATCTGACTGCCTCGGCGCCTACAGATTAAACCGTATACACGACAGTCCGCTCCTGTAACCTCGTCAAAACCCAGCAAATATGATGGCTTCCTGTGCGAATCTGGTACGCTCATCCCTGCACCTCAATGTAGAATAATCCATTTCCGGTAATGATTAGGTTTATATAAAGTACCCAAATAGTAAATACTTTACAACCGGTATACAATGCTTCCTGCATACCATTAGCCAAGAAATCAAATGGATATCCAAAATCAAGACATAACATCCACCAAAGCCTTTTCAAAAGGGTTTGTAGTCCGACTCGACGCCCTTTTCGAGGCACTTGGAGTTCGGCAATACGGTCGCATTACCCGCACCGCGGAATGGAGCCGTCTATCGGTCGCGGGCGCACGAAAACTGTTCCAGGACGATAGACCACCAAATGAAAAGGCGTTCGAAAGCCTTTCGCTTTCTATACAGACAGAGGCTACGAAACAGGGAAAGGATGTTGATCTAGAAAAAATAAAACAATTTCTGTTGTATGGCGGTATCAATCCGCTGAAGCCGCGCCAAAACAAAAACTATTTCCAAAAGTTGGATCCCCTCGCTCAGGCATCCGTGCACATGGCTCTAGCTGACGCTGGAAAGTCGCAGCAAATCAATATCATTACAGACTTCACCAAAACGCAGCTGGAATACCTTCTGAATAAAATTGCAGAAGTTCATACCGAGAAAGCCATTGACTTCGCGACCAAAGAAATGCGGGAAATTGCAACTTCTTTAGTTACCCTTGCTAAACGCAACATCCTTCTATAGGCCAGAAGGTCCGATGTGCTAGGTTTCAAGTTGCGATCACTCATAGGAATTCTTCTACTCCTATTCGCAATTCAAACTCATGCACAAATTGTAATTCTAACAGCGGAAACACCATCCGCTGTCGAATTCGCAAATGATGTTGCCAAGAAACTCAACGGGCAACAGATCGCTATCAACCCCTCAAAATACGGCGACTCCGATACCGTCATAACTGTCGGAAACACGCCACTTCAAAACGTAGCAAACAAGAAACAGATTGCGCTTGCTACCTATGTGTCATTTGACTCCTTCGCAAAGCTTCAAATCGATAACCGCCCTCAGCACGTCATATATTCTGACCCCAGTCCCGGCGCGCTCAGGGAAGCCATAGAAAAACACTTTCCGAATAGGTCCATTGGCTATATTCGAAGTGGCGGGGAAGACCAATATTTAGATTTGTTAGAGAAAGCCGGGGTAAAGCTCACCACATATCCGCTATCAGCAAACGATATATACAAAACACTTTCCGCCATCTATCGGGCTGATCAGCCAGACTTGATGCTGGTGTCTGAAAACCGAGACATCTACAACCAGAACACAATCTTATTCGTTCTCGAATCCCTCTATCGAAATCGAATTCCCGTCATAGCAACCAATAGAGCCCTTATCAACAAGGGCTCCACATTAACTGTTTTCACTACCAAAGAAACCATAGCTGAGCGAACAGCGGCTGTGGTGCTAGCAATTGTCAGCGGCGCTGGCGCACAAAGCGAAATTTTCCCAGAGGCGGAAGTTCAGGTGGACAGGAACCTAGCCGACAAACTCAACATTGCAGTGAGGGGCAAATGATGCTTAAACCGCCCTTCAAATTGCCGACCATTGCGTTGTTGACGATGGCACTCGTGGTAACCATCCTTTTCGTATCCCAAAATTATGTGCATTTCACATATACACGGGAAACTGCAAAGGCAAACGAAACCTACATTCTTAAGGAGTTGGCAGATTCGATACCGCCGAGACTTCTATACCCGTTAGCCACCTCTGATACAGCAGAAATCGTGCGAGTTGCTAAGCAAATCGCGAACTCCGACTATGTACACTCGATCGAGATCCTAGACTCCAAAGGCCACCTAATTACCTATCAGGCAGATGCAATAGATACACAAAGTGAAGGAATATCAGTTGTTTCAAGAAAGATTGATATTGTAGACGATAGAGTGATTTCGCTTGATGAAATTGAAGGGCAAGTTTCCTCTCAAGCGCAGACGAGAATGCTGGGAAGCGCCGTTATTCAAATTACCCAACATACCTGGCAAGAACGAACTGAACGATCGCTTTTTTATCATCAGCTTATATTCATGGGTGCAAACCTTATCGTTGCTTTACTTTTTATCTGCATAATTATTTACATGAAACGATACATTGGAGCGAGAATCCAATCGCTCAAATCACTCAGCACGGGAAAATACTTGCAGCCGGAAAAAGACGGTTACATAGCCGAACTTAACAATCTGGATGACCAAATTCACCAAATCGCGGAATCAGTCATAACAGCGCTTGATGATCTGAAAGCAGCGGATACCTACAAAAGAACAATGCTAGAATTCGTATCTCACGAATTGAGGCAACCGCTTAATTCTCTGGGGCCAATACTCCACTTGCTTAAAGAGCAAACCGATACAGTACAGGCTTTTGAAAATATCGCTCATCTTGTGAATATTTGTACCGCATCTACCGAACAACTGATTTCTGTGTTGGATCAATTGGTGGATGTGTCACTTATGGATACGGGCGGCTACGTATATCAGGAGAACCCATTCTCTATTGAGGCGTTTTTCGACAATCTGTACACCATCTTTCAAGGCCAAAACACAAAAGATATAGAGTTCATTCTCAAAACGTCGAACAGCCACAACGAGCTAACCGGGCTACACTTCATTTCCGATGAACCCAAATTCATACGTATATTCTCAAACGTGTTGAGCAACGCATTCAAATTTACAGACCATGGGAACATAACCATGGAATGGAATATTGAGTCCGAAGGAGGACTGTACTATCTCGTCTCTGCCGTTCAAGACACAGGATGTGGCATTTCCGATCCAGCCCTATCCAATGTTTTCAAAGTAGGCTTCAGGGAAAATCAGAAGATCGAAGGCAAAGGTATCGGACTTGCCTTAGTCGGCTCACTTGTGCGTTTCTTGGATGGTGACATTAAACTGGAATCAAAGCGAAACATTGGTACCCGTATTGAGATCAGGTTACCCGTCAAAATGGGGTCCATCACCCGAGATCAGAACAACTCTCAGAATTTCGAAGGGCTCACTGCCGTCGTCATCGATGACAATCCGAACAATTGTTTTGTGCTAGAACGCCTGCTGAATAAGCGTGGAATCGAATGCTATTCCTTTGTAGATCCAATCGAGGCCTCCCAAAAAACACCTAAAATCATGCCGGACATTGTGTTCGTCGACTATTCAATGCCTGCCCTTTCAGGAACAGAAGTTATTGAAGCACTGAGACCATTTGAATTGAATGTGGTCTGCGTCACCGCCCATGTCCAGCCGGCCGTGCTCCAGGAACTGGATCAAATCATCGAATCGGATGGCGGCCTAAGATACGTCTTGCGCAAACCTATCTCGGAAAGAGACCTGACTCACATATTGACTGCGATTCATGGCTCAAAAAACACTATCGTCACTATACTGACGAACCTGAAAAAGGAATAACCACAAAACCAATAGCCGGCATCTAAGGACTTTCGAGCCTTATGCCTCGGAATAGAACAGTTCGACAGTGGCCACCTGGATGTCCCTTATCATTGCAGGACTCAAATAGAATTCCTGTTCTATATACATGCTCGTCTATTCATAGTGCATGAACATGGAAACGTGACGCGGTATACTATATGTGGTTATATAGCCACACTGCGCACCTAATCAATCTAAAAGTGCCCTTTTGTAACAGACCGTGAGACACGGCTACGTTTGGTTACATTTATTTTGAGGTAGTTTGCTAACATAGAGCGCTTTTTTTCCGTTCTCTTTGAACCAAGGTCATATGGACATGAAGTCAGTCGCATCTCTTAAATCTATTGGGTTTTTCGTCACAATCTCCGCTTATTCCATCTCGACTTCGCTGGCTCAGTCTGAAATCGAAGGCGATGAATATGCATTTCTGTCTCAGGTTGCCTTTTCCCCGGCTCAAATGGAACAGTCCGTTCTGGACACGCCAGGGGCGGTAACAGTCATCACCGCCAAGCAAATTAAAGACCTTGGTTTAAAGACGCTGGCCGATGTCATTCGCCTGGTGCCCGGATTTTCTGCTACCCAAGGGCCTTTCTTTGGCATCAATCGAGGCCCCAATTATCCCACGGCCAGACGGTTGCAGGTTTTGGTAGATGGAGTATCGGAAGTCAATCCCCTGGTAGGGATCGTCCGTTACGAAAATTTGCCGGTAGCCATCGAGAATATCGAGCGCATCGAGGTGATCCGCTCGCAGTCATCTGCGACCTTTGGTGCGAATGCGTTCTTTGGTGCAATCAACATCAAAACAAAGAACCCCAATGACGTAGTCGGAACAGGTTTGACCGGCTATTCCACAGCAAATGGAAACGAATGGGCCGGATATGGCAGACAAGCAAACATAATTGGCAATACAGCACTCTCGATTGAATATAAACAGTCGTACTTGGACCACTATGAAACGTATGAAGACAGTGATGCTGAGCGGCATGACGATCAAAAATCCCAATTCGCGAAAATTCGTTCGCTCACTCGAACTGAATCTGGCGATACTTTAGATTTAGGGGTAGCCGGCACCATCATTACAACAGAACATGATTTGGGACAAAGCGCATACGGTTTAGACTATCCCGTCGCCTCCATGGATACGCTTCTGACATCCCTGAACTACACCATTTCCACCGAAAAACATGTCATATCTGTAACAGGTTCAGCCAACGACAAAGACTGGGATTACCGTTGGCCTACCTGCGCCCCGAAGGCCTTCTATCTGCCTGAGCTAGGCGAACTCTACCGGGATAACCCAGCATTAGTTGGTGCAATGTTAAATGGGGGACCTATACCTCCTGCATCGGTAGATGAGCTTACGCGAGCGTATGGAATCATTACTAACCTATCAAACGACCCTGAATCTTCCACAAATGTCTGCGGTGATACCGCTATTGAGTATCACCACCGTACCTATACTGGCGGTCTTTCAGATATTTGGCAGGCCTCTACCGCAGTACGCATATCAAGTTACCTCCAATTTGATTACCGTTGGATGGAGTCCGCCACTTATGGTGACGGAAAGACCACTCTCCAAAAGTCAAAGTTCTTTACCAATGCCGAGTTTAAACCGGTAAACAATGCCACACTAAACGCTGGCGTGTTTGTGGAGTCGTTAGGATATGAATTATCGAACCCACAGTTTTCGCCGCGGATAGGATTGACCTATCACTTTGACGACAACAACGCAGTCAAACTGGTCCACAGCCAAGGTAAACGTTTGATAGATGGCATTGAAATCATAGATTACAACCAGGTGCCGACATATTTCTCGGAGCCGGTATATGGTTCCACAAAGCAGTCAGCGTTCCTCACCTATGCCCCGCTATACCAGGATGAAGATCACGTTGAAACAATTACAAGCACAGAAATCAACTACTACTACATCCAGGATTCATTCGAATTCGAGGCAAGGTACTTTGTCGAAGCACTAAAAGACATCCTCAACTATCAAGACCTGGCAAACATACCAACCACAGACTTTGATAGAGACGGTGTAGATTTTGCCTTGAAGATTCGTATTTCGGACGTGACAATCGGCGGATCTGTGTTCTACCTAAACAGTGATTCCGATGAACCGGCCGACTATAACGACTATGATTTCACCGGCGGCTCAATTTATGCGATCAAACCATTTTCTAATGGTCTTTTGCTGTCCGCCGGATACTATGCAACCTCACCCATCGCATTCACTACGGGGGAGACACTGTCCAACATGTCCCGATTCGATATCCGCTTGGCAAAGAGTATGGGGCCGGTTGAACTGGAAGGAATGATTCGGCAACACCACGACGATTACAATTACGGCCAATATACTGCTGGCCAGCCCGATAGTGGGAAACGAGAAGACAATACAGAGCTGCTACTGGGAATGAATGTAGAATTCTAATAAGGAGAAGTCCAATGTCAGCGACAATCGAAAATCATTGGTTATTTGGTTACTTTAAGCCGTTTGTATCCCATCGAGTCGAAACACTACGTCATATCAGCACACTCGGAGACGTTACCCGTTTCCGGTTACTGATGGGCGTAAACTATATGGTGTCCGACCCCCAGCTCATCGCTCAGGTGCTATTGGATCCAGAAAATATTTTCATAAAGAATCGCGGCTTTTGGAGCCGGTTCGATGATATTTTCGGGCAGGGATTGGTGATATCGGAAGGCACTATCTGGAAGAAACACCGTAAGTTGATGGCGCCAGCATTCCAGAGCAAAACCGTTCAAACATACTTCTCCCAAATGATTAGTGAAGTGGACCAGTATGTATGCACTTGGCGTACCGGTGAGTGCATTTCTGTCCACCAAAGCATGATGGAAATAACATTAAATGTTCTTAATGCGTGCCTGTTCAACGTTGAGTTCGCAGACGTCAAAAAGCAAATAGTAGAGTGCATTAAACAACTTGAGTCTCAATTCTCACTTCGAGTCGTCCGGCCTTTCGGGTTTCAAAGTAAATGGCCAAGCAAAATTAACAAAGACTATTGGGCGGCTCTCACAAAGCTAGAGACAATTGTTAAGCAATTCATAAATAATGTTCGGGCAAAAAACGACGACAAAACACTGCTCGATAAACTGGTCAATGCAAGAGACGAAGGAAGCGGCGGCTTGGATGACAATGAGATCAGAGATGAACTCATCACGCTGATCTTGGCCGGGCATGACACTACATCAATCACAGTATCCTGGGCACTATACCTTCTCTCGCAACATCCGCATCTGATTGCGACACTCCGTATGGAGTGGTCAACCCTGGACCCTCAGAATCTTGACTACAACTCATTGGTGAAGCTTCCACTCACTAGGGGTGTATTGCGAGAGACCCTTCGTCTGTACCCACCTGCATACATCATCGGAAGGGAACCATTAGTCGACACACAAATCGGCGGTGTCAAAATCCCAAAATCCTTTGCCGTTGTTATCAGTCCTTATGCGATGGGACGGGATGAGAGGTTCTATAAAGAACCTGAAAAATTTATTCCTCAACGTTGGAACGAGGAATTTGAAAAAACATTACCTCGATTTGCTTTTATACCCTTCGGCGGTGGAAAGCGAACTTGCATTGGTGAACACTTTGCCATGGCTGAAGCAGCGATATTACTTTGGCGAATTATCGGAAAATATGACATCGAATACACCGACAACAAACCTCTCCAGCCAGCGCCGGTAATGACTCTCACACCAGCGCCGTTCAATCTTAAAGTTCACGCTGTATAGGGCAAAATACAAACTGCTAGGCAGCCCGAAACATGTAGATTGATCTATGGATTACGCTCCAATAATTGTGTTCAGCATCATTAGCTAAAACACATTAATGGAGCTATTTTAATAGAGCAAACATTCCATTCGCAGTCCCCGATACAAGCCCAGCCAACAATACAATATTAAAGACGACGCTCATCCCCTGAAGGTTTCGTTAGCGCGTATTCTACTGGTGGTACGGACTACTATCATTAGGCTATTTAACGTACAATACGGGTGATCCCTTGCCTCCATCTATCAAGGATAGAAACGTGTGAAAAAGAACGCTTCGACGCCCCAAGAGAAAACAATAAAATCGGTTCCAATCCCCGAAAATGTAATGGATGCAATCAAGAGCTATACCGAAGATCATAAAGACACTCTCAGAGAAACCTACGAAGAAGCTATTGCCTGGTTTCTCGAATACAAAAACCAGTACGGTAAGTCCATTTTCTATTTCGCCTCTGAGACCACCTCGAAGGACGCGGAGAACCATTCGAAATACGTGTCAATGTGGCTGGATTCCCAATTGATAGAAGAAGTTAAGGCGCTGGCGGTTAAGGACAACGTGCCCGAAAACCGAGTGCTATTCTCCGCGTTCGTCTACTTCCTCAAGAGAAAAGAATACCTCCCCTAAAAGGGGCAATCTTGAAACCCTCGCTGATACTTGCCACTATACGTTTTCGTATAGCGAGGGGTTTCGCATGCCAAAAGCAAGTATTAAACAGATCAAAACAACCACGGCCCAACACGAACAATTATTAAACATTGCCCGCACAACCAATTCAACAATTAGCCAGGTGGTAAATACAGCACTTACCATCTTCCTCGCATACCGCTCTGAAATTGCAGAAACCCACCAAGAATACCTGACCTCACCTGAACCGGGAAAATACCGTTCATATTGGTTTGATGATTCCTTGATCAAGCATGTTAAGCGATATGCGGACATTGATGGCGTGTCCCAAAATCGGATTATCTACACTTCCATATTCAAATATTGCCAGGACAAAAAATAAAATATTGCGCTCAATTCAAGAGTGCTATATGTTTTCATATAGTCCTAGTTTAATACTGTGTACTATATGCATCCATATATCTTATATCTTCTTTGCGTACTTTTGGCTGGCGCTATATCTCCAGTAAAAGCTGAACAAATCCGCGTTACGCCCGGTGATACCCTTTGGGACATTGCAGAAAGGAAATATGGAGATCCATTTCTGTGGCATTGCATTCACAAGGCCAACCCGGAGCTAATAAATCCGAATTTGCTTATGTTGCCTAGCACTGTAGTCATCCCCGAAAAATGGGAATGCATCCGTAACCAGCAATTGGTATCCGACAGGCCAAAATCATTAACCCCATCCCCAAGCACTTCAAAACCAAAGCCATCAGTACCAAAAACTGCTGCTAAGCAATCAAATTCGCAGTTGCCACTGGTACCACAGTCTGAAGAAACAACCGTATTCAATGATGGAGGTTACCAGTTAGTGCCAGTGAAGATGATCGTCGATCAGGAGAGAAGGACGGCAAGTATCAAGACAATGAAGGTCGATTCAACAACTCTCATAGACGGCAAACTGCTCAGGACACTCATGCCGAAGGATCCGAGAGTATCGAGGACAAAAGAATGAAAACCCTGCTAGCACTAATGCTCTTTGCCATCGCTGAGGGCGCGATCGCAGACGAGAATCTAGATAGTGTGAGAAGCGAAGTACAGAAAGCGCTTCCAAACACACCTATTGACGATGTTAGCACGTCTCCTTCAAATGGATTGTTCACCATTACCTCTGGGAAAAATGTCTTCTACTACGACCCCATAGCAAAAGTGATCTTCTTCGGTGAATTTTATTCAATCACCGGCACGCCCATTACAGAAACGCATACAACAGATGCGTTGAACAATTTAATCAACAAATACGAGAAAGATGCAGTAGTCATAAATATCGGAAGCAACATCTCACATACGATCTATGAGTTTGTGTCGCCGAACTGTGGGTACTGCCAAAAATACGAAGAATTCATTTCAAAATATCACAACGTGAAAAGAGTTGTGTTTTTCGTTACTGGTGGCGTTGCTTCCGGGAATGAAAGACTCAATCAGGTCCTGTGCTCGCCAGCCCCGGTACAGGACCTGTCTTTGCTATATACAAAATCACCGAGCATTAAGTCAGTTTGTGAGGAGGGCAAACGGAAATTGAAAGCACACGGTGAATTGGTAGGGAAACTGGGGGTTGTTGGAACTCCGACGTTGTATATCGATGGAACGCGAATCGACGGGTTCAAGGAACAACAAATCGTATCAATACTTAATCAATAAGGAACCAATATGAATAAACTCAAGGCGCACAAAATCTCTCAAAACGTACAGAAACTGGCGTTGCTGGTGATCGCAATGGTTGCATGTGAAGTGGCTTCAGCGGCAACGGCACCTACCAACCTGAACTCCCTGGGCGGCCAAGCGTACAATCTTTTCTTCAACCAAATGTACGACTCGGGTGTCGCATTCATCATCTCCGGCGCGCTGGGCCTCTTCGGTTTCATGCAAATCAAGGAGAACTGGAAACAGGCTCTCGGTTACGGTGCCGGCGCTGGTGGTGTTGCAGGCCTGCCAACCATGCTGACCGCATTGGGAGCCAGCATCTGATATGAACGTCAGACTCTCCAGGTACCTCCATCGTCCGTGGATACTTGTATTCTTTGAAGCTCAGGAATGGGGAATCATTGGATTCTTCTATTTTTTAGCAATCCTCGGACAAAAGTGGTGGTACCTGGGGGTCATCATTGGCCCTCTTATATTTATTCCATTGTCAAGAAAGTTACCGCGTGGTGCATCGAACCACTACTTATCCATGACGGGGCTAAAGAACCTTCACGGATATCCTCCACTTTACGTGAGAGAGTTTCACGAATGAACTCTACGGATAAAGACAGCCACGATACTGGATATCTCAACCCAGTTTCAAAAGTCTTCGCTACAAATCGACTCCTAAAGTCGATTCTACTACTAATGCTGATATTTCAAATTCTTCAATATTTCGACGGAAGATCGATGCGCCAAAATTGGGAACAAACGCTTATTCCACCTTGCAGTTCTGACCCGTATCGAATCAGCAGATCTCATGCATCTGAAAACTATATCGTCGATATGTCCCACTATATCGTTGCACTGTGGGGAAATGTCTCGCCAGCGTCGGTTGATGAAAAATACAACATACTTCTGACAATGTTCGACGAGCAAAGCTACCCGCGCTATAAGGATCGTCTAAACGAGCTATCGAGAGAAATTAAGAAATACACAACCATCTCCCACATGATGGATATTCAAGCTCAAGAGCCAATATCGATTCTCGAAAATCACCTCCAAATAAGAATCAAAAGATACAGGGTCGTTGGATCGACCGTTATGCCTCCTACCGTTGGCACACTGGAAATCGAATTTAAAATAGAGGGCGGCAGATTCAAGATTATTGATATGGAGGAAAAGTCATGAAAGCCATTGTTGCGATTCTCACAATACTTGTATCGGTCCAAGCTTTTGCTGACGACGAATACATAGCAGCACCCGATTCCTTCACAGAAATTCATCTATCCAATTCAAACCCAAATCGGTTTCATTGCGTCAATGGAAATGTAAATGACGTTGCTTATCCAGCAGACGTGCCAATAGACGCAAAAACGAAGGATAAAAACCTATTTATATCCTACAAACTTTTGCAAGGTCTATCCGGTGAAACGGAGTATGTAAGCAAGAGACACGATATACATGTC
Organism: Anaerolineae bacterium; assembly: GCA_013178185.1. Taxonomy (GTDB): domain Bacteria; phylum Chloroflexota; class Anaerolineae; order Anaerolineales; family Anaerolineaceae; genus Ch132. The sequence goes on along the minus strand of JABLXC010000010.1, from coordinate 46,439 downwards.
GTATGCGGTGGGGAGGTATTCAGCTTCTCTGTGATTCCCGACAGGTCACCTCAAGCAAAGGTCGTCCGCATGGGTGATCCGAATCGCAAATTCCTTGAAGAAAACGCTAGGCAGCTTCGAGAGATGAGTGAAGAACAGCTATACGCTTCGCTTGTAATGACAGCCTTGAAAAACGATTACAAAGGCAACATCACCGCAACCCAACAGTACAAAAAGCTTCCCGAGATAATCCCCAACGTGACCATAGAGGAGACAAGGCAGTTAACAATGAGCGGCGCGGGCCTGCGCCTGAGGGAATACACCGTAACAGCCGAACCTGGGAAAGTAATTCAGAAAGAGAAATTGATCGACAGTTTACTCTCAAGCTCAATGCTGGCAATAGCGGTACATCCCGCCAAAACCGGATCAGACGGGAAAACACGCTTATTCGTTGTGGAGAAAAAGATATGAGTGACACCGACGATTTGCTTGGTAGGAAATCACTATTCTCAACGAAGGACAAACGGGGAATATACTTCGTATTCGGCCTGATCGCACTCGTACTGGCTTCATTTATCATAATGAAGCTTACGAATCCCCAGAGAACACTCAAGGAAGCACCAAAGCTCAAGCCACTTTCAATAAGTGACGACTTGCTTGGTCAGGATGAATATCAAAAATTCCAGGAAGTGATAAAGAACCAGAACGATGTAATTCTGTCGATGAGCGAGGAAAGCGCCGCGATTAAGAGAAGAACTGATGAACTCGAAAAAATGGTTACGCGGCTTTCTGGCTCAAAGACACCAGATAAAGGATCATTTGAGACGAAACCCGAGCAGACCAACAAGTTCAACAAGGAATTAGAAAAGCTAAAGGCGACTGCAACTGAAATGACATCCGAAGAAAACCAGGATCAACTCTCTGGATTTCGATATCCACCGTCGCCCTCAATGGGCCAACTACCAAACAATTCGGTCCCACTAAACACACGCAATGGGTCAGCTGCCGGGGACCAAATCCGAACTGAACAACTTGTTGGTGGAGTAGGTTGGGTGGAGGGCACACCGGAAGCTCCATCAGCAGCTAAAAAACAGCGCCGTTACTATCTTTCGCCGTCATTTTTCCCTGCGAAACTTCTTACTGGTATCGACGCAATGACTTCAAAACTGGGAAAAGATAACCAAGAACAGGTTTTTTTCCGAGTTGATGCACCAGCGGTTCTACCTAACCAGATCAAAAAGGATTTATCTGGCTGTTTTGTGGTTGCAAACGTTCATGGAAACCTGGCAAAGGAAAGGGCCGCAATACAAGCTGTCAATCTTAGTTGCTTGTCTCCGGATGGAAAAACGGTCATCGATGAAGAAATACTGGGGTTTGTGACCGACAACGGTGACGGTAAGCGTGACCTGGCAGGTAATGTCGTTTCGAAAGACGGATCAAAAATGGCATGGCTCTTTGCCGCATCTGTCGTTGGCGAACTGGGTAAATCCGTCAGCTTCAGCTCCTACACCCAACACGATAACGTGCTCGGCACATCGACAACCCTCGATCCAGACAAGGTCGCGCAGCAATCCCTCGGTGGTTCAATTCAATCGGCGTCCGAGTCTTATAAAGAGATTATCACTGACTATATCAAACAATCTGGACCTGTTATCGAAATGGGACCACTTAAAGATGCGACGATTTTCATTCAAAAAGGTGTTTGGTTGAACATCAAAGAGAGAGAGACCGATGAACCTGCGTAAATTTGCATTAATCATGCTCTGTTTTGCCTCTACCGGCTGCAGTTTCATGTTCCCATATGAAAACGAGTTTGCCTGCCCCCGTAAAAATCATATGGGTAAGTGCGTTTCTTCGATGGCAGCCTATGAAGAAGCCACTACTGGTGTGTCGCAAGGCCCGTGGGCAAAAGCAGCTTCTGAAAGGGACAAGGAAAGCTCTGAGGATGAAACCGAGAAAAACTCTGAAACTCCGCCCGGTCCAGGTCCAATTGACGGATACTCGGCTTATGTTTCCGAAAACTATCGTCAACAGGCAAAGCTACTTGAACAACCTGTCACTCCAATTCTAAAGACACCCGATGTCCTTGAGATCTTGATTCTAAGCCATCCTTCAGAGGATTCAAGGACCCTTTGGGGAAACCGGTATGTTCACATCATTGTCGAGGAATCGTCGTTTGTAATGGGCGATTACCTTAAGAAAAAGATGATTCCTGTTGAAGATCTTTTTTAGGAAAAAAACAATGCTTGAAACATTGCAAGATCACTTTGTAAAAAAGATTTTCGGAAAGGCCGGTGGTACAACCCACGGAGACGTTGTATCCATCGCTAGAAGGGAACGTCTTTCCCAGTACCTCCCTTACCAATTCTATGATCCCACTTTAAAAGCCTACACAACCATCGAAGATACAGTGGGGTACATCTGGGAATGCACACCACTGTACTTCGCGACAAATAAAGTCCTGAGCCGCCTTCAAAAGTTTCTTGAATTACCGTTTGCAGAGGATGTTGTCATCTCTTTTCATTTGTACGCTGACCCCCACATTAAAGAGATCGTAGACTCCTACCTATCGAATAAAATTAGACAAGAAGAGGTTTTAAGAAAGGCAGCAAATGAATACGCAAAGTTTCTCATTAATGGTTCGAAAGGCGTAAAAGCGCTATCAGACCTTCCTTTACGGAATTTCCGGTTGTTCATCTCAATCAAGCAGGCGAACGGTTTAAGCGATGATCTGCTGTCTAACGTAGAGGATTCGCTAAACGCTGCGAAACTCAATCCAATTAGAATGCCTGGCGATAAGCTGAAGCAAATCCTGGTCAGATTCTTTAACAATCTTGACAACCAGGATGTTCCACTCCAACTCGATCCCCGTATTCCGATTCGAAAGCAGCTGATCAAGGCCGACACTGCAATTCATTTTCCCGAGCACGGCTATACCCGCATTGGAACAAAGTTCGGAGCATGCCTAACACACTTTAGAGTCCCCGAAAGCACCAACGCACTTGATGAAAACAAGCTATTGGGCGGTTTTATGGGGTTTGAGGACGATACCAACCAGATAACGAGTCCATTTCTTTATACAACTGTAGTTACCTATCGCGGAGTTGAAGAAGAAGTATCTTCTAAGGCCAAGATTGTAACTGGTCAAGCGCTGGTTGGCGAAAAAGCGAGGGAATTGAAAAGAAGGATCGAAGAGTTCAAATGGATTAAGGATCTACCAGAAGGTGTAAAACGTGCTCGCGTCCATCAAACGATGTGGGTCTTCGATGATTCAACAGAAAAGTTAGAAAGATCGGTAGCGCGGATGAACAGTCTCGCCTCTCAATTTGACTATGAATACATGCAGGAGACCCTGCTAGCACCTTCATTATTTATAGCTTCGTTGCCTCTTGGCTACTACAACATCAAAGGAAATGCTGAGGTAATCGATCGATACCGCATACTACCCACGAATACCATTTCCGTTTTACTGCCTGTTCAAAGCGACTTTACCGGATCAACCAGAACAGTATGTGGTGATGTTCCAAAACAGAATTCTCCCGTAATAATTACAGCCGGCAGAAAGGGACAGGTACAAGGATTTGACGTTTTCGACCCGCGCTCAAACAACCACAATTTCACAATTTCGGCAGGTTCCGGAGCAGGAAAATCCGTAAATCTAAACAAATTCGTAACGGACTATTACAACTCAGGTGCAATTCTTCGACTCGTTGATATCGGATATTCGTTCAAGAAAAATTGCAAACTTAACAAAGGTCGCTTTCTCGATATCGGCGAGGAGTACCTAGTTTTCAACCCGTTCTATTCGCAAAGCAAGGACAGCCAGGATCTCGCTTATGATATTAATGCCTGCGCAACTGTGCTGTCAGAAATGGTGAATTCTGGTTCCGGCAAACCATTGGAAGAAGTCCAAATACAGCTTTTGCGAAACGCAACTGTACATGTAATGTCAAAAGGAAATATCGATTATGGCATCGATGCGACTTGTGACTATCTCAACAACTTGAAAAAGTATGCAGTAGATGATCCTATTTCTGAAGTGCCTGCAGTTCTCGAGATGGCAAAGGTCCTTGCATATAACCTCACGGACTTCAAAAAAGGCGGGATCAACGGCCAGTTCTTCAATGGACCGTCAAACTTTAATATCTCCAACGATGAATATGTAGTTCTAGAGCTACAAAAGTTGATGGCGAGGAAAGATCTATTTCCCGTTATCGTTATGCAGGTTCTGAATTCGATTACCCAAGACCTTTACCTTTCCGATAGATCAAGCCGGCGATTTGTTCTGTTCGAGGAAGCCGCTCAATATTTAAAGGAGCAAGGTCACCGTGATTTATCACGCCTAGCGTCATTGATCGAGGAAGGCTATAGGCGCGCAAGGAAACATCGTGGTTCTTTCGGTGCTGTACTTCAATCCATATTGGATCTGGAATCATTTGGTCCAGTTGGACGAGTCCTACGGTCTAACGCGGCGTACAAAATCTATATGTTCTCTGAGGACTACGAGATTGCGAGGGACAAGAAACTTATTGACAAAGATGGCCTGGCATTCGAGTTGATAAATTCAATCACGAATCAGAAGCCTCGCTACTCCGAGATATTCTGGGACACCCCATTCGGCCAAGGCGCCGGGCGATTGGCACTTGATCCTTGGAATTTCTGGATTGCTACATCGGACGGTGAACACTATGCAGCCTACGAAACACTCATCTCGCAAGGCATGAGCCCTGCACAAGCCCTTAGCAAACTGTCCGGTATTGCATTATGAAAGGCAGATCGACCCTTCTGCTAACCTTGCTACTTGCGGGAGGGTCGTATGGCGGCCCTGCAAATGATAGAGCCAACAATGTATTTGGCGCTGTCAAGGGGCAATTTTCAAGCCCAGATGCATTGAGTTCCAATTTTCAAAAGCCACTGGTCAGTCAGAACGGATCGATGTCGACTTTGAATGGCGAAACTCAATTCTCCACACAAGTGATGTGCAACGCTACGAATAATTATCTTATTGTCAGTGGCGCAGTATCTAACACGGGTGAAACAGATCTAAGTATTCAATTCGATACGAATATGGACGGTACACCCGACACCAACCAAACTTTTAGTGGCATCTCAGGATATTGCCAAAACGGCTATGTTCAATGTGATCCTGGTACCTGGTCAAACTGCCATTATTCAATCTGGCAAATGGATCAGACGGGTTTATACAATGTGGACGTCCCTGCAACAAATGCTCATCTACTAAAGGATTGCGGTTGCGCCAATGCGTCATGTCTACCAACACCTCAAGATCATGTAACGGAAAATATCAGTCGTTTTGGTGCAGCGATCGCAAACACCGCGCAGAAATTCGATCCTTTCTACATCATTTCGGATGTAAGCACCACGGGAAATAGTGCTCGCTATTTTGGGCAGAACATACGTGCATGCAAAGATGGCCCACAAACCAATGTGAAGGAATATCTTTCCAATCCGTCCAGCATGAATTCAGACGGGATTGTTGTCGCACAGAACAATACTGCTTACCAAATGGTGATTGGCAGTACCACTCTGAATAAATACCGGACGGATGAAGCAATCAGCTGCTCGGTTACACGTAACATCCAAGTTTCAGACACCAAGGATGTTAAGACCCTTACCTTCCGAATGTTTAGTCAAGGAAGGGACTATGTAAGGTGCTCGGTAAATTTTGGCACCGGTGCAACCAGCTGCTCGACAGACGGAACGCACTTTAGAACGCAACTCACCGATACCATCGATAGAACATCGTTTTGCGCGTCCAATTCAAATATTTGGCTGGCATCATCAGCCTGGTGGAACAACCCTCCAACAAGTTCAGGCAAACTCGACGATACAGTCAATCTTTATACTCACAGCGCGCCGTCGTGTAGCAACAACCTTTCTGCGGACCTTGAAATAAGGGATCGTTCTCCATCTGGTGATACCGCGTACTATAACGCCCGACAATTTACCTTCAACTATGAAGACTGTCACCTAGAGGACAGCATCGACAATCAATGCTTATCAATGGAAACAGACCCAAACTGTCAGTTGATTACTGAAACTATTGATGGAATCGACACCATTTTGAATGCCACACCGACGGGGAACGTGGTTCCTCCTTCTACAACTCCAAAAAGTAGCGCCACTTGTTCCACCAATGCAACACGGGAATTTTTCAAAAAGGAGCGCACCTATAAGTGCACGACTCCAAATGTACCCGTGGCACTGGATACCTCTCACTTTCACAAACCAACTGCAACTCCTGACGGCGCTCAAGTCACACTCAACACGTCATCTGGTCAAACCACAATAGGAATTTTTAATCCAGGACCATCGGCGCCAGCCTGCATACAAAGTTGTAAAGTTATGACCTCTGGCCTGGACGTTTCTGTTAACCAAGCCGGTCGAGCCAGCGACTCTCGAATTGATCAAACTCGCTCAGATGAATACTTAAAGCAGTGCAATACAGCTAATGAATGTCCCCTCTCTCCAAATGAAACACTGGTCAACGCATGTTCCTGCACGGACGAGTTTTCGAACGCAATCATGGCTCTGCAAATGTTACGGTTGGCTGGCAAGGATCTGGAATGTAACGATTCCACTCAAACAGTAGAGGAGTGTCTGGGAAATATTGAAGTGTTCAAAGGTCGGCAGGCATCCTGCCGGACCGCAGGAACACAAACCGCTTTTAAGAATTGCTGCAATCTCGGTGGAAAGATTTTCCAGGAACAGTATGGAAATCGGATGGAGTCTGGAGGTGAAGCGCTTTCGGGAATGGCTGAGCTATTTGATAACCTTGTGGGTGGCAGCACACAAAAAATCGTTGATGCTTTTAATGAAATCAACAAAACCACGACTGGCTATTTAGTTGAGGATGCCACCGCTCAGGTAATGAATTACCTATTTTCTCCTTGCGCGGCTGATTCGGGACCCGCTGCGCTCGTGAGTTCTGATATGTGCGTCAAGGTCGGTGAACCATGCGTTGAAGAATGGGAACTTGCAGGCTGTGTTCAGCGAGCGGAAGTGTACTGTTGTTTCAAATCAGTACTTGCTCGAATTCTTCACGAGCAAGGAAGACCTCAGTTTCCGAATTTTACTTTCGGTGATGATAACCATCCGAATTGCCGTGGATTCACACTCGATGAATTTCAAGCCATAGATTTCAGTAAAATTGATTTCACAGAACTCAAGGAGACGATAAAGACTCAGTCACAGCAGGTGATTGAGCAGAATATGCAACAAGGCATGCAGAACCTTCAGGAGAAAATATGAAACGCCAATTGATTCCCACGCTACTTACCTTGATGGTTTCACATGCTAATGCGCAGATTGTCGTTGGTGCTACTTACCCTGTCATTGAGCGCGATCCCACAATCGTGATTCGTGAAAGCTTATCTAAACTGGACTTACCCAAGTTGCTTGCGAACCGCAAAGAATCGTTCCGCCATCAATATCAGCAGATTGTCCTTCCGCGAGCATCCGAACCAGTTAAACGTAGTCATATCCCGTTTTATACTGTTGAACATGACGTGACCGACAAGGACGGAAAAGTCATTTATCCAACTGGATACGTCTATAACCCTCTTCTCTACTTCAAATTGCCGCACGCCATTTACGCGATTGATCAAGGAGACACTACCTGGCTCAAACCATTGCTGAAACAAGCTGATATGGTTTTACTGAATTCCGGTGATCTCGCAGAAGTAAGCAATGAGCTACAACATGCTGTTTATCTGCTGGACGATAACACCAGAACAAGGCTGGACCTGCTTCGCGTCCCTTCAAAAGTGACTCAGATTCAGAGCGCACTGATGATTGAGGAATCAGTCAATGCGTTCTAAGTTTCTTTTGACGCTAATCTTCGTTTTTGCCTCTCTAAACGCAAAGGCCTTGTGCACCGACCTCAATCCTATTAACGCGGTTACCGACGTTGAATGGAATTGCATGTTTCCAATGACGATCGCAGGACTTGTAACCATGGGTGGGGAAGAAGAACAGGCCCCTTCAACCCAAGAAGGGCCTATGTGTAGTTGTATGGAAAATGGCTCTAATCAGGTCGGAATACCCTACGGTTTCTGGGAACCAAAAACATACATCGACGTTGTTCAGGACGCCTGGTGCTTCCCAGGAACAGGCTTCAATATGGAAGGTATGGAATCCCCTTTCATACGTGACGGCAGCCGACAAACCAGTAGAGCAGGGATGACATTTGCCCAAACCCATTACATTCTTTTTCCCGTACTTGCTCTACTTGATATGTATTATGACCTTCCATGTCTGAAATACGACGACGGAAGCGAATTCGACATTCTGCTAGTCACAGAAATTATCCCGACCTGGAATGACGACATTCTCGCCGCGATGGTCTATCCCGAGACTGTCCTTTTTGCGAATCCTGCCTCGCAATTAGCATGCATGGCTGACGCCATTTCATCGAACTTCAATCGCCCTATCAATGAATTGTATTGGTGCCTCGGTAGCTGGGGAACTGTATTCCCACTAACAGGGACAATTACAGGAAGTGACCAGCTTGAAGCACATGCAGCGCTTGCTGCGCGTACTGTTTTTCAGATGGCAAAGTATGGCGCGCTGAAAGAGTACGATTCGGATGGTTGCTATCAGCAATACGTGAAAATTTGGACAAAGAATCGATATAAGATTCAAATGATCAAACCAACTAAGGTTAGTCAGTGCTTCGCATTTGGGCGATCAGCTCTTACCTGGGGCGTTGGAGCTAACACGCTCGACAATCATTCATACTTTATGTTTCGCAAGGTGGACTGCTGTGGCTTTTAAACCCCTTATAGGTCTGTCTTTATTGCTGCTATCTGAAGCTGCATTTTCTGAAATACCTTCTGCTGATCAGCTGGTAAAGCCGATGAAGCTATCTGCTGAAACTGTAGAACGTACCAAAGACCTTGAATTGGCAGCTCAGGGAAAGGTTGTAGGAGTTGAACAGCTTATTACATCGCCGCAATTCCGTGCTCGCATTGACAAGCACATAAATGGAACCGCAAGTCAGCTCGGCATCAAGGGAGCAGATAGTCAGAAAGTGCTAGCAGGGAGCAACGGGCCTACTTTCATTCTATTTGTTTCTAGCAGTATCCCCGTCGAAACACTCAGAAACTACGTGAATGATCTCTACCGTGTCGACGGGATCATGGTATTCAGGGGTATGGTGGGAGATGAATCTAAGATGAAGCCAACGATTGACTTTATCAGAAGACTTCTCGTCGAAAATACAGCCTGCACACATTCTGGCTGTCCAGTCCGGAAACTCAAGATAGCAATTGATCCGGCCCGTTTTGCAAAGCATGAAGTAGAACAGGTCCCGGCTGGACTAATTGAGCGTTCGCCGAGCTTCGAACCTAACTGCAATGAAGGGACTAAGTATCAAAAAGTGTCAGAGACCGTTGTGGGTGACGTTTCCGTCGAAGGAATGTTAAAGGCATTGGATCCAAAAGGATCGAGTGCCGTTGTAAAGACACTATTAGCAAAATTGGAGGTAAAGGAATGAGTGCTTCAACAATTAAACAGTCTGCAGAGTATCAACATAAGAGGCATTCAATGCGGTCCGCTCTTTTTGCATTGGTATCTATTTTCACCTTTGGCGCCGTTCACCTTCTACTCTCTAAAGTCACTGTTGGATCCGAGTCAGTAAAGCCCTACTTGTTGCTGCGAACGGCTGGAATTCCTAAGCAAGGCGATTACGTTACATTCCCATTTTCACATCCGATGATCCACACCCGCGCCGAATTTTGGGTGAAATTCTTGGCCTGCAATGAAGGTCAATTACTAGAGCGGTCAAACGACCAATTCTTCTGTGACGGTAAGTATTTTGCCGATGCACGTCTTCATTCAAAAAAGGGTGAATTGCTTCCTCAGTTCTCTTACGACGGACAAATTCCAGAGGGCATGGCATTTGTTTTGGGTGACGGACAGAACAGTTTTGATAGCAGGCATTTTGGACTGGTATCCAACAAGCAGATGGTAGTAAACCGGCCAATTCTATAGGGTGCTCAATGAATCCATTTGTAATGTTTGCCTTTCTGTTTGTTTGTGGGAATGTGTTGGCCTCAAACACCCAAGCTTCCGATGAGTCAATCAGAACTGGGTACTATTGGGGTAAAGACTGGATAGTAGATCCCGAAAAGGAGGAGATTGAGAAACCTAAACATCCTGATTTGCCAAAATTGCCCAGCTCCGAAGAGTTGCTAAATATGCACCCGGACGAGCTAAGGGCCTTGGAAAAAGAGCGCATGGACTACGCGCTCTACAAGCAAACGCCTGAAGCTGTTGCCGACTACTACCGGATTATCACGGCCATTCGCAAAAAAGCGAGGACCTTTGCTGCTCTTGCAAGCTATAACAGCATGACCAATATCGAGTTATCGACAAATCCGGATGCTCCATCCAGCAATCAAGGTATTCAAGTAAAGCGCCAACTTCGGCAAAAAACCATTGCAACGAAGCTTGATGGAAATCGGGATGAATTTGCCTTGGTCATGTTTACTTCAAAAACCTGTCCCTACTGCGAGCCTGCCAGATCGACATCAAGACTATTCAACCAGGCTCATGGTTGGTTGGTAAAAGAGGTCGATATTGATCAGGAACCACAGTTGGCAGCACGGCATGACATTCAATACACCCCTACAACCCTCGTCATCAGAAAGAACGACCCGAACTCCATACCAATCGCGTTTGGAGTCGAGTCACTACCCTCATTAGAAGAGAACGCCTATCGCGCTGTACGGCTTCTAACTGGTGAAATATCGCCCAAGCAATTTTTCTCTTCTGAAGAGCAAAAAGGGCGGGCGCTGGATCCAGAATCCAATTTTTGATTACTTGTTATATATGATATATGTTTTCATATAGTCTATGATCCCGTATAGTTCTTGGTTTTTCAAAGGTAGCCACAATGATGCGGCTTTTTATACTTCTAGCATTTCTTTTTAGTAATTTCGCAACGGCAGACGATTGGGCGGCTGATTGGCTTGAAGGTTCAATTTCTGCTGGTGGACCAACATACTACTCTGGAGCGACCAGAGGATATCTTTCCGCAGGTAACCTGAGCTACCGAGTTAGGAATGATGTTGATTACCCTCTGACAATATCGGCACCTCGTATAAAAACTATGGGGTGTGGGGGAGTCGATATGTTCATGGGCGGCATTTCCTATATGGACCTGGATATGCTTGTAGAGAAATTTGAGCAGATGATTCAGAACGGGGAAGTAGTTGCGTTCCAGCTAGCAATTAAAGCTCTGTCCGAAAAGCTAGGAACTACAGTCGAAGGTATTGAAGCGATACTCAACAAGATCAATAACATCCAATTGGATTCTTGCGCGATGGCGAAAGGGGCTGTCACAACTGTATTCAACGGCGGGTCAGCGTCAGATGCAATGGGAGAGGTTTGGTCAGAAGTTTCACAGGATCAAGACTTATCCTTGGATGGGTTCAAAAATGCCTATGATCGAGCTGTACAGATGAGCGATTCGAACAACACCCCGGCCACGACTACCAATATTTCCAAAGAAATTAACGCTTGCCCCGCGGTGGTTAAACAAGCGCTATTGGTCGAAGGATCAGCACTTAATCAACTATCAGAAAGTTTTGGAATGCTTATATATTCTGAGGTTTTCCGTGGCTACATTGGCGATATATATATTACGCACGACGGGGCAGGCTCGCTCCCCAATATTCAGAAAATCCCACCCTGCCGCGAAAATGACGTATCGAGTTCAGATGACCTCGTGTACGGAAATTCATATGCACGTCCAAGCCCGACTGTTACTGCCTTAGTAGGCGCATGCTTTCAGAATGATAACACTCTAAATCTCCTGGCAGTAACTGAAGGTCATATAAACGATTTGATATCCTCCCTGAAGAATCCTTCTACTCCCATTGCAAGCTTCGAAGGGCTTGAAGATTGGTTGTCCGCCGCGCCCCTACCTGTTTATGGAATTATGCAACAAGCGGTAACCATGAATATTGAACAGGAAGTTTCGATCGAAATTCAGAATATGCTTGCTTATGCATACGCATATCAAATGTTTGACGATATGTACAAAATTTCCTCCCGATCAATGAAGGATCTTACAGGTTCCCTCTCGTCGTCATCTTATGATGAGGCGCAAGCTGATGGAGATGAGAATCCTCGTTGTAATTTGAAGCCGTACCTACACATCATAAAAGCTTATGAGGAGTGGGCTAAGACAATCGAAAAGCAACATAGGGCTATCAGACAACAATACCTGGTGCAGATTGACGGAATGCAAAATCGTATGTCCGTCCTTTCGATGTACCAAAATGTTGCAGATAAGAACAGAATGAAAATTCTGGGTACCAAACAATGAAAAGCTTGGTTAGATCAATACTTGGAATCAGCTTGCTCGTTAGCGCACCGGCCTACTGCGATGTTGAGTATTACACCTACGGCGGTTTCGATCCCATTGTAAATGCCTTCACAATGATAGCTGCTGTTTTCAATAGCAACGATTATATTTACTTCGGATTTGTTGTTGCGATCGTTGGCATATCCATTGGCACACTCATCAAATCTGGTCTTTCCGCGCTGGGGAAAGCCTCTGGATTTGACGCTTTAGCAGTCTTAAGTGTTGGCCTGTTGGGGACAGCGCTTTATTCAGCAACTTTTGCCCCCAAAACAACGGTCCATATATATGACCCCACGGTTAATCGATATGAATCAGTTGGGGACATACCTTATGCACTTGCATTTATAGCCTCCGGAACAAATCTTCTTGAGAGGTTCTTGACAGACGTATCTAGTGGCTCGACCGTATTTGGACGAGACCGGCATGCAAATGGACGGTCGCTTGAACTTCTATTTAACCTTTTGAATAGTGACCCACTTCCAAATAACTTACCTCTCTCGATGTCGATGGAGGAGTTTGTCAATGTCTGCATTGTGTCAGCAGCAGCAAGCCCAGAGACACATGAAAATTTCAATTACAATTCCATCTTAAACGGAACTGCAGACATTTGGGAGGAACTGCAGAAGGCTCGAAACCCCAATCAGTATATTTTATGGTATGACGAAGCAAATCCAAAGGGTGTTTCCACTACTTGCACACAGGCATACGATAGCCTTCATTCTGCACTAACCGATATTGGTACCTTTGATTCCTTTGTTCGTACCGTATGCCTGAAATCTGGATTTGATGGAAGTGCAGACGATTCTCTACAGGATTGTAAAGACCTAATCGAGGATACTGTTCCCTTGGTTTACTCTGCAAGTGTCACGGCATCGGCCGAGAATATGACAGCAATGTCAGCACTTTCTCACGCACTTTACGACACACTTGCCAAAGATCCTGGTACGGCGATCGCATATATCGGCAATGTCAAACAGCTATCACAGGGTTTTGGTTCTGCTTTAGTTGCCGAAGGTTGGTTACCTGCAATGCGACAGGGAGCTCTTGTAATTATTCTCTCTTACACTCCCATAATGGTTTTATTAATTGTTACACCGTTCTTATTTAGAGCCCTGCACATGCTTACCGTGTTGTTTTTGTTCCTCGCCGTTTGGGGTGCTTCAGATGCAGTCGTTCATTCAACGATCGTGCAAAACGTGTTGACGATGTTCTCTGACTTGAAGGCTTTTGATGGCGGGTTGCGGGGATTCATGTTGGCGCCGACAGAGCTTCAAAAGGCCATTGCTCAGTTTGGCAGAATGCAATCTCTTGGCGTTATGTTCGCAACGATTGTTTGCGCAGTCTATTTCAAATTCACATATTATCCCTTTGCAAACATGGGTGAGAAGTTAGCAGGTGACATAGATCAAACTGGCCAAACTACTGGAACAGAAGTTATTAATCCTACTGCCCGCATGCAAACAATGGTTGAAAACGAAAGTGCTGCTGGTAAGTATAATATGATGGACAAGGTCGGCCATAATCTTATGGGGGCAGGGATTCAGTACACCTCAACGAACTATGACTGGGCTAACGCTCACTCCATAGACCAGCTCAAACAAGACCACCCAAATATATCTCAAACGGATCTTATGAATGCTTCTGCCCAGCTCCGTGGTGGTATGGACGCGGGCCAGATCAACGCGCGTATGCAACGAGCTGATGAAAATGGTTCGTCAGTAAGAGATGTTTCTACAGACCTTGGCAACACACAGCAGCTCGGGTCTGATTCTTCTCTTGTTTACAATCAATCGCAAGCTAACCGTTTAGCTGGATCGTCTGTTCAGCAATTTGATGATCTCACCAAAATAACTAATACGACTGCTGGAAAGATTAATACCTCTGACCGGCCATTGGATCACGAAAAAGTTGCTGAAACTGAAACCGCAATTGGTATGGGAAGATCTGACGCTTTTGATCAAGTTTATGGGTCTCCAGCATCAATCGCTCATCATTCCGAGAGTGCAACATACAATCAGATTGAAGACGCGAATGCTGTAAGAGGAGCTCGTTTAGGCGAAGTGGAAAAAGGAAATTCTCGAAGTACGCAAGCTGTTGCGAATGAGATTATATCCTACTCAATGCAATCCACACTTGGCAATGCAGATGCCTCAAAACAATACGTTGATGAAGGGCGCATTGAAGACACTCGTGCTGGCGCCAAGGAAGCCGGAATAAATTCACTTAGAGGTAGTTTGGCCACAAACCGAGCAATGGAGGATCTAGGCAAAAAGACGAACATTGACGACGATTCGATAGCTCAGTCGACTACACAATATGGGTTAGAAACAACAATTGGAGCAGCAGCGGCTCGCGAAAACCTTGGCAATCTCCTTGACAAAGATTCTTTGCAGATTTCCAAACAACAAAATGCTTCTGTTCGAATCGCTACCTCTGACGACGATTTTGAAAAATTCAATGAGCACGGAGGAAGCTTCGCGCCGGCAGGCCAGCAAGGCACCGCCAGTGTCAATATCCTTTCAGATGAGAATGGGGACATATCCATCTCGAATCCCGATAGCGTTGTAGGAGGTAGATCAGAAATCCGAGGTAACACAAATACGTATTCTGGTATTGAACATACTCTTGAATCTGGATCTTCCTCGGAAGTGCTAGCACTACTTGAATCTGCGGAAACGCCAACGCAAAGGCAGAATTTGGCAGCCGCGGCGGCATTGGGTTGGGCTGTAAACCGAAGAACGTCCGAATCCGAATCTAGCCAATTCAATATGGGGCTGGATGGAGAAGTGTTTGCACGGACATCGCCAATAGAACTTGGGCCGAAAGGAGTTGGTAAAGCTGCTTCAAAATTGCTCGGCTCTGAGAAAGGTTCCAAATCAACAAATACTGATAGAACTCCAGCGGACATAGAGAGAGAGAAAAGTGCGGAGACCTATCTTCTAAGAAACGGACCCAAGGAAGAAAAAGGATTAGTAGCCAAGGCAATTGATCTTGTTCCTTCAATTGTCGCTGGTGCTGTTGCACGGGGCTCTGCTGGCGGAAGATCAGTTGATTCATCTAATGATGATGCAAGTGTGAATGGCAACCAGGCATTAATTCTTGACTGGATTAATTCCGCACAGGAAAGAATCTCTTCGCCAGATTTGGATGAGCGATTGGAAGCCGCTGCAGAATTCCAATCGCTTTATCGAGAGAGAGAGGTCAAGGACTACGACAATGCGCTGGAAGTTGGGAAGAAAGTCGATCCCGACATGGTAAAGGACAATTTTCAGAATCCTATCGAATCCGCAATAGACGAAATCGATGAGGAATTTGATCTATCGGACGTTGATTACAATGAAGTATTCCAGCGCTGATTTTTTCAGAGAGTGGATGACTTCGAATGTTGCGTTTAGTCGTCGGACACTCGGTCATTTAGTCCTGAAGCCGGTACATATCGAGGAAATGAGCCGGCTGGACGACTTCCGGAAATATACTCGCCAGTGCTTGGGTCATATAAGCCAAGTTCAGGAACAAACCTTTCGTCTTTTAGACCGGGCCTCGTTCCCTGTAAAGCCGCATAAACAATTGCCAAAACAACGCCCAACCCTGCCAGAACATTTAGATCTAGCAAAAAAGCTAATAGAACCAAGCATCCGCATACAAAGAATACAATTTTTCTGAAGGTCATATTGTAACCACGCATATTCTTAACCCATTTCCAATTATAGGTCGTATTGTCATCAGTTTCAATCACCTGAACAGAGGCTAATATGTCGAACAAGTTATTTACAAAGAAAGTTAAAGCAGGATTTTTGATATTTGCTGGCTGCTTTTTTTCAATCACAGCAACGATGAATCCTTTTCAAAACGACCAATCCAGAGAATTTGCGGGATATTTAGCATTGCTGATTGCGGCAGGATGTATGGCGGTTGTAATTGATTTTCTGGTTACCAACTACAAAGAGTCCCGCAATGGAAAGAATCTATAAACATCTTCTCCAGATGCTAACGATTTCAGTGCTTATTTCTCTAGCGCCTCCTCTGAAAGCTGCCGATCAGCTTGACGAATGTTTTATTGATGCAGGAAATAGGTACGACATTGACCCCAATCTACTAAAAGCAATTGCTCACATTGAAAGCCGGCTCGATCCATCAGCTAGTAACTCAGTTGGAGATAAAGGGCTAATGCAAATTAACCCGTTCTGGTTCGACAAACTTCAAAATTATGGGATAACTGAAAAGCTTTTAGAAAATCCCTGCATAAACGCGAATGTAGGTGCGTGGATACTTGCTCAGAGTTTTGCAAGTTATGGGCGAAATTGGGAAGCAGTCGGAAGATATCATGCAGGCGTTAAAAATGATGAAACTACTATTCGGAGAGTGAAACGATATGCCAATGATGTAAAAAACACTTATCTTCAACTTACCCAAAAGTGAGTCTTGCCATGACAGAATTCTGCATAGAAGGAGTAGTAACAGAGAAAACATCGCCCGACTACCAAGCACTATTAGCAAATGCCTATAAGAATAAACAACGGCCTCTTTGTTTGTGCAACCCTAAGGGCATTCCCATGTACATATCCAAGCTGGGAGACCACTACATTGTTAAGAGAATGCCTAACTCTGCAGTGAGTCACAATCCAAGTTGCGCAATCTATGAGCTTCCACCAGAACTTACTGGTTTGACTCCGCTAAAGGAAAGTGCAATATCCGAGGATGAAGCAACCGGAATTACGACGCTAAGGCTAGAGTTTAGTTTAACAAAGAAACCAGGCAAGGCTCCTCCCGAATCAAATGGTACAGAAGTAACCACAGTTAAGGCACAAAATTCAAAGATGTCCCTCCGGGCATTCCTTCACTATTTGTATGATTCATCCGGACTAAACAAATTTACCCAAAAGGAATTTTCACGTCGTAATTGGTCTACTGTGCGCCGTGCCTTACTCGAATCTGCTGCAAAGCTAGTATCCAAGCAGATTCCAATATTGGATAGAATTCTGATACCCGAGATGTTCAAGTTAGATGACAAGGAAAAAATTGCCACTAGGTTGAATAAGTACTTCTCAAAACTCAGCATCGATTCAGACGAAGTTAAAATCGGCATTTTGGTGGGTGAAGTAAAGTCCTTTTCAGAAGCCAGGATCGGAAAGAAGCTGATAGTAAAACATTTGCCAAATGACCCTTTCTTTATGGAAGACAAAACCTACAAAAACGTGGCAAAGCATTTTGACGAGGTCTTATCGCTTTGGAACGAAAACGAACGGTATCACCTCATGATTATTTCAACCTTTTACCTTTCAGCCTCTAAGGCTCCTCATGTAATTGAGATGTCCCTCATGCTCTCGGAAGAGAACTGGATACCAATCGAATCCACTGCAGAAGCCAGGCTTTGCACTCAGCTTATTGGCCAGAATAGGCATTTTATTAAACCACTTCGATTCAATGTCCCAAGATCCAATTTCATGCCAAGTGCGATTCTTACGGATATGGGGGATATCCCACATCCCATTTATCTCCTACCGCCAGAACCAAGCGAAAATATTTTAGAACAGCTTGAGTCTATTGAAGCCTCATCGGGCTATGAGATTACCGCCATCCAGACTGATGGCTCCGATGTTTTTTCAATTCCGGAATTGCAAGAACAAAAGCCTGATTCAAAAACGAGTTGTCAGACAAAGGTACTTACCTCAGGACCTGAGGCTACATCCACTTCAGTTGTTGAAAGCGAGCAAGCGGAAATGTTTACTTAAAAGATTTGATATTTGCCTTATCCACAGAAACTGTGGATAAGGCTGTGAACACTTACTCAAACTATAGTATTGCTGTGCCTCTACATGAATAGCGATGTTTTGATCAAACCGATAAGCCAACGAGCAAATAGATTTGGCGTTATGAAAATCCAGTTTCTTTGAAATTCCCCAAAATAAGGGCACTCTTACATGAAAACTGACTTTTACTCCGACTTAGGTCAGCTGCTTGTGTATATTTCTGAAGTAGCAACGGCAATTCGTTTGAATAGTGCATATAACGGCAACTATAAGCAGATGGATCAAGACCAGGTTAGTCTCGATGTCATGTGGTTGTCAGACTCCCTGCACAATCTGGATCGGTTGGGGCACGCAATTGAATCTGGCAGCCCACAAGAAATCTTAGATGCTTGCAAAGTAGAAATAGATTACTACAAGAAAACCATTCTTTATTCCCTGCATTCCAATTGGAAAGGCGATCCAAATGGATCGTTCCAGAGGCACGATCACATCATTCGACCTCAGCACGCTCTGGACGTTTTTAGATCAATTCACGATAAGGCGTTAGCCCTTCTTGGTGACAATTAGTGCTCTGCCAAGGTAGAGAATTATCCGTAGCAATGGAACTGTACCTTCGGGAAGTATCAGACACACACGGTAGATTTACTGAATTCACTACAATTTATTTCTTAGAAATATGGCCCACGAACAAATATTTTTTAGGGCTACTGATCGTTTAGTTCAAAACTTAATTGTACGAATACCAGTGCTTAGCTACGGGACGTGTTCTTAAAATTACTACTGCGCGTATTCGTGGTGGTACTCAAGTCAGGCGCCATGTGCGAGTTTCGTTGATAGCGCTCGACCGATTTTTGCACGAGGTCCTTGCGGGGATGATTTCGTGCCCCAAACGGTGATTCAATTAATGTTCGCTAGATTATGCACGCACCGCTGCGCTCATATCATGCATGGTCGAAGCTCTGTTCTGCACCGGTCGAACAGCCGTTCCTCAGCCGGTCATTGACGTGCAAGTATTAAGGGGTATACCGACAGGGAAACAAAGAAAATGAATGATCAAAACTTAGAGGTCTTGAATGGAAAGTGTCAAACGAGTTAAAGGATTCAAAGAAACTGGGTTCACAATGACTTTATTCCGTCGAGCGGCAATTTATGTTTCTTTCTTTGGCATCCTGTTCGGGATTCAAAATATTTATGTGATGATAATGTTAGTTGTACTCTCGATTCGCCACATCATGTGGATGCATTTACCAGACGGGCAGGCATTGTTGTCGACTTTGATTAAGAGGAACCGAGATAAGTATGCTCCGGATGACGCAATTAAGTGTTTAGGTATACTAGGACTTGCTATCGTGTATATAGTTGGCCTCGCCAAACTTTCAATTGCAGGTGGAATAGAGTACACGGCAGTAACCGGGGTGCCGATTCTGTCCGCTGCCCTTGTTGGCATTCTGCAATTTTATCCGAAGGCAAAAGAAGCGATTCTGCGAAACGAAAGAAATCAATCTCAGCAATAGTTTCCTTTATTTCACATAGTATTCACTACATTCAACCACGATAAACTATAGGCAGGCCGTCATGGGCGCTGTGAAAGAGCAATTTATCAAGGAATGTCGCACCCAGGCGCGCATGATCGAAACAACGAACCTGACCCACGATGAGCGGGTTGCTATCGTGCAATTCCTAAATAGTAGTGCCGGTGCCTTCCCCGATATTGAAGGCGAAATCAATTGGTCGGTCCCCTACGCCAAGCTTGTAGCAATTCAGCTTGCGATTCATGACAAAGATCGGGGTGTTTACGCTGTTCCTCAGTTTACAGATACCCGCCTGCGAGATGCATACCTTTCACTTTGGTGGCAACATGAGCCCGATTGACAACCCAATTGAAAGGGCGGCAATGCCGCCCTTTTGTTGTTCTTCATAACGACCTACTCAGCTACACGGTTTTTTTAAAGTCATCCAGCGCCTGCTGCCGTGTTGCCTTCAGAATGTTGTTCCAGTCCTGCCGATGGCGTTCCAAGTAAGGTCAGCTTGGGAACGGAAAGCCATTCAATCCTTGTAAACTCACTATTGAGGAGGGCGATACGCTAAATCCCAGTGAATTCATGATGCTCTCCTTTGCGGGCAGACTGCCCGGAATAAAGCGAAATTTGATTATGTGCTCTCTCAACAGTTTACTTCAGTTACTTTCACTTTAGCTTTTCAAGAACCCGAATTGCACCAGGAAGATTTCTAGAATCTTGCTGCAGCGCTGCAATTCCACCAGCCGCCAGGCGCGCTATCGCCTGCATTTCCTCCCCTGTCCTTTTAGGTGATCGCTGATCAAAGTCAAACAATGCGCCCTCAGTTATTTTTGCGATTTCACCGAACACTTGACTGACATAGTCCATCTCTGAATGCGGGGATAGTCGATCCTGGAAGAAAAAACAGCGTACACCTTTCAAGTGGAGCTTATGAGCGAGATTGATGGCATCGTCTTCATCTTCTTCGAAGCAATCCCCAATGTAGATCATGGCCCGGAGCGATGGAATTTCCATACACTGGCCTAAAATGGGGTTCAATGCGGTTTCACCTGCTTCACACTTCACCTGTGTAATCTCTTTCCGGAGCCGATCTGCCGCACGCGTAAATTGAGACCACGGCCGCATCCGTCCACCGCTGTGGTAGGCCAATGCGATCTCCAACCCTTCTGGCAGCGCGTCAAACATCTGAACCGTGAGGCTTTGCGCTACCCTCCAAGTAGGCTGTCTCGATGCGGTTGCATCCAGCGCAAAGACAAGTCGATGGTTTCCTGCGTATACAAGCGGCCGGTCCTTTTTTCCCTCTGCCACCGGCGCCGCCAGAAGTGCAGCTAGCTTTTCTTCCGGTGACAGCGTTCTTTGTCCGGGACCTGCTTTTTTCTTAGCCATAACACCCTATCCCCGAGCGAAGCCCACTTTTCATTTTCGGTTGCGTTTGAAGTCTTCCATTGCGTCATTGAGCTTTTGGGCAAAGTAACTGTGCTCCACAATGCCTTTATCTTCGTGAAAGATTTTCATTAAACGTCGATAGCTGAGCTGCGCTTCCTGGAACGAGGCATTTTCGGGCACATTCAACACGACCCACGCGTCGTCTTTGCTCGGCACGGCCTGCGACGGCGGCGAACGCCAATTGGGAAAACGTTTGTCCAGGTATCGTTCCACCAGGTCCGCATCTTTGTCCGCGCCTGCGTTCAGGCACTCCTCCCGCACGTCCTCCAGGATCGCGGGCTTTCTCCACCGCGAAAACAATGCGCCGCTGCGATAACCGCCGACCGGTCGCAACAATCGGCCGTCCAACTCGCCGGCCGGATTCATAAATAGACTGACGAACTCGCCGGCAAACGCCATGGCCTCCACCTCTTCGCGGGGAAGCGCGCCTTCCCGCTGGTAGCGTCCGGTACCTACCCGCTCAGTGTGTTCCGCACCCATGCCATTGGCTTCGCAATAAGCCCGTTCGATGGTATCCCGAACTACGGTTGACACGCTGATGTTGGTAGGCACCGCTACGTTCAATTGGGAGGACAACATTGGCCCTCGATGCAGCAGCACCATCGCTATATCGCGCCAGGCCTTCTGCTGGGCCTCACAATGATCGTGGGCGAGCTTCTGGATATGGGCCAAACCATTGGCCGCCGATCCATAGAGCTGGTTCGCCATGAAGATCAGCGTGGTGTTCATGCGTAGGGACGTTTTGCGGCGGATCCATACCAAATCCTCGTCGTATTGGACCACCTCCCCGGCAACCGTGGCGCTCGTTTTCAGTTTCCCTCGACTGACAAACTGTCGGGTATCGGCCAGTTGAAGGTGGACACCGAGGTTGGGTGTTTTCTCTCCCACCATCACCAACGCACTGAGCGGCAGACCTGAGACCCTGACGCCATCGCAGTAATCGTCGTCGCCTTTAAAGGGATCGAGCGCAACCGGCCCATTCGGAAAACGCCATAACACGTCTGGCCGCATGAAATTGACCGTCGTCCATTCCACCATCTCACACCTCCCGACCGTCGACGATGGATGGAATGGTCACGACGCAGGAGGTCGTTGCGCTTTGGATGATGCGCTGGAACGTGCCGGAGCGGATGGTTCGAACGCGCACCTGTCGATTTCGCTCATGGTCGATCGAACCACGCACCATTGAAGCGGGAAATTCCATCGCCGGCCACTCACGACGCATCATCAGCGAAGCCTCTTTCCGGCACCAGGTGTGGTGGCCAATGGCGCCGTTCATAGTAGGCAAAACAACGGCAGTCAGGCGCACGTTCGAACACGACACGCACCCGCGATCGTCCGTTGCCCGATGTAACTGTCGAATATCGCATCCGCACAGAAGTTAGCTCGATATAGGTGTCCGGCAGCTGGTGTTTCTTACCAAACAAATCGAGTGTCCCACCACGACGGGTGCACACGATGCTTTCCGGCACGTCGTCCGCCTTTTTCGGCTGTTCGAAGAGGATGATATCTTGAGGTATCGGGTGTTCCAGCCCGACCGGCGCATTATGCTGTCCGCATTCCAGTTTTGCGCCCGCAAAGAGACGCAGGACAGTACGCATTTCATCGAGCTGCCGCAACGTAAAAGTGATGGTGCTCATAAAGTGGACCTCGATGCCGCAACGCTTCGCCAGTTGCTGACACAAAGACGTGTACTCCAGGAAGTGGAGATCCGTTTCGAAAAAGGCCTTTTGTTGCAGGTTGAAAATCACATCGCCGGAAAAGGCATTTTTCCCTTCGATCATCAACGCGGTATGCAGGCGCCAACCGGCCGCGACCAACGTGAAGATTTCCAGCACACACGCCAGGTAGGGTAAATGTGCGATCGGGCGTCCCTCCCACAACTCCACATGATGGATGGCGAGGGTCACCTGGGGGAATGTGACCGGTGAGCCGCGCAGACACTGGTAGGACAATTTGAATATGCCGTCACAGGCAGAGCCTTCAAAGGTCACACTCTGTTGCCCATACTGCAAGGTGCCCATGAACGGTTCATATCGCTTCACTTCACCAGTTGTGGGTTGGTGCAGTTCGAAGGTATTGAGTGCCTTTCGGGTTTTTGGTCCGACGCAAAGAGTGCCACCGGGCACCGAGAATAGTTCGGCGAACAACGGCGAGCCGTCAAAGCGGAACGCGTCAGTCGGCAGAGACATGGCTATACCATGATCCTCCCGGCGCTGGTGCTGCTCCCAAAACTCCAGCACGTGGCTGCCAGTGATGGTCATGTTAATGTCGATCGGTTCATCGGCAGCCGATAGGTAAATGACACGCTGACCTTCACGGCGAAATTCGCTTTCTACTATAAATCGGGGATCCAGCGCCTGCAGCGCCATGTCCTCTGTGCGGATAAGATCGTGCACCGCACCGGACAGCGGGCGCGGCACATGGCCAGCAATCGGAAGGAGTTGACGGACCAGGTCAATGGCGTCCTGGTATCGGTACGGTTTAGTGTCGATTCGACTGCGCGCGCGCTCGATCGCTTCTTGCTTCCATTCACGCAGCTCGGGCGCGGAAAAACGCCCTTTATCGGCATCGATTTCATCTGCATGATGGCCGCACAGCCAAATTCCATTTGCACTGCTTTTACGCTCAGGTTCCGACAAGTTTGGATCGTAGCGGGGGCCCTTTTTTGAAGCTGCGCAAATATGGGCGGCCCTGCCAGTGGAATAGGCTTTACCCGGTTGGCCAGCCTTTCCGGCCGACGTGAACTTATCGCAGCCTGGTGCCGCGCAGTGACCGTTGACCTCCCGGAACAAGGTATGCTTAACCTCTTCGTTGAAATCCCCTTTTCTACGTCCCATGGCGTACCTTTCACTATTCGTACTTTCCGGTTAAGGGCCTGAGGCGGGGTCAATTGGGTCGTCGACCACCGAATTTCCGGTGGTCCGTCCATTGAAATCTCCCGTTAGACCGGCGTCAATCGCCCAGGTCGGTTTTGTCGCCCACGCTGCCCTGCTCTCGGGGATCGACTTCAGTGCCGGCGCCGACTGCGCCCGCACCCAGCAAACCGACCAGCTGGTGATTTTGCTCTTGCAGCTGACGGACCCGTACATCCAGATCGGCCATTTCGCCAGCGTGGCGCCGCTGGTTGGCGCGTAGCAGGGTCAATTCTGCGTTGGCCTGGGCCAGCTGATCGCGAAGCACCTGCTGTTGTTCCACACCGGCACGGATGCCGGCCGCCAGCTGCTCCCGCAGGCTGTCCAACTGGGCTTCCAACTGCCCTTCCCTTTTCTCCCACTTTTTCTGGGCCTGGCGCCAATCGCCCCGTTCGTTACCCAGGGTTGCCTGAACGGCGGCAAGCGCAGTATCGGCGTGCTGTTTGGTCAGGGTAATCGCTTCTGAGTGCTGACTCACCAGCTGGTCGACTTCCCGCTTGTGCCCATTGGCCTGGGTTTTCAGTGCAGTCACGCTGCGAGAGAGCTTTTCTTCCAGTTCCCGCTTCTCCACTGCAAGCCGATGAAAATCGTCCTTAAGTTCAGTATGCCGGGCCTTCTCGTGTTCCAGCGCCTGGGTGGTCAGCGTCAGCTGGTGTTCACGTTCCACGGCTTGGCGTGTGAGCGTCCCAAGGGCTTCAGTAGCGGTGGCCAACTCCGACTCCAGGACTTGCTGCACGGGTGCCAGCGCCAGCACCAGGGCATCCGCTTCGGCCTTCCGGCCCGCTTCCAGCGTGGCGCGCTCCTGTTTCAGCGTGCGCTCGATTTCCGACACCAGGTGAACGATCACCGTGGCGGGCAGGCTGGGCGCCAGTTCCCGGTAGTGGCGTGCGGCCGCGTAAGCCGTGAGCACCGCGTGCAATTCGGTGTCGGAATGGCTGCTGCCCTGCACTGCCATCAGATGCTCACGCAGCGCCTTGCGGGTCGGCATGGCCCCTGCCGTGTCCTGGGCGCGCAGCTGCTCGATGCCCTCGATGATCCGGCGGGTCCGGGGCAACTGGGTCAGTGCGGCTTCGTAGGGGCTTCGATTCTCAACAGTCACGGAAAGGCCTCCTGGGCTGAGTGACAGTAAGCAAGAGGGGAAACCCGCCGTAAAGACCTATCTGTTAAGGGTTGGCTAATAATCCTACTCATACCCTAACCATTTAGGTCATATAAGCACGCCGGGAGGCGCTGGAGCCGCCTAAAAACCGCCCATTATGGCGATTTTCTACTCTGTACTAATGTACTTTGTACTATATAGAGTACCGCGTCCACTTGCAACTAGCCAAAATGACGTTTAATATTAGTTATGCGGCATTTTAGATAGTAAAAAAGGGTCCAGTATTTTTTGAAGGTTATTTAGTGATCATCGGATGCCCGCGTGCGCGCATTGAGAGGAAATTGCCCGTTATGCGAGGAAAAATTGCGCGCTTTGGTAGGAAAAATAGAAGGATCAAAAAGAGGGCTTTATGGCGGAACCTTGCCAGAGCGGTTACCCATCTCGCGAAACTATCGTCGAGGTCAAATGACGCGGCCGAATCCGGCGCGTCACTGCGGTCTATTACAGCATTGGCGTCATGCGGTTTTGGAAACTGCCCGACGAATCGGAGTGGTTTAAATACAAACGGCAGCCGTGGCGGCGCGAGAAATCGGAAACGCAAACCACATCAGCACCAGAAATAGATGCACCCGCTGAAATCACATGAAATTAAGAGCCGTCATTATAATAGCGAATCAGGGATGGTGGACGTTAACCGTTGTCGGCACCGACCGTCAACACGATCGCCGCTGCCCGTTGTGTGAAATAATTAAAACGCATTGATCCGGGCAGAACAACGCTGCCCCGAACAAAGGAATCAGATCATGTCGTACGTCCACCAACTACCGATACCCCGGTTTGTGCGCGATCCTCAAGATCTCTTGACCGGATACGACGCCACTGCCCGCACGCTCCTGGTGGAGACTTCGCCCGGCCGTTTTAAACCTTACCCATTCCAGTTGCGCCCAGGAACGTTTGAGCACGTCGCCCACCATAACCTGGAGGCGATCGCCGAGTTCCTATACCGACATCGCAAAAGTGCAGCGACCAATGCGCGTTACACCGCGGAATTGGAACGCTTTCTGGTATTTCTCAAACTCCGTCATCACCCCGTCATCACGACTGATGCCCTCGATGAATATCTGGAGCAGCTGACTCTGCCGAGCGAGGTTCTGCGCGAAAACGGTCTGGTTGCCTTCAACGGCGTAAAAGCTGAAACCGCGGACCAATATTTTAAAGTCATTCGCAGTTTTGTTGCCCATTTACACGAAACCGGGCTGTTGCCTTACAACCTGGCGAGGAAGGTAGAAACCAAAGGCAGTTTGCAAGAACCGCCGAACTTAAGGAGGAAGGCGTTTACCCAGAGCCAATGGGCGGCGGTTTTGGGCGCATTGGAACAAATGCCAGCGGGTACTCGGGAAGAACGCAATCGCAGTGAGCGCTTCCGGTTCATGTTTCTGTTTGGCTATGCGCTAGGACTGCGCATCCACGAACAACGACATCATACCCATGCGGATATCCAACCCGAAGGTGACCATTGGGTATTAAACGTTGTCGGGAAAGGGGCACGGGCAAGGGCATTGTCGTTAACCGCCCGGGAAGGCCTGGCGTGGGAGGTGTTAACGCGTTTCCGTCAACATCTGAAACTTCCCATAGTTCCGCAAAGAGAAAAGATCTTCCTTCTTCCCCGCATAAAACCAGTTACCATTCGTCGACGTGGCCCTAACCCAGGAGTTTTCCCCAACCCCAAACCCTTATCCTCTTCCCGTTGGGAAATTAATTTCAAAGAATTCCTGCAGGAGAATGTCATGCAGTATTTGTACGGAGACGACGACAACAAGAAAAAAGCCATGTATGCAGCGCATTGGGCGCAACTCACTCCGCACGCCTTGCGCCACACGCGGATCACCCACCTGGTCAACGCCGGCGCCGATCTGATGGCGGTACAAAAATTCGCAGGGCATCAATCGCTCAACACCACCAGTACCTACTTTTCGCCCGAGCTATAACTCGACTCCAAATCACCATATGTATTAGTAAAAGCCGGACTTGCTTAGGTAAAACAGAAAGTGGATTTTAGGTTTAACACTTGATTTTTTAGAACACTTACGGGCGTATCATGCTTCCGTTATCAACAAAAGCACGAACGAAAATGATTGAGGATATTTCACAATGCCTGAAACTACGATCGTCATACTCGATGAGATCACGCCCCTTCGAGAAAAGCTATTTAAACAGACAATATCCGATCATCCGGAATTGAGCATTCAGAACTTTGAGCAGGTATGTGACAAGATCATTTTTAATCGGATCCCGAGAGATTGGGGCACCATATTGCAGGATGCCCCCCTGAACCTGTGGTATCCAAGTAAGGGGACTACAATCAATTCCCGCAACGAGCACTCTTCTGAACCTATTAAAGTCACCGTCGCCCCTAGAACCAAAGCAGGTATCGAAGCCAAACTGAAAAGTCTTAACTCATCAAGTAAAAACGGCACTGCAGTCAAAGCGCTACAGTGTACTCTTGCTTCTTGGGAGCCTGCCTGGATTCGTCCAAAGAAATCCATCACAACCTACAAAAATAAACGATATCTGCAATGGAAGTACGAAGCACCATTTATTGCCGTTCGCTCAGGTGCATGGCCGAAATATATATGTGAGTCAATGGCTGCCTGGAGACTAAGAACTCACTTACTTCTGCCAAATGATCGGAAATTACAGACATTTGGAGAGCGAGTACCCATCGTTCGTGTTGAAGTCGCTGATTACCACGAGTATTCCGCCGCTGAAGACCTCGAACATGCGTTATTTGAAACCATCGAAACATTCATTCTCCAATACAGCGAGGACCTAGAAATCACAATCGAATCCTATGTAAGCGACTTCTATCTACCACTTCAGTTTCAGGCAGAAGTTTTTTTTCCAAAGGGAACCTTCCAGCTGGCACAATCTTTTGCTACATGGTTTCGTTCCCGCTACGAAGATGATTTCTTTAACAATGATTTGCCAGATAGAAAACCTGTGAAATGTACAGTTAGCAATTCTCCAGCACCAATCGAAGATGAGAAACTGCCATCAAGACCAAAGCCAACGGCAAATCCACAAGATGAAACTGTATTGTTGTTGGAGTTTTCACTGGACTCGGCAACGAGGATAGGTAATGGTTGCCTTTACCAAACAGATTACGTCAACTTAGCACGTGGATTTCTAGATGAGAATGGCATGTCACCTGCAGATGCCCTCGACTCAGTTGACTTTGACGCAGATGATTTTGCTGTGTGGATTGTTGAAGATTCCTGGGCAAAGTACATTAAATCATTGGTTCACGATGACTCAGAGTTTTACCATATTCGCGACGCCTTGATTGCTTCACACATACCTAAGGGTATCGGTGCAATTCCGCTTGTGCGACTGCTTTTAAATCTTCAAACAATGCGTCATACAATCTGGATCGGTTTGGAGGAAGAACCCATGGCGTTATTTTTAAATCGCCACTTTGATATCCTATGCCCAACAATCTCTTTAAATACTACCCTGAAAGTTGCATCGACTCTCTGCAAAAAGAATACAGACATAGTGAATTGGGCCAATCAACACCAGTTAAAGATCATTCATCCATCCTCTGGTTTTGATGGCGGGTTGCATTACATTAGATTGTGGCGTGAAGTACTTGTCAGAATTTTCTTTGAGCGCCCGTTTGATCCCTTCATAGGCCGATATCCTACATGGCCAGAATTCTTAAACTTCGTTAAGTTTGTCTCTATACAACTTAACGGAGATACAATAAAAGACAATGAGGCCGACCATTACCGTAGATACTTTCTTCCGGAATCACTAAAAGCCCGTGTCGTTGTAACAACGAACTCCGATCGCTAATAAAGTTTATGCTTTAGTACATTCTTACGACAATGGCTTCTACTGTGTGGGTTTATAAACAAGCGGAGAAAGTGCCAAACATCGAGAAATGAAAAGGCCTTTTTGGATCGTAACCATTCACGATCAACAACACCCATAAATTTTTCGCTTTCAGTAAAATTACCATTCCATCCCGAAATCCAAGCGCGGTGGAGGTCCGATCGTGCAATCAACTTCCGAATTATCCTTGGTGGAATATTAGATTTGTAGCCAATCAAATAAAAGCGCATAGCTAAAAAGAGTCGCAAATTAATTCTCAATTTCATGTGTGCAGGCTCACCGTAATCAGTAAAATTGCTGCATTCAATTAGAACCGAGACATCTTCAAACGAAGTATTTTGGGAACATATTTTTCCTCGATAAACGGCGAGGCGGAAAATTCTAAGACAAGTGTCGCAAGTGGTTGAGTACTCAACAATGTCTTTAATTCGTTAGCATACTCAGGGTATGAACTCTTCAGATGGTCCCATAGCAGCTTCTTCTCTTCTTGATTTAAGTCGCTAATGTTCAATCCGACTTCGAGTGTTCCTGCCAATGCTGGTGCATCCCTGACAATCATCTGGAATCCGCACAGATCATCATGTTTACAGCCAGCCCTATAATATTTATAGGCCAAAGGGAATGGTTTGAGGTGGGCGTGCTATACCTTAAAATGATAGATAGCGCGTAAGCCACATCTTGAAAGGTTAAAATATGTCCAGCCCTAAAGTAACCTATAAGAACCAAATCAAAATCCTCTTGGCAATTGCGACTTACTATGTAGTAATAGGGCAGCTATCCCCAGTTATAGTTAATTCAGAAACACAAAATGTACTGGGCTATTTAACCATTGCTCTGTTAGCGGTTGCCGTAGTTGTCGTATTCAGTATCGCTGTAACCTTTTTGAAACGCCGGCGTTTCAATAGTCCATAGTTCGATCCCTATCCCTCGCTTTTTGTTGGTTCTGCGTGATTCCTTGCTGTGCAGAGGTCCGTTCACCATCCCTCATTTCTTTCGCAAGCTCATCTTTAATGAGTTCTGATTGAGCTTTACTGATGTTGGGAATCGCACTCTCTTTAACACCTAGTCGCTCGTCGATTCCTTCGCGCAGCTTCTGTGAATTGTCCGTGAAAATCGAGATGTTTTCTTTTGCTCTCGAAACTGCCACATAAAATGACGCTTGGTTAATTAGGTTTACACGCCACGATTCCGCAATAAGGACAGCTTCCTGAAAAGTCTGGCCTTGCACAGAATATACAGTTTGCGCATAGGCCAATTCAAAGTGGCGGTTGATGTTCTTCTGAAGGTCAATTACCTTAATTTCGCTGCCGAAATTCACAGTCATGCTTTTATCGTCGATTAACTTAATGATGCCGACATGACCATTTTTAAGCCCCAATTCATTGGTTTTATCCTTCCACCGAATACGATCACCTTCCGAGTACTTTTCATTACTCGACTCGTAGGTTGTAGTAGTCCGCTCGCCCCCAGCCATCTTCCCAGGTAGCCACGAAACCTCTGATCCGTTGGGTTTCGTAAGAACTATTTCGTCTTCATTGACCGCATTCACTACCAAATACTCGTCCTTCTCCACACCAAGGCTTTTATATGATTTGTGGAAACGAACAACTTGACCAGGTTCATAGAAGAAACTGTATCGTTTCATTGGACCGTCAATCTTTGAAGCGCGAAGGTTCGACACACTTATTGCATCCCCCTTGACGTCCCCTCGATCTCTAAAATAATCGCTAATGACTCTGTTCATTTCGTTTCGGGTTTTGATATCGGGAACAATAAGAGAAACGTTAGTGAAGGACCCGTCTTCTTTATCAAGGTATGATTTGACGGCGTCAGATGCCGGAGAACTACTTTCAACTATGCTTTTATCGAGTCGATTGAATGCACTCACTGTCTTTTTATCAATAATGTCGTATACGGCTTGCTTCAAATCCGGATTTGTTTGGCGGATGATGTTGTCGTTAACAGCCGAATCCATTCCGTTGTCTAACAGTAAGCTGAAGGGGCTCCCAGCTTCTATGGCTCCCAACTGTTTTCTATCACCAGACAAAACAACTCTTGCATTCAATCTATGAGCGTGCGTTAGAAGATCTGCCATGTCTTTAGAATTGACCGTTCCAGCTTCATCAACCCACCAAAGTTCATTTCCTTGAGATTGGTACTTGCCATTCTCAAGCGACATCAAATGTGATTTTAAGGTGTTACTGTCTACCCCTGTTTCACTCTCCAATTGCTCGACCTGAGTACCATATGGAGCAATACCTTTAACTGTGTATCCAACCTCCTGAGCAAGTTTTATTGCTGGACGAGCCATAAACGTTTTACCAACACCAGCATAACCTTGAAGTCCGACAACCCGATCTTTCCCAGATAATACCTTTCTAAACCCTCTATCCTGTCCGTCGGTAAAGTCATAGCGAGAAGCCGCTTTTGCAATTCTGTCCATTGTGGCGATTGCATTATGTTTGTTTTTGCCAAGTTCAAGAAGGTCAAGCATGTAATGCTCACGCCTTACTCCTGCGTGTGTTGTGTACAAAGATGGTTCTCTTTCAGAACGAAGCAAATTCTTCTTTTCTATTTGATTCGCCATTTGATCGTCAATTGCTGCAAGATTCTGTGTGCCTTTAGAAATCTTTAGGGCCTTTGAAACAATATCCTTATAAGTGAAAACTGAGTCGTAGTGACTCAATATTTCTATCGCAATTTGAGTGTAATTACGGTCGTTTTCCTGAGCGCTTGGAATATTCGGGGGACCATGCGGAGGAGTTGGATCTCCATTATCAGTCTTTGCATGCTCTACGCTGAGGTCGTCTGTTTTCAAAGAAGGCGGTGTTACCGGCCCCGATGGAACGTTTGGAATGGGTGAAGGTGGTATGGATATTTCATCCGCATTGTTAAGTCCTTCATCTCGGTCTGACGTAGGGATTTCAAGTGTTTTACCGTTAGAAGGTACATTTGGTGGAATCGCCCCCAATTCCTTGGCCTTGCTTAGCAAACGATCCGGAGTCAATCCGAGATCGCTAAGTCTAGTCTCCCAGTCCGCGATGACTGTTTCGCGCGGTACGTTCCGTTTCCGTTCCCTAGAACGTAACGCCGCCTTTTCGAGCCCTTTCCCGCCTTCGTACCCAAAGAGATCAGCTACTTCTACAATAGCCTTGCGCCTATTTGAAAATTCATTAAGTACAGACTTGTCAACTCCTGCAATCTCAAAGGTCCCAGTTTTCGAATCATATTCGACCTGGTAACCAAGCTTTTGAATTGCCGTAGATAGCTCATTTCTGTAAATCTGTCCCAAAAACATCTTGTCTTTAAATAAACCTTTCGAATGCAATGAAAGGTCTTTCCCATCCCTGTCGCGCCCCATATTCATGACGACAAAGTGCGTATGCAGTTGAGGGTCCAAATCACGGCTGGTGCTGTGAGTGAAAGTCCCACCAACCAAATCCGATAATTTAACTTGCGAAACGCCGTCCTTACCGTGATTTTTTCGCCCGACAAGGTACCTCTCTTCAATCAATTTTGTCATGGTATCCACGGCCTGTTGGTGAGCTTCTACGAGCCGTTTATCCCCGCTTACCAACGCCAAAACTGATACCGACTTGGGAGCTGAGAAGGTAAGATCCCAGCCAGGGGTGTGTTCCAACTTGCCGTTTCGGACCGTTCCTAACTGTGTTCCGTCTGGTAACTTCCCATCCAAAAGATCTTTAAACTCTGCATGACCAACTTCCCCCTCCAAACCCAACCGCTTTGCACCTTCGCCAACCCATTGGCTTTTAACATCCTCACCCACCTCTCCTTTGGTGTAATAATCAGCCTTCTGGTAGTAACTAGATGCTTGTGCAGATGAAGATAGTTTGGAGATGGATAACATTTCTATCGATCCTCGGAGTCAAAATCCACGACAACATCATCAAGCCCATCAAGTATTGGAATATCGAGAGCCAGATCATCAGAAAATTCGTCGATAAGATCATCAAGAACCGTTGGATCTATTGAATGATCCGATTCAATTTCATTTTTAGAAGGTTCTACGTCCCGAGTATCGCCCATTGGCTCCTGTCTCAGTTTCAGTGCTTCCGCAGTTATGAACTTTGTTTCGTCCAACAAGAAGGCAGGCGCCACCACCTTCCTGTTCTTAAATTTCAGTATAAATTTGGTAATAGGTAGCTCTCTACCTACTTTAAGGTATCCATTCAGGTCGGGAAGTTCCTGGATTTGTGTTGGCATGATGACCTCCCTTACGTTCCTGTTGACCGACATATTCACACCATCACGGACCCTTTCCTGACCGTACGAAAGACTTTCCATCGCCTCATAAATGTCATTCTTGCCCAGCTGTTTAGAAATCCACTCTGCCGACGCAGCGTTATTACTCCTCAGAAATGCGTATGTTGCACAGCTATCAGCCAGCTCATCAAACCCATCTTCGTCGTAAATCTTTTTCCCTTGGGAGTAACCTTGGAAAGCCAAGACGGCACAACCTCCGTATTTTCTAATTTCTGCCAACGTTCCACCTAACGAATTGAGTCTGCCCAAAGCCTGCAATTCATCGTAGAAAAGGAAAATGCGACGTAGGAGATCGGGAGGCAGTGACAGGATACTAATGCTGGCGATTTCCAGCCAAAGGGTAATCAATGGTTTCAAGTAAGCTTCCATATCCTTATTTGAAGTTATGAATATAGTTGCGTCCCCCTTGTCATTAGAAACCCAATCCCTGATGGAAAAGCCTTTTCTCTTGTCATCTTCGAATAACAGTAAACACCGCATTTTGGTCGCAACAATGGACCTCAACGTTTGCGCCTGTTTGACAACGTTCTCATCGATAACACTTTGGGCGTAGGTCCCTTTACAAATCTTTATAAGCTCTTCCAAGGGACAAGAAAGGACCTTTTGACTTAACCGAGACGCTGAAGGATTTGGTCCAGCCAGCTCTTTCATGGCTAACGAAACAAATACTAAGCGAGGTGCTTCATACCAGAATGGATCACCTTTAGTTGTTGGCGGGAACAGGGTTTCAGCAACCATCTCGAACTGATGCAAGAACCTACACTCCCCGTATAGGCTCCAGGGAGCGGTCCTGATATCGAGCGGATTCAGAATGATGTCGATTCCTTCACGGTAGAATTTCTCCAGGTACGCGCCAGACCTGTCGTGAATGATAACTCTGCGTTTATCTTTTCTAGCCGATTCCAAAAAGTCAGCATACAATACTGATTTTCCGGAACCAGGACCCCCAATGATAAGAAAGTTCTGAGGTTCCCACTCCCTGGGAATAACGATACTTCCAAACTTAAGTATTCCTCTCGTTAGCTTTTCGGTCTCCGTGTACAGCTTTAGCAGAAGCTTCGAAAAGGTCTCTTCGTCAACAAACGAACCTCCTCGAATATGCTCATCTGAGCTAAATTCCTTACCCTTCTTCCAAATATAGATTACAGCGATTACCCCAACTGCAGACAAAGACATGAAGGCACGCGTTCCCGCATACCAAAGATCATCGCAAAACTCCAAATAGTTCTGATGAATATAATCATTTGAATATACGCGTACCGCTTCGACAATTGATCCATTCACATGATCATCAATGTACCAAAGCTTGTCGTAGGGCCGCTCCCTCCATTCAACAAGGTAGCGAGCTTGGTTGTAGTTAAACCACGCAAAAAAATGGATCATGTCGGTGGAACGGTAGAGCAAGTATGAGAACGTAGATAGGAAGGCTATGGCTCCAAAATTGAAGATGTAGCCAATTACCTGATTGGCCATACCAATGAAATGAGCTAACGTTTGACCGCCCCGAATGAAGTTAAGGATCGAACCGCTACGCTTATTCACTTGGTCTTCTCCTAATGGTTTCAAAGTCCGCCTTAGCCTGTTCCAATAACTGGGTTCCCTTCTCGGGAATTGCTTCCTTAACAAAGCGCCTTAACAGTATTAGAACCTGAAGTGTAAGTTCCTTGTTCCGCCTCGTTTCCCCTACAACATCCTTCGTTGTATCTGCATGGATTGGCGTTGTTGGTGTCCCAGTTTGCGACCCAACTGCCGCCGTTAGGGCGTCTCTTAGTTTCGTTATGTCATCCACAAAGGATTCGGCAACACCCCTTCGGGCGAGCATAAATAGAACTTCATTGCGCGTTAGATGGGGCATATTTCTCCGGATTCGCGAGATTTCCTTATCAATATCCGACGGGATATTGATCGTAGTTCGAGCCTTATTTGCCATCTACCACTCCTTGCAAGTAAGCATGACCTAAAGCCACACACCCTATGATTCTTAGGTGCGCCTGGCGCACTATTTTCAAACCAACTGAACTACAAAAAAGCACGACCTAGACGTTGAAAGCACGGGCTTTGAAGCTCTTGCACAGCATGTGCATCGGGTGTGAACAACGGAACCGGCCGGTGGTAGTTAGCTAGATTCATCGCACGTTGGATTTTTTGTCTGCGCATCCACCTGTATGCGGCTCAATCTAATCGGCGGTTGCAGTTGGCCAAAACATACTATATGTTTTCATATAGTGCAATCTCGCACGCACCGAATCAATAGGAGAAAGATATGCCCCCGAAGAAGAAGGTACTTTTTAAGGTCGACCAAGGTAAGCCAGTCAAGGTGAGCGTCGATATCAACCAGGGGCTTAAGGACCGTCTAGATCGAATCAACGAATTCCTTGGGCAGCGAAATCATAATGAATCATTGGAACTTCAAGAGCATGTACCAGAGTTCATAGAACAATTGGTGAGCAAAGCAGAAAAGGAGCTCGGATTGACGACGAAAGGCGACCCAAAGAAAGGTAAAGCAAAGACGGCAGGGACAACGCAACCAGTTTCAGCAACGGTGGACAGCGCGTCAGCTTAAGGAAACATTCTGGGTTTGGTTTGAGGTAGATCTACCAAACCCAGTGTGTGTGTCTAACGAAGGGTGATAAACTGAAGATGTGAAATTGGAGGTTAGTGACGTTGGCATATTGTTTTATCTTGCTAGGTGCCCACGTTTACTTTTCAAATTTGGCCTGAACCACTGCAGTTGACCGGCAGTACTCACCTCCTCTAGGTGGCATCTGCAATTTTTAGATTTCAACAGACTCAAGGATCCCACTACAGTTCAAGTATACTTGGTCTATGATGCAGAATGGATTCCGTATTTTGACCTTGACCAGCAAGCCCTCAAGTTTGTTTGAGCTCTCGCCCCCTTGAACGGAGAACCACTTAACCAGGTGCGGCTTGAAAACCCGGCAATCATAATACTGGTATCGGTTCTTTGCTTGGTCCTTTGGATCCTTACCGGAAAGCACAGCCACCCGCACGAACAGAAGCTTTGATTCCCCCACCAGGGAAACATTATTGATAAAGCCTCTGGCATCTAGAGCAGTTGAAATGTCTTCATCCTGCGATGCAAACCGGGTAACGTTGATTAGACGTTCGGCAAGAAACATCGCTCTGTTTGTGGTTGCTTCTCCGCCCTTGGATATGGGGTCAATAAGCTTTTCCAGTTCATAGATGAGTGCTTGCATTTCCTGCTCACGTCCGAGATTCATAATCCGTGCTCCTTACGGGTGATGTACCTGCGGCCAATGTATCGTTGCTGCCCCTTGTAGATGAATGACACAATCCCTCCTTGCGCGAGTAATTCCGCAAATATGCTAAGTGGATCGCGATGATTCGCATAGACTGTCATTGGTCTGACCTCACGGTAATTGGGGTAAGCCCCGAAGCGTTTTCGTCATTCTCTTACTGCATCGATGTCAAGCTTCATCGAATTGTAATCGAAGTGGTGGCAGCAGATATGGATACGCTTCTCTTCATCTTCATAAACTCGCCATCCATCTCCCGTCAGGATTTTTTCAACCATTTCCATCCAATTCGATATGTCTCCGCGCCGGTAGTTCTGCTGGTCGTCCTCGTAGTAGTCATCTGTATAGCGGCCATCGCAACGTAGCCAGGAATATTGGCCATTCGCAATAGCTCGAATTGCCTCGCGCTTGGTCCATCTTGATGGCTCTCTTTTTAATCTCGGCAGCCGATTCAAGTGGAATGGACTAAAGGTGGACCACGAATCATGTGCAGTCGTCTGGTAAACCAGGTCTTCATGATTACTTGGACCGAATCCAGCTCGAACGAATTCCATGACGAGATCCAAGCGCCAGTGCAACTTTTTCAAAAATACCTTTACTGGGTTGTCATTCGATTTGCAGTAGAGACTAGCCGTCAGTACGTGCTCAATACATTGAGCCCCGCGGTGATATGCCTCCTGAAGGTCCTGGATGCGAATTCCCCATTGGTTGGCATTATTCGAGATTAACAGCCGTATCTCCTGGCTTCGAATCCAAACAGCCCGCTTCTCCAGCACAACTTCCCAGTCTGCCGGCCCATTAAGTTCGTCAATGATAATAATTGTGTTCATGCTGCAGCCTTTAAGAGTGAGCCCTGTTTTAGGTTTGATTCAGAAATTTCTTTATATCTGGACATGAATTGCCGATAGGCCTTTCGGGATGATACGGGCCGGATACGACCTTGAATTGGAAGCACGCCTCTCAGTAGTTCCCAACTGTCAGCATGCCGCGGCATCAAATCCCGTTCCTCCGTTGCTAGTGCAATCCGATCAGCGAGCTTGATTCTCATATCCAATGGCTCAACAATTCCAAACCGGGCGAGTATCATTGACTCAACTTTCTTCTCAAGTGTCCGGTAATCCGGGAGAAGACTTTTCAATGGAGAAGTAATATCACCCATAAAGGCTTCTGCAGCATCGTGGAGCAACGCTGCCATGGACAACTCTGCCGGAACCAGATAGCTGACCATCACAGAGTGTTGAGCCACTGAATAGAATCGATTGCATTGCCCACCAAACCTGCATACGTTAGAGAGGCCGTGAGCTATGTCTTCAATGGTGAATATGTTCCGGTCCAGATCTACGAAATCGAAATTGTTTCCGGAGTGGATTAAAACTTGAGGCCTTACTTTGCAGTCCTGCAATAACGTTTCGAGACAGGATAATTCAAAGCTAATCCAGGGCTTCTGACGGTCAAACCAACGATTGCCAAACACGTTTGAACCAGGTATGAATCCCTTCAATGCGGATGCGAGAGACATGCCGCGAACCTCACGGTGATTGGGGCAAGCCCCGAGTTGATAAGAGAATTATACTGGCAAACCGGTCTAATGGTCAACCCTTCTATAATAGTATTTTCTTCATTTTCCTGCTGTTTTTCCCTTGTTTTTAGTCCCCACCCCTCCCAGACTCTGTTCCCCGTGAGCCCGGTGGCGAGGCAGCGCCTCGCGGTTTTATAAACGCTGGCGCTTCAGCGCCATTCCTTTCCCCAGAACCACAACCAGGTGGGATCCCACCTGTTCCAGCCTCCGCACCCTTTCGCCGAAACCTGGCCATCGCACCCTGCAGCCGATCCAGGACAGTGACCAGATCGCAGCGGCTTTTTTTGAGAAGCCCCACCTCTCAAAAAAAACGAACGATCGCCGGCACTGAGCGCAGCGCGCCTGGATCGGCTGCAGGGATGCGATAAGGTTTCATCAGGCGAAAGGGTGCGGAGGCTGGAACATTGCCACCGGCGCTGGCTCTGCGGACGCAGCGCACCGCGCTGCCCACCTCGACTTGTCGAGGCCTTGCCCAGTTCCGCACCGCGGATCTGGGCAACAAAAAAGCCCGGTAGCATCGCTGCCGGGCTATCGTAGCGCCTGTGGCGCGTCGTCCAAGCCGGCTTCAGACCGTCAGGCGCACACCAACGGTGTGCGTTTCTCGCGGTGAGCGGGGCGCGCAGCGCGCCGGGAGCCCCGAGAAATCTGTGCCGGGCACCTCTCCTGGCAAAGCCAGGGGAGGTGAGTTACTGATCGTCGAAGACGTTCAGTAACCGTACTGAATGCCTTGTTATCTTTTCAAAAGCTGTTCAAGTTCTCCATCCGAAAGCACATCACCTACCAGAGTCAAGAAATCCAAGTCTGTGGTGATTAAGACGACACTACCATCCGTGTCAAGACAAAGAACGCCCTGAGGATACGGGTAATCATCATTCAGCATTGGAAACTCCGCTCCATGAACCTCTATTACATAACCTTCATCGTCCAGCGTCGCCACCATCGACCCACGCAGATCAATGATGCCCCGCTTACTCCTTGGTACATATTCCATATCACCGGCCCTATAACTCTGATGCTACAAAACACCGTGAGAGGTTTCGTGGACCTATTTTGTGGCTTCCAGAACCAATCTCACGCCTTCCTCCCAGGATATTTGCCCATTATTAACCTGACGAATTACGTCGACCCTTACCATTCCCATCGCCCACTCTTTAGTGGAGGAAAGCCTATCTAAAGTCGTCGGATCCGCAATCGTTCTAAAGCCCATTGAAACTAATGCCCTAATAACATCTTCCACTGAATCCCGAGTCCCGTGAGTGGAGAAGCCCAAGCTGTCGAAGAGCTGGTATCGAAACTTCCCAGGTTCACTTGGATCTCGAAGAATCATTGCGTAGTTGGAGGCGTGGGCATTCTCCAAGGTAAGTCCGAAACCAACACTGCTCAAGCTAGCCAAGATTTGTGTGTAGCTGCATTCGTTTTGTAACCGGAAGTTGGACAGGATGTCCCGCACACCTTGTTGGGCTGTGGCTGCTCGCAAATTCTGAGTGGAAGTCATGCTAGTACCCTCACACAGTCAGTACCGATCTGAGGGTCCTTAAACCATTTGGCGATTTTTCTACTGTCCGCTTCGAGTAATCCCTCATCAACTCCTTTTAACCAGGCATCGATAAATTCAGGGTAGTATTCCAAGAATCCAAGCAGTTCAAAAATCGGGAAAAGTGTAAGGCCAACATCAAAGCCATAGCGGTATCCTTCTTCCCCGATCGCCTTCTCGATTATGTTAATGACAGCTATAGCCTGGTCATTGTTGTCGATCGCACGAAAAACAGAAGCGTCAATTTTCATACACCCAATGAACCAGATCCAATTCAGTGTGTTGATGTACATTGGCTAATACCTCACGGTGATTGGGGCAAGCCCCACGAAGCGGTTTACCTAACTTTTCCCTTTGATTTCCTTAAATGGTCTGTAGCTTTTTAACAGTTTCGTCCAAAGACTGATGACCTTGAATGTATTTCTCCCACTCGCAAAGGTGTTCCGGCTTTGGATCGAATCCCTCAAGCCGTGCATTTTGAATTGCTTCTTCCACGAATTTCCGCGTCATAAACCGCTCTCCGAACTAGATACCTATTGCCGAATGTCATCCATCACTTCCCTAATTTTGGCAATATCTACGCTTAATCCCTTTGCCACCGTCTTACAGAATGTTTTGCCCCCTTCTCCGTCAAGTGCTTTGATTCTAGCAATACGCTCCACTGAGTAGCCCAGCGCAATTAGTCCTCCATCGTCCTCATTTTCAAGATGCATAAGAACGTTTTCCGTTGCCGCTAATAGTTCCAAATGGGAAGTGAGCCTACCTTCCAGCTCGATGCGGTATCTATCCTCATATTCGATAACCATCTTGAATGCTCCCGGGAGGCTGCGATAGCAGCCCCCCTTCATCCAATTAAGTTCTTTTCAGTCGCTTCATTTCTTCTGCAAGGGTCCACAGAGCGCGGTTCAGCTTCACGCTTTGATCAACCCCTGTGATTGGCCTTGTTGTCGTAGATTTACCTTTAGCGCTACGACCTTGTACGCCACCGCGAATCATGTTTTCCTGGACACAGTTAAAAGTGGTCCAAAGATCATTTCCAGTATCAGCACGTCTGCGTGGCATCAGCAGCTGATCTGATTTAATGGGAACATGCAAGTCTTCGTACTTCAACGGGATCGCCGCCTTTGCGAAAGCCTCTTGCTCATCTTCCGAAAGGACCAGTTCTTCCATTTCCGAGCGACTTTCATCAATCCGATCGAAACTCTCTAGCACCTGAAACGCTCCTTCGATCACGTTATGTTGCACATTTCCCTTGTGACGTACCTTCACATCTGAATAGGTATCACCTACAACCAGGCCATTGGAGCACACGAAGCGAAAGGTCCCTGCGATCATTTGATAGCAGGCAGTACCATCGTGGGAATTGAGTAGGATGATTTCGTTTACACAATCTTTTCCAATTTTGCTGTTATGCCGCATCCGGATCATGTGACGTGTAAAGGCACGTTTATCGGCATCCCTTACACGAGTCTGGCAAGCCATAAAGGGCTGAAACCCTTCTTTTCTGAGGCCATTCAAAATGTCAATTGTTGGAATGTATGTATAGCGATCCGATCGACTTTGATGTTGCTCAACTGCAAAAATTGACGGAACAACATTACGCATTTGGTCATCGGTTAACGGGGATACTGATTGAATGGAACAAGGGTTCTTGAAGCTGGCGAAACGCATAGTTGACTACCTCACGGTGATTGGGGCAAGCCCCGAGTTGATAAGAGAATTATACAGGCAAACCGGCCTAACGGTCAACCCTTCAATAATGGTATTTTCTCCATTTTTCCGCTGTTTTTCCCTTGTTTTTGGTCCCCACCCCACCCAGACTCTGTTCCCCGTGAGCCCGGTGGCGAGGCAGCGCCTCGCGGTTTTATAAACGCTGGCGCTTCAGCGCCATTCCTTTCCCCAGAACCACAACCAGGTGGGATCCCACCTGTTCCAGCCTCCGCACCCTTTCGCCGAAACCTGGCCATCGCATACCTGAAGCCGATCCAGGACAGTGACCAGATCGCAGCGGCTTTTTTTGAGAAGCCCCACCTCTCAAAAAAAACGAACGATCGCCGGCACTGAGCGCAGCGCGCCTGGATCGGCTGCAGGTATGCGATAAGGTTTCAACGGGCGAAAGGGTGCGGAGGCTGGAACATTGCCACCGGCGCTGGCTCTGCGGACGCAGCGCACCGCGCTGCCCACCTCGACTTGTCGAGGCCTTACCCAGTTCCGCACCGCGGATCTGGGCAACAAAAAAGCCCGGTAGCATCGCTGCCGGGCTATCGTAGCGCCACCTGTGGCGCGTCGTCCAAGCCGGCTTCAGACCGTCAGGCGCACACCAACGGTGTGCGTTTCTCGCGGTGAGCGGGGCGCGTAGCGCGCCGGGAGCCCCGAGAAATCTGTGCCGGGCACCTGCCCTGGCAAAGCCAGGGCAGGTGAGTCCGTAGGACCAACAATATAAGGAACTTCTAGAATTTAGGATGCGAATTATGAACGACCATCCGAGAGAACTGCCAATTCATCTACACTATAAGGCGCTATAGGGCCTAACATTCTGTTTCGAGAATTCATCTCTTCGACAGTAGCAGATTCAAGGACATATTTTTGTAGGCAGGATTTCGAAACTGCAGTAACGACGCCAGACAACTCATTTTCGGTCAACCCAGCAAAGCCGACTAGCGCACGTGATTTCGGTAAAACGCTCCCTATGGATTTACGAGACAACAAACATGCGGAAAGTTTCGTACCGATGAAATCCATCTCCATAGTTGATAACCCAGGAACTTGCTCGCTAATTTTGTTAAGCGAAGCTTTTGCTACTTTACCGTCGATATCTCGAATATCAAATAGAATTGTCTCTGATAATGCTAGAGTGATAGTAGATACTATGGCAATGAATAGTAAAAGCACAGCAATTGACGCAAGATAGGATTTCAGCTTATTCACGTAGTTGGTCCTTAACTGATTTAGTTCCAAACTCTATACCGTTAAAAAAGGATTGTTGGCTTTCAGTGCATGGAGCAAATGATTTGAATTCTCCGGAAGAATGCACAATCTCATCAAATCGGTTCATGCTATCGCGATAATACAAGCGTCTTTTTTCAAGCCCACCTGGTAATGTTCTGACTAGATCTCTGACAATTCTAACCACATCGTTTGTAACTGATTTACCGGTTCCGGTATCTTCAATCAGAACGAACAAATCAGTAACGGCATTTACAATATAGTTTGTCATTTTACTGCCCGTGCGACCTGAGGTTCAGACCTACTTCGCTTTCCTTCTGGCGATCTTGAGCAATTTCCTTATACCTTCTGTCAAAGTTTTTTCCTTGGTGAACTCCAAAACTTCATCAGCAAGCGGCCTTGAGATAACAGGGTTAGCGTTTTCCCGCTTGTACTTTAATTGCTTGTCTGCGCTCCAAAGCAAGCGACGGCCGTCACTGGATAGAGAAGCTGCGATCCAGGAATCTATTCCTGACAGGTTCTTATTTTCCAGGAGATAAAACAGCTGGTCATAGTGTGCATCAGCATCTTCAGGATTAACAAAGAATCGTCCCGAGGACTTTGGGTCAGTAGAAAGTCTTTGCTTTCCAAAATAGGCGCGAAGGAATTCAAGATCCTTTTTTGTAACTTTCCGGCGTGGAGCTCTTGTAATTACCGTTTTTTCCATGAAGGCAAACTCTGTTAGATCTGTGACATCGGTGATCGATGTATGAATGTCGAGTAACATAAAGCCTCCACTTGATTAAATAGGAGGCTGCAAACCATTCTATTGCTGCCTCATTCCAACGGTCAACCCTTCAACCAAAAACATTTAACCCCAGTAAACACCTCTCTGTTGCTGAGAGGCAAAATGGAATACTCTCAGCGCACTTTCGAAACAACCCTTCACGCGTAATTCATCATATCCACTGATGTGAAGTTTCCCATTGTGCACAGCGTTACATGTCATAGAACCTACCGCTTCTTGGGAGTTAATGATTCGAACACATTTACGAACCAACCCTGGGACCTCGGCCGGTTCTACATCCCCCACGCCAAACTCCGTTCGCAATCCTAGTTGGCATGACACTAACTCCCATGACATCCCACTAAAGTATGCTTGGGGAAATGGGTCTTGGTAGTCAGTCACGAAGTCAAAGTGCCGTCCAAATTCGTCACACTGAAATCCCTGTCCCAAAAAATCAGATTCACAAAACGCCGGATATTCTTCAAGCAAATAACGACGAACTTCAGTACTGGGTTGTTCATTCCATCCGTCTACGTACAAAGTTACGCCCATACGACTTCCCTGTTTTATCGTCCATCACGGTGATTGGGGCAAACCCCGAGTTGATAGGGAAATTATACCGGCAAACCTGTCTAATGGTCATCCCTTCAACAATAGATAAGCCCTCACTTCCCACATTTTTACGTCTTCTTTTCCATCAATATTCTTGTTTGTTCGTTACATTCCCATACCGCGCTGAAAGCGCAGTATGGGTCGAACTTCATTCCCCCGCTAACTCATCGACAACAGCGGTACATCCATTTTCGTCAACTTTAAATTGGATCCGAAGGAACTAATTATTTCAGCAAAATAATCTTCACCAAGGGCCTGATTGTCACCAACACTTAACTCGTCCGCAGCGTGTTCCTGGTCCCTTAACCACCCCTTGATCCTTCCGAATTCACAATTCATACGAAGTATCAGGTTCGGATTAAATCGTATATGTATATTCCCATTGAGGTACACCCTAGCATCAAATAACGGCTTTTTTTCTGCAGTTCTATGGTCCTTGTAGTAGAAGACATGCTTTTTCCCAGAGCTCCAAACCAATTGTTCTACCCGATCCGTTTCCCTTGTATCAAACCCTATATTGCCCGCTACGGTAATTACGTCGCCTAGAAACTCTGCCGCTCTCACGTCCAGACCATGGCTGGTCTGTTCACTTCTCCAGGTACTCCTATTAATTCCGCCGCACCTGGTTAGCACCATTCGATAATCAAACATAAATCTATCAAGTCGGCCGTCATGCCGTATGTATCGCCATTGATCCTCTGTAAATATCTTGTTGTTAGACTTATACAAAACAACGTTTGCCTTTTCGATCATGCTTTCCATCAGTTCAACAAGTTGAGAATCGAAATATCCGTTACCATTTTTGATTGACCACAGCGCGACCGCTCTCGCATTGGTTTCGGTGAAATCAACGTGAATGTGCTTTTGTAGTTTTTCTAGCATTCGTTTGCGAGAGTTTGAAGCAAGCTTTTCGGTTATGACTCCCAGTTTTCCAAATAGCTCCCGCCAATAGGTGTCCTTCAGCCCCTCAATTTTTAGTCGCAATGCACCTTTTAGGGCTG
Organism: Anaerolineae bacterium; assembly: GCA_013178185.1. GTDB lineage: Bacteria > Chloroflexota > Anaerolineae > Anaerolineales > Anaerolineaceae > Ch132. Next base: position 1,442 of record JABLXC010000010.1, on the reverse strand, counting down.
AGATGTTTACGTTCATTTCCTCCAGGAGTTCTGGATCCAGTTCTTCGATCCGCTTGTAGTTCTGCATCATCTGATCGAGCTCGCTTTGATAGAGTGATACGAGTGCCGCAACAACATCGGAACCTATAACGAGTGCGTACTCTAGCTTTTCATTTAGTGAACTTTTCTTTCGCCTCGCAAATTCGAACTTGCTTTCCTCTGTTCGCCCAATATGTATCTTAAAGTTCTCCTCAAACCAAAGATCGAACGGATCTCGATCTGGGTGACCGAAAGAATGACGGCGCATACCCCCAAGATCTACTCTTACGATATCTACCTTAGCTCGTGCTTGGCGCTCAGCATTGTGGAAGTCAAAGTGCCCTATCGCTTTCGCGTCTGCATCTCGACTTTTTAGTGCTTGCATGATTTCTTCCGAAATCTTCCAACGCTCCGGTATTATAAAATATATACCACCTGCGTTTGCTTCACGGATAATCTTGACTACCCACGACACGTAACAGCTGTATGGCGGGTTGCTAAAAACGATAGATACTTTTTTATCTATCAATGTTTGTTCTGCAAACTCGGTACCGACTACGAAGATACTTTTATCCATTGCCGCCAAAAGGGGAACGCTTTTTTCAATTGCGTATCGCGTTCCATTGGTCAGAGCCATAAGAACGCGCCCGTCACCCGCGCCGCAATCAAGAACGGAATAGTCATCCCGCGTGCCCTTTTCAATGTCAGCCTTGATACAACTTAGCATCGGTTCAGTTGTCGGGTAGTATTCGAAATCGGAATTGTCTTCCTCAATTAACTTTACTAGTTGACGGGTTGTGAACGATCTTGTTTCAACTGCTGACATCGATTTGACCTCACGGTGATTGGGGCAAGCCCCGAGTTATCAGGGGAACTACCCAGCTAGTTCCCCTATTAAAAATATCCTTTCGCGCTTTTGCTCTACATACTACGTCTTTTGTTCCATCCATTAGCTTCCAGCACTTTTGTGTTTCGGATCTAGATGGGAATAGTTGATACGCAATTTCCATCAACAGTTTTTGTCAACCGTTAAACTACAACACCCTTGGAACGCAAAAATCCAAGTTCATGTTCCATAACCAGCAGCCACATACTTACTCCAATAGCACCTGGTATTTCTCCAACCAACGAGTAAGCCCATTGGTATTTGTGGTGATTCATTGCGCGCTTAGCCAAACGTCCGCAACGAATAATTCTTTCGCGACATTGGGTATCGGATTTTGGCATTTCGAGAACCTCACGGTGATTGGGGCAAGCCCCGAGTTGATATGAGAATTATACCGGCAAACCGGTCTACCGGTCAACCCTTCAATAATGGTATTTTCTCCATTTTTCCGCTGTTTTTCCCTTGTTTTTGGTCCCCACCCCACCCAGACTCTGTTCCCCGTGAGCCCGGTGGCGAGGCAGCGCCTCGCGGTTTTATA
>JABLXC010000001.1 GCA_013178185.1 Anaerolineae bacterium | reverse complement strand
CGCACCGATATGCTGCTGGAAAGCTTCGAAGACCGCGAGGAGGAGCGCCGAATCAGGCAGTATATCCCCGCCGGACGCTTCGGCGACCCTGAGGAAATCGCCCGGGTTGCAACCTTCCTGGCCTCTGACGCCGCCAGTTACATCAACGGGGCCTTGATCCCGGTGGATAGCGCCCTGAGCATCCTGGAACCGGGACCCCCGCTCAACCCTTTTGAAGATTTCTCAAAACAAACCTGACCGGAGACGCCTTCATGACAGACACCATTCTGAGCCTGGATATTGGCACCACTGCAGTAAAGGCGGTCTTGTTCGATCCGAGGGGCAGCGAATTATTGGTTGCCGAGCGCGCCCTCACCCTCCAGACGCCACAAGCCGGTTTTGTCGAATTAGACCCAGAAGAGCTTTGGCGGGCCGTACTGGATGTGCTCAATGAAATCGCTCAAAAGAACCGACGCCACATCCTGGCCATTGCAATTGCAACCCAAGGAGGCTCTTTCCTGGCGACCGATGAGCGAGGACGCCCTGTCTGCCCAATCATCACCTGGATGGACAGCCGGTCCGAAACAGTAGTGAACCATTGGCGGCAGCGCGGTCTGGAGGCTGGCATCCGTCAGATTTGCGGCTGGTCTTTGGACCCCGGCCTGCCGCTCGCGATGATCGGCTGGATGCGCGCTTACCTGCCCGAAGCCTTCGCGAGGAGTGCCCACTTCCTTTCCGTCAACGATTTTTTAACCCACCGGCTGGCAGGCGTTTACTCGATGAATCCCTCGATGGCAGGCGAGATGATGCTGACAGATATTGTGACAGGCAAATGGAGCCCTGCACTGTGCGATTTGGCCGGCATCCAACCCGACCAGCTTTCTCCCATCCACCCCTCAGAGGCAATTCTCGGCCCCATCCTGCCGGAGGTAAGCCAGGCAACCGGCCTGGCGGCGGATATCGTCGTCGTCAATGGCGGGCAGGACCACTCATGCGAAGCGCTGGCGATCGGGATGACCGAACCCGGCCCGGCCCTGCTGGCTTGCGGCACAGCCTGGGTGATCAACGGCGCCACCGATCGGGCAGATATGTCTGCTATCCCGGATGGCATGAACCTGAACTTTCACGTTATACCGCATTGCTGGACGATCTCGCAGTTCCTGGGCGGGCTGGGCGGCGCGCTGGAATGGTGGCTGAATCGGCTATGGCAGTCTCCGGATATAGAAAATCCGCTGACGCGCCCCAAACTTTACAGCCTGCTGGATGAGTCGCTGGAACAAACCTCGCCTGGCGACGGGCTATTCTTCTTCCCGCTAGCAGGCAGCCGCAACACCTCAAAAAGCGCTGGCGCTGGCGGATTTTTGGGGCTGCGTTGGGAGCATTCGCGGGCTGAATTGACCCGGGCAATTATGGAAGGCGCGGCTTGCGAAGTGCGCTGGTCGCTGGAACGATTGAGATCGGCTGGCGTGGCAATGGATCAAATTTGGATGATTGGCGGGGCTGCCCATAGCCCGCACTGGCCAGGGATCGTGGCCTCGCTGACAGGGATGAACGTGACACTGACGCATTACTCTCACGGTCCCGCTCTCGGCGCTGCTATCCTGGCGGGGGTTGGCCTGGGTATTTACCCTAATACCGACGCCGGCCGCTCCTGCTTCAATTTGAGGCCACGCCAGATTTCGCCGGATGAAAAGCTCGTCAGCTTTTATGAGGACTATTTCCAGCGCTACCGCCAGCTCACCGAGAAACTCTCCGATTTATGAGAGCGTAATGATGACCACCAACGACTTCACCCGACTTAAAAACATCCGGGCACTGCTACTCGATATGGATGGCACCCTATGGCGAGGGAAAAGCCCCATGCCAGATCTGGCGCTCTTCTTCCAGTTTCTCAAACGGCGCGAGGTGGCTTTCACCATCGCCACCAATAATTCGGTGGAACCGGCCTCCACGTATCAGCAAAGGTTAGCAAGTTTTGGCATCGAAGTGAGCCTAGAAAATATCCTGACCGTCTCTTGGGCAACGGCAGCTTATCTCAAAACGAGGTTGAAAGCTGGCGCAAGCGTTTATATGATCGGGCAGAAGGGCTTGCAGCAAGAACTGGAAGCAGCCGGCTTCAAAGTGCTACCCGATTCACGCCACAGCGCCGACGCCGTGGTGGTCGGTGGCGATCCAGGCCTGACCTACGACAAGCTCAAACACGCTACGCTGCTCATTCAGCGCGGGGCAGCCTTCATCGGCACCAATCCCGATGTAGTCTATCCCACCGAAGAGGGCCTGGCGCCGGAGTGCGGCGCCATTCTGGCCGCGCTACAAGCTACCACGGGAGTCGCCCCGACGATCATCGGCAAGCCCCAGCCTCACCTGTTCCAATTGGGAATGCAGCGCATGGGCAGCCGGTCAGAAAACACCGCCATGGTCGGCGACCGGTTGGAAACCGATATCTACGGCGGCAAACAAGCCGGGCTAACGACCATCCTGGTTACGACCGGGGTGGATAATGAGGAAACCATTCCAGTTAAAGGCATTCAGCCAGACCTGGTAGTCCATAGTCTGGCTGAACTAATGACCTGCTGGGAACAAGTTCAATCACAATCCAGCGCTTAGGGAAGATTAACCTTCAATACCAGCGCGTTCGAACAACCGCTTACAGGCGTGGCGGGCTTCTCTGAGGACCTCTTTTTCATCCACGGCCAGGATTTTCTTGTCCTGCATCAGCACGTTCCCATCAACGATCACCGTATCCACCATCTGCCCGCCATGATGGTAAACCAGCGCGGCTTCAGCGCTGTGAACAGGGGTTGCAGCTGGTTGATCGAGATCAACGATGACGACATCGGCGCGTTTTCCGGCTTCCAGCGAGCCAATCCAATCCGGCTGACCAAACGCCTTCGCTCCGCCTCGGCACGCCATCCAGAGAACATCACGGGGCAGCAAGGCCATCGCGTCCAGCGTGGCGGTTTTCGCCAGCATGGCGGTCGCCTTGAGCACTTCCAGCATATTTTGGCCGTTGTTGCTGCCCGGTCCGTCGCTTGCCAGAGCAACATTAATGCCCAGCCGCAGCATATCGCGGATACGCGCTGCGCCAGATCCCATGCACATGTTACTGATCGGGCAATGAACGACCACCGCGCCGCGCCGGGCGATTAAATCCAACTCGCTATCTTCCAGCCAGACCGAATGAACCAGCTGGGTGCGCGGCGTGAGCATCTCCAATCCTTCCAACCAGGGGATATGGCGCATTCCCCTCTCTCGCAGATTCATCTCGACTTCTACCTGCGTTTCTGCAACGTGGATATGATGACCGGTATTCCAGTCGTGCGCCAGACGATCGGTGGCGCGCATGGTTCCGTCGGTGCAGCCCCACGGGATCAGCGGCCCAAATTCAAAACGCAGCCGGCCGCTGGCGGCGCCATGGTAGGTTTCATACAGGCGAGCGCTCTCCGCAAGAATGCGTTCCGGGGTTTCTTTCAAGGCGTCGTGATAGTTGGTATCCGCCCAACCTCTGGCCAGCAGCAAGCGAACGCCAGTCTGATCCGCCGCCCGGAATACCTGATCGTCAATCGATGGATCGTGGTGAATATATTGGTGGTCAATCACCGCCGTTGCGCCGCCCCGGATGTTCTCGATCAGGCCAATCATGGCGGCCCAATACCCTTCTTCGCCGCTCATATGCGAAGCCGCCGGCCAGATGGCCTTCTTAAGCCATTCAAGCAGGGGTTGATCAACGACCAGTCCCCGTAAAAAGGTCTGAAATAAATGCGTATGGGCGTTCACCATCCCAGGCATCACCGCCTTGTTAGCCGCGTTCAGTTTGACCTGCGCCAGGCTGCGAAGCGCTTCGGGGGCATTGCCTTCGCCGACCGCCTCAATCAGATTGCCCCGGAGGAACACGTATCCCGGGTTGTAAACGTTCCAGTGATCGTCCACCGTGACCACCCAACCGTTCTCGATCAGCACAGTTGCATTACCCATCAGTCACCCCTCCTCAGCAGCGCCATCCGCTCCGTATCAGGTTTCGCTCAGTCCGCATCCTCTGCAGCGTCAGCCAGTACCTCCACAGGCAGCGGATGCAACGGAGGCCGTATGCTGTAAAAACCAACCTGCTGGTGTGTGGCCTTTTCGGCTGCCAGCGCTGCTACAATGGCATTGGTCACGCCATGCTCGCACATGCGCCCCTGACAATTGCCCATGCCTGTGCGGGTAACCATTTTCACTTCGCCGATGGTGCGGGCGCCCGCTGCCACGGCGGCTTTTACTTCGCCCAGCGTGATCTCCTCGCAGCGGCAGATCAGGGTATCATCGCTTGCCAGCGCGCTCAAACCGGGTTGGGGCGTGAACAAAGCCCCCAACATGCGGGCATAGCGGCGCTGCTGCGCCAGTTGAGGCTTGAGGCGGGCGTAAACGCTGCCGGCTTGATCGTGAGTGAGATGGCCGCTCTGTACAGCCACCGCCAGACCTGCCATTCTACCTTCCAGGCGGGCAAGTTCCGCGCCGCCAATCCCGGCCCCGTCGCCAGCGATGTAAACCCCCGGCAGGCTGGATTGCAATGTCTCATCGCGCACCGGCACCCAGCCGCCTTTTTCCAACTGGTATTCGAACTGACAACCGATCAGGCGCGCCAGCCCTGTATTGGGAATGAGGTGAAATCCAGCCACAACAGTATCAACCGCCAGGGTCTGCTCGCTGCCCTCGACGGGCTGATAACCGGCATCCAGCCGGGCAATGACCGCCTCTTCAACCCGATCCACGCCGCGCGCTTCAACAATCGTCCAGCCCATCTTGTACGGTACGCCTTTCGCGACCATTTTGCTGATATATTTCGCACCTTCTTCGATGCGTCCCCACTGCCCCAGCGCCGTAAAAATATACGGAATCGCCTTGCCCAACGGCTTTGAGGCTTCACATACCGCCGGTACCTCTACACCGGCGTCAATCAAATGTGCAGCCACCGAGAGCAGCAGCGGGCCGGTGCCAACCACCAGGGCGCGCCGACCGGGGACCACGCGCTGCGTTTTGGCAAGCGTCAGGGTTGCCCCAGCCGTCAAGACGCCTGGCAGCGTCCAACCCGGAAACGCCACCGGTGTATCATAAGCGCCGGTAGCCAGCACCACCATTTGAGCGTGAATCTTCTTGGGCACGTCCGGGCCATAGAGAGCCACCAGCCAGCCGCCATGCTTTTCATCGGGGAAGATACCCCAAACCAGCGCATCACGCACCTGGGTGACCGGGAGACCCTTCACCATCCCAACCAGGACATCCGCTTCTTTTTCGGTTTTCGTCTTTCCCTTTACCTTAAAACTCTCAGGTAGCGGCTTGTAATACTGTCCCCCCAGATCAGGAAAATTATCAATTAATGCCGTCTTGACGCCAGATTCCGCCGCAGTGACAGCCGCTTCCATCCCGGCCGGGCCGCCGCCGATGACTGCCAGCTCATACGATTCGGTCATAGTTCCACCTCCTTGCAAGTTTCGACTTTCATACCGTCCACCACCGGCGTCATGCAGGCGCGCACGTTATCCACGCCGTCCACCCGGACGAGGCATTCATAACAAATTCCCATGCCACAATATACTCCGCGCGGATGTTTATGATTACGCGTCAGGCGGAACTTCCAAATTCCGGCGGCGATCATCGCCGCAGCGACCGTTTCGCCTTCATAGGCGTCAAGCGAATTCCCATCCACAACGATTTGAATTTTCTTCCCTCGTGTCACCTCAGGAAGCAAAGAAGAAGAGTGATCAATGCGCATTCTTGTTGTTCCTTTCTGGTAAAAATCCCTCAATATTTAGGTCACAATTCCCACGGGTGATCAGTTGCATCACTGTCTCTCCAACAAGTGGAGAAATAATCACCGTCGAGCGAAAGGCTGTCGCCAGGATCAATCCATCCAGTCCAGCCACCGGACCCAATAAAGGACAGCTATCGCTGGTATGAGCGACAGGGGCAGACCAGCCCCTCAAAATCCGCAGCTTCCGAAAGGATGGAAAAAACCGCAAAACCGATTTTGAAACCGCAGGCAACGAGGCATACGGCACATCCTGCCGGAAGTGGTCTGCCTCGTACATGGCTTCGCCAAGCAGAAGATGCCCATGAGGAGATTGGCTGATTGCCAGGTTTGCAATCACCGCCCCTTTTGCTGTGTTCTCACCCGTATGCTCAAAAAAGGAAGCAGAAGCGGTATGGCAGCGCAACGCAGGCTCAATTGGCTCGCTCACCATCGCCTGGCCCAGCACATACTGAACATCCCAATCCCGACCCAGTGTCTTTCCAAGCAAGCGTGTGCGGGCGCCTGTACAAAGCACGACTGTCTTTGCGTTGAAATCTCCCTTCGTTGTCCGGATGCCTTCAACCCGCCCGGATTTTTCCAGGAAACCAGTTACCTCGACCCCATAAAATTCCTTCAGGCCGTGCTGCCGGGCGCGCCGCAGGTGCCCCCAGACAAACTGGAATGGATCCACCTGTCCTTCTTTGTCGTGGTAAAGGCCGCCCAGCAATCCACTCGTATCAATCAACGGCTCGACTTCCTTCAGCCTTTCCGCCGGCAATAGTTCAGATTGAAATCCAGCCGATCGGACAACTTTTAACCGCTCTTCCATCAGCCGCCACTGATTCTCGTTTTCGATGGGCAAGAGCCCACCTATGCGGCGCAAGCCAACCTTCCAATCCAGTTCCTGTTCCAGCTTCTCGAACTTCCTGGTGGCCAGTCTGATCATCTCCACGCTTTTTTCCAGCTCCATATCCTGGATCTGGATGTTACCATAATTTGCGCGCGAGGCGGCGGCCGCAAACGCCCCCCGGTCAAACAGGGCAGTTTTTACCCCTGCAAGGCAAAGATGATAAGCAACGCTGGAGCCAACATACCCCGCCCCAACCACAATGACATCAAAAGCGCTTTGCATTTACCCTCCTTTTTATCACAAATATCGTTCAAAAGCTATCCCGCCCCAGCCGGATCAATTTCCTTAGGGACACAACGACCACGCCAAAGACGGAATGGGGGACATTACCCTCCACTGCTGATCCAGAAAGCTCAAAAATTTGATCAATGCTCACGCGCCTGACCCCTTTCTGGCGAAAAACCCGCAATATTGAAGCCGCATTTCCCGCTCGTGACCAGTTGCATTACCGCCTCTCCAATTAAGGGAGCGATAATAACGGTTGACTGAAAAGCTGTCGCCAGGATCAAGCCGCACAGACCGGCTACCGGGCCTAACAAGGGACAGTTATCGGCGGTGTGCGCTACCGGCGTAGACCAGCTTCGTAAGACTCGGAGCTTTCTAAAAGAAGGAAAATACCGCGCCGCCGATTCGCACACCTCAGGTAGGGACGCATACGGCACATCTTTTCGAAAATGATCTGCCTCATACATAGCTTCTCCCAGCAGGAGATGTCCATAAGGAGATTGGCTGAATGAAAAATTCGTGACGACCTTACCTTTTTCGGCGTTTTCGCCGGTTCGTTTAAAGAAGGAAGCCGAGGCAATATAATTATGCAAGACGGGTGGAACCGGTTCTGTCACCATCGCCTGCCCCAGGATGTGTGAAAGCCCCCAATCCCGTCCCAGCATCTTCGCGAGCAGCCGCGTGCGCGCCCCGGTGCATAGCACGACCGTTTCTGCATAGGTAATCCCTTTTGCAGTTTGAATGCCCTCCACTTGCTCCCCCTTCACCTTAAAACCAATCACTTCCTCGTTATAGAATTCCTTCAGACCGCGCTGCCGGGCGCGTTGCAAATGTCCCCAGATAAACCGGAAGGGATCCACCTGGCCTTCTCTGGCATGATAAAAACCGCCCAAGAGACCTGCGGGGGCGATCAGCGGTTCGATCTCTCGTAGGCGATCAGCCTGGAGCATTTCCGCCTGGATGCCGGCAGAACGGATAACCCGTAACCGCTTTTCTAATGAATGCCAACGTTCCTCATCCTGAATAAGCAGCAGCCCCCCGATACGGCGCAGGCCGACGCTGTAATCCAGTTCCTGTTCCAGCGTGTCGAACTTCTTCGCCGCCAGCGTGACCATCTCCACGCTTTTTTCCAGTTCCATGCCCATGATCTGGATATTGCCAAAGTTTGCCCCCGAAGCAGCAGCCGCGCACAACCCCCGGTCGAACAGCGCGGTTTTTACCCCCGCCGTGCAAAGGTGATAGGCGACGCTGGCGCCAACAAATCCCGCCCCTACCACGATCGCATCGAAAATATTATTCATCGCCCCCACCATTGTTGGGTGAGATGCGCCGGTCGAGCCGCAGCCTGATCATAGCGCTTGCCTCGCGATGAAGCGGGTCAGATCAAGTACCTGTACCGCGCTCTTCCTGGCCCTGGCAGCCGTCGAAAGCGTGCGCACGCACTGCTGGCAGGCGGTCAACAACAGTTCGGCCCCGCTCGATTCCGCTTCAGCGATCCTTCGCAAGGCAACCGTTGCAGCCAGGTTCTCATCAACCATCTCGACATCGCCGCCGCCGCCGCAACACAGGGCGCGTTCTCGCGTGTGAGGCATCTCGATCAGCCTGACCCCAGGCACAGCCTGAATGACGGCGCGCGGAGCATCGTAGATTCCACAGCCTCGGCCCAGGTCGCACGGATCGTGGTAGGTTACCGTGCGTTCGAGCGGCCTTAAAGGCAGCCCGCCCATCTCAACCCTACCTTGCAACCAAATAGAAGCATGAACGATCTCGAAATCCAGGCTTTCGCCCAACAATTCAGGGTACTCTTCCTTCCATGTTCGATAACAGGAGGGACAAGTCGTCAGCAGCGTTTTGGCACCCGCTCTCCGGACTGCCTGCAAGTTATGGCGCGCCAGCGCGGCTGCTTCTGCGCGCAGCCCGGCAGTGATGAGCGGGAAACCGCAGCACCATTCTTCATTCCCCAAAACGCCATACCGTTCACCCGTGTACTCCAAAAGCCGGACAATAGACTGGGAAACGGAGAAAGATTGCGGATATTGCGAAGCCACACAGCCCACAAAATAGAGCGTTTCAACCGCCTCGGGTCCCCAGGCGAGACCGGGGGGTGTTGACAGGTTCTGGCTCCAAATCAGCCGGTCATTGACGGCGTCGCCTGCCAGATTGTGCGTCTCAACTAGCGAGGTTCTCAGTCGGTGGATCGAAGGGGGCAGCAATCCCGAACCGGCTAGTTCGCTCCGCATGGCGATCCACAGCTCCCGGGTCTGGATATGTACCGGGCAGACTACCGAACACTGCCCGCACAGTGTGCAATCAAACACCCCGTCGCTGTGTTCCTGCCAGGATTCCGCCGGCAGCTCTTTTCCGCCCCAACCTAGCAAGCCCTGCCGCCTGGAACTTGCCCGCTGCACGAATTCAATTTTCCGCAACGGGGTGATCGCCTGGCTGGCAGGTTTCTCCTGGTATGTCGGACACCAGGGGATGCACTCGCCGCAGCGGGTGCAGGCATCCAATTCTATGCGCTGGCGACGAGTGTAAGGCAGGGCTGCTGCAACCGGGAGCGCTGGAACAGAAGATAAAGCAGCGGTAACGCCAGATGCCAGCGTATGCAGCCACTTTGAGTAGGGAGCCACAGACAGGATCAGGGTAGCCAGCAGCCCGTGAAAGAGAAAGAGCCCATTAAAAAATTCATCCCAAACCAGCGGCAGCCCTGAAAGGGCTTGCGCCAGCGGGTCACCGACATAAGACCCCCGCGCCGTGGTCTGCAACGCGTTGATACGCGCCGCTTCCAGCAGCCACCCGGTCAGCAGGATCACCCCCAGCCCCAGCGCCGGGATATGGTCGCGCAGGTTAGTCCGCAATTGCGCCGGTCTGAACAGGTAGCGGCGGACGGCAAAGAAAAGCCATCCCAGCGTCATCATCAGCGAGCCGGTTTCGTTCAAAACAGCTTTTACCGGCTGGTCGCGCCCGGCAATCGTCTTGAGCGCCGCTGCATCCACACCCGGAAACAGCGGCAGGATTTTATCCAGCACAACAGAAAAAGCCGAAAGGGTCATTAAGAGCAGTACCCCGTTCACCAGCAAAAAATGGCTGCCCCAGCGCCATTTGTCCGTCTTGAACAAGCGGCGGTTAAACCACCCTTCAACTGCCAAGGAGCGGAAGATCGCGCCGGTTCGGCGGGCTGGGATGGGTGAGGGGGAGGGCTGGCCTTTGCGCCATACGGCGAGCACATTCGCCGCGCCGGCGGCAAAAACAAGTAGAAAAAGGATTTGGGCAGCCCAGAAAATCTTCTCTACATCCATCCCAACCAGCCCGGCGGAATTAACGGTCGCGCCGTTTTTGCTCCGCCTCTAAAAATTCTTTCATCTCCACTGATCCGGCCCGCATCAGCTCATCCAGTTCAGCGGGGTTGCTCATCTCTATTTTTACCAACCAGCCAAAATCATAAGGCGAATCGTTGACCAGCGCAGGGTTTTCTTCCAGCTCCTGATTGACCGCAACAATCTTGCCACTCACCATCGCAGGGATCCTGCCCACCCACTTGCCGGATTCCATCGAGAGCAGGTTCTCGCCTTGCCGGACTACGCGCCCAAGGCGCGGGATCTCGATGAACATGATCTTACCGGCAAGATGCTGGCCGTAAGCGGTCAAGCCCTGCGTGGCAAGATCTCCATTCACTGCAAGCCAGCCATGTTTGCGATCATAATACAGGGAATCAGGATAGTTCCAAATAACAGACATCGTTTTCCTCAAAAAACGTCACCACTGCGGAGAAGGGCTGTAACTTTGCTGCCAGACCTGGCGATAGGCCTGGGCTTCCTCCTCCCAACGCTGGTCGTCCCACCCTAGCTCAGGCTGGATGATGGCGCGGATGCGATCAAGGACTCCCAGCGCGCCGCCGGGCAGCGTCAAGCCGATCCGGACGCGTCGTAAAAGCAAATCGTCAAGGTGCACCACCCCTTCATTGCGCGCCGCCCAGCGCAGTTCTGCCCAGATGTTGGGCAGGCCGTTGATTCTTTCCAGCTCGTCCGGCGTTGCGGCTTCCAGCAGGTCGGGCAGCTCGGTAGCGTAGCGCCCAGCCAGATACTGCATCGTCTCGAGCGGTAACTCGATTTCCGGTAATCTCTCTGCCAGCGGGGAGAACATACGCTTGCGCGTTGGAAAAACCGGCCGTCCTGGCAGTCGTGCCGCGGCGCGGTTGAGGACATCGCTAGCCATCACGCGGAAGATCGTGTATTTTCCTCCAGCGATGGTGATCAGGCCGTCTTCTTCCCAGACAACATGCGCCCGAGATTCATCCGAAGGCCGCGCCTTGCCGGTGTTAATGACCGGCCGCAACCCCGCAAAGGTGGAAATAATGTCCTCCCGGCGGATGCCCGCTTTTGGAAAAGTAAATTGGAGCGCTTCGATGATGTAATCAATTTCTTCAGGGCTGGCGCAAGGCTCCGGCTGGCGCTTTTCGACCTCAGTTGGGTGATCCAGATCGGTGGTGCCAACCACAAAAGCACCCTCCCAATAATAAGCAAACATCGTGCGGTAATCCCTGGGGTGCATCAGGTGAACAGCATACTCCTTGGAGACCTGTTTTTCCAACGGCAAAACCACATGGCTGCCGCGTAGCTTGCGCAGTTTAGGAGGAGCTTTCACGAAACCACGAACGTCATCCACCCAGGGTCCGGCGGCGTTGATTACCACCCTGGCTTTAACCTCGTAGGTTTGCCCGGCTGGGGCGGCGCGGTCCTGGAGGATCACGCCGCAAACATTGCCCTGATTGGTTCGCAACAGCCCTTTCACCGCGGCGTAATTGACCGCAGTCCCGCCATCCCGCACGGCTTCACGAATCACTCGCAACAATACCCTGGAATCATCCATCAGGGCATCGCCATAGAGGTAGCCACGCAACAACCCTTCCGGGTTGAACTGGTCGCATACACGCAACAACCCATCCCGACTATAAGCTTTATGTTTCCAGCGACGTGCCATCAGATCATACACCAGGATCTGTAACCCGGTGCCGCGCTGGTTCTTTTCATTGGCTGCAAACACTGGCAACAGAAAGGACAAAGGAGTCACCAGCCATTTGGCTTCTTTAAGCATCCATTCGCGCTCCCGCACCGACTCGTAGGTGACATCGAACTGCCGGTTTCGCAGGTAACGGATGCCACCATGGATCAGCTTGGATGAACGGCTGGAAGTGCCAAACGAAAAATCCTTCGCCTCCACCAGCAAAGCGTCCAAACCCGCGTTGACCGCTTCCCTTAGAATACCTGCCCCTGTAATTCCACCACCAATAATGACCAGGTCCCATTCTTTTTGATCTATCTGGCTGAAAATCTCTTCGCGCCAGTCTTTCATCCACATGGTTATTGTGCCTCCTTTCGGATATTTTCAAAAACTACATTGAAGCTCTCAAAAACATTTTTCATTGAAGGGTAAATTCTTTCATACACATTTTGAAAAATCTCTGTGTAAATAGCTTGCTGGCCAGGATGCGGCACAAAGCACTCCCGGCGCAGAACCATCTTATCCACAGCCTCTTCAAAAGTTTCATAAAGTCCTTCGCCTACTGCGGCAATGATGGCCGTCCCAAGGCTACAGGTATCCACCGTCTGCACCCGCCAGACCGTCAATCCAATGATATCCGCCGTGATCTGCATAACCAGATCGCTACGCGCCCCGCCGCCCCCAGCGATGACCTCCGCAAGCGGTTGGCGAGTATCCTGAATCATCCGGTTCATCCCCTGCCGCAAGGCAAAAGCCGTGCCTTCCAAAACCGCCCGGTACAGGTGCGCCCGGCTGTGGTGGTCATCCAGTCCAAGGATCACGCTCCTGGCGCCACGTGCAATTTCGGTCGGCATCCAGTACGGCGCGACTACAATTCCATCTGAACCGGCTGGAACCACCGCCGCTTCCTGGTCCAGGAGCTGTTCCCCATTGCAACCATTGGTTTCAGTTGCAGGGTTAAATTGCCTGCTGAACCACGAAAGCATCAGGTAGCCGCGCTGGACAGCGAACTCAAGGTTCCACCAGCCTGGCATGGCAGCGGGATTTGTCCAGTACTCTCCGGTAGGAGCAAAAATTGGCCGTCGAATGTTGACCTCAAGCCCAGCCATTGAGCCGTAAGTGATATACCCCTGGTCAGCTCGGATCGCTCCGGCTCCCAGCATCTCACACATTTTATCGCCCGAACCAGCCCGCAGCGGCAGTCCTTCTGGCAGCCCTGTTTCCTCCTCTGCAGCCCGCGTCACCCGGCCAAGGAGCGCGCCGGGTGGGAAGACAAGCGGCAGTTTTTCGGGAGGAAACGCGTAGGCTTCATAGAGTTGCGGGTTATCCGACCAGGCCAGTTTCTCGATATCAAAAGGCCAGATTCCGGCAACGCTGCCTTCGCAGTCGTGAAATTGGCCGCATAACCGCTGGGTCAGCCAGCCGCTGACCGGTAGGAATCGGAAGACCGACCTGTACAGATGCGGTTCGTTCAACCGCATCCAGTGCGCTTTTGCCCTCTTCTGGATCTCTTGCAAATAATCCGGTAGTTGCGAAGAGACTTCTTCATTCTTGCGCTGGTCCATCCAGCTAAAAGCCGGGCGCAGGGGCGTCCCGTTCTCATCCACAGCGATCATCGTAGAGCGCTGGGAAGTGATGCTACAAGCCGCAATCCGGGAAATTGAGCCCTGCAGGTTAGACATAGCCTGGCGGCAGGCCTTACAAAAACATTGCCAGATATCCGCCGGGTCCTGTTCCACGCCGCCATTCTGCAGGGTGATACAGGGGGCATGTTTGGCCGCACCATACGAGACAATTCGCCCAAGCATGTCAAAGACGATCACTCGGACGCTCTGTGTGCCGCTATCGATCCCAATGATCAGGTCACGTTCCACCCTACCCCCGCCTTCTAAAGCGCTAGCGCCACCAACTCGATCAGATCCATGGTCTTAAGATCATCGAGCTTGTAGGTTTGCCGGTTGAAACTGGTTTTACAGGTTGGGCAGGCCGTCACCAGCACCTCGGCATTGACATTGCGCGCCATGCCCACCACGGTTTTGCTGGCTTCGATCACCAATGCCAAATTGGTGGCCGCCAGCCCGCCACCCGCGCCGCAGCACCGCGCATCGCGGCGGTTGAAGAACATGTCCTGGTACTTCACCCCCGGCAACAAAGCCAGCACCTGGCGCGGCGGCTCGTAGATCTCCAGCCGCCGTCCAAGATCGCAGGGATCGTGATAGGTCATCTTCAAATCCAGGCTGCGAGTGAATTTAAGCTGTCCCGAATTCATCAGGCGCAGCAGATATTCCGACATGTGCAGGAACTCCACTCCGCCAGGCGCCTGAACGCCGTAACTGGCGTAAACATCTTTCATCATGCGCAGGCAAGAAGGGCAGGTGCATACCACCGTTTTCGCCCCAGTCTGTGATACGCCATCCATCACCTTGCGAGCAGAAGCTTTGAAGTCCTCGATATATCCCATCAGGCGCAGCGGCTCGCCGCAGCAGGGCTCCCCGGCTTTGATCATCGTGTGATCCACACCGGCCGCCCGGAAGACCTTCAACGCGGCCTGGGCGATTTCCGGCTGGCGGTAAAGCGTATCGCAGCCAGCGTAATAGAGCACCTCGGCGGTGTCCGGCAAAACCCGAATTTCATTTGCAATGGCCGCATACCGGTCAGAAGCCGGTTCCCCATGAGGGTTTCCTTCGCTCTGGATATTTTTCTGGATCGCCGCGGCTTCCACCGGCGCCATCCCGGCGTTCACAAGGTCAACCCGCGCCGCCAGCATCACCTCGCCAGCGTCAATTTCAGTCTCGCACCACGCCAGGCACAGCCCGCAGGTGGCGCATTTCTGGTACATATAGGGCGCTTCTTCCGGTAAAAAGTAGCCGCGCAACAGAGCGCGATAAGCAATCGAACAACGTTCATTCGGCGTATCTGCCTCGGAGCGCGTGACATTATGAGTCGTACAGACATGGCGGCACATCTTCGGGCAGGTTTCGCAAAGCCTCGCCAGGCGTTCAACTTTTTGCAGTTCCATAGTTATCTCCAATCAAATCCCAGCTTGCCAGGGTTCATGATGTTATTCGGGTCCAGGGTGTGCTTGATGCTTCGCAGGGTTTCAAAAGATTCGCCAAATTCCTCCTGCATAAACCCGCGCAAGGTCAACCCAACCCCGTGATGGTGGGTCATCGTCCCGCCCAGACGGTGAATGACCTCAACCGCCGCCCGGTGCATCCGGAAGTACCGGTCAATCATTTCTTCTTCACTGGCTGCGCCGGTATTGACGCAGTAGGGATACATCATGCCGCCGGTCTTGTACCAGTGGGAAAAATGCGCCATAAAACTCTGCCCCGGGATCCTCAGCAGCGCCTGGCGGATTTCGCGGTGGGCAGCCTCCAGGTAGGTAAACGACCCGGCTGAATCGATCACATTGCCCACGTTCAGCGTATGGCGTCCCATTTCGAGCGGGTTGCCGGAGTCTTTGGGATAGACCGAGGAAAATCGGCGTTTCCACCAGCGTTCGCCGGGTTCGGGCCCCAAGTCGCTGCCGCCCTCTGCTTCTGCAATCTTCATCGTCTCACGCAACTGCAAGTCCACCAGTTCCTCAAAACCATCATAAGAGATGGTCATGAAAGAGCCGTCCTGCTTATAGAACTCTTTGCTCTCCTCCTCGTCTGAAACTCTGAGCGTGCCGGGCAACAGACCCCGCCGCATGATTTTTCGGACGGCTTCGAAGGCCGAGTGTAAATTGGGGAACAAAAAACTACGAAAATGTCGTACTTCAGGCATAGGATGGATCACCAGGGTGGCTTCAGTAATCACGCCCAGCGTACCTTCTGAACCGATGAAAAGGTGGTTAAGATTAGGGCCGGCTGCCGACTGTGGCACCGCCCGGGTTCGGATCACCCGCCCCGTCGGTAATACGACTTCCATCCCCAGTACCATGCTGGCGATCTTGCCGTACTTGGTCGAAAGCACGCCAGCCGAATGCCCGGCCAGGAACCCGCCAATCCCCGAACAATAGGTTGATTGGGGAATGTGAGCGTAGGTATAGCCCTTTTCATTTAAAATCCATTCCAACGTCTGGCCGATCAGGCCGGTCTGGCAGGTAACTTTAAGGTTGGTCTCGTCAATCTCAAGAACCTTGTCCATCTTCTTTACATCCATAACAATTCCGCCAAACAGCGGAACAGCAGCGCCTTGCACGCCGGCCCCTCCACAGTAAGGCGTTACCGGCGTTTTGTGTATGTTAGCAACTTTAAGCACCTCGGAAACCTGTTCCGTAGTCTCAGGCCAGACGATGAAGTCGGGTCTTTCAACCTCAAAATTGTGCCGGGGGATTACCATTCCGAGGAAAGATACATCCCCGACATATGCCTGGCATTCTACTTCGTCCCTGGAAACATTTTCAGCTCCCAGGATGGCAACCAGGTCATTGTAAAGAATGGATTTTTGTAAAGATCTGTTGCTTGTCATATGACGTACTCCTTAATTAAACGGCTGAATCCGCTTCCCGGCAGAAGGATTTACCGGTACAGGCCAGCCGTAAAATTATCCCTGATGTTGTTTTTGCTTTCCACAAAATCAGCGCGCTGGTGATCCACCCGGCCGCACGGAGCGTTGAAGCAAAAAGTGCGCTCCTATGCCGCTGCTTTAAACAGTTGAAGAGTCAAAAAACCGCTTTGGATCATAAGGCGCCAGCAGCGGCTGTTCTTCAAATTCCAAAATTGAGCGGGCGGCCTGTTCAGCCAGAACGGGGATCGTTGGAATGGCCAGATGAAATCCAGCCGCCACATAAAGGTTATCAAAACCGGGTAGCCAGCCAATAGCTGGTAAATAATCCGGCGTGAACGGGCTTGGGGCAGCCCAGGTGCGCACGATCCTAACCCCGCCCAGGCGTGGGAAGAAGGCGCGAATGGCGCGGCAAAGCGCCGGCATCCCCCAATAGGTGCTGGAAAGATCCACCTTTTCCATTTTTTGAACTGCATTCGAAGCCAGCAGTGTTCCGTTAGGATGCTGGCCGATCCCCAGCGTCACCGAACGCTCAGAGCCGTGTACGGCTTCATAAAAGCCGGTCATGCCAATGTGGTGGTTCAACACGCGCGGCAGGCTTTCGCTAACAATCGCCTCGGCGTGGGTATATCGCATGGGAAAAGCAATCCCGGCTTTTGCAGCCAGTTCGCCGGTCCAGGCGCCCACCGCCAGCAAGACCACCCGGCCTGAGATGCGCTCACGCTCGGTGATCACCGCCGTGATCCGGTTGCCGCTTTTCTCAAACCCGATCACGCGGGCATGGTGCAGGATTTTAGCGCCAAACCGGCAGGCCGCACGAGCATAACCGGCAGTAAATTTGAACGGGTTAAGATGCCCTTCATGCGAGTAAGCCGCCCCCAGAAACCCATCCGTCCGCAGGTAAGGTTCGGCTCTCTGCAAAGCTGCCTGGTCAATCATCTCGGCCGGGATGGCGCGCTGCTGCAAGCGAGTAACCAGCCCCTCAAACTTGCGCCACTGATCCTCGTTGGAAATCAAAGTGAGATGCCCCGGCAGCGTCCATTCCAGGTCAATCCCCAGTTCTTCGCCAAGACCCTCCAGCCGATTGTAACCAGCCAGCACCAGATCCAGATATTCTTCGGTCTCGCTGTCGATAATCTGCGCCCTTCCGGCCGGAGCAGCCGAGGTGCCCCCGCCTAAGGAACCCGCTTCCAAAAGGGTCACGCTGGCGCCACCCTTTGCCAGACAATAAGCAAGCGCCACGCCGCCGAAGCCGCCCCCAACAATCACGATATCAGGCATATCTTGCACGAAAAACTCTCCCTTATTCCAATAAACCTGGCACAACTTCTTCCTGCCCGCCAGCCATCAAGTGGACGCCGCGCACGCCGGGCAGTTCCTTCAGCTTCTGGACCAACTCGCGTGCGATGGCATGGCTTTCCATGCGCTGGTGATCCGCGGCAGACGAGCCCGCCGCGAGCTGGTTGTCTTTCTCAAAAGCGGCGTCCATGCGCCGGAGGATCTCGGCCGGGATCGCGACCCCCGGTTCGTTCGCCATGATGTGAGCGTCTTCCGCATCCCTGAGCGGGTAAACCCCTACCAGTAAGGCAGCCTTATCCAGCAGGGAGCGCTTCTCACAGGCTTCTAACCATGATTCGAAACGGGGAATATCGAAGACCATCTGGGTTTGGATAAACTGCGCCCCGGCGTTGATCTTCTTCTCCAGGCGAAGCGCATTATACTCCGGTTTGAGCGTAAACGGCGCTCCGGCCGCTCCCAGGAAATAACGCGGCCGCTCTTCCACCTCGCGCCCATCCACCAGCTTGCCCTCGTCTCGCAGCCGTCGCAGCATCCACAACATCTGCACCGAATCAAGATCAAACTGGCTCGGCTGCGCCGGGTAGACCTGGGGGGATTTGTTGTGATAATCGCCGCCCAGACAAAGGATGTTTCGTATCCCCAACGCCGCTGCCCCGATGGCGTCCGACAGTATCCCATTGCGGCTGCGATCGCGCCCCTGGATTTGCAGCACCGCCTCGCCGCCGCTCTCCACGCACAGCTTGCAGCAGGCCAGGCTGCTCATCCGGCTGGCGGCAAAGGCATTATCTGCAAAATTGATGCTGACTACGTGCGGCCCTAACAGGCGACTCTTTTCAACCACTTCTTCCGGGGAGCTTCCCAAGGGCGGTTCGATCTCCGTAGTCACAATGAACGGCTGGCTCCGCAGCGCCGCTTCCAGCCGCGATACCGGCTCCTGGTACGCAGGCGAGTGATAGCGCCCATCCGCCTGCCACCACGATGGCTGCCGGAATTCAAAACACAGCCCTTCCCATTCCTGCCAGAAACGCTGGGGGCGCAGCGCCAGGTCGGCGAGTTGCGGCTGCTTCCTCTCCGCCCAGAAGCGGGCAAACGGCAGCCAGGCGGAATGCCCGGCCTGCGCCCCGTTCACCGGGGCGTTGACCTCCAACAGCTTTTCCATCCGCCCCATCCGTTCTGCCCGCTGGAAGATCTGCAGCCAGGTGCAAGGTCGTGAAGCGTCCACCACACAGCGCTCCTCGGTGGCTTCGCCGCAAAAACCATTGCGCAGCCCCTTGGCGCAGGTCATCGGGCAAACAAAGGCTGTCTCTTGCAGGATACAATTGCCGCACATCCGGCAGCCGAACAACAACCCCTTGGCCGAGCGTTCTAACGCTGTGAACACTCGCACCAGCCAGGCACGGTCTTGTTCAACCGGCAGGTAAGCGCTCTGAAAAGGCCTCGGTGAAAATATTGGCATAATTACACTTCCTCAAGGGTGACCGAAAAATCAACTCAACCACCATTAATCAAAAAACGGTTTTTCTGGCGCGAACTCCGGCGGGCAGGGGTTGTTATCCAGAATTTCCTCGATGCGCTGCAGCACGTCCGGCGTGAGTTTCTTTTTCAACTCAACCGCCTTGAGATTCTCCTTGAGCTGGTGGACCTTGCTGGCGCCCAGGATCACGCTGGTCATTTCGGGCAGGCGCAGCAACCAGGCAATCGCCAGCTGCGGCATGCTACCCCCCAGCTCTTGCGCCAGTTCGGTGAGCTTCTTCACCTTCTCGATGCGTTCCGGTGTGATTTCACGGTCAAACTGCAACCAGGTGAAATGAGGATCAGACAGGCGGCTGCCGGCCGGGATGCCGTTATTGTATTTGCCAGTCAGGATGCCGTTGAACAACGGACTCCAGGTGATGATACCAAAGCCGAGTTTCCGGGCTGCATACACCAGGTCCTTCTCGACGGCCTCGCGCACGAACATGTTGTACTGCGGTTGCTCGACGGCGGGTTTGTAGGCATTGAAACGGTCCGCCACCGCATAAGCCTGCATCAGTTGGAAAGAATTCCAACAGCTCGTACCCCAGTACAGGATTTTTCCCTGGTGAACCAGGTCATCCATGGCGCGCACCACCTCTTCCAGATTGGGGTTCACTTGGTCAATCACCGCGGCTTCATAGCGATGGCAGTAAAAGAAATCCAGGTATTCCACGTCCATATTTTTCAAAGAGGTGTTGACGGTCTCCACAATATGCTTCCGAGAAAGCCCCCGGTCATTCGGCCCAGGCCCAACATCCCAAAAAACCTTGCTGGAGATGATGATATCGGTGCGTTTCATTTCTTTGATGATCTTACCCATCACTTGTTCGGCGTTACCTTTGCCGCTGTATTCATCTGCATTGTCGAAATGATTCACACCGGCTTCGTAAGCGGTCAGCATCAATTCGCGTGAGGTCTCAAAATCTAACCGGCCGACGGTCTCCCATGCCCCAAACGAAAGTTCGCTGACCTTTAAAATACCATTACCAAGTCGTCTGTATTCCATTCAACACTCCTTTAGAACGTATTATTTAAACGCCGGCAACCCGAAAGAGCTGCCGGCGAATCTTCACCCACAGGTGGAGTCAGCTTTTAAGAATTCAAAGGCAGTTTCGGCGGCGGTCCTTTCGCTGTGCTTTCACACCCGAAAGAACCGCCTGAACCGGATCACCGATCACAATCGTTTTGGGCAGGTTTCCCTGCCGTTACCCTTCCTCACGCTTGAAGGGCAGTCCAGAAGCGGCCGGCCAGCTGGCGCGTCCCACCACCGAAATCAACGCGATCATTGTGACGACATAGGGGAACATCACCAGGAACTGGTACGGAATTCCAATATTCAGCGCCAGAACGCGCAATTGGAGGGCATCCGCCGCGCCGAAAAGCAAGGTGCCAAGCGCCACATTGATAGGCTGCCATTTTCCAAAGACGATGGCGGTATAAGCAATGAAGCCGCGCCCCGCTGTCATGTTTTCCATATAGGAGTTGAGCATACCAATCGAAATATAGGCGCCGGAAAGACCGTTGAGAGCTCCAGCAAATAGAAGCGCCGCATAACGTACTTTTGCCACACTGATCCCAACAGTATCGGCCGCATGGGGATGTTCGCCCACGGCGCGCACCTTGAGCCCCCATGTGGTCTTAAACAAGATAAACCAAACCAGCGGGACGATCAAGTAACCCAGGTACACCATCGGCAGGTGGTTGAAAAAGACTGGTCCAAGGAAGGGAATATCTCCCAGCAGGGGAACCTTCCAAAACGGCAAGCTAGGAACCTTGATCACCGTCTGAATAATTTCCCCGCCGCGCGTGAAGGTGAGCGCATACAGGACGGCCGACAACCCCAGCGCGCCCAGGTTGAGACCCACGCTCGTCACGATCTGATGGGAACCAATCGAGACGGCCACAACGGCGTAGATCAGGCCGATGATCATGCCAAATATCATCGCCAACAGCACGCCCATCCAGACGTTGTTGGTAACGCCGCTCCCAATGATGCCGCCAATCGTCCCCATCAGCATCATGGCTTCCATGCTGAAGGTCACCACCCCGGCACGTTCAGCCAGGATGCTGCCCATCGCGGCCAGGAGCAGCGGTGTGGTCATGCGCACGATGGCGACATAGAATTCAGTATTCAACAAAACGGATGCGAGTTGATCAAGAAGCATTGGATACCTCTCCTTCTACCGCCATTAATTTCTTCTTTTCATCTGTCTCGCGCGCAATTCTTTTCTTCTTCAGCGTAGAACCGATATCAACTGTGGTGCCTGATATGGCAAACACAATCGCCAGAGATTGAATGATATAGACTACCGCCACCGGCACCGAGGTGATGACTTGCATCTTGTTGGCGCCGGCGCGCAGCGCGCCGAAAAAGGTGGCGCTGAGGAATGCTCCCACCGGATGGAGTTGTCCGATCAGGGCTACTGGGATGCCATCAAAACCGGCGTTGACCAGGAAGTTCGGGATCATGCGATGCTGCGTGCCCAGCACTTCCATGCCGCCCGCCAGGCCAGCCAACGTACCGCTGATCAAAGCGGTCGTAAAAAGCGTATTCTTGACGTTGATCCCCATGAACCGCGCAGCTTCAGGGTTAATACCAACCGCGCGTGAGCGATAACCAGTTGTTGTCTTAAACATGATAAAGTAGATCAAGATCACAGCCAGTAAACCCAGGAATGGCGCCAGGGTGATGCGCCCGAAAGCCGGCGTACTGAGTAATTCCTGGTAAAAGGCGGTTCCGCCAAACAAGCTGGTAAACAGCTTCCCTTCAAACAGCGACTTAAGGGAAGGCATAAACGACGTCTCCACCAGCAACGCTGTTTTCGGATGAGGCTGTGTGGCGTCTTTGATGCCAATCCAGTTGATAAAGGTCCACTTTGGAATCTCGCCACCGAACAAAGTAATGCCTTCCTGAATATGATCGACGCGCACCAGCCACTCAAAATATTGGATGGCAATATAGTTCATCAGCAACGTCGTCAGCACTTCATTGATCCCCCGCCGAGATTTAAGATAAGCGGGGAGCAAAACCCACATCATGCCCATAAAAGCGGAAGCCAGGACGCACAAAGGGATCAGTACAATTGACGGCAGGGTGGGAAAGGTGATCGCACACCAAACCGATGCAATGGCGCCCATATACAATTGGCCTTCAGCACCAATGTTAAAAAAGCCGCCCCGGTAGCCATAAGCAACCGCCAGCCCCGTAAAAATCAGAGGAGTCATGCGCTGAAGGGTCGTTGCAATCGCTGCCGGGCTGCCAAACGCCCCGCTAAAGAGCGCACCATAAGCGGCAAACGGGCTGGAACCCCACGCCAGGATGATGAGGCCACTGATCGCGAATGCCGAAAGGATCGCCAACACCGGGATGGTGATGGTAAAAGAGCGCTCCAGGTACTCGCGCCAGATCGTGCGAAGTTTCGATTCGGTTTTCATGATACTTTTACAACCTCCGTCTTACCGGCATTCGCTGTTCGATCGCCAACCCGGCGCACCCCAGCCATCATCTCGCCTATCTCGTGGATATCTGCATCTTTTCCGGGGACAATTCCCATAATCTCCCCTTCGTACATCACAGCAATGCGGTCCGAGAGCGAAAGCACTTCTTCCAGTTCGGTTGAGATTAAAAGAAGCGCCGCGCCGCGGTTTCGCGCTTCGACCATACGGGTACGCACGTATTCTGTCGCGCCGATATCCAGGCCGCGCGTGGGTTGTGAGGCAATCACCAGGTCCGGTTGGCCGCTCAGTTCGCGCGCCAGCACCACCTTTTGCTGATTGCCGCCCGAAAGAAGCTTGGCTTTCAGTTCAGGTCCGGGAGTACGGACGTCATAATCGCGAATGGCTTTGCTAGAAAATTCATTAATAACTTTTTTCTGAAACACGCCGTGTTTCGAAAACGGCGGGCGGTAGTAACTCTTACCAATTAAGTTTTCGGTCAACGTAAAATCCAATAACAGGCCGGTATGCTGGCGGTCGGGTGGGATATAAGCGACGCTCTTCTTGATGATATCGAGAGGCGAGAGGTTAGTGACATCGCTGCCCCGTATAACCACCTTGCCGCTGGTAGCCTTGCGCATTCCTGCGATGACATCTGCCAGTTCGGTCTGTCCGTTGCCATCCACGCCCGCAACTCCTAAAATTTCGTTGCGCCGGATTGTAAAGCTGACGTTCTTGACCGCTGGCAAACCGCGATTGTCAAGCGCGGAAAGGTCTTGAACCTCTAATACCACTTCGCCGGGGATTAGGTCAGGCTTGTCTACCTTAAGAAACACTTCGCGTCCGACCATCATGCGGGCAAGCTCGCGGGTGTTAGTCTCTGTTTTATTAACCGTATGAACAACGCACCCATCGCGCAGCACTGTCACCCGGTCGCACACATCCATCACTTCTTCCAGTTTGTGTGTAATAAATATGATCGAGAGACCTTGTTTTGTTAAGGATCTTAAGACCTCAAATAATTCCTCAACCTCACCCGGCGTCAACACGGCAGTCGGCTCATCCAGGATGAGCAGCTCCGCTTGCCGGTAAAGCGCCTTTAAAATTTCAACGCGCTGCTGGACGCCAACAGGCAATTGCCAGATTTGGGCTTTAGGATCAACATCCAACCCATAACGCTTGGTAGTCTCCAAAATTTCTTTTTCAACTGCCACCAGATCCAGGAACGGCTCTCGTTTCGATGGCAGCCCAAGCACAACATTCTCCGCCACCGTGAGCGGCGGGACAAGCTTAAAGTGCTGGTGCACCATTCCAATCCCCAGAGCAATGGCGTCCCGGGCCTGATGGATGGTAACCTCTTTTCCTTTCCAGATGATCTTCCCGCTGTCAGGGCGATATACACCATAGACGCAGTTCATCAGGGTGGTTTTTCCGGCGCCGTTTTCACCCAGCAGGGCATGGATCTCTCCCTGTTCAATCACCAGGTCTACGTTGTCGTTCGCCAGGACACCAGGAAATGTCTTGCGGATTTTTTCCAGACGGAGGAGTTCAGTCATGGCATCTCCCAGAAGATAAATTCACAATCCTTGCAGCTTACCTATACCTTCAAATATCCCGTTCAGGATGTTTTCCGGTCAAAAGACCGGAAAACATCCTCTTTTCTGCCCCTCCCCGCAGCGGCAACCCAGACACACAGGCCCGCCGGGGAAGGTTTTCTAACACGACTTACAGGTCGGTGCGGACCCGCAGGTTCGGGATAGCGCTCTGACCTTCTTCCAGGTACTTGTGGTAGAGATCGAAGACCTGTTTCTCAACTTCCAGCGGGATCAGGCCGTAGGTCGGGTTCAGGGCGCAAACGCCATCCGCCAGACCCTGGGGCATATCCTTGCCAACGGGAGCGCCGTTCAGCGCAAACGCCACAGCGCCGTTTTCCATCTGTTTCCAGGCGCGCTCTTCCCAACCACCCACAATGAACTCTGGGCCAAGGTAGTTCTTGTCTTTCACCCAGGAAATGCCGATGATTTCTTTGCCGGCTTCGCGGCCTTCTTTGATGGCCTCAACAATGCCGGTATCGCCGGCATCGGCGAGCAGCACGAAGACATCATAATCCTGGTCGATCAGGGCTTTGGTGAGCTCTTTGGCCTTGGCAGGATCGTTCCAGGAACCAACCGGGACTTCGTCAATCACAACATCGGAAAGACCCAGGTCCTTGGCGGCCTGGCGGGCCATCTCGGGCTGCCAATCCAGGTTCGGGTAAGAGGTACCGACGATCCAGGCTGTCTTCTTGGTCTTGGTCACTTGCGCCATCATCATTCCGATGAAGTAACCGCCCTCACCGGTGGAGTAGCAGTGGCCAATTACGTTGGGCTCTTTGCCAAAGCAGCGGCTGGTTTGCAGGAACTGAATGTCGGGGTATTCTGCAGCCACGGCATCAATCTGGTCGGCATATTCAAACCCATGGGCGTGAATGATAGCGCAACCAGCTTCAGCGAATTCGCGCATCACAGCTTCGGCTTCTTCTACCTTGGTCTCTTCCCGGTAGAGGATTTCCATGCCGAAGTTGTCACGCAGATTGACCAGACCATTATATGCCTGGGTGGTCCAGCCGGCGTCATTCACGGGGCCCGGCAGCACGGAGCAGATCTTCTTGCCAGCCAGGAATGCCTTTGCGGCCGCCAGGGGGTCCTCAGCCTTCTCTTCGACCACAACGGTCTTCTCGACGACCTTTTCGACTTCCTTCTCCACCACGACGGTCTCAACAACCTTTTCAGGCGCTGCTGGGGCGCAAGCGGAAATCATGAGCATCGCTAAAACCACCAGAGACACCAGAACCACGATTGTTTTCTTCATTTGTCCTTCTCCTTCTTTTGCATAAAAAATTTGGTTTAAGGTAATTCAACAGTGGCGTGCAAGGTTTTGAGTCCTTGATTCAGAGCATCACCTCCTCTCCACAAACAAATAGACCATCAATCCACCGTCAATATGGGTCGCCTGTCCGTCGTTACAACCGGCCTCTCCCAAAGCTTAAAAGCAGCCAGGGTGGCGACTTCCTCAGGTTGGCCAAAACGTCCCATCGGGATCGTTTGGAGAGAACCCGGATATACCATTTTTCAATGTCAAGCCAAACCTTCTTACAAGGGCGGTGCTGCGCAGCATCTCAGTCTGAACCGGACCGGGGTGTATCATGCCGCACTCCGCTCCAAGAAAGCCCCCAACTTTGCCTTCCAAACCTTTCATCTCCGGTTCCCTTGCCAGGATCGCTTGACTTTAGCGTTCGAGCCGCAGCGGTCCGCCAACGTCAGCGCAGCTTGCTGGCAGCGGGCAATTACGCTGGCTTCGTCAACATGTTGGATCA
Organism: Anaerolineae bacterium; assembly: GCA_013178185.1. Lineage (GTDB taxonomy): Bacteria > Chloroflexota > Anaerolineae > Anaerolineales > Anaerolineaceae > Ch132. Next base: position 254,274 of record JABLXC010000001.1, on the reverse strand, counting down.
CGCCGTCTTTCATCAACACCTTGCCGTCTGCTACCGTCATGACCACGTTTTCCTGCCCGCACGAATAGACCAGCGAAGCCACCGGGTCATGGATCGGCACCACTTTGGGCGTGTTGGGCGCGATGACGAACAGGTCTGCCCGCTTACCCACCTCCAGCGAGCCAATTTCTTTTTCCAGACCAATGGCCTTGGCCCCGCCCAGCGTCGCCCAATCCAGTACGGTCTGCGCATCCACCACCGAGGCGTCTTTGGCCGCCACCTTTTGTACAAGCGCGGCGCACTTCAAGGTTTCGAGCATGTCCTGCGAATTGTTGCTGCCGGCGCCATCCACCCCCAGCGAAATCGTGAGGCCGGCGTGGTGCATCTTCATGATGGGGGCAATCCCTGAACCCAGATACATATTGCTGACCGGGTTATGTGAAACTTTGACATCATGTTTGACGAACAATTCTATATCCGCATCATCCATCTCAACGCAATGGATCGCCAGCAGATCCGACCGCAGGAATCCTATCTCCTCAAAGAAAGGCGTCACATTCTTGCCATAGCGCGACTGGATGGATTGGTTATCCAGATAATTTTCGTTGATGTGCATGATCATCCGCGCCCCGGTCTCGTCGGCAAATGCGCGCAGCTTGATCAAATCTTCTCGCATGGCCGTCCAGGGTGCCCCGATCGAAACCCAGATCGCAAACTTCTCCCCAGCGGGGTAGGCGCTGAACAGTTGCCTGTACACATCCATATGCCATTCCACAGAATCGATCAGTTGCGGCGGAATGCCATACTCCAACCCATAGGTCGTGATGGTGGTCGTATAGCGGCTACGCAGACCGCTCTCAGTGAGGGCGCGGATGTTCTGGTGATGCGAATCAAAGTTCATCGCTTTGTAATTCATATCCACCACAGTGGTCACGCCGCTGTGAATCAGCTCCAGGCATCCCGTCAGGGCAAAGACATAAATCTCTTCCGGCAGAATATGGATCGTCGTCGGGGCGGTGACCACATCCACCCACTTTTCAACCGGCATATCCTCGCCCAGGCCCTTGGTCGCGACCTGGAAGAGATGGTCATGCGTATTGATCAACCCAGGAAAGACCACCTTCCCGCTCAAGTCAATCATCTCGCCAGCCTGAAAACGAGCCGCCACCTCATCGGTTGCGCCCAGCGCAAGGATCTGCCCCTGGCGGATCGCAATCGCGCCGTCTGGGACGATGGAACGATCTTCGTCCTGGGTAACGATCAATGCATGCGTCAACAAGAGTTCTGCGAATTCCATATCGTCCTTTTTCGATCAGGTTATCGCCACAAGCGTTCTGGTTCCGCCAACAAATCGCTCAAATCGGCCAGGTAAGCAGCCGCCGTAGCGCCGTCTATAAAGCGGTGATCATAAGACAAAGTAGCCCAACAGGTCTCGCGCACCACGATTTGAGCATCCACCACCCACGGCCGAGGCCGCACTGCCCCAAAAAGCAGGATGGCGCTCTCGGGCGGGCGCGGCAGGGGATTGCCGCTGTCTACTCCGAACATCCCCAGGTTGCTCACCGTGAACGTGCCGCCTTCGATGTCCGCCAATTCCAGTTTGCCGCTGCGAGCCCGTTCAGCCAGCCGGTTGATTTCCTGATCCATTTCCTGAAGCGAGAGGACGTCGGCGTTCTGGATAACGGGTACGATCAAGCCGGCCTGGGTCGCAACCGCCATGCCAAGGTTGACCGGCTCGAACACGACGATCTCGTTCTCCACCAGTTCTGCGTTCAAAAAAGGGTGCGCCGGCAGAGTACGAGCGACAGCAGCCATAATCAAGGTGTTCAATGAAAGCGCCTTCACGCCAGCCCGCTGTTTGCGAACCGCCTGAAGCCCGGTCACGTCCATTTCCCGGCTCAACTGGCTCAGCGCCAGCGTTTCAACGCTGGCTTTCATGCCCTTCGCCATCGCCTTTTGAACCCGATTAAGAGGCATTTTCTTCTTTACCGCCAAACCTCGCACAGTTTCCGTCATCGCAATACCTTCTAACCTCTTGCTGCCCAGTGAGAGCTGTTTAGCAAATCCGTTTTTTAGTAAAGATTTACGATCCAGGAGAGGTCGTTACTGCACGCCTGCCCGTTCGAACAGCTTTTTACAGGCAATACGTGCTTCTTTCAAGACCTCTTTTTCATCAACGACCAGGATCTTCTTGTCCTTCATCAGAATATTCCCATCCACCAAAACGGTATCCACAGAACCGTAACTGAGGTTATACACCAACGCCGAAACGGCGTTGTGCACCGGCATGGCAAAGGGCGTATCCAGATCAACCAGTACAATGTCGGCTTTTTTGCCGGCTTCCAGCGATCCAATCGCATCCGGTCGGCCAAAGGCCAGCGAGCCGCCCCGACAGGCCATCCGCAAAACCTGCTCTGGTAAAACAGCCATTGCGTTCAACGTGGAGACCTTAGCAAGCAGAGCGGTGGTTTTCAGCACCTCCATCATGTCCTGGTTGTTGTTGCTGCCGGGGCCATCGCTCGCCAGAGACACCGCGATACCCATCTTGAGCATTTCGGGGATCCGAGCCGCCCCCGAAGCCAGGTACATGTTGCTGACCGGGCAATGCACAATGACGGCGCCGTGCTGCTTGACCAGATCCAACTCATGGTCATCCAGCCATACGCTGTGCACCAGCTGCACATCCGGCCCTAAAATCCCAATCTCCGCCAACCACTCAATATGGCGATTACCGCGCCTCTTGAGGTTCATCTCAACTTCTTCACGCGTTTCGGCCACATGGATATGCGTCCCTACGCCCCACTGGCGGGCCAATTCATAAGTCTTACGCATGGCCTCATCAGAACAGCCCCACGGGATCACCGGGCCGAATTCAAAGAGAAGCCTGCCGTTTTCTTTTCCGTGATAAGTCTCATACAACCGGGTGGATTCATTGATGACCTGGTCGAGCGTCTCCATCAATGTTTCCCGATAGCTCATATCCGCCCAACCGCGCGCCAGCAACAACCTCAAACCGGTTTCTTTCGCAGCCTGGTAAAAGCCGTCATCGCAGGTCGGGTCGGCGTGGATGTATTGGTGATCAATGACCGAGGTGGCTCCGCTGCGCAGGTTCTCCATCAACCCAACCAGCCCTGCAAGGTAGGTCTCCTCGCGAGTCATGTTTTCGGCAATAGGCCAGATGTAAGCCTTGATCCATTCCAGCAGCGTCTTATCGTCCCCGCGCCCGCGGATAAAGGATTGGAACAGGTGGGTATGTGCGTTGACCATACCGGGCATCACGGCCATGTTCGTTGCGTCCAGCGTGGTATGCGCCTTCTGCTTCACATCAGGCGGCGGCAACCCTGCGCCTACCGCAGCAATTCGATCGCCCTGCACCAGAACATACCCGGTCGAATGGACGGTATCTTTCTCATCAACGGTAACGATCGTCCCATTTTCAATTAGGATGCTTTGATCAGTGGTCATCACAAGAATCACTCCTAAATATAATAAATACCATCTTATTATTCGAATTTGCGAATTTTTTCACAATACAATATTTGGCCACAAGCGTGAAATCGGTTTCAATAGGGATTGACCAGGGTAGACCTATCTCACGATCTTGGGTATGGATTGACTAGAAAGTGTAATGGGAAAACAAAACTATCCGTGCAAAACGGTGTATGCATTGACAGTGGAGGAATCCTTTGCGGTTTCTAATCATTTAAGACATTTACCAACAACCAGAACAAAGAATGATTAACGCTGCCAGATTATATCTTGTTGCTTTCCTCTTCACAAAAAGAGCAGAGGTTTATGGAAGAATACCCATTTTAACTTCTGATGTCAAGTGACAATTGACATTTTTCGCATAATTACATTATAAATAAATTAGCTATAAACGCAAGAAGCAGCTGCCGTGCAAAATCTTTCAAAAATGTCACGGGCATCCTTTACAAGCCGGCTCTGCCATGAAAATACTGACGTTTTGATCTTGCGAAACGTGAAAAATGTTACTTTTAGTATAAGTAAGAGTATAATACATTAAGTACAACTAAAAGGCTTGCTGGTATCTTTCTTCCAATTCTCTTATTTCACATAAAAAGCGAGGTATAGTCATGGGATCCATTTTTCACTTTCCTACTCGATTGATTTTTTCCAGCGACGCCGCTGAAGACCTGGTTCAAGAACTAAGCCATGTCGAAGGCCCGAAAGTTGCGCTGCTGACCGATAAAGGCATTATTTCGGCAGGTCTGGCCGAGCCATTCTTGAACAAACTTGCCGCCGCTGGCGTTCCCGTCGAAGTGTTCAGCGATATCCCTGGCAACCCCAACGTCCAGGATGTCTTACCGGCCTTCGAGGCGGCCCGGAAAGCGGGCTCAACCCACGTTGTTGCGCTGGGCGGCGGTTCCGTCATTGACACCGCCAAAGCCGTTGGTATCCTGTTGGGCAACCCTGGGCTGGATTGGGAAGACCTGCAATGGGGCAGAGCAAAACTCGAAAAACCTGCCCTGCCGGTGATTTCTATCCCAACCACCGCCGGCACCGGCAGCGAATCGACTCATGTGACCGTGATCGGCGACCACACTGGCTTTAAGAAAGGCGTCGTCCACCCAGAGGTGTTCTCGAAGATCGCTATCCTGGACGGGTCGCTGACCCTGTCGCTCCCGCCCAAATTGACCGCTGCGACCGGCATGGACGTGCTGGTGCACGCCATTGAAGCCTACCTGGGCAAGCGCGCCAATCCGATGACCGATTTGTTCGCGCTGGGCGCCATTCGGGCGGCGGTGCGCTGGCTTCCCGAAGCAACCCACAACGGCAAGAACCTGGAGGCCCGTAAAGCCATGATCGAAGCCGCCACAATCGCCGGCATCGCCATGGATCAGGCCGGCCTTGGGCTGGACCACGCCATCGCCGGACCGCTGGCCAACACATACCACCTGCATCACGGCCTCGCGGTAGCTGTATTGCTGCCGCCAACGCTGGCCTTCGACGCCCCTGCCATCTCCCCCGAGCGGTGGGAAGCGCTACGCGAGGCCATGCGCCTACCTGCCAGCAGCAAACCGGAAGATTTTTCCGGCTGGGCAAAAAAGTTCATCGCAGACCTCGGTCTGCCAACCCGTTTGAGCGAAGTTGGCTTGCAAAAAGCCGATATTGCCAAACTGGCCGAGAGTACCACCCGAATGGCGATGTTTGGCAACAATATCCGCCAGGCGACCGCCGAAGACTGCGCTAAATTGATGGAGGAATACCTATGAAAATTTTGATCGTCAACCTCGCCAATGGCGAACCCCAAGAAAGAATCCTGGAAGATCCCTTGCTCGGCGGCCGCCTGCTGACTGGAATGCTCGTTTCAGAAATGGTCCCGCCTAAGTCCGACCCGCTCGGCCCCGAAAACATATTAGTTTTTGCAGCTGGCGCGCTTTCCGGCCGCAACGTTTCCACGGGCGGGCGGCTTTCTGTCGGCGGCAAGAGCCCGCTGACCGGCGGCATAAAAGAATCCAACGCTGGCGGAATGGGCGGCGACAGCATCGCCGCATTGGGATACCGGGCAATCGTTTTCACCGGTATGCGCCCGGCAGGCGATCTCTCCATTTTTATCCTGGATGAGAAGGGCCCACGTCTCGCAGACGGAAAGCCCTACCAAAACCTTTGGAACAGCCAGCTGGCTGAAGCGTTGAAAAGAGATTTCGGCGAAGGGTACGTTTTTATTTGCAACGGTTATGCAGGCGAGCACCTCTATAAAGGCGCAGGTATCGCTGTTTCGGATGCAGAAGACCGGCCTTCCCGCCTGGCAGCCCGGGGCGGGATGGGCGCCGTGATGGGAAGCAAGGGACTGAAGGCCGTTCTGATCCGCAAGATCACTGGCAAAACCAGCATCGCAACAGAAAAAGAAGCTCGTACAAAGATTGTAGAGTTCAATAAATTCGTCGCCGCAAACGAGCGCGTGACCACCCTGCGGAAATTTGGAACAGCTTCAACCGTGATGCAAGTACAGACCCTGGGCGGTCTGCCTGTGCGCAACTTCAGTATCGGGCGAATGGACAATGCTGAAGGCATAAGCGCCGAGACGATGTATGACCTGATCATGGCGCGCGACGGCGTGGGAACGCCAACCCACGCCTGTATGCGGGGCTGCGTTATTCAGTGCAGTAATATCTTCCCAAAGGAAGACGGTACGCTGGCGGTCACGCCGATCGAGTTTGAAACGCTTGGTCTGTGCGGATCCAACCTGGATATTTCCTCTCTCGATGAGGTAGCCCATCTCAATTATCTGTGCAACGAGCTCGGATTGGACACCATCGAGGTCGGCGCGGCGCTGGGCGTAATGATGGAAGCTGCAGAGACAGGCTGCGCCCCTGAGCCCTATAAGAGCATGAATTTGCCGCGTTTTGGAGACGGCAAACGCGCCGCCGAAGTGCTGGAGGAAATTTCTACCGGAGGAGAACTAGGCAAATTGGTCGCCAACGGCGTGGTGCATACCGGCAAGGCCTTGAACGTCAAGCGCATCCCGGCGGTCAAGGGCCAGGCGATGAGCGCTTATGATCCGCGCGTCGTCAAAGGCACGGGCGTCACTTACGCCACCAGCCCGATGGGCGCCGATCACACCGCTGGATTGACGGTCTTTCTACCCATTAACCACATGGATGCCTCCAAAGCCGTCGGCGCCTCGCGCGCCATGCAGATCCAGCGCGCCGCCTATGACGCCCTCGGTTTGTGCGCTTTCAATACCGGGGCAGTCGGCCAGCGGCCCGATTTTGCCGTGAACATGATGCGCTCCATCTATGGCGTTGATCTTCCGGATGACTGGCTGAACCAGCTTGGCCTGCGCACCATCAAGCTCGAAATCCAGTTCAATCGCGCCGCCGGGTTCACAACCGAAGACGACCGCCTGCCAGAGTATTTCATTAAAGAGCAGGTGGCGCCCAACAATACGATCTTCGATGTTCCACTGGAAGAAATGGATGCGATGTGGAATTAAGCGGGCAAGAGATGAGATAGCCTCGCTGCCTAAAAACACTGTAAATTCACACGTTCATTCGTAGTTCCTAAAAAGAGCAGCGCTGCCGTAGAGGTAGCGCTGCTCTTTTTCTCAGCCCCAAGGGGCGCCATAACCGCTAGAAAGCAGGCGGCGTGACCACCGAAAGCCAGATCGTCTCTTCTGTGTCGCTGCCGCTTGCCAGGCAGGTTAAAGACTGCCCCTCAAAATAGATAGAGTCACCAGCTTCAACCAGGTAAATCTGGTCGCCAATGCCAACTCTCAATGCACCGGCCAACACAAAAATAAATTCCTCAGTCGGGATGCTCAATTTGCTGCCCACATTCCCCGTGCCGGGCGACATTCTCCCCATAAAGGCTTCCATCTTGTGATCCAGGCGTGAGGTCAACAATTCATACGTGATCCCGGCGTCCGGAAGGAATAACCTGGCGCGCATATTTGATTTGATCAGGGGATGAGTTCGATCCACCAGGTTTTGCGCTTCAGCCATACCGCCAGTTGTGATCGATTCCTCCGAAACAGCCCGCAGCTCGACGCCATTGTTTATCCCAAAATCAGAAAGGAAGTACAACATTTGTACACCCAACACCTCTGAAATCCGCCGAAGCGAGTCAAGCGAAACATTGGCTTTCTCGTTTTCCACCTGGCTGATGAACGAAGCCGTCAACCCTGTGCGCCTCGCCAGTTCTCGGATACTCAGCCCCGCCTGAACCCGTTTCTTCTTCAGGCGGGTACTGATCGTCGGCTGCGCAGTACCATTTTTTTCAACCATGGTCGATAAACCCTCTCTTGAGAACCCGACCCGACAACAGTTATCGCGTTCAGGTCAGCTTCATTATTCTGTAGAATGCGCCGCAAGTTGCGCCAATTGAGCAAAGGGCGCAGCCATCTCGCGGTCAAAATTACAATAGACCTCGAAGTACCGATCATAAACTGGCGTCAGTGACGGTTCAGGAATCGTGACTTCGGCGCCTTGCAGCCAGTGCCTTTTAATGTCATTGAAGTCCTGTATCAACCCGGCAGCATAACCGGCAAGAAACGCAATCCCCAAAGCGCCGCTGGCCGAAGGGTAATACTCGATCGGCGTCTTGAGGATATCGGTCACAATCTGCCGCCACAAGCGGCTGCGCGCCCCCCCTGCCGTGGCGACAACCCGCTTTGCTTGCGAGCGCACCGCTTCAAATGTCTGCCGCATATTATACCCAAAAGATTCAAGGATAGCCCGGTAAATATGCGCCGGCGTGTGACTGGGCGTAAAGCCAATCATCGCCCCACTGATGTGCGGCGTGGGATCCGGCGTACGGCGGCCAAGCCAGTGCGGTAGAATGATCAAACCGTCAGCGCCGGGCGGCAACCGCCCTGCCTGGGCATCCAGCAGGTCATGCATACTCACCCCCATCCGGCGGGCAATGGTGTGTTCCATTTGGCCAAATTGCTCGCAATACCATCGCACCAGCCTCCCGGCTGAAAGAATATTGGCTACCCAGGCAACAGAGGCTTCTCCCTTGCCGTCATCGAAGTGCGGCCCACCCGCCGAATGCACCAGCGGTTTCTGAGCCAGCGTGAGCAGGCCGGTGGTTCCATAGGAAACCATCGCGTCGCCAACATCAATCACGCCGCAACCAACAATCGTCGGAAAAGTGTCGCCGCTGCCGGCAATCACCGGGATACCGGTTGGTAAACCGGTCTGTTGGGCCGCTTCAGGCGTGATGGTTCCCACCAGCCCTGTCGCCGGAGACAAAGGAGGAAGCAAAGAAGGGGACAACCCCAGTTTCTCAAAGATCTCCACGCGCCAGCTCTTGCTCTGGCGGTCAAAAATTCCTCCCAGGATGCCAGCCGTATCATAATCCACAACCCTCACCCCGGTCAGCCGGTAAACGACAAAATTATGGGCAGAGAAGATCGTACGAATGCGGTTAAAACGTTCCGGCTGGCGGTTGCGAATCCAGACCAGCTTTGGGACCACCGCTTCGGCAGTCAAGGAGAGGCCAGCCGTTTGATTAACCCAAGCCAGTTCATCCAAAGCGCGGTTATCAGAATACAGGATCACCTCGCCGGCTGGGTTGCCTTGCTCATCCAGCGGGCACAGACACGGCACCAGGCCGCTCACCCCCACCACGGCGATATCCTGCGGACGAACCGCCGAACTGCTAAACAACCTCTTTAGCAGTTGAACAACCGGCCCCCACAGGTCTTGTGCGGCGTCCATTTCAACCCAGCCCGGATGCGGATGGCTGGGGCCGCGCTCCAACCCAAACTGGGCCAGCACGCGGCCATCCAAACTCACCGCCAGCACTTTCACCGCTTGAGTACCAATATCAATCCCAAGCAATACTTTTTCTGTTGACAAGCTCGCTTCCTTACAAGTTAAAATTCCACTACAACCCGATAAGTATCTGGGCTGATGGCGCGCTCAAAAGCATAATCCACTTTGGGAAAGGCTACCCTTTCGCTGATGAACGGCGCAGTGTTCACTTGGCCTTGCGCCAGTAACGCCACCGCCTGCCGGAAGCTGGACTTGGTGTGCGAGAAGGTGCCCGTGATCACAAGTTCATTGTAGTGAATCAGATTGGGGTCAACCGTGAGCGGCCCCTTGGGATGGATCGAGCCATACAAACACAACCAACCGCGTTTTGCAAGCAGTGGGATACCCGCTTCAATCGCTGGAACACCCCCGGCGGTGAAGAAGACAGCCTTCACTCCACGCCCGCCGGTGTGATCCTGGACGAATTGCTTCCCGTCTTCTTCCATCGGGTTGTACGCCGCGATTGCGCCTTCCTCCAGCGCCTTCTGGCGACGAGCGGCGTCTGGTTCGCTCACCAACACGCGCACCCCACGAAGCTGGAGCAGTTGGACGTGGAGCAGTCCCATCATGCCAACGCCTTGCACCAGAACGGCATCGCCTTTTTCAAGGGCAGGGGCTTCGACGCTGCGCAGCACACAGGCCACCGGCTCGGCCAACGCTAGCGCTGCATAGTCATAAGGGGGGGCTGCTTTGTAGAGCTGGTAGTCTTCGACGATCACATAATCGCTCAAACCGCCTGGTCCCCAGGGCAAACCGGGGATCTTGCCGCCGTCATCATTCTCGCAAAAGTTATCCATGCCGCGACGGCAGTTATCGCACGCCCCGCAGCGCGTCATGATCGCCAGCGAAGCGCCATCGCCCGGCCTGGCGTCCGTTTTTGCCCGGCTGCCGAGAGCAACCACCTCGCCGGAGACCTCATGTCCACCGCGAAAAGGATAGTCTTCGCTAGCGGAACCTTTGTAGAAGCGCTGCTCCCACGTACAAAGCGCGCAGGCCTTTACCTTGACGAGCACTTGTCGCTCTCCTAGCGCCGGAAGCTCAACCTCGCGCACTTCCAGTTGCTTAGGCCCGTTAAAAATCGTTGTCCTTGTTTTTGTCATGCAAACCTCAAATTTCTAGCTCATGATGATCCCGCCATCCACCTCGATAGCCTGCCCTGTGAGATAGCGCGAGTCTTGCGAGGCCAGGAAAGCAGTCACGCCTGCCATTTCCCACGGCTCGGCAAGCCGTTTCAGCGGCGCATCGTTGGCGCGCATCTTAATCCATTCCTCACTGCTCATACCAACTGCTTTGCCAACCTGCACGGATACTTCTTTAATAACCATATCGGTCAAAGTATTGCCCGGGCAAAGGGCGTTTACGGTAACGCCATACGGCGCCATATCCATCGCCACCGAGCGCGTCAATCCAATCACTCCGCTCTTAGAGGCTGAATATTCCGCCGATCCGGGAAAACTTGTCTTCCCGGCCATTGAAGCGACATTGATGATGCTGCCGGATTTCTGCTTCATCATAATCGGCGCCACCGCCCGGTTGGTGAGGAAAACGCCGGTCAAATTGATATCAATCAAGCGTTGCCACTGTTTCAGGCTCACCTCTGGCAGGGGTTTGCCGCTATAGATACCGGCTGAAGCCACCAGGACATCAATGCGGCCCCATTTTTTAACCACCGCGTCGATAGCGTTCTGGACGCTGATTTCATCAGCGACGTTACAGTTCAGCACCAACACCTCTACGCCCTCGGCGCGGCAGGCTTTGGCGTTCTCTTCTGCCGCCGTCATTTCAATATCAAGGATCGCCACATTAGCGCCCTCTTGAGCAAAACGCAGCGCGCACGCCCCGCCGATCCCCTTCGCGCCGCCGGTCACTACGGCCACCTGGCCAACAAATCGTTTGAAGTCTGGTTTCATTTTTTATTCTCCCAATCGAAAGTTTATAAGACACCCTTGCTTTCGATTAGCTCCGGTTTATCGGTAAACCAGCAGGAGGTTTTTCCATGGTTCTTCCGGTTTCCCTGCAAGGTGTTGAGTCACTGGCAAGCTCTTATTGAACAAGGGTGTGATCAACAAAAGAGCGCTATTTGCCCGCCAGAATGGCCATGGCCTCGTCCACGCTGGCGTTTTTGTGCAGGATGGCAGCCACGGCAGCCGTCATGGCAGTTGGATTTTCGGATTGCCAGATATTCCGTCCGATCGCGACACCGGATGCGCCTGTATCAATCGCTGCTTTGATATCGGCCAGCATATCGCGTTCTTTACCACGCTTGGCGCCGCCCAAAATGACCACCGGCACGTAGCTGGTGCTGGTGACCGCTTCGAAGCCGGAGACATACGGCGTCTTGATAATATCCGCTCCCAGTTCAGCGCCCACCCGCGCCGAAAGAGCGACGGTTTCCGAGGTGCGTTTGTCCGCAGGGCTGTCGAACCCGCCGGGGACCATTTCGCCTAGCACAGCAATACCCCATTTGTGCGCCTCGCCGGCGATGTAGGCCAGGTTTTCCATCGTCTCCCCTTCGTTCGGCGCGCCAGGGAAGGCGGATACAGCCATCGCATCAGCGCCCAGCCGCAGGGCTTCTTCTACCTCGAAGAAGATCCTGCCAGGACCACCGCCTGGTCCAATCGAAGTGCCGCCGCCATCCGACCGCAAGATCAAACCGATGCCGGCCAGTTCTGCCGCGTAGCGCCGCGCCAGGCCGTAGGTCGTCAAAATGGCATTGGCGCCGCCAGTCACAATTTTTTCGATCGTTTTTCCAGGATTTTCAAGACCTTTACAAGGGCCATCCATACCGCCATGATCCATGGCAACGATCAAAGCCTTGCCGTCCGGCGCAAAAATTCGTCCCATTCTTCGTGTAACACTCATGATTAAATCTCCTTCTTTCCAAATTTAGAACTCTCGTCATCAAAAACGAGTGGCTATCCTTCTTCCAACTGGCGATGCCCAAAGCGCTGCCCGCCGTCAACGATGATCACCTCGCCGGTGATGTAATCCGCATCAATCAAAAAATTCACGGCTTTCGAGATATCCTCAGGCGAACCCCAGCGATGCAACAGGGTCTTGCCTGCAGTACGCTTAATTTTCTCAGGACTGTAATGAGTAGGCGGCAAGACCGGTCCAGGACAGACTGCGTTCACCCTCACGTAGGGCGCAAGATCCAGGGCAAACTGCCGAGTCAATGCCATCAGCCCAGATTTTCCAACCGCATGCGCTGAAAACTTCGGCCAGGCTTCCCACACCGAAAGGTCAACAATGTTTACGATCGCTCCTTCTTTTTTTTCCAACATGCTGAACGCCGCCAGATTGGAGCAATAGAACGCCCCATCAATCAGGACGCTGGTAACCTTATGCCAGTTTTCCAGGTTGGTCGTGGGCACCGGTGTGGTAAGAAAAAGCGAAGAATTGTTGACAAGGATATCCACGCCATTCGTTTTGCGGTTGATCTCCTCGAACATGCGTTGGACCTGTTCCCAGTCTGAAACATCTGCCTGAACCGCCAGGCCAGAAACGCCCAGCGCTTCCACTTCGCGGATCGTCTGTTCGGCTTCATCTGCCGAACGGTTATAGTTGACAATCACATTGGCGCCGGCGCGCGCCAGCCCGAGGGTGATCGCCTTGCCTACCCGTTGCGCCCCGCCGGTGATCAGCGCAGTTTTTCCTTCCATTTCCATTTCATTTGCTCCTGTACCATCAACAAATAATACAAACTAAGGTCAGGGTTTAAAAATCGCCTTGACCCGCTCAAAAGTCTCCGCTTCACTTCTTGAAGGTTTAAACTCCAGCCCAATATACCCATCATACCCTAGTGAGCGCAGTTTTACCCATAAGTTAGGGAAGTTGATCTCACCGCTGCCGGGTTCCAACCGCCCCGGAACATCCGCCACGTGGAAAGCGTCATACAAGCCTAGGCAGCTTTCCATTTTATAAAACAGGTTGCCAGCCGTCAACTGCTGATGGTAGCAATCAAACACCATCTTGAACTGCGGATGATTCATTCGCCGCACCCAGTCGGCTGCCAGATCATGGTCATGTACCAGGATCCCGCCCTGGATGTGGAAGGTGTTGAGCGGTTCAGCAATAACCTTAACCCTGGTTTTCTCGACCATTTTTAAGATTTTCTCGGTCTGATCCAGAAGGTTCGCATACTGTTCGGCTTCGGTCACACCCCGTGAAAGTCGGCGGGACCAGCTCTGATCAGAGACTCGATCCACCTGATTGGAGAAAATAAACAGGCTTTCTACCCCATAACGTTCTGCCATCTCCAGGCTCTCCGCCCAGGAACGCAGCGTCAGGTCGTTATCATTGGGGTCAACCAGCGAACCCATCTGATCGTCAAAGGTAGAATCCAGGATGCAGCCTGAGGTTTTACATTCAACTGAAAGCGCCGCCATATCCACCATCCGCCAGCTCCAAACGTTCAAGCGCCGGATGCCCAGCCTGGCAAAGCCTTCGATCCGCTCGATGAGCGGTCGGTCGGCAAACCAAAAATCTAAAAAACCAGTAAATTCCATCAAAGACCTCACTTTTCAGGAAAGTCTATCTATCTGGAATGCCGCTTTTAGCAAGACCATCCCAATTAAAAATAGCAAACCGCAGGAATATTCCATTTCGAATAACAGTGAAGAAACTATCCCCGCGCACTGTATCGCGGACCTCCCTGAGGGAAGACGCTATTCGGTTTTAAAAATTTCCTTGACCCTTTCAAAGGTCTCCGCTTCGCTTCTTGAGGGCCGGAACTCCATTCCAATCAGCCCATCATATCCCATCGAGCGCAGCTTTGCCCACAAGTTGGGGAAGTTGATCTCGCCGGTGCCGGGCTCCTGTCGGGTCGGCACATCGCCAACATGAAATGTGTCGTAAAGTCCCCAGTAGGCCTCCAGCCCATACATCAAGTTCCCGGCTGTGCGCTGCTGGTGGTAGCAGTCAAATGCCAGTCGGAACTGGGGATGGTTCATCCGCCGCACCCAATCTGCCGCCAGGTCATGATCGTGCACCAGCACACCGCCCTGGATGTGGAAGGTATTCAAGGCTTCTACCCACACCTTAATTTTGGTTTGCTCCACCATCTTAAGGATTTTTTCGGTCTGGCTCAGAAGGTTGGCATATTGCTCGGCTTCTGTGACATACCTGGACAAACGGCGCGTCCATTCCTTACCATTGACGATATCCACCTGATTGGAAAAAATAAACAGCGTCTCGACCCCATAACGTTCTGCCATCTCTAGACTCTCTGCCCAGGAGCGCAGGGTCAATTCATTATCGTTGGGATCTGCAAGCGAACCCATCTGATCATCAAATGTAGAGTTGATCACCGAACCTACCCGTTTACACTCCGCGGAGAGCGCAGCCATATCCACCAGGCGCCAGCACCACACGTCCAGGCGCCTGACGCCAAGGCGGGAAAACGCCTCCACCCGCTCAACCAGGGGCCGATCGGTAAACCAAAAATCAAGATAGCCTGTGAATTCCATGAAAATTGCTCCTTTTTATAGGACAAGATAGAAAACACGATTTAATTCAAAGGGAAATTCGCCATCTGAAACAGAGACGCTGCAAGCCTCGCAGCAACTGGAATGTATGTAAAATTTTCTTAAATGACAGCCGATCAAGATATCATAGATAGGAATAACCTGAATGTCAAGTGACATTTGACAGGTATTTTTGAAGGGAATATCGCATCATCTGGCTGAAAAAAGGAAATACTTAATTAGTATATATATTTGGTATAATTTGTCAAATAATAAAAGACAAAAACTCTACCAACTTTCATCCCTCTGCCTGGAGGCCACTATATTAGAGTTCTTTCATCAACCTGGCTTTTTGGGCACGCACGCCAACCGCTTTGCGGATATCACGCTGATGCTCATGGTTCTTGCAGCTGCTCTGTTCACCATTGGCTTCGTGCTGGCGCGCAAAAAACAGTTTATGGCTCATCGCGTCGCCCAAACAACCGCCGCGGCACTGAACGCCATCGTCGTCCTCTGGGCTATGATGCTCCCATTCTACAAGGAAATCATCCAGGATTTTATGGGAGAACGCCCCGCCTATTTTTATAGCGTCACCAGCATCCATGCCTCAATCGGCCTGACAGCTTTTGTCTTTGGCCTGTTCGTCACGCTGCGAGGCAACGGGCTGGTTCCCAAGAAACTCAAGTTCAAAAATTATAAGCCATACATGCGGGTTGCCTACGCCTTATACCTGGCCGCCACGCTGATAGGGGTGCTGGTATATCTGGTTTGGTACGTGTTCATCCCTAACCCGCCAGTTTATGTTTAATGGAGACTGCTCCTAAAAAGAACAGGATGCCGGTCCCGCTTCGCGGCGGCGACCAGGCCGCTGCTCCTCGTCTGGACGCTAACTACCTGATGATCCAGGTGATTATTTCGGGCTGATCTCGATTAATACCTGGGTGGTATCACCGATGCCAACAATCGTCACCTTGGCGCGGCTTTCTTCGTTTTCGTAACTTAGAACCGTGGTGCCCGGAATCTGGATGCCGTCATTTTCTTCCAGCTTCCAGCCATAGGCCAGCATTTGCCCCTGGTAAAAGTTCTTGACATCCTCGGCGGGCTGGTTAACCGTGTAACTGACCATCTCCGGCGTTGCAACCTGCATGCTCACCTGTCCTTCGATAATAGGAATATTATCTGGCGCTTCGCCAGTCCCCTGAGGGACAAAGGTAGCCACCCCGGCCTGGGCTGTTTTAGCAAGTTCATCCGGAGAAATATCCGCCTCGGTAGCAAAAGCCTGAGCTGTTTCGGCTAGCCCCTGCGGCACCTGGGAGGCAATTGCCATGCCGGTTTCCTCGATCCCTTTCAAAGGGTTTAATCCCGGCAATGAAGCCGGACAAGCGCAGGCCACCGTGACAGCAGCCAGCAGCACAAAACCTGTAAACAAACGTCGGTTGGCTTTCATTGTGAACCTCCAGGTATTTTAATTTGCAAAGCAATCAGGCTTATTCGCTTTCGGCTGATCAAAGATGATTATAGCACGGTAGGCGATCGCCAGAGTCTCACCACAAGCCAAGATAAGATGATAGAATATCCCATTGATGAGCCAAAAGCAGCCTCAAATTCTTCTCACCAATGACGATGGCATCCGCAGCCCCGGTTTATGGGCTGCCGCCGAAGCGCTTTCGTCTATCGGCTATGTGCATGTTGCCGCGCCGCGCGAACAATTCTCTGGGGCGGGGCGCAGCCTGCCAACGACCTCTGACGGCCAGATCGAAAAACAAATTATGGAAGTCAACGGCCAGCAGTGGCAAGTACACGCTATTGGCGGCTCGCCCGCACAGGCGGTGCTGCATGGGGTGTTGGATATCCTGCCAGCGCAGCCCGATCTGGTCGTTTCGGGCATTAATTACGGGGAGAACCTGGGACACAGTATCCTGTCTTCTGGTACGGTCGGGGCAGCTTTCGAAGCCGCTTCTATTGGGATAAAAGCGCTGGCTGCTTCACTGGAGCTAGAAGACATCAGCGGCTACCTGGAGCACTCGACCGAGGTTGATTTCTCAACCGCAGTCTATTTCACAGCCAGGTTTGCGCGCCTCCTTCTGGAACACCAGATGCCACCGGACGTTGACCTGTTGAAAATTGATATCCCCTTCGACGCCACGCCATCCACCCCCTGGCGCGTCACCCGCCAGGGAAAACACCGCTATTTCACCCCCTTCCCCAGCACTCGGCGAGCGTTCTCGGACTCGAAGTACCTGGACTCCCGCCTGACGATCCACCCCGAAGACGTGCCGCCAGACTCGGACATCCACACCCTGGTGTTCGACCGCATGGTTTCCGTCACCCCGCTCAGCCTGGACCTGACTGCGCGGACAAACCTGGCAGACCTCGACAGGCTGTTCCACGAGCTCGCTTAATACCTCAGCCAGAAAACCATCTATTTCCAAATTTCTCTTGCCTTTCGCGCCCATTTCGGTTAACCTTGACGCCTATGCGCCTGAAAGGAAATTTGATTTTATTCTCTGTGGCGGTGATCTGGGGCGTGGCTTTTGTTGCCCAGCGGGTCGCGGCTCAATCCGTTGGGGTGTTTCTGTTCAATGGCGCTCGCTTTTTGCTGGCTGTTGCAGTCCTGCTGCCTTTCACACTTAAGACGCCCTGGAAAGTTGAAAAAAGCGGTCTACGTTGGGTAAGCCTGGCCGGCGCGTTACTCTTTATGGCCAGCGCCCTACAGCAGGCCGGGTTGCGCTGGACCACCGCCGCCAACGCGGGTTTCATCACCAGTTTATATGTCGTCTTCGTTCCGCTCCTCCTGGTCATCTTCTGGAAAGAGCGCCTGCCCTGGCTAAACTGGGCGGCCGCCTTCGTGGCAATCCTCGGCGTCAAGCTGCTCAGCGCGCCGGGGCAATTCCAGCTTGCGCCTGGCGATAGCCTGGAACTGGCGGGCTCGGGGGTCTGGGCGCTGCACGTCATCCTGGTCAGCCGGGTTGTCAGGCGGCTCGATGCCTTACAGTTTTCGCTGGGGCAGTACCTGGTGTGCGGCCTGCTCAACCTGGTGGCTGCCATCTTCCTGGATTGGGAAACAGCCGCTGGCCTGGCCACAGCCTGGTGGGCTGTTCTGTTTGGCGGGGCCATCTCAGTAGGATTGGGATATACCCTGCAGGTGATCGGACAAAAATATTCGCCGCCGACCGACGCCGCCCTGATTCTCAGTTCGGAGGCCGTCTTTGCCGCCCTGTCCGGTTATCTTTTCTTAAAAGAAGGCTTGCAACCCATCCAACTGGCAGGCTGCGGTTTGATCCTGGCCGCCATTCTCATCGTTCAAATCTGGGGAATACGCCAGTCCTCTCCGCAAGAAACCAGCCCGGTTTCAAACCCGGGCTTTGAGTAAATTTACGGTAAGTTCGTAGACAGACTTAAACAGGTCAATATTAATGAGTTTGTAGCGCAACATGGCGCTGCTCATGTCGCCTATAAATTAAACCGCACGTGCATGATATCGCCGTCTTTCACCAGGTATTCTTTGCCTTCCAGGCGTAGCTTACCCTTCGCTTTGGCTTCGTTCAGTCCGCCCAGGGCGATCAATTCTTCATAACCGATTACTTCCGCCCGGATAAATCCCTTTTGCAAGTCAGAATGGATCTCTCCGGCAGCTTCATGCGCGCTTGCGCCGCGCCGCACCGTCCAGGCACGCACCTCATCCGGCCCAACGGTGAAGAAGGATTGCAGCCCCAGCAGGTCATAGGAAAGCCGGATGACTCGGTTCAGGCTTGGCTCTTCGATGCCGTATTCCTGTAAAAATACCGCCGCATCTTCAGCCGAAAGCTGCGCGATATCCATTTCCAGCTTCCCTTTGAGCGCCACGATCTTGGTGTGCTGGTGGGCATACGCCACGGCCGGCGCTTCCTGGTTTTCGGCAATATTCAGCACAATCAGCATCGGTTTGCGGCTGAGAAAGCCATAACCCGATAACGTCTTTTCCTCTTCCTGGCTGATCTCAACATCTCGCAGCGGCGTCTCGGCCGCCAGCGCCTCTTGAAAGCGCTCAAACAGCGCCAGTTCACGCTCCACAACGGCTTTCTCGCGCCCGCCGCCCTTTTTGCGCTCTTCAACCAGCCGCTCCAGCTTGCGCTCGACGGCGATCAGGTCATTCAGGACGAATTCAGCTTCCATCGTCGCCAGATCGCGTTGCGGGTCCACGCTGCCCGCGGGGTGTGGAACGCTCTCATCTTCAAAACAGCGCACCACCTGGATAAAACCATCCATCTGCGTGAGTTGGTTGAGCAAAACCCCAGAAATGCCCGTCTTACCGGCGCTGCCATCCAGCCCGGCAATATCGGCGTAGGTTACCTTGGCATAAATGGTCTTCTGCGGCTTGAACAGGTTAGAAAGCACATCCACACGTCGGTCGGGCACATCAACAACGCCTGTGTGAATTTCGATCTTGCCGCTGACCACGCCGGTCGGTTGCCTGCCGCGCGTCAGCGCGTTGAAGAGTGTCGTTTTCCCTGTTT
The DNA here is from genome assembly GCA_013178185.1 of Anaerolineae bacterium. Taxonomy (GTDB): domain Bacteria; phylum Chloroflexota; class Anaerolineae; order Anaerolineales; family Anaerolineaceae; genus Ch132. Next base: position 235,050 of record JABLXC010000001.1, on the reverse strand, counting down.
GTGGCAGACCAATGATTCCCAGACGCATATTTTTTTGGCGAACCTTGACCCTTCTGAAAAGATTGGATATACTTTATTCACAACGCCGAAGTGGCGGAACAGGCAGACGCGCACGACTCAAAATCGTGTACCTTCGGGTATGTGGGTTCGATTCCCACCTTCGGCACCAGCATTATAACATATGCGCCTTACTGCGCTCTCCGCTGGCAGTAAGGTTTTTTATCAGGAAAACTTTTAACCGTACCACCTCAGCCCTACTTTGACCGGGCAGCCACCCTGCAAAACCACCCTAAAAATGTCTACAACCACACCACACGACCGTTATAATTGCCCTGTGGTCCAAAAACTCTTACTTCGCTTGATCCTTTTCCTCGCGCTTTTCGCCGTCAGTCTCTATCCAACCGGCGCGGTCTCTGCCGCCCCTCCCGGCGAGGCACTGGCGCAGTCCGGCAACGTCACCGCGTACGACCTGATCATTGCCATGAACACACTGCGCGTCTCCTATGGGCTTCCTCCCCTTGTGGAAGATCCAATCATCAATGCAGTGGCGCAATCCACCGCCGAGATTATGGCCGCCAACCAGATGTCCTGGCATATTGGGGATGTGTCGGGCCGGCTGGCTGCCGCAGGTTTTGGCGGAGGGGATAAAGTCTGGGCGACGGAAAACTTCGCGGTAGGCAACAACTCGACGATTGACCAAATCATGCTGGCTTGGTCCGATGCATCGCACATGATCCCCGCTGTCAATTCAGCCTATTGTTACGTCGGCGCGGGGGTCGCCAAATCCCCCAATGGCATGACGTACTATGTGCTGCAGGCCGCCTATTTATCCACCAAGGCCTGCGGCGAGTACAAATCCGTTGCCGGCGCTCCATCCTCTGGCGGCTCGACAGGCGGCAGCAGCGGTGGCGTTTCTCAGGTGATCGTCCCAGTCAAAATCGCCACACCCGACGCAGAAGGCAAGATATTCCATGTGGTTGAGGCTGGTCAATCCTTCTGGGCTATCGCGATGGCATATAAAATCACTATCAAAGACCTGGAAGTCTGGAACAACATCTCCAGCAGCGCCCCTCTCAGCATCGGCCAGCGCCTGTTTATCCCCAGCAGCAACACAGCGGGCTACGCCACTCCTACACCGGTTGGCATGGTCCAGATCAGCCCCCCCGGCCCGGATGGAAAAATTGTCCACACCGTGGCCGCATACCAGACGCTTACTACTATTTCTCAGGCTTACGGGGTAGAGATTGCAAAAATCCTCTCTTTGAACGGCATCCAGGCGGATTGGCCGTTACAGATTGGGCAAAAACTGGTCATCTCTCTCGGCTCGGTGACCCCCAGCCCGACCTCGCGCCCCCTGACGGCGGTCGAAAAACTAACCCCCTCCAGCGATGGCCGGTACTATCACGAAGTGCAGAGCGGCCAGACGCTTTCCTGGATTGCAGGGCTATACGAAGTTGCCCTAAACGACTTGATGGCCTGGAACGGGTTAGACGGATCTGCGGTCATCTACCCAGGCCAAAAACTGCTCTTACAGGTCACACCGCCAGCCACAGCAACCTTCACGCCCGCCCCTGTCACCCCCACTGCGACGCAAATACCTCCCTCTGCTACCCCCCTCCCGACGCAAACCTTGCTCTCGCCCACCCCCACCTCCGAACCTGTGGCGACGGAAAACGGAAACCCGGCCCTCTGGCTGGGACTGGCGATTCCCCTGAGCGCCGGCGGGTTTTTCCTGGCCCGCTTCTACCTGCGCCGGAAGAGTCTTTAACCCACACCTTCTCCCCGACTAACGTGTGTTCAGGGATGAGCTTCCTCTGATGGCGCGCTGAGGCTTACCTCGAACATATATTCGGAAGAGAGCAAAGTCCTGGATGCTTTGCAAAGCATCCAGGACTTACTTTCTAGATCGGAAGATCTGTTTCCTCGCCGCGGATGAACGCTTCGGTATATTCACGCGCCAGGTCATCCTTGATCTGTTTGGGCGGCGTCTTCATAAAATACGATGCCGGCGCGTAAAGCGGGCCCCCGATACCGCGATCGAGCGCCAGTTTTGCGCAACGGATCGCATCAATCACCACACCCGCAGAGTTCGGAGAATCCCAAACTTCCAGCTTAACTTCCACGTTGAGGGGCACATCGCCAAACGTGGTGCCTTCCATACGCACGTAGCACCATTTGCGATCCGTCAACCAGGGCACATAATCGCTTGGCCCAACATGCACAGCATCTTCCGGCAGGCTGTACGGGAGCATACTGGTCACCGCGCCGGTTTTCGAGATCTTTTTGGATTCAAGGCGCTCGCGTTCAAGCATGTTCAAGAAATCAGTGTTCCCGCCAAAGTTCAACTGGTACGTGCGATCCAGTCGCACCCCGCGGTCAACGAACAGGCTGGTGAGCACGCGATGAAGGATGGTGGCGCCCACCTGGCTCTTGATATCATCTCCGATGATTGGCAGCTTTCTCTCTTCAAACCGTTTGGCCCAATACTCGGAACTGGCAATGAAAACCGGGATAGCGTTCACAAATCCGCAGCCGGCTTCCAACACCTGTTCAACATACCACTTGGTCGCCATTTCGGAACCGACCGGCAAATAACTGACCACCACATCGGTCTTGGTCTGCTTGAGGATGCCAACAATATCCGCCGTTGGGCCAGGAGCCTTTTTGACCACCTGCGAAAGATACTTCCCCAGCCCGTCATGCGTCATGCCCCGGTAAACTGGAACGTTCAAGAAAGGGACATCTGAAAATTTGAAGGTATTGTTGGGATAAGCGAAAATTGCCTCCGAAAGGTCTTTGCCAACCTTGGTTTCCACCACGTCAAAGGCTGCTGTAAATTCAATATCTCGAATGTGGTAGCCGCCCAGGTTGACATGCATCAAACCGGGAACGCGGTCAGTATCTTTAGCATCCCGGTAATACTGCACCCCCTGCACCAGGGACGAGGCGCAATTTCCTACGCCAATAATTGCAACTCGCACTTTCTTGTTTTCAGCCATCTCGATCCTCTCTGTAATGATAAGTTTCATGGGTAAGCGCAAACGATCCTGTGCCCTTACCCGGTATTCCGCGCCATCCTAAGGCTCGTGAATGATTATACCCATCGTAGCCCTTACGTAGGGACTGATTTTTTACCCAATTCAGCCGGTTACCCACCAATGTTGGCGCCGATGAGACGACCAATGCCAAAGGTAACCCCGGCCGCCAGCAGGCCAAAAATGACCATGCGCAAACCCGAATAAAGCACCGGCCGGCCGGTAAACAGCGTGATGGCAGCCCCCCAGTATAAACAACCCCACCGTGCTCAGCAGTATGCTGAAGAGTACTGCCGACATGCCGCCTAGAAAGGTAAAACCGATAACCGGCACGATCGCGCCGATGGTAAAAAGGACGAAGGAAGTCAAGGCCGCTTCCCAGGCTGACCCACCCAGTTCTTTAGGATCAACGCCCAGTTCTTCTCGCGCCAGGGTCTCTACCGCGCTCTCGCGCTCCGCCAGGATCTGGTCTGCCAGCATGCGGGCTTGCTCGCGCTTGAGGCCACGCGCTTCATAGATCAAGGCCAGTTCTTCAGCCTCCTCTTCCGGCGCCTGTTCGATTTCCTCGGTCTCTACCTGGATCTGGTGGTGATACAGCTCTCGTGAGCTCTGCACCGAGAGCCATTCGCCCAACGCCATTGAAATCGCCCCGGCCAGCATCCCTGCCAGTCCCGTGATGAGCACCGTGCGGCCGTCAAGGGTCGCGCCGGCTACGCCCATCACCAGGCTCAGGTTCGATACCAACCCATCATTGGCGCCCAAAACAGCCGCCCGCAAGGCGTTGCCGCCCGTATTGCGATGGCGACCTTCCAATTGGGCCAGCACACCGCCTTCCATCCCTCCCCGCACTGTTCGCGCGATTTGGGTGATCAGAAATGCGTGGGATTTTTCCTGCCCGGCCATTGCGCCCGCATCGGTTTGCGAAGCGTAATCCGAAGTGCCGTTCATTTCCATATTTTGGATACTGGGCAGGATGACAGCAGGTCCCAACCGCCGCGCCAGCCAGATCAGCCACCGTGTGCGCCAGGCCGGTTTGAAGTGCGGCTCTGGCTGGCCGGCTGCCTTGATCTTTTCGATCCACACGGAGGCATGGCGCAATTCAGTCTCGGCAATGCGGCGGTAAACCTCGGCCAGCCGCTTATCTGTCTCAAGGTCGGCCAGGGTCTGGTACAGGAGCGCGCTGTTGCGCTCGTCCTCAACAAAACCATAATAACGATCAATCTCCGTCATAGAATCCCTCCCCAAAAAGTAACCTCTTGATTTTGTTGGTTGCTCAATCTGCTTTGCGATAGAACCATCGCTTGGCAATCTCGGCTGAGACCAGGTAAAGCAACGTAATTCCCGCAATCCCGGCCAGCAAGTAGCCCGGCAGCGGCTTGAAACCCATCACCCCCGCCAGGGGGGTATAAGGCAGTAGAACAGCGGCCAGCCCAACCAGGATCGTCATCACGATCATTCCCCGCCCAGGACGATCACGATAGATCGGCGCTCGCGTCCGCAGGGCAAACACCACCAGAGAAGCGGAGAGGACCGATTCCACGAACCACCCGGTGTGAAATAAAGCCTCATCGGATCTGAGCAATACAAGCAGCAAGCCAAAAGTGGCAAAATCGAACAGCGAACTGAGCGGCCCAAACACGAGCATAAACCGCCGGATAAAATGAATATCCCAACGACGCGGCTGCTGGATCGAAGCATCATCCACGCGATCATTCGCGATCGTCATTTCAGGAAGATCAGTCAGCAGGTTGATCAGAAGGATTTGTTTGGGCAGCATTGGCAAGAAAGGTAAGAAGAGCGATGCCCCTGCAACGCTGAACATATTACCAAAATTCGCGCTGGTAGCCATAAAGATGTATTTTAGCGTATTGGTAAAAGTCCGGCGTCCCTGCAGGATTCCTTCTTTCAAGATATTGAGATCATTTTTCAATAAGACAAAATCGGCTGCCTCCTTAGCAACATCAACCGCATTCTCAACTGAGATACCTACATCCGCACTATGCAGCGCCGGAGCGTCATTGACGCCATCTCCCATATATCCAACAACGTTTCCCATCTTCTTCAGGGAAACGATGATCTTTTCCTTTTGGTTGGGATCCACCTCGGCAAATAGGTTGACGCGCTCAACCATTTGCCAGAGAGCTTCATCGTTCAGGCGATTGATGTCGCTACCAACCAGGACACCCCTGACCTCAATACCGAGACTGCGAAGGGTATGCTCTGCTACAAGCCGGTTATCCCCGGTGATAATCTTCAACTGCACGCCTAACTCCTCCAGGTGAGTAACCACCTCTTTGACCCCCACCTTGGGCGGATCAAAGAAAAGCAGAAAACCGGAGAATATCAACTCGGCTTCATCTTCGTGTCCATATCCAGCTTTGGGAGTTAAGGCTTTATAGGCCACTCCCAGTACGCGAAATCCCTCGCCGCTCCACTTCTCATAAAGTTTATAGAGCGCTTCCTTTCTTTCAGAATCCAGCGGCGCATGTTGGCCCTCCCAATCGCATTGAGAGCAAACCTCAAGCACATTGGTAAAAGCGCCTTTCGTGATGAGCAAGACGCGTTCGCTGCAGAGACCCTGATCCTCACAGATGATCACTGTCAGGCGTTTGCGGATGAAATCATAGGGAACCTCATCAATTTTCGAATAACGATCAAGCGCCGGATGTTCGCTGGCCATGATGGCTTCATCCAGTGGGTTCGCCAGTCCGGCTTGGAAATGTGCGTTTAGATAAGCTTGCAGGAACACCGTTTCAGAAACGTTTCCCTTCCCATCCAGGGCGCCATCCAGTTTTACAACCCCCTGCGTCAGCGTGCCGGTTTTATCGGTGCACAACACATTCATGCTGCCAAAATTCTCGATGGCAGTTTGGCGGCGGACGATGACGCCGCCTTTTGCAAGAACGCGTGAACCTTTGGAAAGGTTGATCTCAATAATGGCAGGCAGAAGTTGCGGGGTGAGTCCAACCGCCAGAGCAATGGAGAAGAGCAGTGAATCAAGCACCGGTTTGGCAAAAAACACGTTGAGGGCAAATATTGCAATTACCAGGATGAGCATCACTTCGGAAAGCAGGTAACCAAGCCGGCGGATGCCGCGTTCGAATTCAGTCTCCGGGGGTCGCAGCGTCAACCGTCGGGCAATCTGTCCAAAGGCTGTATGCACGCCCGTTTGGACAATGAGCATCTTTGCGCTCCCGCTGCGAACGTTGGTGCCCATATAGAGTACATTGGTTCGTTCCGACAGGCTGGCATCAACGGGGGTAACGCCAGCTTTTTTCTGCACCGGAAAGGTCTCGCCCGTCAAGACCGCCTGGTTCACAAATAAATCTCTCCCCTCTAACAGGATTCCATCAGCAGGGATCAGGCTTCCGGCGGAAAGCTGAACAATATCCCCCGGAACAATCCGCTCCACCGGGATGAGGAGAGAGCGTCCGGAGCGGATTACACTCGCTTTCAGGTTAATCTGCTCCTTGAGCTTTTCGGCTGCCTGATTGGCGTTGTATTCTTGAAAGAAGCTTAACGCCGCGCTTACCAGGATAATGACAAAGATGACAACCGCATCAACCCAATCTTTTAATATGGCTGAAATAATAGTTGCAAAGATCAAAATGAGGACGATTGGACTCTTGAATTGGTTTAGAAATAGCCCCGCCGCCGAAGCTTTCTTTCGAGCGGAGGTAGTGTTCATCCCATACTTAACCAGTCGTTCTTCCGCTGTTTCTTCTGTCAGGCCCTGACTGCTCGAAGTTCCTAAGAGGGTCTCCAGTTCTTCCGCAGACCGATTCCAATACGCTTTAAAAATCGCATCATCCTGGTTCATTTTTCCCTCACCGTCGAAGTAATGAATAGCCCGAGTCAGCCCGGATCATGGCCAAAGTAATCATGGGAAGGTTGGCCAGACCTGGATAGATCAAATACCTCGTTTCCCAATGAGGATGGAACTTTTCCTTAAAGTGATGCAACCCTTTGAAGTTAAAAAATTGATGGACATGCTCATACAGGTAATGCAAAGCTCGTTCAACCTTAGGATCCGCCGGGGATTGTCCCATCCCTGAAAGCGCGCTGAGCCCCAGATCAACCGTCTCATAGCCTCGATCTCTTGCCCATTGGAAGAGGGAAACAAACAAAAAATCCATTACCCCAGGTTCCGCCTCTGGGCGATGCCGCATCAAATCAATTGTAACTGCATTCTTTTGATACTCTGGCAGGATATTCGCGAAAGCCATACGATTATCAGCACGATCACTGACAAACAAAATACGACTGCTGCGGATATATGTTTCATCGAACCAGCCGACCCAAAATTTTTTTTCAGATCCATGGACAAGCGTCAACCAGGCATTGCTGATCTCGGCGAGCGCAGAATTCAAATCATCCGGGATAGGCGGCTCGACCACTTGCGCGGTATACCCAAGTTTGAGAAATTTGTTGTAGGTGGAGCGAACACTTTTGTTTGCGCTGCCTTCCAGCGTAAAAGTCGCCAGATCAAGGATCGCCTCTTGGCCAATGGCAAGGTATTGGAACCCCAGTTGATTGTACTGTTGCAGGTAATCTGGCGCGACATCCACAAAAGCCGGCAACCAGTCGTTTTGTGCGCAGAGAGCCTTATTAAAAGAAGAAACGGCCTGCTCAAAATCTTCCGGAGGGCCAATCGGATCACCCAGGCACAAAGCCACTCGACTCTGGAGAGAGTAATTGATCAGAGACCCGCCGGTTGAAAAGAAATAAGCTTTATCCGGCAGCAACGCGATCGCAGCCAACGGCGAGCAGCCGTATTTCTCAACAATTGCTTTCGCATTTTGCCGTTCCTCCTCCGTGGCAGGCTGTCGCACCAAAACAGGTCGGATCAACATCGCCGTCGCATAGCTGAAAGTTGCCAGACCGATCAGGTAAATAGAATCGCCAAAATATCGTCCCAGCCCTGTAATGGGTTCAAGTCCAGGATCATAAAACTGTGTAAACATCAGGATTGTCTGGCGCAGGGCAGTATACAGGCTAAAATTGAGCCTGAACTGGCGGTCCAGCAGGTAGAAACCCGCCGTCCCATAAGCCAGAGTAAACAGCGTGGCCGCCGCCAGAGCTCTCAACCCCTGACGGATAGATATGGGATCTGAGAGCGCATGGAAGTGCGGCCGCAAGAAGATCAACCAGGCTGCCAGGGTAATTGCCAGTAACGCTTCTTCGTAATCCAGGCCTTTTACCAGATGGCTGATAGCTGAAAGCACAAGGATAAAAACCGACAAATACCAGGCCGTCCTCTTTCTGCGCCCCAACTGCCCGGCCAGCAGGATCAAAGCAAAGCCAGCCAACGCCGCGGTAAACCGCCCCCCGTGGGTCACCGTCAAGGGCAACAGGGTCCGCAAGGAATGCATACGTTCTTGCAAGGCAGGCGTCACAGCCGAAAGGACATTGACTACACCCATGACGGCCGTCAGAAGCGCGATGATCCTCAAGCTCCAGATATCCGTCGCCGGCCTGGTCTGCGGCTTGAACATGCGCATCCGGCGCAGCAAGACAAAACCGATCAAGAATGGAATCCAGAAAGTCAGGCCGCGAAAAGCGAGGGTGATCACCACCGCCTGGTTAGCGGGTACGCCAAGCGAAGTAAAAACCAGGGGAATTACCCCTTCTACAATCCCAACGCCCTGTGGGGTGATTGAAACAATCCAGAACAAGATGAGCATCGAATATCCGGCCACCAGCACGCCGATACTGGCGGTTTGCTGGAAAGCCAGGAAAACCATCCACAAGCTCACCAGATTGATACCATGCGCGACCAGCGCCACCAGCAGCGTTTTGAACAAACGCCCCGGCTGGCTCGAAATTGCCAGCGACGCGTTGGTAAATTCAGCGGTAGTTTTTTGCGCCCATTCTGGAGAAACTGCCTCGCGTTTCAAAACTTTAAGAGCGACGGAGTTCAGGATGTCGCCAATTTTTTCCAATAAACGGCAAAGGAGATCAGGACGCCTCAGACCGAGCGCCAGGATGGCTACAATCCCTCCAATGATCAAGAGTAAAGCAATCGCGCCAGCGATCTCATAGGTCTTTAAATCGTGCGCTAGAAAAAGATAAATCAGTCCCAAGATCAGTATCAAGAAAAATGCGCCATAATCCGCAACCAGGACCAGGAGCGTGCCTGCTGCGGCCCTGCCCGGCGATTCGCCTCTCCGGCGAGCATCGTCCACGAACAGCATGGAACCGCTGGTGCCGCCCAGCGGCGCAGCAACATACATAAAGACAGAGGCAAAGGTGACGGGGATCAAATCGCGCAACCTGCTCTTTACTTCTACCGTATCGAATGCGAACTGGTAAATTGCGGAATAGGCAGTGTAATAAAGTATCTGCAGGAAACCGGCTGCCGCCACCCACTGCCAACGCCCCTCTTCCAGAACCTTGAGCAGTTTTTCCAGCTCGGTGAAGCGGCTGACGACCAACCAGACGAAAACGACGATCAACAACCAAAAAAGCCAGCGCCAGTATTTCATAGGGGCAATCCTCTACTGTTCTCAAACTGCCCAAAAACCTGCCTTATTGCCCGCTCGCCTCGACAGAGGGGTTTAAGTGTGGGTTGGTAACTTTCACCAGATACAGCAGAATAAACGCAACGATATTCACGCAAACGATGGCTAGAATGGTGTATTGAAAGCCATAGTTGTAGATAGGCACAGCCAATAGGGCGGTGATAGCTCTACCGATTGAGAAAAACGCCACCATCAATCCTAACATCGTGGCGCGCGCTTCAGGCATGACCTCGCTCATCAAGGGCAGGTTGCTGACCGCCATCGTCTCATATCCCAGGACATAGATAAACAGGATCACCAAGGCGCTCACCACCGTGCGACCCCAAAGAAACAGCATGATCACTGCCAGCGTGCTCAACACCAGCCCACTCCGGATGGAGCGGACTTTTCCAAGCCGGTCCACCACCAGCGCCACCACCGCTTCTCCGCAAAGCTCGGCAATGCCAATAATAGTAGAAGCCAACCCCAGCCCGGCAATCTCCAGTCCAAAGGTGCCTTTCATCCAGACCCCAAAGACAACATTGAGTAGTTCATTGGAAGCCGAGAAAAGCATACACATACACAACGCCATCAAAGCCGGAGGATAGGTCAATATTCGGCGCAGATCCGCAAGGTTACTCTTATTTTTGCTCGCCACCGGCGGGGTTCTAGGCACTAACCTGGCGACCAGGACAAAAGAGACCAGACCCAATCCGGCCAACGCCGGGAAGGGACCCACCCACCCAAACCTGGAAAGCAGGAAAGCCACAACCGGCATCCCGATAAAATAACTGACCGACCAGGCCAGTTCAGATAACGCCAGCGCCCGACCGCGGCGCTCATAGGCGATCTCATCGGCCATGTAGGCCTGCATTGCGCTCATGAAGATGAGCATCCCAAACAGCGATACGGTCATCGAAGCAAACAAAACTGGAAAGCTGGGCCAGAAAACCACCGCCAGGTTGGCAATCACAAACAGCCCAATGCCGGTCAGCATCCCAGTTTTGCGGCCGCGCCGGTCGGTGATGGCAGACGAAACCAGGGGGTTCAGCGTCCCAATCAGGGAACGCGTGGAAATGGCCAGCGAAAGGCTGGTCACACTCACACCCAGGCCGCTAGCAAAAATTGGGAGGAAAGGATAGATCATCCGCACGCTGACATTCATGACCAGACGGATGAGAGACAATAATGTGATCTGAGGTCCAAGCGAGGAGGAAGCGATCTTCATTGAATGCCTTCAGCAAAAAAGATCACAACATTGTAACAGGATTTTCTATGTTTTCTTAAAACGAATCAGAGCCCAGGCAACCTGCCCCCCCAACAGAAGCGCCAGCCCCAGCAGTAAACCGTAGGTGGCCTGGATGCGCAAGTCGTCAGATTGCGCCACCGGCGATTCCGGGTGCAGAACAGTCTGACTGGCAAAAAGACTGAACCATAAAGCTGCCCCAAAGAACAGGTTTGCCAGCCAAGTCAGGACAGGGCGGTTGACCAGGATCAACCCGGCTTGCAGCAGCGCGCCGACCACCGCAAAAGTAAACGGAATACGCCACCGCGGTTCATCGAAGAAGAAACCGCCCCAGTTCACCTTCATCACCCACAGCGACATCGGCAGGTAGCTCAGCCAGAACATCATACCCGTCCAGGCCAGCGCGCTCGAACCGCGCGCCAGAAGGTCTGTGCTGACCTTTCCGAAAACCGCCGCTAAAAGTCCCGCCAAGCCAGCCAATGCCGCCAGACCGAAAAAGATCAGCCCGGCCCAGACCCATGCGCCGTGCAAAAGGATAACGCCCAGATTTTTACCCACCGTTTGCTCCGGCGGCGTAAGCAGCGCCACCAGAGCCATCACCCCTGCTGTGGCAACCGCCTGCACCCAAAAATTAGCCACTTTTCCAGCCTTCTTTTTCTCTTTTTCGATCCCCATTGGCTCCCCGGTTCATCCGACAGATAAAAACCAAAGCGCTCTCTTCAGCATGCCTTTTGATGATAGAAAAATCCGCTGCGGCCCGTTGATATAAAACCAAACTTAAGACCGCGGCGGATGTCCGGTTTCTGGTTTCGTGTGGCTTAAAAAACGATCTAGCTGAATAAAAAAATCAGACTGCGGCTTTTACAAAGTGACCGTTTGTGAACTGAGCAAAGGTAGTGTTTCGCAATCGGTTGACCAGCTCTGCCTGCGCGTCGCACCAGATTGGGCGCAGCACACAATCTTCTCCAAAAGCACACGCCCCCTCGCTCACCGTGCATTCATTGAACGCAATCGGTCCATCAATCGCTTCAACCACTTCCAGGATGGAGATTTCTTCTGGTGGACGCGCCAGCGAGACGCCGCCGCGCGCCCCGCGCGACGTGTGGATCAACCCTGCAATGGAGAGTTGCGAGATGATCTTCGCGAGGAAGGAGGGCGGGATACGCTGAACTTCGGCAATCTGGCTCGTCGCTGCTCGCTGGGTTGGCTCCATGTTTGCAAGGTAGAGCATGGCGCGTAGGGCATAGTCAGCCTGTCGAGTAATTTGCATAATCATACCTCACTGGCATTATGGGTAAATATTCTCTGGTTTCTAATTAAGTCTATTCCAATCCATTTTATCACACAAGTGACAGAGGTCATCCATCCAAAGTGACCTTTTACTTGCGGTATAATTTAATCCATAGCCACATCTTCTTTTTATTGGTCCGTTGGTCTATGACGCCACCAGTTCAAGGGAAATTTAATCTATGTCTACTTATCGTTTCTACTATCCTATTCAGGTTCGTTATGGCGACCTCGACCCGCAGTGGCATGTCAACAACGCCCGCTTTTTCACCTTCATTGAAGCCGCTCGCTTCGCCTATTACATCCATCTCGGCTTGTTCGATGGCAAATCCTTCCACGATCTAGAAACCATCATCGCCGATGTCCGCGTGAGCTACCTGGCTTCTATCCTGTTAGGTCAGAACATCCGAGTTGGGGTGCGCATCAGCCGCCTGGGGAACAAGAGCATGGATCTGGAGGCGCAGATCGAAGACCAGGATAGCGGAAAGGTGCTGGCAACCTGTAAGGCGGTCACCGTAGCCTACGACTATCGCGCTGGTAAGAGCAAACCTATTTCCGATCACTGGCGGCAGGTCATCTCAGCCTTTGAGGGCATCTCTCCAGGCCCTGACCCAGCTCCGGGGAGCGCTTCCAAATGAGCCTTCCCGAAATTCACACCGATTTTTTGCTCGATTTTCTCTCCCGCTTGCTGAACACACCCAGCCCCACCGGGCTGGCGGATGACGCCATCGCCCTGGTACAGCAGACGCTTGAACCCCTCGCCGATCTGAGTTTTCAGCGCACCCGCAAAGGCGCATTGGTGGCCACCTGGCCGGGTGCAGATCAAAGCATCGGGCGCGCCCTTACCGCCCATGTGGATACGCTTGGCGCAATGGTCAAGGAAATCAAAGCGAACGGCCGGCTGAAACTCACCCAGGTGGGCGGCTATTCCTGGAACGCAGTGGAAGGAGAAGGCTGCACCGTGCTGGCTTCCAACGGGCGGCGGGTGCGCGGCGCCATCCTGCTCGACAAGTCTTCGGTGCATGTGCACGGTCCCAAAGTGAATGAGACCCGGCGTGAAGCCGACGTGATGGAAGTACGGTTGGATGAACGCACCGCCAGCCTGGAAGAAACGCGCGCCCTGGGGATTGAGATCGGCGATTACGTGGCCTTTGACCCGCGCCTGGAGATCGTCAACGGCTTCATCCGCTCGCGCCACCTGGACGACAAAGCCTGTGTGGCCTGCCTGGTCGCGGCCGTTCATTCCCTGGCCGGGGCCGGCTTGCAGCCAGCGCACAGAACCTACCTGCACATCAGCAATTTCGAAGAAGCCGGCCACGGCGCTTCCGCTGGCATCCCCGGCGATGTGGGCGAACTGCTGGTCGTTGATATGGCTGCGGTGGGCGAAGGCCAGGCCTCGGATGAATTTCACCCCACCCTGTGCGTCAAGGACTCCAACGGGCCCTATCACCACGGCTTCAGCCAAAGACTGCGCCGGCTGGCTGATCAATTCCAGATCCCCTACAAAGTAGATATCTATCCCTTTTACGGTTCCGACGGCAGCGCCTATTTGCGAGCCGGGGGCGACGTAGCCGTCGCGCTGATCGGCCCCGGGGTAGATGCCTCGCACAGCTACGAACGCACGCACCTCGACGCCCTGCTGGCGACCACCCGCTGGATCATGGCGTACATGCTGGAAGAATAATCCCCCCCGTTTCGTTCTCAAGGAGACCGTTATCCAGACTCTCAACCGCTTGCAAAACACCTTTTCAGGCCTGCTGCAGGCGCTCTACGATCCCGAAGGAGAACGCCGCTACCGCTGGTTTGGAATGGCCTGGCTGCTGGCGCTCTCCCTTGGGGGCGCGCTGCTGTGGGGAAAATTCCTCAATTGGGGAAACATCCCCTTTGATTTTCACGACTGGGCTGAAGTGAACGCCCCCCGCCTGGCCTTCGTGCGCGACGCCGTCCTGAAGGGCGTCCTGCCGCTGCACATGCCGGATGGATCGGCCCTGCGCAACGTCACCGACCGCTTCATGAGCCTGCCGGATGTCATCCTCTCTCCCCAGGTCGTGCTAATGCGCTGGATGGATGTGGGCCCCTTTGTGCTGGTGAATACCCTGCTCTTCTACGCGCTGGGCGCCTGGGGATTGTTGTGGTTCCGGCGGCGCTTCAGCCTGGGGCTGGTGTCTTTTTCTGCCCTCTTTCTGCTCTTCAATTTCAACGGCCATATCCTCACTCACATGAGCATCGGCCACATCACCTGGAACGGCTATTTTCTCTTTCCGTGGGCGCTGGCGCTGGTGTTCCGCCTGCTGGATGGCGACCGCTCCTGGCGCTGGGTGGCAAAGATGGCGCTGCTGCTTTTCTTTATGTTCCTCAACGGGTCTTACCACCACTTTATCTGGGCACTGCTCTTCCTGGGCCTGCTGGCGTTAGGGAATTGGAAGTGCTTCTGGCCGGTCTTCAAAGCCGGGGCGTTTGCCGTACTGCTGAGCATGGTGCGCATCCTCCCTCCGGCGCTGCACCTGAGCGACTTCGACGATGAGTTCCTGGGCGGCTATCCCACCGTGATGGATATGCTTTCCTCGCTCGTCGCCGTCAAGTTTCCGGAACAATCGCTCCAGGTGCGCTCGATGCTCAGCCCGCTGGGATGGTGGGAATACAGCCTCTACCTGGGGCTGCTTGGGACGCTCTTCCTGGCGGTCTTTGGCGTTTACCGCTGGTTGAAAAACCGCCAGCCGCAGCATGGCTACCCCCACCTGCTGCTCCCCATCCTGGGAATATCGCTGCTCTCGCTTGGTCGGCTCTACCGCCTGCTGCGCCTGATCCCCATCCCGCTGCTCTCCGGCGAGCGCGCCAGCATCCGCATGATCATCTTGCCAGTCGTCGTCCTGCTCATCCTGGCCGCCGGTGAGCTACAATCCTGGCTACGGGGGCGCAAACTGCTGCCCGTCGAAGCCATCGCCGGGCTTGGATTGCTGCTCGGGCTGGGACATGATCTCTGGCAGCATCTCAAGGTCTGGCAGGTTACCAACGCCTTCGCTGCCTTCCCGACCACCCCCGTCAACCTGGCCATCAAGGTCGTCGCCAACCATCCCGACCCGGCCTACATCACTGCACTGGCCGCTGGGGCAACCGTTTCACTCATCAGCCTGGCCATCCTGCTCTTCCTGGCCTGGAAGCGTTAACCGCCACCCCGCCGGAGCGCGCCCGATATTTCTAGATATACCATCCCCGCATCGAGATAGGGAAGACATCAGGGCAACTAAAAAAACATCCTCCCGGAGACCTCCATGCCCACCATCCGACCCGAAACCGAAGCCGATATCCCTGCCGTGCGCACAGTTTACCAGCGCGCCTTTGAGACCCCTGCCGAAGCCAGCCTGGTAGATGCCCTGCGGGCGCGCCGGGCGGGCATCCTGTCGCTGGTCGCCGAATTAGACGGCGCAGTCACCGGCCATATCTTCTTTAGTGCGGTAGAGATCAAATGGCCGCATGGCGTCTTCGAAGCCGCAGGTCTCGCGCCGATGGCAGTTCTGCCGGAATTTCAAAACCAGGGTATCGGTTCAGCGCTCGTCCGCCGTGGGCTGGAAGAACTGCGCCGGATGCGCCTCCCCGCCGTCATCGTCCTCGGTCACCCGGAATTCTATCCCCGCTTCGGCTTCGCGCCCGCTTCCCGCTGGGGCATCCGCTTCCCTCTCGAGGTCCCCGACGCCGCCTTCATGACGTTGGAACTACAACCCGGCGCCCTGCAGGGTGTTTCAGGCGTCGCTCATTTTCAACCCGAATTCGATCTGTTAACTTAGAAAGAGAACTGCATGAAAACACTCCTCATCTCGCTTTCCATTCTTGCCGCATTGCTCTTCATCCTCTGGCTGGGCTTGCAGGTCAAGCCCAGGTCATTCGCCATGCCTCAACTCGCCCAGGGCGAGACAAAGACCATCCCTCTGCCTGAAGGCTTGCCTGCGCCGGTCGAACGTTTTTACCGCAAGGTATACGGCAGCCAGATCCCGGTGATTGATACCGTTGTGCTCACCGGGCGCGCCCACATGCGTCCCTTCGGCGTCTGGTTGCCCGCCCGCTTTGTGATGGTTCACAACGCCGGCCAGGATTACCGCCATTACTTCGAAGCGACCTTCTTCGGCATCCCCTTTCTCAAGGTCAACGAAGGCTATCTGGATGGCAAAAGCTTCTTCGAAAGCCCGATGGGAACATATTTTGATGATCCAAACACCAACCAGGGCGCCAACCTGGCGCTCTGGGCAGAAGGTGCATGGTTCCCCTCGCTGTGGATCACCGACCCGCGCGTCCGCTGGCAGGCCGTAGACGACCACACCGCCATTCTTTTCGTGCCTTTCGAGGATACCGAAGAGAACTTTATCGTGCGCTTTAATCCCCAAACCGGCCTGGTGGATTTGATGGAAGCCATGCGCTATAGAAACCCCGGCGATACCTCCAAAGTGCTCTGGCTGACCAACGAAGTCCCAGCAGCAGACGGCAAACCCGCCGTGTCCTATGCCACCTGGCTCGATGCCGGTAAACCCTGGGCATCTTTTATCGTCGAAGAGATCGCCTTCAACCTGGACGTAAGCGGGTACATCCAGCAGCGCGGGTATTGATTAGCCCCTGCCAGCTCCCAGGCAAACACAGGGATCTTTAACCGGTTGCCTTGAGCAAATCTCGCCGCTCGACGAAGGCCCCCGGCGAGAACAGGCGGATAATCTCCTCGATGTGCTGCAAATGCGCCTCTACGCCTTCCACCGGCGCGCCGGCAGGGGCGTAGGCTACATAGAGGACATGAGTCGTCTCCGGGGAAATGGGAGAGCGGTTATCCTGCCCGTAGAGGATCGAACAACAAATGCCGTCAACATCCCGCATGACCATATCCCCCGCCCGGATCGCCCTGATAGTGCCGTTCATCTGCACCATTTGGTCGCCCTGGCGCGAAACATCCATCCAGACCGCCCCGCGCAGCTTCATCCGGTCGTGCCCGGCGGTGAGGATGAACGTCTCCACCTCCGCCATGAAGTTGGCGTCAACCAGCGGGGACACATCGGGCAGATTCTTGCCCTTCAATACAATCGATTCAACCTGAAGCAGGACGTGGTACGTCTTTTCGAAGCGTTTATAATACCGCTCGTAGGCCGCCATCACCGGCAGAGCCAACAAGTCCTGCCGTGTAAAGCTCCCGATTCTTTCCCGTAAGCGCGCCTCTATTTCCCGCTTGCGCGCATGCAGTCGTTCGGCCGCCCGCCGGTTGTCAACGCCCGAAAGCTCCAGCAAACCAATCGCTGCCCCGGGATGAGCCCGCCGCCATTCATCCGTCGCCGAAATCAAAAGCTTCTCCACCGCCGACCCTCCAAAAGGCGCCGCAACCGCGCGGCGCATGAGGAGATTATACTGTGCTGTGAAAGAAAAAATGCAAAGGGTTTGTAAGCCCGATCAAGTTGCCTGTTTTTCTTCGATGGTTTTCCAGAAAAATGGTGGTGAATTTCAGGCCTCTTCCGCCTCACCGCCGCCGCCCCAGATCCAGCCAGAGTCCCCCCTCCTGTGATATAATGTATTCATTCAATGAATAAGAGAACAACCGGATGTCTCCCCGCCTCCAATCCCCCCTGACGTTGGAATTTGTGCTGTTGGGCTTGCTGGAACAGCGCCCTATGCACGGCTATGACCTCTATAAAGCCCTCAACCGATTGGAAGGGGTCGGCCTGGTCTGGCGGGTTAAACAAAGCCAGTTGTACGCCCTGCTGGAGCGGCTGGATAGCGACGGTTTGCTGGAAGGCAAGGTAGTGCCGGGCGAAAACCGTCCCGCCCGGCGCGAATACGCCCTGACGGCAGAAGGGCGCGCCCGCTTTGAAGCCTGGCGCTCCAGCCCGGTGGAACACATGCGCGATGTCCGGCAGGAGTTTCTGGCGCGGCTCTACTTCGCCCTGCTGGCTGGGCGGGAAGCCGCTCAAAACCTGATCAAAGCTCAGCGCCGCGCCTGCCGTGGCTGGCTGGACGACCTGACCGCCCAAACCGCAGCGTTGGACTCGAGCCAGGTTTACGAGATGATGGTCTTCCGCTACCGCATCTCGCAGGCCGGAGCGCTGCTCGACTGGCTGGGCGTGTGCGAAGGGCTGGTATAGCCCCCTCAATTCTCACCAAAGCTTTCTTAAAGCGCCGCTAGGGCAGCATCTCTGCTGGATAAGCCACCACGATCACCCGGTGCGTGTTGTTCGTCGGCGGCCAGCACGAGATCAGCGTCAGGCGCGGGGCGCGGGTCGGGCTCATATACTCAGCGTACACTTCCCGGTCTTCCTCCTCGCTCTGCACCGGCAAGATATTCACCTCAGTCACATAGTACAGCCATTCCCTCTCCCCCGTTTGCAGCCGCACCTCATCGCCGAACTTCAAATCCGAAAGGTTGCGAAAGACGGACGAATCGATGTTGTTATGTCCGTAGAGGACGATGTTCCCCTCGTCGCCGGGCAGCGCCGAAGAAAGCGCCCAGCCCACCTGGGCGTGCGGCGAATCCCAGACCGGCGCAGTCCCCGCGAACTTTGCTTTCCCGCCAAAAAGCGGCGGGACGCTGCGCGGCCCAAGCGTATCGAAAGGAGACAAGGTCGCCGCTTCCCAACCTACCGCCGTGACCGGCGCAAAGACAGCAATTTTTGGAATGCGAACCCACTCGATCACCCTGCCTCCGTACACGCTGCGGGCCAGCTCGGCTTTTCCGGCAGGCAGCGGCGTGCGGGCGGGTTCCGCCACAGAAGGCAGGGCGGTTGCCGTCGTCTGTCTGTCAAGGCGCGCCTGCGGGGTGGGCAGGTCGGGCAGGGCAGTCTGCGCCAAACCCTCTGAGGCTGGGCGGCAGCCGCTCAGGTTCAGCGCCGCCAGGGCAATCAGCAGGGTAAAAAAGGGGGAAAGCGCTTTCATCTCCGGCGTGCCAACGGCATTGCGCCAACCAAAATCACAACCAGCAGAATCAGCGCAGGCCAGCCCGCCGTAGGAGCAGAAGCGCCGGTCACCGGCAGCGAAGCAGGCGGGGGAGTGGTAAACACGCCGAAGATCGAGAAATGCGGCACCGGCGCGGTGATGCGCCCGTTGGCGGCATCCACGCTGGTGGGCAATTGCTCCCACAGGCGGGTCTGGCTGTCGAAGACCGCCAGATACAGATTGCCCGGGGAACCACCGGCGGCCAACAAATCCTGGGCGTCGTAATAATAGCAAACCTGCGGCGCAGGGCTCAGCGGCGGCCGCGGCGTGGGGTCCAGCGTGATCTCGGCAAAGCGACCCAAAGGCGCCAGGCCCTGCTGGGCGGTGGGTGGAAAAGCCGCAAAAGAGGAGATGCGCACGGTGGTCGGCGGGGCAGCCGGCAGCAGCCCGGCCGGGATCTCCAGGCAGAAGGGATGAAAGGTCACCGTCCCCCCAGCGCTGGCGGCCGTGGTGGTGGCCTGGCAGTTCGGGACGGTGCGCGGCGCGCCGGGGGTCTGCGGGAAGAAGCGGATAGCCTGCCCGCTGCGCACGGCGCCCAATTCGTTATACGCCACCTGCAGGCCTGTATAGCCGCCGTTGTACTCCAGCCCGACCGTGGCCGAAGACCCGTCGCTCCCCGGCCCGCTCATCGGCCCGTACTGGAAGAGCAGCTGGTTGCTACCTTCAAAGAGGATAGCCTGAAAGGTCAAAGAAGCGCTCGAAGGCGCCGACTGCACCCCCATCTGGTTCCATTCGACCACAAAGCGGCGGTTCGGAGCGCTGCCCAGCGTGGCGGCAAAGACGCCGCGTGTAAAACCGGAAAGCGCCGGCATCTGCAGCGCATCCCAAAAGGGCGCTGCAAAAGCGTCCGACCCGTATACGTTACCGGCGTTTGCCACAGGGATGAGGAAGTTGGTGGCCTGGTTGTTGAAAGCCCCTTCGCCCACCCCATCGAAAGCCAGGTAGCCGTTGGTGCTGATCACCGCCTGCGTGATGGCGCTGCCGCCAAAGTTGAACGTAAAACCAAGATTGCGGCTGACGGAAGCGTTATTGCCAAACAGCGGCACAAAGGTAGTGGCGTCATGCGGGATCGTATCCCACTGGTAAACGATGTTCTGGCAGCGCGTGCTGCTCAAAAACTCGTACTCCACGCCTGGGGCAGGCGGCGCAGGCGGCGAGGGAGAAGGAGCGTGCGCCAGCGCCCCATCGGCCTGGATCAGCCCGTAGCCGGTTTCGTTATCCGGCTGTCCGGGCGGGCCGATATCCAGTGCCGTCGCCGTGAGCGCCTCGTAGATCTTAGCGGGGGTGTTGAACTGCGGCTGGCTGGCCAACAAGGCTGCCGCGCCCGAGGCAAAGGCGGCGCTCATCGAAGAGCCGGAGAGCACACCGTAGGCGCTGCTGGCACCGTAAAGCGCCCGGTAGTAGAACGAATCGTTCTGCGGTGTGGTCGAAAGGATGTCCAATCCAGGCGCCATCAGGTCGAGCTGCGGCCCATACGAAGAAAGCGGGGCGCGCTGGTCGGAGCTGTTGGTGAAGCCGACCGCCATCACCCAGGGATACGCCGCCGGGTAATAAACTCCCAGCAGCCCGTCGTTACCTGCGGCCGCAAAGATCGCCGCCCCGTGCTGGTAGGCGTAATATGTGGCGTATTCCAGCAGGCGGCTGGTGCTGCCGAACAACCCCAGGCTCAGGTTGATCACCCGCGCCCCCTGGTCAACCGACCAGATCAGCGCCTCTGCAATATCGTCCAGGTTGCCGTAACAATCCGCCCCCAGGGCGCGCACCGGCAAGATGCGAGCGTTCCAGTCCATCCCGGCCACGCCCTGGCCGTTGTTGGCGTTGGCCGCGATGATGCCCGTGACATGGGTGCCATGCCCGCACAGGTCTTGCGGAACATCATCCTTCTCCACGAAGTCATGGCCGGGCAACAGCCGCCCCGCAAATTCGGGATGGCTGGCGTCCACACCCGAATCGACCACCGCCACGATCACGCTGTTAGAGCCGGTGGTGGTATTCCAGGCGTTGGGTGCGTTGATGCGCGCCGGGCCCCATTGCCCTGCGGCGGAATAGCCCGAAGGCCCCCACAGCGGGTCGCTGGGGATCACCAGAGCGCGCAGGCGGTAGTTCGGTTCCACAAACTGCACGCCCTCCAACGCCAGCAGCCGGGCACGAAACTCGGCCTCTCGTCCGCGCGGCGTGCGCACCAAGGCGGCGTTCAACTCCGCCATCCCGGGCCCGCTGGGCAGCAGTTCGGTCTCAGCCGGCAGCGCCAGGTCTGCCGCCGTTATCCCCTCCTTCAGGCCGACGATCAGCTCGCCTGCCACGCTCGCGGCCTGTCTTGGGGCGTATGTTCCGCCTTCAGCGCGCGCTACCGCAGCCGGCGAAAGAATCAGCGCCAGCGCCGCCGCAGCCCATAGTACCCTGCACCATTTCAAAAACAACCGCATCCTGCATCCCAAGAAACAAATAAAAGAAGACAGGATTATTGTAGCACAAGGATAGTGGTCAAAACTTACAGCTTTATCAGGCCGCCTATTTGCACCTACCGGTGATCACCCCAGCGGGAGCCCAATAGGTATGGCTGCCATCCAGGATAATCGTTTCCTGCAGAATAGCCCGATTATTGACGACGATCTCAAGCTCCCAGGGCCCCGACTTCAAGCCGCCGGGTTCCCGCAGCGAAGTTTCAAAAACGCCAGAAGCCGGCCCATCCCAGGCACATTCATAGCGCGCCCAAACCCAGCCGTCGCTGCTCCAGCGGCGGGTGACCTCCG
This sequence comes from Anaerolineae bacterium, assembly GCA_013178185.1. Lineage (GTDB taxonomy): Bacteria > Chloroflexota > Anaerolineae > Anaerolineales > Anaerolineaceae > Ch132. The sequence continues at coordinate 213,272 of JABLXC010000001.1, read as the reverse complement.
CCCCAGGCGGGATATCCTGGTAATCGAAGCGGAAAAAGATCTCCTTTGTCCCTCCCGGAAAGGTCGTCTGGCTGTTGGAAAGGTCTGGCAGGCAAGGCCCCAGACAGGCGGCAAAATTCCCGGCAGAAGGCAAATTTTGCGTCCCATCTCCGCTGGAGGGCTGTCCAGCTGGAACAGGCGGCTCTTCCAGCGGCTGAAGTTCCTGAGAAGGCGGAGCGGCTGCTTCATGGGTGGGAAGATCAATCGGCTCGAAGGGCGCGGTGGGCGCAACCGGCTGGCTGAATTCCTCTGCCGGGCGGATTGCTTCCTCCCACCCGGAGAAATCCGGGATCAGCCCTGGGGCGTTCATCCAGAACAACCCTCCCGCCAGCCCCAGGCAGCCCAACGCCAGCCCGGAGATCACAACGGCCAGTGCGCATCCAGAGATCTTGCCGCGTTCCTTCTGCGGCGCGCGGGCGGACGGCGTCGTGTCGTAACGGGGCGCAGGCGCGTAAGAAGCAGGGGGCGCGGCCGGGGTCGCCAAGACGGGTCTGCGCTTCCGCAGGACCACCACACCAGCAAAAACCAGGATCGCCGCCAGCCCCAGGCAGAAGCCACCCCCCAGCAGGTACCAGACCGGGCGGATCGCCGCGAAAGGCAAGGCGCGCGCCGGACTGGTTTCCTTTGCCCAGGCTGGCGCCGCATATTCCTGGGTGTAAATCGCTTCTTCCCACCAGTGCTGCGCCGGGGCAGGCTGTTGGACGAGGTTTCCACTTGCATCCATGACCATAACGATCTCAGAGTTTGCCTGAAGGACTTCGGCAACCCTGGCCGGCTGACCATCCGAAGAAAAGGTGCTCAGTAAAAGGCTGCCTTCCAGCGCGATCACATGGGGTGGGTCGTCCGCCGAGACAACAAAAGCGGTTTGCAGATCGCGCACCCACATCGCTGGGATGAACGCCCCCTCTTCCGAGGTAACTGGTTTTTTCCCTACCGCAAGGTTAAATCCGCTACCTTCTTTAACTTCTCCTTCTTCGTTGAAGGATCGTTCGAACCTGCCTTCTCCGCTTTGCAACCAGACGCTGAATTCATCGGCATACGAGACGCCGAAACCGATCTCCGAATTGGGTTGCAAGGCAATCCGCCGCGCCTCTTGCCCGCGCAGGTAAAGGATGACGACCGCCTTTCCGTCCTGGCCGGTTTTCACCTGGTAGTTGACCGGCAAATCAAGGGGATACCTGGCAACTTTTTCGTACTTGCCACTGCTAAGCTTGCCGACGCTGACATCCCCCTCAACATTCATAAGCGCCAGGCTCCATTTTGCATCCGGCGGGGCGCGCTCGATGCGGGTCGTCAACAACTGGATCACCTTCTCGCCCACCGCCGGAGAGTCGGTGATGCCGGCGTCGCTGCTTCGAAAATACGGGTTGTTCGCATCGCTCAGGTAATCGCTGACGGCGAGCAAGGAGCCAGAATGAATGGTATTTTCGAAAATATACTCTGCTACCCCGTTGAGGTGGCAGGAAGCGACCGGCACGACCGCATCATCCGGGCAGAGCGGGCCACAGCCGGCCCTGCCGATGATGTTGGCATATTCCACCCCCGGTTGCAGATGCTCAAAAGAATCTTCTCCCTGGTTGATATGATCGAAAAACGCATTGACCGCATTCAACTGAAAGGAAGCGGCGAAGTGCGTCTTGTACCAGCCGCTGGCGAGCGCCCGCGGGACCCCCACCCAGTCATTCACGCCGTGATTGGGGGTGGCCAGCATGATCAATTTGCGAATATTTTTATAATTTTCATTGCGCGTCATGTACTGGCGCGTGATCAGCCCGCCCATGCTGTGAGCCACTACATCCGCCTTCGTGATCTTGATATCCTTATTCCGGTACTCGTTGAGAAGTCCGGCGATGTCCGATTCAAGGTCTTCGGCCATCGCCTCGATGGAGGAATTCTCGAAGCCAGGCAGGTACCTGCCGGCTTGCGCGTCAAATTTTTCCCGATCGAGGCGCGAGATCAAATATTGCCAGGTGTCTTCGCTGCCAAAGTAGCCATGCACCATGTGCACCGGCGGACGGAAGACCAGCAAGAGCGCAGAATCAGGCATGGAAGCCGGCCAGTCCTCACTGGTGAATTCGAAGTTCAAAACCACCGCCGCGCCGTAAGCAGCGCGGTCGCCCTCCGCTCCCAGGGGAACCGCCTCCGTGAGCAGTGAAGATTCCAGGGCATCGGGCGGCGCGTAATAAAGCAGTCGGGTTTCATTCGGTGGGATCTGAACCCTTTTTCCGGCCATATCCTGGCCCTTGCTGTCAAGTAATTTTCCAAGAACCGGCCTTTCAATGCTGGCCTGGATAGTCCGCTGAGGATCGTCATTGATCAGATGGACGGGCAGCGTCGAGACCCCGTCTGCCGCCACACCCAGGTACTGCGCTTTCGATTCATTCCGCGGTTCATCCCGGATGACCACGCGCGGCGGGATCATCTCGCCAGCAGCCTGCGGAGCCTGAACCTGCCCGCCGCCAATCAAACCGTTGCGGACAGCCGCGTCGTGCAGCGTCCGGTACCAAGATTCCAGGCTGGGGCCGGGGTTGAAAGGCAAAGGGCACGAGGGGTACTGCAAGGTATCCGGAGAGTTAGGGTTATCCACCACTTCCCGCCCGTCGAAGAAGGTTTCCAGAGCAATTTGAAAAAGCCAGTTTCCGTCCTTCCAGATGGCAAATTCCTTGCGCCCCGATTCGCTGCCCTGCTGGGTGAATTTTGGAATCGACATCACTTGGATGGAACTGCCCTGGTATTCAACCGTTTCGGCAACGACTTTAAACCCCGCCTCGCGCATCTTTTGAAGGTTCTCCGGCGTCAACCCAATCGAGGCCAGCTCTGGCGCAAAGCCCTGCTCAGCGATGCGTAGAAAATCTGCAAGTTCCGATCCCGAAGCTTTATCCAGATCAAAAATAGAAACCGCTGCTTTTGAGCGGCAGCTCTGGTAGGTGCCCAGCCCGGCATCCAACACCTTGCCTTTTTGGGCTTTGAAACCCAGCGCATACATGCCCGGATTGATTTCACCCGGCACATAATATGCCCCTGTCATTTCGACCACCTGCCCGCTGCTGAGGCTGGTCGTGTTCATTAACTGCTCGATCTTCCGGTAATCCTGTTCGGTAACTGCTTTGAGACCCAGCGTCCTCATCGTGTCCTGCAGGGTCTGGTCAACTGCGCCCCCAGCCTGAAACCCGGCAAAACTGAGCAAGAACAAGGATAAACTCGCCAGGACAAGGAAACCCGTGGTCGCGCCGGACAATTTTTTCATACTTTCCTCCCCAGGATGGTTCAATTTTTTGTTCGGGTTGCAAGAAACGGCGGGGGACAAAGAGGTGCTTTTTTATTATGACACAAGTCCTCTGGAGCGCCAGGAAACGATCATTCCAAAAGTGATAAAAGCGCGGCTGAATAGCTATGACAGCCTCCAGTGCGGGGTTGAGTTTCGCAGTGCAGTCCTTTCAAGCCGCTCTCCTCTCCGCTCTTTCAAGCCATCTTTTCTAGGGTCATTTCGAGACGTTGCAGCTTTTTGGGCAAGGCAAAAAATCTTGCACACCGGGAAGAAAGATTCCCCGCCCGACTTAATCGCAATCAATAGTTATCCAAATTCCGCGCTATACTTTAAGAAATGAGCCGGTCGGAAAGGTTTGCAGACTGGCCCCGGATCGGTGAAAAGAGGAACATGGCAGAGCGCTCGCTTACCCAGAAAGGAATTGCCGCCCTCAAACAGGGCAACCGGGCAGAAGCCTATCGCTTCCTGGCGGCCGCGGCGCAAAAAAACCCGCGCGATGAGATGGCCTGGCTGGGGCTGGCGTCCTGCCTGGACGAGCCGGGCAAGAAGCGTTTTTGCCTTCAAAAGGTCCTTGCCATTAACCCCAAAAATACAACCGCACGGCGGCTGCTGGCGCGCCTGGAAACCAGCGCGCCCTCCCTGCAGGCCGCTCCAGGCGCTGCCGTTCCCCCGCCTCAGCCGCCTGCCCCGGCTGCAAGCTCGTCTGCAGAGCCGGAACGCCCACCAGAGACGCAATTGCGCGAGCAGCTTTTGCAAAAATCTCCTTCTCCCAGGACGAGCGCGGGCGCCAAACCTCCACGCGGCCTGCGGCGGCGCAGACGCATCCTGCTCCCTGTCTTGATTTTGTTGTTCCTGGCTGCTGCGGCCGGGGTGGTGGGCTGGTGGGTCTTTGCGAGTGGCTTTCAGCCGCTGGCATGGGTTCGAGGAATTTCCGGGGGGCCTACGCCCGCCACCGCGCCGGAAGGCGAAGCGCCTGCGGCCACGGCGCTTCCCACAGAAGTGCTCCCTCCGGATGGCGATCCCGGCTTCCAACAGCTTCAGCAGTTCGGAAACGGGTTGATCCTGGATATGGCGCTTACGCCGGATGGCCGCCAGCTTGTCCTCGCTACCTCGCTGGGAATTGCGCTCTACGATCTGGATGGTTGGTTGGAGGGCGGAGCGCCTGCGCTGGTGCGCCAGATCCCCACCACGAAGGCGGCAACCAGCCTGGCAATTTCCCCAGATGGCGGGCGCGTTGCCGCCATCCTGGAAACGGATCCCCAGGACGAGCAAGAAATCATCATCTGGAGTCTGGCAGACGGAGAACGGCAGGCAAAGATGGACACAGCTCGTCGCCTGCAAAATGGCCAGCCGGTGTATGACCCCGTGGACGCCAGGGTTGCCGCCATCCTGTTTTCGCCGGACGGCGGCCAGTTGATCGGGCGCAAATCTCCGCTGGTGGTCTGGAATGCCGAAGATGGTAGTTTCGTGGAAAGCGGCCCGACCGGCTGGTCCAATGGGCGGTTGGTCTTCTCGCCGGATGGCAGCCACGCGGCTGCCTGCGAGGATGTTGAAGTCGTCCTGTGGGACGCCGCCGATCAGCCGGCACGCGTCTTCCCGGTCAGCCCGGCGGCTCTTCCAGGGGGCTGCGGCGGGCTGGCGTTTTCTCCGGATGGCCGCTGGCTCGCTTCTGTCAGCGCTGGCGGGGCAGTTGACCTCTGGAATCTTCAATCGGGCGAGCGGCTGGATTTGCCGGGGAGCATCCTGGAAGGCGAAGAAACCCCGCCGGGGCTCTCGGCAGCATTTTCTCCCGGCGGCGAAAGCCTGGCAGCCGGTTTTAGCGACCGCATCCTGCTCTGGCGTCCCGCCTCGCCTGGCGCGCCGCGCACCATCCCCGCCCTTGAACCACCCGAAAAGCTGCTCTTCACCTCCGATGGAGGGCATCTGCTCACGCTGGGCCAGGGCGTTCTGCGCCTCTGGAATCTGAACGACCTGAACCTGATCGCAACCCTACCGGGGTATGAGAACTACGCCAGCGCGGCGGTCTCCCCTGCCCGGCAAATGATCGCGGTCGCGCTGCCCGAAGGCAGGGTACGCCTCCGCCGGGTGCAGGACGGCGCGGATTTGGCTTTGCTGGGCAATGCTCAGGCTCTGACCGCGCTCGGATTTTCTCCAGATAGCAGACGGCTGGCGGTATATTCAGACCGCCTGGAAATCTGGCAGACCGGCGGCGGGATGGAATACGCCCTGGAAGTGCAGGGAGATTTTCAAGCCCTCAACCCGGATTGGAAGAGCTACCTGGCGCTCGATGGCAAGACGATCCGCCAGTTTACCCTGCCGGAGGGTGCGGAGAGCTGGTCGAAGAGTTTTGCGGAAGATGTGCAGCATGCGGTTTATGCACACAGCGACGTCGTGATCGTCGCTGCCGGGCAGAATTATCACTTCCTCCAGGCGGGAGACGGCCAGGAGCTGTATGCCCTTCCGGCGGGGAACGCCATTGATCAGGTTGCCTATTCGCCGGACCGCCGTTACCTGGCCTACGCTCGCGATCTGGATGCAACCATCTGGCAGGCGGCGGATGGCGCTCAGCTTGCTTCGTTCCCCCTGGATGATAACGAAGCAAGCTTTGATTTCACGAACGACAGCCGTTTCCTGGCCGTCAGCGACCGCTCCGGTCTCCACCTGGTCAACCCGTCCGATGGCAGCGAAACTTTCTTTCTTGAGCGTTGTTCCGGTGCCATGTTCTCCGCGAACAGCAGCAGCCTGGTCTGCTACGATCCCACCGGAGACCGCATCCGCCTGCTGCCGGTGTACCAGCTCTCCGGTCGCATCGAGCTGGGCAGCGAAGTCTCCAACCCGGCGGGGCTCGGCAACCACGTGGCGCGCTGGATTTTTTTGCCCGAAAAAGGACAGCTCTTGATCTTTTCTTATGATGGAACTGCCCGGCTCTGGAAAATTCCGTGAAGATCTTTCCTTGTTACCCAACAGAATTGTAAAGATCTTTCCTTGTTACCCAACAGAATTGTAAAGACCTTCCATTGAATTCTGCTTCTGTTGAATTGTATAATGGGATTGTAATCATTAAAAATTCGCATTAATGAATAAGTTTCACAAAAGTGAAGTAGGGGCAACAGAAGTTATTTAGGGATCTGCATGTTAGAGGAAATGATCCGAATTTTGCTGGTAGAGGATGACCCTGCCAAGGCTCGCCAGTTGAGCGCGCTTTTGGCAGAGGCCAGCGCGCCGGGCTTTAAAACGGTTCGCGCCAGCCGTCTTTCCTCTGCCCTAAAGCGTTTGCGCAGCGGGGAAATTGACCTTGTATTGCTGGATCTCTCCTTGCCCGATTCGCAGGGGATGGATACCTTCCATCAGGTGATCCGGGGGGCGCCTTCCTTGCCCATTATCGTGTTGGGCGACCCGGACGATGAGTCGCCTGCCTGCCAGGCGGTCAAAGAAGGCGCCCAGGATTACCTGTTCAAACACGAACTGGACAGCCGCCTGCTGGCGCGCGCTGCCCGCTACGCCGTCGAACGAAAAAAACTCGAAAATGAGATCCGCCTGCGCGAGGAACGTTTGAACCTGGCGCTCGAGAGCGTCAATGACGGCATCTATGACTTCAATCTCCGGGATGGGACAACGTTCTTCAGCCCGCGCTATTATCAGATGTTAGGCTATGAGGCCCAAGAATTCCCAGGATATCATCAAACCTTTTTGAATCTTGTGCATCCCGATGACCGCCAGCGCGTCGAGCGCATCATGCAGGAATATCTAAGCGGCAAGCGGCTTCATTACATTGCCGAATTTCGCATGCGCGCCAAATCTGGCGAGTACCGCTGGATCCTCAGCCGGGGCAAGATCGTTCAGCGCGATCCTGATGGAAAGCCGCTCCGCTGGTTAGGCACCCACGCCGATGTCACCGAGCGCAGGCAGATCGAGGAGGCGCTGCGCGAGAGCCAGCGCAGGCTGAAAACACTGGTCTCAAACCTGCCCGGTATGGCCTACCGCTGCCGGAACGATCCTCGCTGGACGATGGAATTTGTCAGCGAGGGTAGCTTTGCCCTCCTGGGATATTCCCCAGAAGACCTGATCGGCAGCCGGGTCATTGCCTATGGCGACCTCATCCACCCAGAGGACCGCTTGCAGGTCTTCGACCAGGTTCAAGAAGCTCTCAAGAACCAAAAGCCCTTTCAAATGGCCTACCGCATCTTAACCCCCCAGGGGATCGAAAAGTGGGTCTGGGAACAGGGTTCGGGCGTCTTCACAGAAGAGGGCGAATTGCTGGCGCTGGAGGGATTGGTAGTGGATATCACCGCCCAGCAGCAGGCCGAGAACGCTTTGCGGTTGAACGAAGCCCGCCTGAACTCCCTCTATGAACTGAGCCAAAGGGATTTTCAGAGTGAAGAAGAGGTCATCCACTTCGCCCTGGAAGAGGCGGTGCGCATGACAGGCAGCGAGGGAGGCTACCTGCATTTCGTCCACGAAGATCAGGTCAACCTGAACCTGTTCGCCTGGTCGCGCGGGGTGATTCAGAAATGCACGACGCCTGCAGACCGGCACTACCCGCTGGACCAGGCGGGCATCTGGGCAGACGCGGCTCGCCTCAAACGCCCGGTCATTCACAATGACTACCCCAACCACCCCGAAAGGAAAGGCTACCCGGAGGGACACTTTCCGGTCTATCGCCACCTCAGCGTGCCGGTCATGAACGAAGACGGCAGCATGGCCGTCATCGCGGGGGTGGGCAACAAGCAAACTCCTTACGACGAGGCCGATGTCCGCCAGTTGCAGTTATATATGAACGACCTGTGGAAGATCGTCCAGCGCAAGCGCGCCGAGACTGCGCTCAAAGCCTATTCCGATCAACTCGAAGAAATGGTCGAGGAGCGCGCCCGCGAACTGCGCCAGGCGCAGGAACAACTCCTGCTTCAGGAAAGACTGGCCACCCTGGGGCAGCTAGCCGGCGGCGTTGGGCATGAACTCAGGAACCCGCTCGGCGTTATTTCGAACGCGGTCTATTTTCTAAAATTAGTCCAGCCCGAAGCGCCCGAGACCGTCAAAGAATACCTGGAGATCATCTCCGCTGAAGTCTGTATCGCAGAAAAGATCATCCACAATCTACTGGATTTTGCGCGGGTTAAACCCAGCGCTCCCCAGTTCGTTGACTTACTTTCCATCGCGGACCGCGCCCTTAACCGCTACCCGCCGCCGGGGAACGTCGCCGTCCAAAAAGAGAACTGCCAAAACCTGCCGCTGGCATATGTGGACCCCCAGCAGATCGAACTGGTCTTGGGCAATCTGCTGGTGAACGCCTGCCAGGCCATGCCCGAAGGTGGGCAGCTCACGCTGGAAGGCAAGGAGGAAAACGGTCAGGTTTGCTTTTCGGTCCGGGATACCGGCTGCGGCATCCCACCGGATGACCTGCCCCGCTTGTTCGAGCCGCTCTTCACTACCAAGCTGCACGGCATCGGCCTGGGGCTGCCGACTTCAAAAAAATTAGTTGAGGCTAATGGCGGCAGCATCCAGGTCGAAAGCTCTCCCGGAAAAGGCAGCGTCTTCACGCTCTGCCTGCCAACCCAGGCGGCGCAACCATGAAGGTCATGCCGCCCATCCTGGTTGTGGATGACGACCACCGCATGGTGAAAACGCTGGTGGATCTTATGACCGTCAAAGGATTTCAGGCCGAACCGGCCTATGACGCCCAGGAGGCGTTGGAAAAAATTCGGGCGAAGCCCTACGCCTGTCTGTTAAGCGATGTCCGCATGCCCGGGCAGGACGGCGTGGCGTTATACCGGCAGGTGCGCAAACACCATCCCCACATGCCGGTGGTATTGATGACGGCCTACGCCGACGACGATCTTCTGGCGCAAAGCCTCAAAGAAGGCGTCATGGCGGTGCTCGACAAACCGCTCAACCTGGGGAATTTCCTCAGCTTTCTTTCCTTCCTCAGGCGAGAGCAAAGCCTCGTTCTCATTGACGGCAGCCGCGCTTTTTGCAAAACCCTGGAAAAGATCCTCGCCGGGCGCGGCTACCACCCGGTTTGCCTCCATCGCCTGGAAGAATTGAAGGCTTGTTTCGAGCAGGATGTGCAGACGGCGCTCTTCCAACTCAAACTACAGGATGGGCAGCCGGAGGAGGTGTTTCGCCGCATCCGGCAGGAAGTCCCCTGCGTACCGGTTGTCCTGGCGATTGACTTTAACAAAGAAAAATCCATCTGGATCGAGCAAGCCCGGCGCTATGGCATCTATGCCTTTATTTACCGGCCGGCAGAGATGGAACGATTGCACAAGGCCATTACCCGCATTCGCCGCAGCATCATGGGCAATCTTTTGGAAAATGGGAAATGCCAGGAATAAAAGGGGCGAGAATGGCTGCGCAGCATCAAGTCCTGATCGTTGACGACGACGCCAACCTGAGAAAAACCCTTGGGGATATTCTCAAGCTAAAGGGGTTCGTTCCTATCCCAGCCACTAATGGCAAAACGGCGCTGGAAAAAGTTCGCAACCAGCCGCCGGACGTGGCGTTGATTGACCTCAGGCTCGAAGACCGGCCGGGGTTGGATATTCTGAAAGATATCAAAGGAATCTCGCCAAAGACTGAATGTATCGTCCTGACCGGCAACGCCACCCAGGAGAGCGCCATCCAGGCCATCAACCTGGGCGCTTTCCAGTACGTGCAGAAGCCCTACGATATGGATCAGCTCCTGGTGACAATCCGCCGGGCTATCGAACGCCAGGACGCGCTGCGCTTGCTGCGAGAAAGAGAAGCCCGCTATAAAGCGATTTTTGACCGCGCCAATGACGCCATCTTTCTCATGGATGGTTTTACCTTTGTAGATTGTAACCAAAAGACCCTGGAGATCTACGGCTGTGAGCGGGAGCAGATCATCGGTTCCGATCCCCTGCGCTTCTCGCCGCAGTTTCAGGACGACGGCCGTCCCTCGCAGGAAAAGGCGCAGGAGTATATCGCGGCCGCCCTGGCGGGGCGGCCCCAGCGTTTCGAATGGCTGCACAGCCGGTTGGACGGCTCCAGCTTCTACGTCGAAGTCAGCCTCAGCCGGCTAGATCTGGGCGAAGACCAATTTCTTCAGGCGCTGGTGCGCGATATCACAGAGCGAAAATGGTCCGAGCAAACGCTCTACCGGCGGCAACGCCAGCAGGTGGCTGTGGCCGAATTGGGTCACATCGCCCTGAAAACAGCAGAGCTCCAGGAAATACTGGATTCCGCTGTGCGCCTGGCCGCCAGGGGATTGGAAGTGGATTATTGTACAATCTTTGAACTTACTCCGGACGGCGGCTCGATCGTGCTGCGCGCCGCCGTAGGCTGGGAGCAGAAATGGATCGGGAAATCCATGAGGGCTGGGAGGGATTCGTTAGCCGGATACACCCTGCTCAACGGCAATCCCGTCATCGTGGATGATCTGCAGCAAGAAACCCGCTTCCAGGTTCCCCCTGTCTTACTTGAATACGGCCTGGTCAGCGGAGCGAGCGTGCTCATCTCGGGCGTCGACTCTCCCTTTGGCGTTTTATCAGCGCATTCGCCTTCGCGCTGCGCCTTCCCACAGGAAGATCTTCATTTTTTGCAGGCCATTGCCAACACGCTGACGGAATTTTTGCAGCGCAAAGAAGCCGATGAGGCCCTCTTCTCCAGCGAGACGCGCTTCCGCCGCCTGATCGAAACCGCCAACGAGGGCGTCTGGCTGCTGGACCAGGACTTTCGGGTTGATTACCTGAACCGGCAGATGGCGGATATGCTGGGATACAGGATGGAAGAAGTCCGGGGAAGATCTTTGGCAGATTTTATCCACGAAGAAGAACAAGCGGACCTTCAGAAGGCTATGGAAGAACGGCGGCGCGGCATCCGGCGCGTTTTCGAACGGCGATTGAAGCGCAAGGACGGCAGCGTTTGCTGGGCGCTGGTTTCGGCGACCCCGGTCTTTGATGAACAGGGTAATTTCACCGGCTCTTTCAGTATGCTGATGGATATCAGTGAACAGAAAGAGGCGGAAAAAGCGCTCAGAGAAAGCGAACAAGCCCTGCTTTCCCGCCAGGCCCGCCTCGACAGCATCTTCCGGGCGGCGCCGATCGGAATCGGGGTCGTCGCCAACCGTGTCTTTCTGGAAGTCAATGACGCTCTGTGTGAGATGACCGGCTATTCCCGCCAGGAAATGATCGGCCAGAGCGCTATGATACTCTACCCAGACAGGGAAGAGTTTGAACGGGTTGGCAAAGAGAAGTATGGCCAGATCGAAAGATCTGGGGTAGGCACGATCGAGACGCGCTGGCGGCGAAAGGACGGCAAGGAGCTCGATATCTTGCTCAGCTCCGCGCCGATCGCCCCCGAAGATCTTCAGGCAGGCGTGACCTTTACCGCCCTGGATATCACCCAGCGCAAGCAATCCGAAGACGCCCTGCGCCGCCGCCTGCAGGAACTAACCATTCTGCACGCCATCGCCCGCCTCGGCGTCGAGGCCAATAGCGTGGACGACCTGATTCAACAATCCACCCAGATCATCGCTACATTGATGGAACTTGAATTTTTGGGCATCTTGATCCTCGATGAGGCCACCGGCCTGCTGCACGTGCGCGGCGTACACCGGGGGATGAACCCCACCTGCGAAATACCTGTCGTCCCGCTGGGGGAAGGGGTCACCGGCAGCGTCGCCGCCGACGGCATGCCGCGCCGCATTGCCGATGTCTCTAAAGAACCGCATTATCTCCGCATTGATCCCTCCATCCAGTCCGAACTGTGCGTGCCACTGAAAGCAGGAGGGCGCATTCTTGGGGTGATCAACGTGGAAAGCTCCCGCCCGGATGCTTTTTCAGAAGAGGACGAACAGTTGCTGAACACCATTGCCGGGCAGGTGGCGCTGGCCCTGCAGCGCCTGCGGCTGAACGAAGAACTGGAGCGCAATCTGCAAGAATTGAGCCACCGCAACGAAGAACTCTCGCGTCTTTACCGCGCCTCCGAATCGCTCCTGGTGAAAGGCCAACCGGATCTTGAAACGACCGGGCAGATTATTGTCGAGACGATCCAAAAAGAATTTGGAAAGGTAAATTGCAGCCTCGTTCTGTGCGGCGCAGCCGGAGAATTGGATTACATCACGGGCGTTGGCCCCTACCGGGAGGAAATGAGGGGGTGTAAATTGTGGTTGGAGGGCAAAGGATTGGTGCCGCGCGCCATCCGCGCAGGTGAAATCGTCAACGTCCCGGATGTCCGGCTGGCCCCGGATTATGTCGAAGGATGGAAGGATGCCCGCTCCGAACTGGTTCTGCCCCTTATGGTCGGCGAGCGGGTGATCGGCGCCATCGATTTACAGAGCGAGAGTCTGTCAGCTTTTGACCGCGAGGACGAACGTCTGCTTTCGATTTTTGCCCAGCGGGCGGCACTCACGCTCGAAAACGCCCGCCTGTTCGAGGAAACAAACCGGAGAGGAAAAGAATTTCAAGAACTGTACGAGACAGCACGCGACCTTTCCGGCGAGCACGATCTGCCGTCGCTGCTGGAATTGATCATACAGCGGGCTGTCCGCTTGTTAGGGTACAAACACGGGTGCTTTCATCGCTACGACCCGGAGCGTAACGATCTGGAAGTGGTTGTCAACACCAACAAATCCATCCCGCTCGGATTGCGGTTCAAAATGGGGGAGGGTATGGCGGGGCGGGTAGCGCAGAGTCGCCAGTCCATGTTTGTAGAGGACTACCGCGTTTGGGAACATCGCCCGAAATTTAATATCGAACCGGAGATGACCTCCGTGCTTCAGACGCCTTTGCTTTCGGGCGGTGAATTGCTGGGGGTGCTGACGCTCTACGAGTCGCCGCCCTTCATTCGCCAGTACAATGAAGAAGAGGTGCGGTTGTTGACGTTGTTTGCCGCTCACGCCGCCGGCGTTGTCCATACAGCCCGCCTGCTGGATGAGACCCGCCGCCGCCTGGCAGAGCTGGAAGCCGTCAGCCGCGTCTCTTCCGCAATGCGAGCGGCTGAGACGATCGAAGAGATGCTGCCGCTCCTGTTGGAAGAGATGCTGGCGGTGTTCCAAACCGACAGCGGCGCCATTGTCCTCTACAATCCGGAGGATGATTTTGTGGATTGGGCCGCAACGGCCGGCTGGATCGCCGGCCTGCCAGAGAAACCCTTCACGATGGATTCGGGCGCCATCGAGCGCCTCCTCAGCAGCGGCGAGGTGTACGTTTCGCCGGAGATCACGAGCGACCCAGTCTTCTCATCTTTGCTCGCCCACAAGATCCCGGCGGGATGGAGCGCGGTCATCGCCCCTGTTCGCGCTTCTCGATCCGTCATCGGCGCGCTGATCCTCTCCGCGCCTGCGCCTCGCCAGTTCTCAAGCGAAGAGACCAATACCCTGAGGGTGCTGGCAGAAATCGCCGGTAACGCCATCCAGCGTACCCGCCTGCACCAGCAAACCGAACTGCGATTGAGTCGTCTGGCCGCCCTCAATATCATTGATCAGGCCATCAACTCCAGCTTCGATCTGCGGGTTACCTATTCGATCCTGCTCGATCAGTTGGTTTCGCAGCTCTCGGTGGATGCGGCCGATATCTTGCTGTACAACCCCAACACCCAGACGCTTGAACTGGCAGCCAGCTCCGGTTTCAGCGCGGCGCTCTCCAGGTTATCGCTCCAGCGGATAGGCCAAAGCCTGGCGGGCAGGGTTTTGTCTGGCCGCGAGCTACTCACAATCCCCGATCTTTCCCAGGCGACCCTACCGGAGGATCTTGCCCGTCTGGTGGCCGCCGACGGCCTGGTCGCTTACCATGGGGTGCCTTTGATGGTCAAAGGCGAGGCCAAAGGGGTGTTGGAGACCTTCCACCGCCAACGCTTCGCGCCCACCGATGAGTGGCGGGAATACCTTACAACCCTGGCAGGTCAGGCTGCGATCGCCGCCGACAACTCACACCTTTTTGAAAACCTCAAACTGAGTAACCGCGAACTGAGCCTGGCGTACGACGCCACCATCGAAGGCTGGTCACGCGCCCTCGACCTGCGCGATCACGAAACCGAAGGCCATACCCAACGGGTTACGGAGCTCACCCTGCGCCTGGCCGGCGAGATGGGGATTGGCCAGACGGATCTGCTCCATATCCGCTGGGGCGCCCTGCTGCACGATATCGGTAAGATGGGTGTGCCGGATCATATCCTGAACAAACCCGGCCCGTTGACAGAAGAGGAGTGGGAAATCATGCGCCGCCATCCCTCGCTGGCTTACGATCTGCTGTATCCCATCGCCTATTTACGTCCGGCCCTGGAGATCCCCTATTGTCATCACGAGAAGTGGGACGGCAGCGGTTACCCGCGCCGCCTTAAAGGGCAAGAGATTCCCCTGGTGGCGCGTATCTTTGCTGTCGTGGATGTCTGGGACGCCCTCACCTCCGACCGGCCATACCGCCCGGCCTGGTCCGCCGAAGAAGCGTTGGCGTATATCAAAGAACATACTGGATCTCATTTCGACCCCCAGGTGGTAGAGGTTTTCCTGCGTCTCATCGCGCCCGCTGCCGCGCCGGACCAGGAGCGCGCTTCTGACATCGCTCAAGGGGGCCGCCATGTGGGATGAGGATCTCTCGAGAAAATTTATGCAGTATGGGCATTACTTTGTGCCAGCGCGTGAATTTCAACTGCACAGCATGACAAGGCTGATCCCGGATCCTGGGGAGCCGTTCAACGTTATGGAATTGTGCTGCGGCGAGGGACTGCTGGCCGAGTTAATCTTAGATCACTTTCCTGACTGCACGGTATACGGCCTGGACGGTTCACAAGAAATGCTGACTGCCGCCGCGGCGCGGCTGGCGCGCTTTGGCAAACGTTTTCAGCCTCTGCTCTTTGACCTGCCTTCACCCAATTGGCGGGCGCCGTTCTTCCAGGTGGGGGCAGTGCTCTCCTCGCTAGCCATCCACCATCTCGATGAGGGACAAAAAGCGCTCCTCTTTCAGGATGTCTACCGGCTGCTTGCGCCGGGCGGCGTTTTCCTGATTGCCGATATCATCCTGCCAGCCAACGAGCTGGGGATGCGCTACGCCGCCGAAACATTGGACGATGTCGTCCGCCGCCGCTCTCTGGAACTGGAAGGCGGACTCGCCGCGTTCCAGTTTTTTCAACGCGAGCGCTGGAATTTTTTTCGCTATCCCGAAGATCCGCTAGACAAGCCTTCTCCCCTGCTGGCGCAACTTCACTGGTTGAAGGCGGCCGGTTTCCGCCAGGTGGATGTGTTCTGGCTGCTGGCCGGGCACACGGTCTTTGGCGGCGTTAAGCCCGTCGGCGAAACCGAAAACGACTGAAGCGGGATTTACCCCCCCTCGATCAGGCCATCCAGCTCTCCGATCACCCGCTGGTATTCCTCTTCCAGGGAAGAGATGGTCGCTTCAGCACCCACCAGCCTCCCTTCTTTTCCTCTGGCTTCCATCTGCTTGCAGAGTTCTGCCAGTTGCATGGCGCCCACCGTCAGGGCGCTACCTTTCAGGGTGTGGGCGGATTTTCGCAACTGCTCGCCATCTTTCTGCTGGATGGCTTCGCGAATCGCCTGGAGATGTTTGGGAGTTTCCTGCTTTAGCAGGTTGATCAGTTCAGCCAGCAGGTCAGGTTCCCCTTCCGGCAAATTGGCCCAAAGTACAGCCGTATCTACTGAGCTATAGTGGATGGGAGCGTTCTCAACTTTGGCGGGCATTTTTTTGCTCCTGTGCGATGATGTGAGTTCCCGGCGCAAGATCACCTTTTGCAGGGAATGTTTGAGCTGTTCGAGCGTCACCGGTTTGCTGATGTAGTCGTTCATCCCGCTGGCCAGGTAGCGCTCGCGGTCCCCTTCCAGCGCGTTGGCGGTCATGGCGATGATGTGCGGCTGGCGATCAACCGGCACCCGGGCGCGGATCAGGCGCACGGCCTCTTCGCCGTCCATCTCCGGCATTTGGATATCCATCAACACCACGTCATATTTCTGCCGCATCACGGCCTGCAGGGCTTCTTTTCCGTTGCCGACAGTATCAGCCCGGAATCCCATCTTTTCTAATAACCGGACGGCCACCCGCTGGTTGACCGGGTTATCCTCGGCCAATAAGATACGCAGCGGGTATTCGCTTGCCAATCGGCGCGATCTTTCATTTTCGGTCTCTTCTCCTGCAAAAACGTCAACCTCCCCTTCGTCTGTCAGGATCAGCGAAGAGACCAGGTTGTCATAAAGCGACGATAGTTTGATCGGCTTAAACAGAAAAGCGGCCGGCCTGATCTGCTCTGGGATTTCGGCGCGGGAGCCGAGCGAGGTGAGAAAGATGATCGGAAGCTGATTGGGGCTGTAGGTCTTTCGAATTTCTTCCGCCAGCATCACGCCATCCATCTCCGGCATCTGCACGTCCAGCACAGCCAGATCGAAGGGCCCGTCCTGCGGCAGAATTTGCAACGCCTGCGCGCCCGAAGCGGCGGCGCTCACTCGCATTCCCCAGCGGCGGGCCTGTTGTTCAATGATCTGGCGATTGGTGGCGTTGTCATCCACCACCAGCAAGTTTTTACCCGTTAATAGATCCGTCTGCTCGCGCCGTTTATTCGTTTGCGGCGCCTTGACGTTTAATCCAACCCGGATGGTGAAGAAGAAGGTCGAACCCTTTCCGGGGATTCCTTCGCTCTCTGCCCAGATCTCCCCGCCCATCATCGTAGCCAGTTTCTGGCTGATGGCCAGTCCAAGTCCCGTGCCTCCGTATTTTCGGGTGGTAGAAGAATCGAGCTGGCTGAAGGGTTCGAACAAACGTTGGATGCGGTCGGGCGGGATGCCGATACCGGTATCCCGCACCGCAAATTCCAGCAGGCCTTCGCTTCCGTCTGGAGAAGTTTCCTTTAACCGCGCGCTGACCACCACCTCGCCCGATGACGTGAACTTGATGGCGTTTCCGACCAGGTTCACCAGGATCTGCCGGAGGCGGGTGACATCCCCCTGGACGTAGACAGGCGCGTCTTCATCCAGCAGGTAAGCCAGGTCGAGGTGCTTGCTGGCTGCCTGCGGCGCCAGCAGATCCAGCGCCGATTCAAGACATTCCCGCAGGCTGTAAGGCTGTTGTTCCAGCTCCAGTTTGCCGGCTTCGATCTTGGAAAAATCCAGGATATCATTGATCACCGTCAGCAGCGTGTCGCCGCTCTGCCGGATGGTTTCTACGTATTCTCGCTGTTCAGGCGTCAGCGGCGTGTCCAGCAGCAGGCTGGTCATCCCGATCACGCCGTTCATCGGTGTGCGGATCTCATGGCTCATATTTGCCAGGAATTCCGACTTGGCCCGCGTAGCGGCTTCGGCGGCTTCTTTAGCCATCAACAACTCTTGCTCGGCTTTCAGCTTTTCGGTGATGTCTTGCGAAAGAACCAGGATCGTGCGGGGGCTGCCCTGCGCGTCCAGCAGCGGCAGCCGGATGCTGTGGATCAGGCGCCGTCCTTTGTGTGGCGTATCCACTTCCTGAATCGGGATTTCAACCGGCGAGCGGCTCTCGATGGCCTCGCGCTCCTTCAAGTGAACGAAATCCGCCTGGGGTTTGGGGAAGAGATCGCTGGCGGTTTTCCCCAGGGCTTCCTCGGCGCGGTAGCCCAACATATCTTCACTGGCCTGGTTCCACAGCGTGTAGCGCCCTTCCAGGTCTTTGGCGATGATTGAAACCGGCAGGTTTTCCACGACCGTTTCCAACGACTGGCGGCTCTCGAACAACTCCTCCAGGCGCTGTTTAAGTTCTTCTTCCAACTGCAAGCGCGTCATGGCGATCGCAAGCTGATCTGCCAGCGTTTCCAGCAGTTGCTCGTCCTCTTCGGAAAACGCCCCCGGTTCCTTGCTCTCGGCGTTGATCACCCCCAACACGCGGTCGCTGGTCTTAATAGGCACAGCCAGTTCTGAGCGCATGGCCGGTCCGAACATCAGGTAATCCGGTTCGCTCTCGACATCGGTAATCCGGCGCGAGACGCCGTCAACGGCGGTCTTTCCTGTGATTCCTTTCCCCAGCGGGATGGTAATGTTTTGCTCGGCCAGGTCCAGCCCTCGATAAGTGGTATAGGCGCGCAGTACCCCTTCCTGCTCGTCCACCAGCAGAAGGTCGAGGTTATCCGAATAGAGCCTCTCTCCGATGATACAGGTTGCACCCCTCAGCAAATCATCCAGGCTGGCGCACTGGATTCCCAAGGTAGATACCTCGTGTAACACCGCCATTTCTTCCAGTTGCCGTTTGAGCGTCGTTTCGGCCTGTTTGCGTTCGGTAATATCCTCTGAAACCACCATGAGAAAGAGGGGCTCGCCGTTCTCGTCGAAAACCGGCACCAGCACGGTGTGAATAACGCGCGTTCCCAGCGTTGGGCTGTTTGCGATTTCTTCAGCAATGTCTATCTCGCCGCGTTTTCGAAGGGCTTCTTTGGCTCTCTCGCGGTATTCCGGCGCAGAATCGGGAAAATACTCCGTATCGGTCCTTCCGATCGCTTCTTCCGCTCGAATACCGTAAATGTCTTCGGCCTTCGGGTTGATGATCAAGAAACGACCCTCTTCTGGCGTCTTGACAACCACCCCGACGGGCAGGTTCACCAGCATGGCGTGCAGGTAACGCTGGTTCTTTTTTAAGGCTTCCTCGGCTCGTTTCCGGTCGGTGATGTCGGACAGCATGCTGAAAGAGCCCGTGAAACGCCCTTGTTCGTCGAATAGCGGCGAAGCCGATACCACCACCCAGCGCCGGTTACCGTCTTTGCACCTGTAACAGCGCTCGAAGTTGCCGCGCAAACCCCGCATGCGCTCCTGAAAGCTTTTCTCCATGTCTACCAGTTCTTCTTCGACGGTCAGGTCGCGTAGCGATTTTCCGATCAGCTCTTCGATATCGTACCCGAGCATTTCGGCCGCTCTCTGGTTGGCATAGGTGATGCGAAACTCCGCATCCAGCCACCAGATGCCTTCGTTGGCGGTCTCGATGATCTGCCGGTAGCGCGCTTCGCTTTGTTGCAGCACGAACTGGGTCTGTTCGATTTTCTCGCGGTTCTCCGCCAGCCGGATCGTCATCTGGTCGAAAGAACGCGCCAGTTCACCCAGTTCGCTGGAATCGTTTTCCTGGGCTGCCCGCACCTGGAAATTGCCGTCCTCCACCTGCCTCATGGCTTCCTTTAGGCGCGTCACCGTGCGCAAAATGAAGACATCGCCCAGCCAGTACGAGAGCGCCTGGACGATGGCGATCGGCAGCAGAATCCCCCCTGTATAGAGAACCATTGCCTGGTTTGCGGCTGACAGGATGCTGGCGCTGGGGATGCCCACCTGTAGATAATTGCCCGTCTCTCCGAGCGGAACGGCGCTATAGATACGCCTGACGCCATCTATTCCGACCTCTTCAGAAAGCCCGCCCTCGGTTTCGTTTGCAAGGCGGATGATCTCCGCTGAATCGGGCATCACCTTTCCGACCCAGTTTTCCACGTCTGGGTAGCGGCTGACGATCTGGCCGTTGCGGTCAATCACCGTCACCACGCTGCCGGGGGGCAGATCCGCCTCGGCCACCATTTTCTCGATCCAGCGGGAGTTCAGGCCGATAACAATCACCGCCTTCACCTGGTACGTTTCATCCAAGAGGGGCTGCGCCATGGCCAGCACCGGGACGCCCGACTGCCGGCCGACCAGGTAGCCGCTCACGGTAAAAGAGCGGCTCTCAATCGCTTGCCGAAAGTACTCCCGGTCTCCCAGGTTGATGGGGTTTTCCAGCGGCTGCGCGCTGCAGAATACGCTTCCATCCGGTTCGGCGACGAGCAGGGCAGTATAAGCAGGGTTGTATTTCAATAGCCCCGCCAACAGTACGCTGTTGCAGGATCGCTTTTCTGCGTCCACCGCTCCCCAGGTAACGGCAAAATGCATCAGTTCCCGGGCGTGACTGGTGATTTTCTCTTGTTCTTTGGCGATCATGACCGTAGTTTGGTACACATCTTCCCGGGCTTCGATGAGCGCATTTTGCCGGAGCTGGTTGATGGTGAGGATGATCAGGGCGACCAGCGGCAGCATGGCGAGCAAGACGATCCAGGTCAGGCGGGTGCGAAGGGAAAAACCGATGATTTTCAAGGACTGCCTCAACTTTCTGCCAGGACAACCTGGTTGCGGCCGCGACGTTTGGCCTCGTAGAGGGACTGGTCAGCGGCATTGCTGATGTCTGCAGCGGTGCTAAACTCCGGGTAGCTGGCAACGCCACAGCTAAAAGTAGCAGTAAAGGTCTGGCTGCCGGTCCGATGCTGGATGGCTGCGAAGCGGCTGAGTAATTCAGTCATCACCTTTCCGGCGGCTGCGGGCGGCGTATCCGGGAAGATAACAGCGAACTCCTCGCCGCCGATCCGACCGATCACATCCGAGCGTCGCAGCCGCTGGCGCAGCAGGTTGGCCAGGTTTTTCAACACGCGGTCCCCAGCGGCGTGGCCATAGGTGTCGTTGACGCTCTTGAAATGGTCAATATCCAGGATAGCATAAGAAAAACAATACCCCTGCCGGCTCGATCGCAGCGTCTCCTGGTTCAACCGTTCCTGCATGGCGCTGTTGTTGTACAACCGGGTCAGGCTGTCGCGGATCATCAAGGAGCGCAGCCTGCGGTATCTTTCAGCGCGCGACAGCACGGCCGAGATGAGATGCTCTGGCTTGATCGGCTTGGTGAGGAAATCATCCCCACCCAGACTTAAAGCTTCCAATTGTACGTCGCGGTCCGTCTCGGAAGACAGGAACACAATCGGGATGCTGACGAAGGCTTCGATCTGCCGGATGACGCCGGCCACTTCGATACCGCTGGCAGCCGGCATGTACATATCCAGGATGATTAGGTCGGGAGAAAAATCGTTCATGGCTTGGAGGATCACGGAAGGATCGTGCAGAATCAGCGTTTCGACGCCAATTTTCCTTAAGTGCGCAGATGCAAAGGTCGCCTGCAGAGGGGAATCGTCCACAATGATGACGTGGTAGGGTTCGTTGGCGAGCGCTTCCTGAAAGGAGTGTTCGTCCAGGACTTCGATGAGCGCGCCCACATCCACCGGTTTGGTAAAGTAGGCTTTGCCGCCGGCGCGCACTGTTGCCAAACGTTCCTCGAAATTATCCGTTTCTGTCATAAACAAGAGCGGCACCGCCGGACCGGCGGCCTTACGTACTTCCTGGATCAGCGCCAGGTTAGCAGGTTCCTTCGATAAAAAAGCGGTATGCATCAGGATGGCGGTGGGTTTTTTCTGCCGCTCCGCTTCCAGCAGGTCTTTCAGGTCATGATAATTTTCCAGGCCATAGCCATAATAGCCAACCTGTTCGGTCAGTTCCGCCAGGTGGAGAATATCCTTATCCACGGTGTAAAGCGTCCGGGAGGAGCGATTTTGATAGCCGTCCTCTCCCCCCTCCGCGACGCTTTTTCGCTTTTCCAGGCTGCTTCCTGTTGTTGCTTTTTTGTCTTCCTTCATCTTTGTCCTTTGCGCCTGTGGCGCTGCATTCAGTTCATAGAACCATTTTAACGGCATACATCGCATTTTCAATAAACATTGCAGAATTGAAATTCCTATAACATTTTTATGCGAATCGTGTAGAATCTTTATGCGGTCAAGAATTTTTGTGCGAAAGGAGAGTGTTGCCATGCTCGTTGGAGAACGAATGACCAAGCCTGTCATCACCGTCTCGCCGGAAACGCCGATCCAGGAAGCGTTGGCGCAGATGCGCCGTGAGAAGATCCGCCGCTTTCCCGTAGTGGATGAACGCGGCAAACTGGTGGGAATTGTGTCCGAAAAAGACCTGTTGAATGCTTCTCCATCCGACGCGACCAGCCTGAGTGTTTTTGAAATTAACTACCTACTCAGTAAGATCACCGTCGAGCGCGTGATGACCAAAGAGGTCATCACGATTGATGACGACTGCCCGATCGAAGAGGCGGCGCGTATTATGGCCGACAAGAAGATCGGCAGCCTGCCTGTCAATCGGGGTGGAAAGCTGGTGGGCATCATCACGGAGACGGATTTATTCAAGATCTTTTTGGAACTGTTCGGCGCTCGAGAACCGGGCGTTCGCCTGACGGTGCTGGTGCCGGATATTCCCGGAAAACTGTTTGAATTGACAGGCGTCATTTGTGATTTGGGCGGCGATATCATCTCGGTCGGCACCTACATGGGAGAGGACCCAACCACCGGCCTGGTTACCTTCAAGGTGAGCCGTGTCTCGATCGAGGCGCTCAAAAAAGCCGTCGAGCCGGTTGTCGAGCGTATCGTTGACATTCGTGAGATGGGCGCGGCCTGACCCCTTCATTCCCTGTTGTTATACTTCTAAGCCTTCCCTCGATTTCAGGGAAGGTTGTTTTTTTACAGGTAACAAATGTCACCCGAACTTCAAGAGGTTTTGGCTTGTAGAATATCCAAAAAGTGCTAATATAAGAATCGCAACACTCTCTATCGGTTTCTTCTAAACCCCAACGCATTACTGGAAACATTGTTCTATAGCGTTGCGTATTTGATCTAACCTAATCGCAACACCCTTCTTAAAAGTTAACCTGATCTACAAACGTTAACCTTTTAAACAAGGACGGGAAAAGGATCATAAAATACGCTCACATATAAAAGCATGCCTGCATCGAACAGATCGCCAGGGCATTAGGCACGTTCTCAAAGCGCGCTCCGCTGGCAGTCGCGAGCAGCCCGAAAGGAGGTGAAAAACGAAAAAGGAACGGTAGAGAAGGGGTGTTTCAAAAATCTTCCTGATCGTTTAGATGTTTCCTGACCATATGGAGGAAAGAAAAAGATGAAAAAAGGCATGTTGTTATTCACTTTGATGATCCTGGTTAGCATCGCAGCCTCAGCATGCGGCGGGGGCGCTTCCGATACGATCAAAGTCGGCGTGGTGGCCGAACTGACCGGCGATATCCCGGCAGTGGGCGCTTCGTGCAAAAACGCCGCTGAGATGTCCGTCCAGGAGGTCAACGACGCCGGCGGGCTGGATGTCGGCGGCAAGAAGTACAAGATCGAGTTGTTCATCGAGGACAATGCCGGTAAGGCCGACCAATCCGCTTCGGCTGCGCAAAAACTGATCACCCAGCAGAATGTCGTGGCGATCATCGGCCCCAACGCCAGCCGTTATGCCATTCCCGCTTCGGAAATCGCCGAAAGCTCTAAGGTAGTCCTGATCAGCCCGTGGTCCACCAACCCTAAAACCACCCTAGACGCCAAAACGAATGCGCCAAAGAAGTATGTCTTCCGGGCTTGCTTCATTGATCCCTTTCAGGGACGGGTCGTGGCCAAGTTTGCGCTGGATAATCTGAAGACGACCAAAGCGGCGGTGCTATACGATGTGGCTTCTGACTACAATAAAGGGATTGCCGAGTTTTTCAAGAAAACTTATGAAGAAAACGGCGGGACAGTGGTCGCTTTTGAAACCTATACCACCGGCGACAAAGATTTTTCTGCCCAGTTGACGAAGATCAAGGATGCCCAACCCGAGGTGATCTTCCTGCCGAACTATTACAGCGAGGTTCCGCTGCAAATTCAGCAAGCCCACCGTTTGGGCATTGAGACGCCCTTCTTGGGGAGCGATTCGTGGGGCAGCGCTGAGTTGATCCAGTTGTGCGGGGCTGACTGCGAAGGCTATTACTTCAGCACGCACTACGCTCCAGATGCCGCCACGCCGCAAGCGACCAAGTTTATCGAGGCCTACAAAGCCAAATACGGCCAGACCCCAGATGACGTGGCCGCCCTGACGTACGATGCCTTTGGGTTGTTCTACCAGGCCATCCAGTCGGCCGGTAAGGTGGATCGCCAAGCCGTGCGCGACGCCCTGGCAGTCATCCCGAAGTATGAAGGCGTCACAGGCACCATGCAATTCCAGGAGGGCTCCGGCGACCCGATCAAGAGCGCGGTCATCCTCCAAATTAAGGATGGTAAATTCGTCTGGTTTGCCAACGCCAATCCATAACCGCCAGGTTTTCCACTCCACCCGCCAGAGCGCTCTGGCGGGTGGAGTTACTTCACGATAAAGGTTGCCCCATGACATACTTTTTACAACAGTTGTTGAATGCGATGCAATTGGGCAGCATTTATGCGCTGATCGCGTTGGGATATACCATGGTATACGGCATCTTGACGATGATCAACTTTGCCCATGGTGATCTTTTCATGGTAGGCGCATTCCTTTGTTTTATTGCTGCGACGTTTTTAAAGTTGCCTTTTGTCCCTACCCTGCTTTTGTCCATGGCGGGCGTGGCTTTGCTTGGCGTGGCTATCGAACGTGTGGCATACAAACCGCTTCGCCAGGCGCCGCGCGTTTCGGCCGTGATCACCGCCCTGGGTGTAGGTCTGTTCCTGGAGAATTTCACCCTCGTTTTCAGCCCCTATCCTCAGCACGTCCCCGCGTTGATCGCCAACCGCACCTGGACCATCGGGGGCGTCTCCATCTCCTCATTGCAAATCATCATCATTTTGCTCTCGATCGCTTTGATGATCATCCTGGATTTAGTGGTGAGGAGGACGATGGTCGGGATGGCCATGCGGGCGATTTCGTGGGATAAATCCATTGTGCCGTTGATGGGTGTGCCGTTAGACCTGATCATTTCGATCACGTTTGCCATTGGAACCAGCCTGGGCGCCGCAGCGGGGACGATGTATAGCCTGGCTTTTCCGGTCATTGATCCATACATGGGCATTCTGGTCGGCTGGAAGGCGTTTATCTCCGCGGTGGTAGGAGGCATCGGTAATATCCGCGGAGCGATGATCGGCGGGTTCATCCTCGGCGGCGTCGAAATCATGGTAGCAGCGTTTATGCCCTCTACCTACCGCGATTTTGTGGCGTTTGGCCTGCTGTTGATCCTCCTCATCTTTCGTCCTTATGGCATTCTGGGGAAACCCAGGCCGCAAAAGGTGTAACGATGCCAACCCAAAAACCACCTCAATCGAATGCTCAGACGCCCCGGCAGGAAGGAAAATGGGAGCGGTGGCGACAGCGCTGGGATCGAATCGCTTCCAACCGCCGGATCTTGCCGGTTTTGCTGGCAGCCGGGTTTGTTCTCTCGATCCTCATCCCCCGCTTTAACCTGGTGAACCCGTATATTCAATTAATCCTCATGTACGTCGGGATCAACATCATCCTTTGTACCAGCCTGAACCTGATCAATGGTTACATGGGAGAGTTCTCGGTCGGTCACGCCGGGTTCATGGCAGTTGGGGCGTATGTCTCGGCTGTTCTCACTACCATGTTCATCCCGACTGCGCTCAACCCCTGGTTATTCCCACTGATTGTGGTTGTGGCCGGGTTGGCAACCGGTTTGGTGGGTCTGGTAGTAGCGATCCCCTCCTTCAAGACTCGCGGCGCTTATCTGGCCATCGTTACGCTGGCGTTCAACATGATCGTCAAATCGGTCATCGAGAATATCGAAGCCATCGGCGGGCCGCGCGGCATTCCGGGGATCGAAAAGCTCACCACCTTGCCTTGGACCTTCTTTTGGACCGTGCTAGCGATCTGGGTGATCCGGAACTTCGTGTATTCGAATTTTGGCCGCGGGGTTCTTTCCATCCGCGAAGACGAGATTGCCAGCGACCTGATGAGCGTCAACACCCGTCAGGCAAAGCTGCTGGCTTTTACGATTTCATCCTTTTTTGCCGGGATTGCAGGGGCACTTTTTGCCCACCTGCTCCAGTTCATCAGCCCGCGCGTTTTCGATATCATCAAATCCACCGATGTTCTCATCATGGTTTACCTGGGCGGGATCGGCTCCATCACCGGCTCCATCCTGGGCGCCACGATCTTTACTGTCCTGCTGGAGGTTCTGCGTCCTCTGGGCGTCTGGCGCATGGTGCTGATGCCGCTGGTGCTGGTGTTGTTGATGCTCTTCCGCCCGCGCGGCATTATGGGATTGCGCGAGTTCCGCTGGCTGATCCCCCATTACCAGCTCCTTGCCGCTCATCTCTGGCGCAAGAAAAAGGAGGCCACCGATGCCCCTGCTGCAAGCTAAGCAAGTGACCCACTATTTCGGCGGCTTGTGCGCCGTCTCGGATTTCAACCTGGACCTCGCAGCGGGCGAGCTGATCGGTATCATCGGCCCCAACGGCGCCGGAAAGACGACGATCTTCAACCTGATCACCGGCGTTTACCGCGCCACAAGGGGCAGCATCTCGATGAATGGCGTCGAGCTGGTCGGAAAAACGCCC
This sequence comes from Anaerolineae bacterium, assembly GCA_013178185.1. Taxonomy (GTDB): domain Bacteria; phylum Chloroflexota; class Anaerolineae; order Anaerolineales; family Anaerolineaceae; genus Ch132. The sequence goes on along the minus strand of JABLXC010000001.1, from coordinate 186,865 downwards.
AACCAGATCACCCAGCTCGGCATTGCCCGCACTTTTCAAAATATCCGGCTTTTCAAGGAACTGAGTGTTTTGGATAATGTCCGCATTGCCAATTATTCGCGGTTGAATTACACCCCCCTGGAAGCTATGCTCCACGTAGGACGTTACCGTTCCGAAGAGAAAAGGGTAGCCGAGAAAGCCCTCGATCTGCTCTCGGTGTTCAGGCTGGATGGCTGGGCGGAAGAGCGCGCCGCCAACCTGCCGTATGGTTCGCAGCGGCGGCTTGAAATTGTGCGCGCCCTGGCGACCGGCCCGCAGCTCTTGCTGCTGGATGAACCCGCCGCAGGCATGAACCCGAACGAGATTATGCAGTTGATGGACTTTATCCACTGGATTCGGGATCAATTCAAATTGACCATCATCCTGATCGAGCATCAAATGCGCCTGGTGATGGGCATCTGCGAGCGTATCAAAGTGCTGGATTTTGGCGCAACCATTGCCGAAGGGCTGCCGGAGGAGATTCGCAACAACCCCAAAGTCCTCGAAGCTTATCTGGGAGAAGGGGGTGAAGAATGAACACCGCGCCGTTACTCTCCATTCGTGACCTGACGGTTTCCTACGGCAATATCAAAGCGGTGCAGGGCATCTCTTTTGATGTCTATGAAGGCGAGATCGTCACTCTGATCGGGGCAAACGGAGCGGGAAAATCCTCCACCCTGCGTGCAATCTCCGGGTTGGCGCCGTACGGCGGCACGATTACCTATCGTGGCGTTGATCTGCGAAAGACCGCCGCCGATAAGATCGTTGCGCTGGGTATCGCTCAGGTTCCAGAGGGGCGCGGCATCTTTGGCAACCTGACGGTGCAAGAAAACCTCAAGCTGGCCACCTGGGGACGTAAAGACAGGCCGGAGGTCGAGCGCGATTATGAACGCGTCTTCGGCATCTTCCCACGCCTGAAAGAGCGCCGCAACCAGCTTGGCGGGACGCTCTCCGGCGGCGAGCAGCAAATGCTGGCAGTGGCGCGGGCGTTGATGAGTCGGGGGAAGGTCATGCTGCTCGATGAGCCCTCGATGGGGTTATCGCCGGTCCTGGTGCGCGAGATCTTTCACGTCCTGACCGAGATTAACCAGGCCGGGACAACAGTCTTGTTGGTGGAACAGAACGCCAATATGGCGCTGCGGGTGGCCTCACGCGGTTACGTCCTGGAAACCGGAACCCTCACGCTCTCTGGCACAGGCGCCGAACTGCTGGGGAATCCCCGCGTGAAAGAAGCCTACCTGGGAGGGTAATCCTGTTTTCCTCCTTCCCAAGAGAAGCGGGAACAAGACCGCCCCGATTCAACCTGATGATGAGGTTTACCCTTTTAAACAGCGACGTAAAGCCAGCCCTTCCCGACTCAATTCAGGAGGGGCTGGCTCTGCAGCAAGTAAATCTTTTTTACCTGTTTCGGATTGCGTTTTGCCGCGCCGAAGGGAGAATTAAATCCCTGCTCCAGCCGGGGTAAAATTGTGCAGTGTGAGGATTTGGCAATGCAGGATGGAATTGTAACCTGGGCAGAAATAGACCTGGATGCTATTGCAAATAACGTCGCCGCGTTCAAACGGCATGTTGGCAGCCGGGTAGAGGTCTTTGCCGTCGTCAAGGCCAACGCCTATGGCCACGGCGCAGTGCAGGTCTCGAGGGCGGCGCTCTCGGCCGGGGCGTCGCGTCTGGCTGTGCACCGCGCCATCGAAGGCGTGGAATTACGCAAAGCGGGCCTCTCGGCGCCTGTCCTGGTGATGGGGTATACGCCGCCAGAAGGCGCCGAACAAATGATCCGCTGGCAGTTGACCCCCAGCCTGATGACCCTTGAGTTTGCACAAGCCCTATCGGGCCGGGCGGCCGCGGCAGGGGTGACTGTTCCGGTGCATGTCAAGGTGGATACCGGGATGAGTCGCTACGGGCTGATGCCCGAGGAAACCGTCGAGTTCATGACCGCTTTGAGGCGGCTGCCAGGCGTTCAAATCGAGGGTCTCTTCACCCATTTTGCGACCGCCGATTCGGCGGATGCTACCTTTGTGCTCCGCCAGCTAGCTATCTTTAATGATGTGCGCGCCGCGCTTAGCGAAAACGGGATACAAATCCCGATTGCGCACGCCGCCAACAGCGCCGCGACGATGCGGCTGCCCGAAACGCACCTGAACGCCATCCGTCCCGGCATTGCCATCTATGGATTGCACCCCTCTGACCAGTGGCCGCCAGTCTTCGAGATCCGCCCGGCGCTGGCGCTCAAGAGCCTGGTTTGCCGGGTGCGCGATATCCCGGCGGGTGCAGGGGTCAGTTATGGCCGCACTTTCGTTGCCGAAAAGAAGACGCGCGTAGCATTAGTACCAGTTGGTTATGGTGACGGCTATCACCGCATCCTTTCCAATCGGGGCAGTGTCCTGATTCGCGGCCAGCGCGCCCCCATCCTGGGGCGCGTCTGCATGGACCAGTTCGTGGTAGATGTCAGCGCCATCCCCGGCGTGCAGCAGGAAGATGAGGTGGTGCTGGTGGGCGCGCAGGGCAACGAGGCCATCCGCGCCGAAGAGGTCGCCAGCCTGGCCGGGACGATCAACTATGAAGTTACCACTTCGATCCTGCCGCGCGTCGCCAGGCTGTTCCTGAAAGGCGGCAGGATCGCGGCGCGCACAGTCCTGGGGGAAGATTGACCACCGGTCGCGCCATCCATGGCATTCGTATAATTTTAATGGAGCGCAGCAATCGCGAACTCTCACCTTCCATGAGAAAGCTTCCTCGCCGCCTGACAGCCCCTCAAGGCCGCTCATTGGATCAAATTGTTGCACAGGTACTGGATCCCTCACGCCAGCTACGACTGATCAGCAAGTCGCCTCATGACAAAGGGCACTTAACCAAATAATCGCGTTTGTTTTTGATAAACTTCGATCTCATGCCGGGCTTCCTCGATCCCCTCTAAGCCTTCCGGGGGATCCCCCGATTCCTTCGACTTTTCAACCACCAGGTTTTCTAACTTAAAGCCACCCTTAAACTGATTCCACCCCTTGACACAACTCCGTAATCCAATATAATAGACGATAATCCAATATATCGTACGTTAGTGAATATAATGAACGTCCCTGCCGCCGAACGCACCCTCCAAATTATCGAGTTGCTGCTCAGCAATCCTGATGGCATTACTCCTCAGGAGCTTTTGGCCGCCCTGGATATCTCTCGCAGCACGCTCTTCCTGCTGTTGAACACCCTCAAACAGCAGGGATATGTGGAGCAAAGCGAGCAGCGCGGGCGGTATCGCCCCGGCCCCCGCCTTCAGGCCTGGCGCAGCCCCAACCGCGCTTCCTTTCAGGAAGTGATCACCGCATTCTATCAAGAAGCCGGGATGGCTGCCAGTCAGGAGACGCTGGCCTTGGCGGCTTCGACCCCGGGCGGCTTGCTCATCCTGGCGCAAGTCGAAAGCCCGCAACGCGTTCGCAGCGTCTTTGAGACTGGGACAGTATTGCCGCCGGAAAAGACCGCTGCAGGCCAAATTTTCGCTTTTCCACCCGCCAAAATCGTCCAGCAGCAGGGCTTTGCCCGGCAAGAGGATGAGGACGCCGTAGAACTGGCCCTGCCGGTCTGCCGCGACGGCGTTCACCCCGATTTTACCCTCCTTTTTGCCGCCCCAAAGTACCGCTGCCCGCAGAGCAGATTGGAGGATGAGTTACCTTCTCTGCGAGAAATGGCCGCCCGCCTGTCGTACCGCCTGGGCGCGGCCGCCTATGCGCCCTTTCACGAAGCCGGGCAGAATGAACCCCCTGCCGCTGCGCCCCTCAGCCTGGCGGAGATGGAAGCGTTTCTAAAAGGCCCCTGGCCGGCGCGCCTGGCCTGCATCCGCCCGGACGGCAGCCCGCATGTCGTCCCCGTCTGGCAGGAGTGGGATGGGCAAGATTTTTACGTGGTCGCCTGGAAGGGCTCACGCTGGGCCAGCTACGTTTTGAACAATCCCAATGTCTCCTTATCGGTGGATGAGACCTGGCCCCCCTTGCGGCGCGTGACGACTCGCGGCAGCGCCGCGGCAGTCGGCGACCCGGTAGGTTCAAAACGCCTCCGTCCGCTATTGAGCCGCTTTTACCATCGCTACCTGGGACAGCCCACCCCGGCCTCCGCCGAAGAGCAGATCGAGTGGATCTTCCGCATCACGCCGCTGGGGTTAAAGGGATGGAAGGGGCTGGCTTAGCCCATCGCCTGGAAAGACGAATCGTTTGTGATGGAAGTCGTTGTCAAAGACCTGGCTTATACCTATAACCATAACGCTCCCCCCGTACAGGCGCTGGACCAGTTAAACCTGCGCGTGCAGAGTGGCGAGTTCGTCGCCATCATCGGTTCTAATGGCTGCGGCAAGTCCACCTTACTGCGGTTGTTTGCCAACCTCTTACAACCCACGCGCGGCGCGATCTCGCTGGGCGGCCTGCCCCCCGCTCAAATAGCCGCTAACCGTCGGGTGGTGTGGATGGCGCAGAACCCCGCCCTGCTGCCGTGGTACACCGCCCGGCAGAACATCCTGCTAGCACAACGTTTTGCCCGCACACCGCCGGAGAAGAATGTCTCGGCTGATGAACTGCTGAGCCTGGTGGGCCTGGGGGAATTTTCCTCGGCTTACCCGCACGCTTTTTCTGGGGGAATGCAGCAGCGACTTTCACTGGCGCGCGCCCTGGCGATGAACGCCGATTTATGGCTGATGGATGAACCCTTTGCCGCTCTCGACGAGTTGACGCGTGAGCGGCTCACGATCCAGTTAAGCGAGATCTGGCAGCGCCGCCGCCCGACAGTGCTTTGGGTGACCCATAGCATCCCCGAAGCGGTGCGGCTTGCCGATCGCGTCCTGGTGATGACGCCGCGCCCGGGGCGATTCTACGGCGAGGTGAGAATTTCATTGCCCCGCCCTCGTGAGGATACGACCCTGGAATTCCAAACCTATGTCCGCAAGCTGAAACAAATGCTGGTCTCCGGCGGGGAGACAGGATGAAGCCCATTTCCTCACAATCCACCTTGCCCACGTTTGTGATCCTCGCTTCCATTTTTACCGGTTGGGAAGCGCTCGTGCGGCTCAGGGGCATCCCCCCCTACCTGCTACCGGCCCCCACGCACATCCTGCGGACGATCTTTGCCAACCTGTCCTTGTACGGTCAGTCCACATTGATCACGCTCGGCGAGTCCCTCTCCGGGCTGATCCTCGGTGTGATTGCCGGCACGGGGGCTGCCTTGCTGCTCAGTCTCTGGCCGCGCCTGGAGCGCGGTGTGATGACGGTGGCAATCCTGGTCAAATCCACCCCAATGGTCGCCATCGCCCCCCTCCTCACGATCTGGCTGGGGTTTGGCGTACTCCCCAAGGTGATCATCACTGCCCTGTTGACCTTCTTCCCCGTCCTGGTCAACGTGATCAGCGGTTTACAGCACGCCGACCCGGCTCTTTTGGATCTATTCAGTTCGTGGCGTGCTTCGCGCTGGGAGGTCTTTCGCTTTGTGCGCCTGCCTTCCACCCTGCCTTACTTGTTTGCCGCCCTGAAGATCAGCGCGCCGCTTTCTTTGATCGCGGCCGTGGTGGCGGAATGGACGGGCGCTTCGGGCGGGCTTGGTCATGTGATGTGGCTGGCGTACAGCAATTTGAACCTGCCCTTCCTCTTCGGGGCGGTCTTCATCTTAGGGCTGGCCGGCGTTGCTTTTTATATCACCCTAACCTGGGCAGAGCGACGCTTTGTCTTCTGGCAGGAGATCGAGGCATAAGAAAGGCTCAGTCCCCAGATAGCAGTTTTTTATCTTATCTTTAAATGGTGAGGGTTAAGATGAAATGGATTAGATCGTTCACATTGTTATTGGTCCTTGTAATTGTGTTTTTGGGCGCGGCTGGTTGCGGAGCGTTAGCCGCTGCCCAGCCGTCTGCCACTGCGACCGCCGCGCCGCTGACGCCGTTGACCTTTATGGCGGGTTACAAACCCCAAGCCAACCTGCCTTTTGTCGGCGTGTATGTCGCTCAGGAAAAGGGGTTTTTCCAGCAAGAAGGGCTGGAGGTTGCCATCCAGCATTCCCCTGGCAAGGGCGAGCACCTTCAGCTGCTCGCGGCTGGTAAGATCCAGGTGACCACTCAGGATGCGGCCATACTGCTGCAACGCCGGGCTGATCCGGGCCTACCCCTCGTTTCTTTTGCCCTCATCGGGCAGCGCGGCCAGCAGGCTTTTGCAGCCCTGGCAGATTCCGGCATGGCAAGCCCGAAAGATTGGGAAGGCCATCTGGTGGGATACAAAGGATCGCCGCCCCCGGAGCTATTCGCGCTGATCCATGCTGCCGGAGCTGATGAAAGCAAGATGGAACTGGTCAACGTCGGTTTCGACCCACGCGTGCTGACTGAACGCCAGGTGGATGTCTACCCCCTCTTTAAGTCCAACGAACCCTTCCTCATCCGCAAGTGGGGCTACGATTTAACGCTTTGGGACCCGGCGGATTACGGCGTGGCCGCGCTTGGCCTTACCTACGTCACCAGCGACGAGATACTGAAGTCGCAGCCAGAGATGCTGGCGCGTTTTCTGCGCGCTTCCCTGAAGGGCATCCAGTTTGCAGCGGAAAACCCAGAAGAAGCCGTCCAGATCGTCATGAAGTACGCCGGCCCGGAGACCGATGCTGATCACATGCGGTTTATGCTGGAGGCCGAGCTACAGGACGCCGCCAGCCCGGTTACCGAGGCGCAGGGCCTGGGGTGGCAAACGCTCGAGCAGTGGCAGGGATTGGCGAAGATGCTGGCCGAAGCAGGCGTCCCAAGCCTGGAGGACGTCCGGCCAGTTTTCACCACCCAGATCCTCGAAGCAGCCGCCGCGCCTTAGCTCGATCGTCAGCTCTCTCTCTGGTTCAAGAATGCAAGGCTTTGAGGAATGACTTCTCGAAGCCTTGCTTGTTTTATAAGGGAAAAGTTAACAAAGATAAAGGAAATTAATAAAAGCGGGCAACGGGACTCGAATACCATCCCCTCAATGGGGACGCGTGGATGTCTGGTCTTAAAACAAAAAAGCGGGCAACGGGACTCGAACCCGTGTATGTAGCTTGGAAGGCTACCGTTCTACCACTGAACTATGCCCGCGAACGAAGGTAATTATACCACAACGCCCGAAAGATTTCTCGATCGCTACGCCTTCGACCACAGGCTTTTACACACTGAAAGTCTCCGAAATTTCCTAAACCGCCCGCGCCGGTTGGCGCGGGCGGTGTGCATCCGTTTTGGCCTGTTTCCCTCAGGCGCGAATTTCCTGCCGCTGGAAGAGCACATAACCCAGGGCAAAGAGCAGGATAGAGGCTGCAACCAACCCCGTCATCTGCGGCCAGACCAGCAGCAGAGACTGCGAGAGCGGCAGCGGCGCGCCCAGGATGGCTCCTTCCAACTGTGTGGGCAGCAGGATCCCCAGTGAACGAATTTCAGGGCGGAGCAGCGCCACCATCGTCTCGGCATAGAGCGTGTTCGGCGAAAAGCGCGACAGCGCCAGCTCCATGTTCGCCTGCGCCAGGAACTCATCTGGCAACCCAATCCGAATAGGACTGAGCGTCTGCGCCGCCACCCCAGCGATCATCCCCCAAAAGACGGTAAAGAACAACCACACAGCGATGGAGGCCAGCGCGGCCGTGGCCGACTGGCGGAACACCACCGAAAAAACCAGCCCCAGCGCCAGCCAAATACCGCCGTAGAAGATCGTGGCGACCAGGAACAACAAACCCCGTCCAACCTCCTCGCCGCCGGGCGCCACCCCCAGCCGCAGGATACCCAATCCAAAGATAAGCAGCCATATCGCGGTGCAGACCAGCGCCAGCGTAAAGAGAGCGGCCAGGAATTTTCCCATCAATAAAGCGTCGCGATAGATCGGCTGTGCCAGGATGCGCGACATCGTGCGGCGGCTGAACTCGCCATTGATCGCGTCGAATACCAGGGCGATTGCTACCAGCGGGATAAAGAACGCCAGCAATCCAACAAAGGCCGGCAGTGGTTGTTGGGCGGTGGTGAACAGGCGCAAGTAGAGGAACTGGTCCTCCGCCGTCGTCTGTTGGATGTTTTGTGAAGCGACGTAAACCGTCCCCAGCGCGGCCAGTAAGATCAACACCTCCAGGATAAAGATACGCGTGCTGGATAAGTGATCGGCCATCTCTTTGAGGATCACAGACCAGATGCCGGTCCAGGGCGAACCCTCTCGTTCGCGCAGCGCGGCGACTGCACGCTCATCGGGCATTGCCGGTTTCTGAGCCATAGCTTCTGTCATATGCTACCTCCTTGAAAGTAAGCCGTGTAAATATCATCCAGGCTCTGCGCCTGGACACCCAGACCGAGCAGGCGTCCTCCAGCAGAGATCACGGCTTGCGCCGCCTCTGGCCGGATATCGTGGGCGGCCTCGACCTGGTATTTCTTCGTATCCGTGACCTGGACATGGGCTACCCCTGGGATCTTTTCCAGTGCTTGCGCAATCTCTGGCTGGACGCTTTCAACATCTACCAGGACACGGTAAGCGCCACCCAGTACACGCTGCGCCAGGTTTTCAACGGTACCTTCCAGTACCATTTTTCCCTGGCTGAACAAGCCAACTCGGTCGCAAACAGCCTGCACTTGATACAGCAGGTGAGAAGATAACAAGATCGTGATTCCTTCCTTTTTTAGGTCCAGGATCATCTCCAGGAACTCGTGCGAAGCTTCTGGATCCAGGCCTGAGGTCGGCTCATCCATGATGATCAACTGCGGCTGTTTGACCAGGACATCGGCCAGGCCCAGGCGCTGACGCATGCCGCGCGAAAATGTCCCAGCTCGTTTATAAGCAACTTTTTCCAAACCCACACGGGCCAACGCCTCGTCAACCCGCCGGTCAATCTGGCTGTCGGGAATGCCGTTCAGCCGGGCAATATAGGTCAGATTCTCGCGGGCAGTTAATTCATCGTAAAAACCTACCTGGTCTGGGAGATACCCCACCCGTGATTTAACGCTGAGCGGCTGGCGGGCCGGGTCGAGACCCAAAACCCGCACAGAGCCAGCGGTCGGCTCGGTCAGACCGAGAATCATTAGAATCGTCGTGGTTTTGCCAGCGCCGTTCGGTCCCAGCAGCCCAAAGACCTCGCCAGCTTGCACTTCCAGGTTCAGGCCGTCAACGGCCACAAACTCGCCGTACTTCTTGGTCAGATCTTTGGTTTGGATAACGCTGTCAACCATTCCTTACCTCCTTTCCAATTAGATGGACATTTAGGAAGTTGGAGCCTATCGGCGCCCAAACCGAACTACCGCCATCCCGACCACACCCACGGCCAGCGCAATCAGCGCAATCCCTGCCACACCCCATAGCGTGGAAGTGCGCACGGTAATGCGGAATTCTGCCGTCTCCATTTTGCGGTCCACCGGGCGAGCATTGATCGTGACTACATAATCCCCAGCGACCGCTTTGGCGGGTGGTTTAATCCGGGCAGTAACTTCAACACTCTCTCCGGCAGGAATTTCAGCAATCTGGGTTTGATCAAACGTTACCGACCAACCGCTCGGCTCGCTGGAGGTCAGCTCAACTCCGAGCAATGGCGCCGTACCGTTATTGGACAATTTGATTTTCAGGGGACTTTCCTGCCCTGCGTACGCCTGGCCAGAAAGCCGTCCATCGGGTGTGGTAACGCTCAGTTTGCCCTCTCCAACCACTTCGACCGTCAACGCCAGTTCAGCTTTGACTTCACCAGCCACAGCCTGCACGGTGAAAGGATACTTTCCGGCATCCAGGCGGATCAAGGGTTCCGTTTTGATGGTCAGGTTCTTTGTTTCGTTAGCAGCCAGTTGAATTTCGGTGACATCCTGTCCAGCGGATTGGATTTTCACTTGAACGTTCTCCGGCTGGGTGGCCGAAAGTGCAACCAGCAGATCTTCGCCGCCTTCGTTCTTCAGGCTGGCAGTAAAGGTGACTGCCGAGTCGGGCGCGCCGCGCTTGGTGGGCAAGCCGTCAACGGTCAGCGAAAGGCGCGGGGGCAGTTTCTCTTTGATTGTCAGGCTGATGGGTAGTCTTGCTTTCCCGCTCTCACCATTTGCCATGACCGTCAGCTCATACTTGCCCGCCTTTACATCTTCGGGCTGTTCAAGGCGCAGATCAACAGAAGCTTCGTTGACACCATCAACATACACTGCATCCACAATCTGAGAGCCCCCCCTAAAGGAAGCATTCCAGCCTTCCGGCAGCCCCTGCACTTCCAGCTGGACGGTTTGGGCAACATCGGCGCGCAATTTCAAGGGAATGGTTACAACTTCTCCAAAGCCGATGATGCGACTGGGATAAGAAGTGTAAATTGAGAGCGGCTGGCCATCCTGGGCCAGGACCGGCTGGGGCGCAGCGAATAACAGCGCCGCTACAAGCAACAATCCAAACATCGAAAATAACTTATTGGGTTTCATCTTACTCCTCCTTTTTATAGTTTTTTGCGCGGAATGAACTTTCATTCAGGCGCTCTGGTTCAATGGCAAGGACTCCACATTGCGTTGGAGCCCTTGGAATAGGGAAGGTTTACCTCTTGTTACCCATTTCTCGCTTCTTTTCGATTGGGCTCCTTTGATATTTAAAATCTGTTTCAGCCGGAGATTTTTATGTTTGGCAAGAACAAGGTCACCACCTCGATGTGTTTATTTGAATATCGTTGACGGCGACAACACACGCTGTTTACCTCTTCAAAAATTGAAAACACATTGTGATTGTTCTTCCAAAAGAGCTATTATAGGCTGTGAGTATAAAAAATGCATTGGAAGAAGTTAAAAAATAAATTAGATTTTTCTGGTTCATCCATCAAGTCACTTAGTGCGAGCCGCGGCATATAAAACCTTATCCTTTCGTTTGATCACGGCAAGAATGCGGCAGGCCAGCAATCTTTTCTCCGCGCATCCCCAACAAAGGTGAGGAAGAGAGTATCAAGCCTTCTATCAATTCAATAGCGCGAAGCGACCGAGAAATTTTGTTGCCCCAAAAGCAGCTCCTCTCATTTCAGTGCAGGACCAACTTTTCGTTGGAAACCAATTGACCAGGATAAAAGATACTTTCTCCAGTACAATAGAATTGGGAGCAATCAAAAACTGGAGGGAAGTCAGGATGAAAGCGCTGGTCGTCTATGATTCGTTTTTTGGCAACACAGAAAAGATTGCAAAAGCAATCGGGGGGGCCTTCGATCCACAAACACAGGTTGAGGTCGTTCGGGCAAGCGAGGTAAAACCGGAGCAGTTGGAGGGGGTCGAGCTGTTGGTAGTTGGCTCGCCAACCCGGCAGTTCAGAGCCAGCGAGGCAACCCTTGCATTTTTGAACAGCCTACCGCCCAATAGCTTGAAGGGTAAGAAAGCGGCTGCCTTTGACACCCGTGTTGATATGAAAAAACAGAAATCCTGGCTGCTGCGGCTGATCGGAAAACTCTTCCGCTATGCAGCAGAACCGATTGGAGCGGCGCTTGAAAAAAGCGGCGGGAAGCTGGTCTTACCGCCAGAGGGTTTCTTTGTCGAAGATACGGAAGGGCCGCTGCGCGAAGGAGAACTGGAGCGCGCCGCCGCTTGGGCAAAATCCATGTAGAGCGGTCGCATTTCCCTGGGGTTTCTGGGCAGGTCGCCTGGCGCTGGCGTGATTTGCCTTGCCCGCCAGCCGCCCACAATCCAGCACGATCATTCTAAGAATTGAACATCTACGCTCATCCCTGCCCGCAGTTCCGTAGGCAGATTATCCAGGTCTATGAGGGTTTTGTAAACCACATCTCCGCCAAGTGTGTCGGCCAGAGGCGAGATCTCGCTCACCCGTCCGGATATTTCTTCCCCCAACGCCTTGACGAAAACCGAAACTTCTTGCCCAATCCTGACTTTCATAACATCGCGTTCGCTCAGGTCAGTCGTTTCTACCTGCAGGCGGCTCAGATCTGCCAGCACAAGAATCGTCTGGCCTGGTAGAACCCACTCCCCATTATGAACGGTCAAATTGCTGACCACCCCATCAAAGGGGGCTTTCAGCTCCAGGTCGGCCAACGCCGATTGACTGGCAAGCAGTTGGGCTTTGGCGTTCTCTACCCGGGCAGTTGCCAGCGCCAAGGCAGTTGGGTCAGGGCCGTCCTTCAGAAGGTCGTACTCTCGCTGCGCGGCCTCCAGTTCGGCGCGTGCCACTTCTAACTCAGCATCCGCTTTGCCCACTTCGATTTCGTTGGGCAGAGAAAGCAAGTAGTTCAGGTTGGCCAGAGCCTTGTCGCGGGCGATACGCGCCGTCGCCAGAGCGCTAAGAGCTTCGGCGCGGTTCAGACTATCTTCTGGGCTGTCCGCCAGGGCGCTGAAGAGCTCTTCGGCTCTCTTGAGATGATCTTCTGCGATGATGTAGTTGGCGCGGGCGACATCGATCTGGTTGGGATCCCCAACGCGAAATTCTTTCCAGCCGCGGCGTTTCTCGGCCTGATCCACTTTATCCAGCGCCTGCGCCAGGCGAAGCTGGGCTGCGGCGCGCGATTGTTCGGCGTTGTTGTATAGCTCCTGCAGCGCTTTTTCCGCGGCCAGCAGCTCCAAATTGGCGGCCTTTACCGCCGCATCCAGTTTTTCCTCCCCGTCCAACTGGACCAGCGTTTGCCCGGCCCTGACCGCCTCGCCGTTATGGACGTTTATTTTTAACACGTTGCCGCCGGTTGAAAAAGATAGCTCGGCGAGCTGCGACGGGATGATCACGCCCGATGCGCCTACGCTTCCGCCGCCGACCGGGGCAATGGCCGCGCCGGTTCCTTCTGGCTTTTGCGGGCTACCCGCATCCAGGACAACGGTGGGTAAAGGTTCAGGGGAAGCCGGCGCCAGACCTGAGCAGCCTGCCAGCGCCGCCAGAATAAGCAGCGTTGCGGCGGATCGGAACAATGCGGTTTTTCCCTGTGCAGCGGGTTTCACTTCACACCACCGGGGCAGCCTGTTCTATCACTGTATCGCTCGAAATCAGACCGTCGCTCAACGCGACCACCCGCCGCGCGAACTGGATGACGCGCGGGTCATGGGTTGCAAATACAAAGGTAACGCCGGTTTCCCGGTTTAGGCGCTCCATGATCTCCATGATCTGTTTGCCATTGGGCGTATCCAGGTTTGCAGTTGGTTCGTCGGCCAGGATCAAAGAGGGGTTCGGCGCCAGGGCGCGGGCAATGGCCACACGTTGTTGTTGCCCGCCGCTTAACTGGTCAGGCCGGTTATTCGCTCGATCTGTAAGTCCCACTGCTTCAAGAAGCTGCATGACTCTTTCCCGCCGCTGGGAAGGAGCGTGCCCGTTTAATAACAGGGGCATTTCAACGTTTTCATAAGCCGTCAGCGTTGGGATGAGCGCAAAGAATTGAAAGATGAAACCAATCGTTCCCCGCCGCACGTCAGCGCGCTGGTTGCGGTTCAGACGGCTAACATCCTGACCGTTTATCCACACTCGTCCGCTGGTGGGCTGGTCCAGGCATCCCAGCAATTGCAACAGGGTGGTCTTTCCGGAACCCGAAGGGCCAATCAGGGCTGTAAATTCACCGTTTTCAATCGAAAGGCTAACATCGCGCAGTGCAATCGTTTCCACTTCTCCAACTTTATAGATCCGGCTGACATTTTCAGTTTTTACGACTTCCATGAGGTTCTCCTTGCGCTTATTTCTTCCCGCCGTGCAGCGCTTGCACAGGCTCCATTCGGGCTGCCAGCAGCGCCGGGTAAAGCGCTGCCAATAGGGCAACGACCAGCGCTGTAATAGTTAAAGTAATCGTATCCCCCAACGTGAGGTGAGCGTAAATTCGGTCTCCGAGTAGCATACCCGACACTCCCATATTGCCAATGTAAAAACCAATGTTCGCGGCATAGACTACCATCAGACCGCCCAAAATAAGCCCAATCACAATGCCGCCGATCCCCAGCAGTACCGACTCAGCAAAAAACATCGCCATGATCCGACTGCTCCGCATGCCAATGGCTGATAAAATTCCAATTTCCCGCGTGCGCTCAAAGACTGCCATCACCAGCGTGTTGACGATCACGGTGGCTGTAATGGCCAGGACGATCAAGAACAAGACGATCATGTACGCATCAGCGAACTGTTCTGTCTGGAGCACCAGCTCGTTCATTTGCATCCAGGTTTTCACTTGCAAGCTGCCAGCCTGTAGCGCATTGACCACTGCCTCTGTCTGTGCGCGATCCTTAAGCAGGATGAAGATGATGCTGGCATGGTTTTCGGTTCGTGTAATAGCTTGCGCTTTGGCCAGGGTTAAAAAGACGGTGCTTTTATCGTAGGGTGTGGTCCTTGTGGAGTAGATCCCCCGAATGACGAAGTTTTGCGTATCCACGCTTCCATCCGAGGTATTAATCAGCAGGCTGAGGCGGTCGCCAACATTTAAGTCAAATTTCTCGGCCAGCGGCAAGCCAATCAGGATACCGTCCCGGTCATCCGATTTCAGGAACTCGCCGTTGACCAGTCCTTTAATGTAAGGTTCATTGGCCGCTGAGGCAGGATCAATGCCGATGACGCGAACGCCCTGGGATTTATCCCCCGACATTGCGATCCCACTGGCAAACAGGCGCGGTGTGGCGGCAGCCACCGGCTCAAGGCTGGCGATCTTTCTTGCCATCTCGTCCGGTTTTTCGATCAGGTCCTCCCAGGCCAGGCTGGTTCTGTCTTCGTTATATGTCGAAGCCCGCACTTGCAGGTGCCCACTTTGCAACCGGATGGTGCCTTCCATCGCCTGGCGCATTTCCCCATCCAGAACCGATGCCATCAGGAGGAGGATGGCCAACCCCATTCCGAGCGCCAGAGCAGAAAAGAACGAGCGACGGCGGTTGCGACCGAGGTTGCGGAATGCTAATTTGAATAACTGGAGCATGGATGCCTCACACGTAATGCAACGCCTCGGCGGGCTCGCTTAAAGAAGCCTCGCGCGCCGGATAAAAGGATGCCAGGATGCTGATGATGAGCGCTGTCAGGGAGCGCAGCGCCAGTTTTTCTGTACCAAGGGTAGGATACACCCGGCCACTGACCAAAGCCATGTATTCCGTCCAGGATGAAAATTGGGCAAAATCAAAGCCAATCTTTCCAAGCAGAAAGTTTATCGCCAGCCCCAACCCGACCCCGAAGATCACGCCCAATAAGCCCATCAGCGATCCTTCCAGGATGAAGAGCAGCGAGATCTGGCCTGGACGCAGGCCGAGCGCGCCTAAAATGCCGATCTCCCGCGTGCGTTCAAAGACTGCCATCAAAAGCAGATTGAGAATCCCAATCCCGGATATCAATAGGATGATGACGCTGAAAATGTTCATCACGCCGCCTTTGCTTTCCAGCGCTGATTGCAACTCAGGGAAGTTTGTCTTCCAGGACTCCACTTCATACCCTGTTACCAGCAGTTGGATGTTGTTGATCACGGCATCTTCCTGTCCCAGGCGGTGCAGCGAAATCATGACTTCAGTTGATTGGCCGGTCAGGTTATACAGGTATTGGGCTTCGGCCAAAGAAATATAGACGGTGCGCTTTTCAATCTCAGGAATCCCAACGTCGTAAACGCCAATGATCGTCATCGTACGGGTACGAGTTTGTTCGTGCAACGCTTGCCCTGCCAACATGATGCGATCTCCAACCGTAACATCCATTGCCTCTGCCAGGCCTTTCCCGATAAACGCTACATCAAGGTCATCCGCTTTGAGATAGCGCCCTGCAGTAACATTTTGCGCCACCAGACTCACCGGCAGCTCCAGCTCTGGTTCTACTCCAACAATGCTGACCGGAAACGCCCCCTGACGACTGGTGGCAAGGCCACTGGTGATGATCCGCCGCGAAGCGGCCGCCACCTGTGGCTGCGCCAGCGCCGCGTCCAAAATAGCCTGGTCGTTTTCAAGGGGCAGCAGAGGCGTCGTGTCGG
Source organism: Anaerolineae bacterium (assembly GCA_013178185.1). Taxonomy (GTDB): domain Bacteria; phylum Chloroflexota; class Anaerolineae; order Anaerolineales; family Anaerolineaceae; genus Ch132. Next base: position 171,010 of record JABLXC010000001.1, on the reverse strand, counting down.
CTTTTTCGCGGTAACCAGCGGCATGCACCTGAATATTGCCGCCCAGCACTTTGACAGCGTTGGAATAAATCGCCTGCTCAAATCCCCCCACGAAACCGTCATACCACATCATTAGCGCCATGCATAGCCCAATTGCGAGCACAACAATCAGGGTTCGCCGCCGGTGGCGCCAGGCATTTCGCCAAGCCAGGGTAAGAAATAATTTCATCGCGCCTCATCCTTTCTGAAAACAGCAATAATTCTACACCCAATTTTCTCCGCATTTCAGGGGACTAGACCTCATCCTGGGGAACGGATCAGGTGTCAGAAAGGTTCGGGAGGCTTTCACAAAAGCCTATGCAGGCCTCGCCTGTATGGGTGAATCAAAAACTGGCGCATATCCTCTCTTAGCCCCAGGCCGCGCGCCTTAAGCAAGAGGTCAGGTTTCAGACCCGCCTATTCTTATCCGCCATTTGTTTGAAATTGGTAGATCGTTCTTCTGGTTTAGAACAAGAACGTCAAGATAACCAGCACCAGCCCGATACCGCCCATAATGATCCCACCAACGATCAGGGCGATCCCCCCACCACCGCCGCCGGGAACCAGCACGGCTTTTTCGGGTTTTTGGGGGTCGTAATAGACTTTCACTGCGCCGCCGGCAGGGTAACCTGCCGCCACCTGTTCGGCTTTTTCCTGGTTGTAGCTGCTGGTGATCTCCTGAATCTTATGGCCCGAGAAGGTTCTTCCGCCAACCTGGTAGGTGTAGCTCACCACAGGCTCATAGGTGATGCGCGTCCGCCGCTGGTGGTTCACCGTATAGTTCATGCGCCGTTCTTCGATGTGCGCTTCGTTAACCTGTCCATCCGTGGCAGGCCAGTTTTTGGTCTTGTTAGACCGTATCAGCGCGATGACCCCAGAGATCGTTACGATAACCCCCACCAGCATTAAACTTAATCCCACAACGATCATGATTATTGAATTGCCGCCCATCTTTTCCTCCTGAGTATCGCTATGATTAGCCTGTCCTAAAAGAAGATACTGTACGCGACCACGGCAGCCAGCAGGTTTATCACAACGCCGCCAAGGATCATCCCTACAGCCCCGCCATAACTTTATCGGCTTTGAATTTCGAGCAGGTTTTTGACGCCTTTCACCCGATGGCCGCGAGCCAGCTTCTGGCCGTGTTGATGCGCGGTTTCATTTATGATCCTTTGATAACGTTCCAGTCTCACGATAGTGCTATCCCAATCGCCAGGATGGCTATCAAGAAGGATTTGCGATCCATTGATGCTCCCTTTTCATTGATCACCATAGTTAATCATAGGTCTATTTTCCCTTGGGGCAACAAAATTGACTGAGATTAGCGAAGAAAGTCACATTACTTCATGACAATAATCACTATTGTGACAATAGCCATGTGTGTTAATATTTTCACATACTAAAATAATTTTCATATACATGAAATTAATCTCCCCAATATCATTTCTATGAAGAAAAAAACCGCCACCCCAGGAAATCCGCTCCAGATTAAATTTTCTGTGAACGCGCTTTATTTCCTGGATTGGGCAGCCCATATTTCGCCTGGACTTAAACTGTCCAAAATTGGGCATGGGTTAAGAACTTCCCTCAACGGCTTATACAGCCTAATTCGCTTTACCCGCTTTGCCTGAAGGGACTACCGGGTTCGAACTTCTGGCAGCAATGTGGTTCAGTCAGGATCTAAATTAATTCAGTTGAATGGGAATTAACCAACCTCCAATAGCCTGATATAAAGGACAGTGATATGAACGAGATCAGGCACAACAACGGTGAAACAACCTGCCTGGCGGTTCCAAAAAGTGTAAAAATTGCTTTCATTAACAAGAAAGCAAGAAAGGCGTTCTTACAGGTTGCCAGCTCAAGATCGTGGCCAATTCAGAGTTTGTGCAACCGGAAAATAGAACGTTATGGCCTGCAAAATCGGTGTACGACCCAGATGATCCGAAAAATCGCCTATGAACTGACCTTGCGGCATACCTGGGCAATCAGGAAAAACCGAATGCCATGCAAAGTTATTATCTGACACTAAGAACTATCGTTTCGTTAAGGAGACTAAATGAAATCGAATGATTTGAAAGTTATCGAGACAGACATCGTTGTTGTGGGTGGAGGCGGGGCTGGGCTACGCGCCGCTATTGCCGCTGCAGAACAAGGATCGCGAGTTTTATTGGTGACAAAAGGACAGGCTGCGCATAGCGGCGCCACGCCCATGGCTTGCCCATCGTATCAGGCTGCTTTTGCCATGGAAGATGACCGGGACAGTCCAGAAATAGCTTTTGAAGACACCTGTTTTGAAGGCCGTTATCTGGGCGATGAAAACCTGATCCAGGCGCTTACCGCCGAATCAACAGAACGGGCGATGGATATGGCTCGATATGGACTTAAGTATCGCACAAAAGAAAACGGCAAATATCTGCAAGTGCTTCACCCCGGACATTCTTTTGAACGCAACCTGGTTATTATGGGAAATGGGTATGCCATGTCCGTCAGTTTGCTGCGCGAAGCCCGAAAACATAAATCAATCCAATTTATGGAAGATTTGGTCGTAACCCGCCTTCTAAAAAATGGCAACCGGGTCAATGGGTTAATTGCGCTTGATATGCGCCAGGGCAAAGTAGTAACGGTTCAGGCGCGGGCGGTTATTCTCGCAACAGGCGGATATCCAGAATTGTGGCGTTGGACTGACACCGAACCCGGTTTAACCGGAGACGGTGTCTTTTTGGCTTATCAGGCTGGCGCAGATCTGGTAGACCTGGAAATGATGCTTTTCTATCCGGCTGGGCTGTGCTATCCATCAGAAGTTGAAGGCACGCTGGTTCAATATGAAGGACTATTGACCGACAAGTATTGCGCCGGTGTAATGTTGAATGGCCGCAGAGAACGCTTTTTACCAGACACTCAGCGCTTACCGGTGCGAGATGTCATGATGAAATTGATGTTCCGCGAAATAGAAGAGGGTCGCGCGACTCCTCACGGAGGCGTTTATATTGATTTGAGTTTATCGCCCCGTTCTGGCGAAGAGATCATGAAAATCCTCAAACAGCTTGATTCGCTGCCATACAACCAATTGAAAGATCTGGGGATGGATGTTCTGAAAGAACCCATTGAAGTGATGCCGGTCACACATTTTACGCTGGGTGGCGTACGTATTAATGAATGGTCAGAAACCACCATGGCAGGTTTGTTCGCCGCAGGAGAAGTTGCCGGGAATGTACATGGCGCCAATCGCACCAGCGGAAATGCGCTGGCGGAAACACAGGTATTTGGCTATCGTTCAGGGATTCGCGCGGCTGAGTATGCAAAGGGTGTCGAAATGGGGAAAGTGGACGCGCAAGCCATCGCAGAGGAAACCGCCCGGGTTGAAAGTTTTCTCCATGCCCCAAGCGGGGAACTAATGCGGCCGATTGAGTTAAAGAGAAAAGTAAAAACAGTGATGCATGATTACGTCCATTATCGCCGAAGTGAAGAAGGCTTGAAAAAAGCAATCGCCCTATTGCAGGCCATGCGGCAGGATGATCTGCCGCGTGTCAAGGTCTCGAACGATGTCCGAATCTATAACTATGAATGGGAAGAAGCGATTGAAGCCCACTTTATGGTGGATCTTGCTGAAATGGTTGCAGCTTCTGCGCTGGCCCGGCAAGAAAGTCGCGGGCATCATTGGCGCACCGATTTTCCGACCCAGCGCATGGAATGGGAAAAGCATACGATTGTTCGCCAGAAATCAGACCAGAGCGGATATATGATCAGCGATGCGCCGGTTGTTCGGATCAAAGATCGAACCGTGGAACGGCGTCATGCCGACCCCGCGCTCATTGAAGCTGGCGTCCTTGATGAATGAAACTAGAGGTAGAGCAAAATGACTCACATTTTACATCCTGATCCAACAAAGTTTGAAGAAATTGGAAAGCCAATCACAGCAGAGATATTTCGGTTTAACCCTGCAGTAGATGAAAAACCGACGATGCGGACGTATGTCGTCCCTTATCGGCGCCGGATGAGTGTTTTTACGCTATTGCGGGAAATTTATGAAAACATGGATCCCACTCTCGCGTTTCGCAACCAACAATGCGGGCGAGGGATTTGCGGCACCTGCCGTTTTCGAATCGGCGTTCAGGGACAGAGCGTAAAAGGTTGCGCGGTTCCTCTTGAACCAGGGGCGCATGTCATCATCAAACCCCATGATGAGAAAAAGGTAATCCGCGACCTGGTAGTCGAACTTTGATGAGAAAGAAAATAGCTTGCGCTTACCAGGTTTATGAGCAAGACACCAACTCTAAATTGCTGCAATCAGTATAGGAGGAAAATGGCTCATGCTCTATAAAAAGTATTATGTCGCCCAAAATATTGAGGACGCAGTCCAAATCCTGGCAGGCTCAAAGGACAGCGCTCGCTTGATTGCGGGAGGAACAGATCTCCTATTACAGTTAAATGCTCAACCAGGCCTTGTTTCAACGTTAGTAGATATCAGTTCTGTTGGCGCTTTGCGGGAGATTTCTCAGCAGGATGGCAAAATCCATATCGGGGCGGCAGCGACTTATGCGCAAATACGTCAATCGGAGCTTCTCGCGCGTAAAGCCTTTCTTCTGGTAGAAGCAAGCCGACAGATTGGCGCGAATCAAATTCAAAACATGGGGACGATCGGCGGGAATGTAGCCAATGCCTCACCAGCTGGCGACATGTTGCCCTGTTTGTATGCGCTGGATGCCTGGGTCAATCTGCACGGCGCAGAAGGCAGCCGGAGTCTACCCATTAGCGATTTTATAAAGGGTTACCGCCAGATCGACCGAAAACCAGATGAAATTATCGTCAGCTTTTCTTTCAATGCACTCGAATCAGAGAGCGGCAGCGCTTTCGTAAAATTCGGCGCTCGTAAGGCGCAGGCAATTTCAATCGTAAACGCCGCAGCGGTTCTTACAGTTCAACAGGGAAAAGTTAAAGTGGCCCGTTTGGCTTTGGGATCTGTTGCCCCCACCGTGGTGCGAAGCCGCAGCGCGGAAGCGCTTTTGCAAAATCAACAGCCTTCAGCAGAGCTTTTTCAACAGGCAGGTGAACGGGCGCGGGGAGATATTCAACCCATTGATGATATCCGGGCCAGCGCAGCTTTTCGCCGCCACATTGCCGGGGTGATTACAAGCCGGGCGCTTTCAAAGGCGCTGGAACGTATCTGATTAAGGACTATTCGGGAAAAACTGGTCTATGGACGATACAAATTACATTACAATGGAATTAACGGTCAATGGCAGAAGAGTTTCAAAACACTGCCGCTCAGGCCGCCGATTGATTGACTTTTTACGCGATGATTTGAATTTGATGGGGGTAAAAGAAGGGTGTGGAGAAGGAGAGTGCGGCTCTTGTACAGTATTGTTAGATGGAAAAGCCGTACTCTCTTGTTTAACACCCATGGAAAAAGCGATCGGACATGAAGTAATTACGATTGAGGGCATTGGCAGCGCTAACAGGCTTCATCCTTTACAAGAAGCAATAATCGAAGAGGGTGGAATTCAATGCGGCTTTTGCACTCCTGGAATGATTATGTCGGGGGTTGAACTGCTGGCGCGAAACCCGCATCCGGATCGAGCAGAAATTATAGCCGCGATTTCTGGAAATTTATGCCGCTGTACCGGCTATCAAAAAATTGTTCGATCCATCGAACAGGCCGCTCAAAAAATGTCTTCAAGTTGATGATTTTCTTAGACCTTCAGGAATAAATCATCAAGAGGAAAAGTTATGTCTGAATTTCAAAAAACCATTTCGCAAGCTGTCCGAATTTCTCAGTCAACTGGCCCCGTTGGTCAATCCGTCGTCCGTGAAGACGCTGTAGTGAAAGCAACCGGGCGAGCAGTGTATGCTGCTGATATCACCCGCCCGGATATGTTATATGGAAAAGTTTTGCTCAGCACCGAGGCGCACGCTCTGATAAAAAATATTGATACCAGCGCAGCGAAAAATATCCCTGGTGTTCACGCAGTATTAACTGCCAGGGACATCCCTGGCGAAAATGTTTACGGTATCGCGGTTGCAGATCAACAGGTTTTGGCAGAAAAAAAGGTTCGTTTTTTTGGGGAGCCAGTGGCTCTAGTGGCAGCCGAAACCCCGGAAATCGCCGAGGCAGCGTTAAAGGAAATTAAGGTCGCTTATGAACCCCTGGAAGGGGTTTTTAACCCGATCGATGCTCTCAAGGAAGGCGCGCCAAAGGTTCATGAGGCGGGCAATCTACTGCTGCATACGCGGGTGCGCAAGGGAGACTATCGGATTGGCTTTGAACAAGCCGATGTTATCGTAGAAAATCTATTTCGCACTCATGGACAGGATCATTCTCCTCTTGAGCCTGAAAGCGGCGTTGCATGGTTTGACGGTGATGGCATCTTGAATATTTATTCAAGCTCCCAATATATTTTTCGCGATCGAAAACAGGTTGGAAGAGTCCTCAATATCCCCATTAATCGGATTCACTCGGTTAACACCACAGTGGGAGGTGGATTCGGTCGCAAAGATGATGTCACCGTTGAGATCCTGGTCAGCCTTTTGGCATGGGCAACCCAAAAGCCCGTAAAACTGGTCTATACACGCCACGAATCTATGCTGACTCAGACTCATCGCCATCCGACCATTGTGCGAATCCGCAGCGGGGCAACCGCCTCTGGAAAATTAACCGCGCTAGAAGCAGTGGTGTATGGCGATACAGGAGCCTATGCATCGCTGGGAATTTATGTCATCAAAAAGATGGCTTTGCACATTGGAGGACCCTATTATTACCCCCACTATAAAGCGGATAGTTTTTCTGTCTATACCAACAACCCGATCGCTGGGGCATTTCGAGGTTTTGGAATCCTGCAAGCTGCTACGGTTCACGAAGTGCAAATGGATGAACTGGCTCGCCGTTTAGGAATGGACCCAATAGAATTTCGTCTGCAGAACTGCTTGCGTGAGGGATTAACCTTTAGCACAGGGCAGGTGATGGATCAGGCATGTGGCATTGCCGCCACTTTAGAAGAGCTGCGAGAGTACGTCAAAAGACATGGGCTGCAGTTTAAGAAACACCCTGAGCACCAGGAGGTAGAACGATGAAATTGCATGGCATTGGTGTCGGGTCGATGGTCTATGGGGTTGGTTATGGTTTTGCGCGACCCGATTTTGCTACAGCCGAGGTAGAAGCGGCAGCGGATGGTTCCCTGACGGTTTGGAGCGGAGCAAGCGAATTGGGACAAGGTTTGCGTACCGTTCTTTGCCAAATAGCGGCACAGGAATTCGGGACAGATTACCAGGATGTGCGGGTTGTTTCAGCCGATTCTGAAAAAACCCCGGATTCAGGTCCCGTCTCTGCCAGCCGGTCAACTTATGTACAGGGAAATGCCGTTTTGCAAGCCTGCCGGGATTTGAAAGAAGAATTGCGCTCCCTTGCCGCTGAAATGCTAAAAGCGGATCCATCCACCATAGAATTTTCAGGGGGGTATGTCTTTTCAACAACAAACCCGGAAAATTCCATCGCTTTTCATATCCTGACCGGGCAATTGCACGCACGCGGCAGGCGCTCTCATGGATTTGGTTGGTACGATAACCATACAGAGGATGTTGACAAAGAAACATCGCAAGGAGATGCCTATTCCTCTTTTGCTTGGGCAAGTCAACTTGCAGAAATTGAACTAGATACAGAAACGGGCGAAGTCACAGTATTAAGAATCGCTTCGGCAACCGATGTGGGCAAGGCGATCAATCCGAAACTCGTTGAAGGTCAGATTGAGGGAGGCGCAGTGCAGGGGTTGGGTTTTGCCTTGTTAGAAGACATGAAGGTCGAACGAGGCGTTTTTAAAAACTCCCACTTTAGTACATATATTTTACCCACAGCAGCCGATGTGCCGCCAATTGATCCTATTATTGTTGAGGTGCCTGACCCAAAAGGCCCCTATGGAGCCAAAGGCATGGCGGAACCTGCCACTATCCCAACAACGCCAGCGATTCTGAACGCGATTGCGGACGCGTGCGGTAAATGGTTGAAAAGCACACCAGCCATTCCGGAAAATATTTTGCATCTTCTCGGTGTGTTGCCTGATGAAAGAAAGGAGGCGTTATCGATCAAGGATATACCTTACCCACCCTTTTAACCCAGCGATATCTGGCGCTGGAAAAATCGTAGTCAATCAAACTAGAAAATTGGATGGAGAGAACTATGGCGAAGAAGATGAGCTTGTTGAGTACACTACTATTGATCCTCGGTCTGTTGTTAAGCGCATGCGGCGGTGGATCCGCCACGCAGGCAGCGCCAACTGAGGCTCAGCCTGCAGCAGACACAAAGTCAGAAAGTCCAACGGCGGCCCCGACAGTCGCTCCAGCAGAACCAGTAAAATTTGGCGTGGTGGAACCCTTGACGGGTCCGGTAGCCGATTCGGGTTCGTATGTGATCAACGGGATGAACATCGGCATTGATAAGATCAACGCTGAAGGTGGGGTGTGCGGCCGACCATTAGAAGCGATTGTTATGGACGGGAAAAACGACCCCCAGGAATCAGCTAATGCGGCTGAGCTCTTAATCACCCGCGATCAGGTGCCGATCATCATGGGCGCTTGGGGCAGCTCCTCCACGCTGGCAGTCATGCCGGTGATGGAACGACATGGCGTTCCGCTGGTAGTAGAAACTTCTAGTTCTGGCAAAATCACCTTACCCGAGACTCCTGGCTTTGCCTGGACGTTCCGCATCAGCCCAATGAGCGCCATGGAAGCTGAAGCGTCCGAGCCTTACCTGGTGAGTAAACTGGGTATGACCAAGGTAGCAGTGTTGAGCGTGAACAATGACTGGGGACGCGGCGCGGCGCAGGTATTCAAAGAAGCGATTGAACGGCAAGGCGGCAAGGTAATCAGCGAAGATTTTATCGAGCAGAGCGCCACCGATGTATTGCCTCAGCTTACTAAAATCAAAAATTCTGAAGCCGACTCTATTTTGATGACCACCAGCGCAGGTCAGATCGCTACTATCTTGAAACAGTACGTAGAATTGGGAATGACCCAAACAGTACTAACCACTGGCGGCAGCAATTATCCCATCGCCGTTATGGGACTTTCCAGCAAAGAGATTGTGGAAGGAACGTATCACCTTGTCTTCTATGTACCGGAGAGGTTTGATCTGGCAGGCGATCCAGAGTTGGCTAAATGGTATCTGGAAGAATACAAAAAACGCGGCTTACCTGAGGTTGGTCTGGGCGAGTCATACCGCGGATTTGACGGGGTAAATGTGGTTGCCGAGGCTTTCAAAGCCGTTGATTGCAAAGCCGATCCTGTGGCGCTGCAACAGGCATTGCCCAAGGTAACTTTCAAGGGGTTGAGTGGTACAGTGGCTTTCAAGGAACGTGATGGACATCAAAGCCGCCCGAATATTTATTTGGTGCAAATGGTGGACGGCAAGATGGTTGTCCCTGATTTCCAGTTCAAATAAGCTATAAGGATTAAAAAAGGTTGCCCATACATGATTGTGTGGGCAACCTTCTATCCCCGATTGGGAAGGATAAGAACGCATGGTTGAATTTTTCCAGCATGTAGTAAACGGATTGATGATAGGCGGAATTTATGCGTTGATGGGAATAGGGTTAACCCTGATTTTCGGGATTATGAATGTCGTCAATTTCTCGCATGGTGAGTTTTATATGCTGGGCGCTTTCGGCGTATATACGCTTTTTACCATGCTAGGATTGCCTTACCTGGCTGCTTTGTTATTGACCGGTATTATTTTCTGGTTTTTTGGCTCGATCATTGAGCGTCTGATTTTGCGTCCGCTGCAACATCAGGCGATTGATGTATCGATGCTGGCTACGATCGGTCTTTCCATTTTTCTTTCTAACCTTGCACTGATCATCTGGGATCCAACGCCAAAAGACATCGGCATGCCGTTTCCGCTAATTGGCGTTGAGATTGGACCAATCACGCTGACCCCGATCAGGGTGTTTATCTTTGTCGCCGCGATGCTTTTGATTTTAGGATCACATTTGTTTTTGCGTTATAACCGTTTTGGGAAGGCCATCCGGGCTACATTCCAGGATCGCGAAGCGGCGGCTTTGATGGGGGTAAATACCGGCCTGGTTAACCTGGTTACCTTTTCTTGGGGGACGGCAATCGCAGCGATTGCTGGCGGGCTTTTAGGTCCCATCTTCCAGGTTTTCCCTACGATGGGGACGATCGTCAGCTCCAAATCTTTTGCGGTTGTGATCGCTGGTGGGCTGGGCAATTTCCCGGGGGCAATTCTTTCTGGCTTGCTGCTCGGTGTTGCCGAAAGCCTGGGCGCGGGGTATGTTTCTTCTGGTTATAGGGATGCAATTGCTTTTATCTTGATCATCGTCGTGCTCATTGTGCGTCCTACGGGTCTATTAGGTAAAGCAAGGCGGCTTGGATGAACCGAATAACGAAAATTGCACTGGGATTTGTGATTGTTGCGGTGGTCTTTTTGCCGCAATTGGTCAACAATAATTACATTCTGCGATTGGGAATTCTCGCAGGTATATTCATCATGCTGGCGTCAGCGCACAACCTTCTTATGAAGGTGGGCCAGCTCTCGCTTGGTCCGGTGGCTTTTTATGGTTTAGGCGCATATATTTCTGCCATCCTTTCCACGCGCTATCATGTGCCCTTCTTGATTTGCTTCTTGATCGCTGGTGTGGCGGCCGCGCTAGCAGGCTGGGGAATCGGACGGTTAACGCTCAAAATGCGCACGGCGTATTTTGTGTTGGTTACCATTGGTTTTGCCGAATTTTTCCGTCTGGTCGCGCTGAATTGGACAGATATGACCAATGGGCCAATGGGAATCACCGCGATTCCTGCACCTGCACCCTGGTTTAAAGGCTACAACTTATATTACTATTTCGTTCTAATCCTGGTGGGGCTGGTGTTGTTTGTTTTGTACCGCCTTGAAAACAGCGCCACAGGCAGGGCGATGCTTGCCATTCGTGAAAATGAAGTGCTAGGCCAATCCGTTGGGATTGATAGTTACCGATATATGATGCAGGCGGCTGTCCTGAGCTCCTTCATCATTGGTTTGGCTGGCAGTTTTTACGCTCACTTTTTCCAGTTTATTGGACCTGAAATATTGGGGTTCGAACTTACGATCACGATTGTAGTGATGGTCATTGCGGGAGGACGCGCCACCCTCGCCGGACCAGTTCTCGGGGCAATACTTTTTACGATCATTCCTGAAGTGCTTCGGGCCGCTACCATGTGGCGCATGGTGATTTATGGTCTGCTGTTGGTATTCATTATGTTATTCACGCCGGATGGCGTGATGCCTGCTTTGGTTAAGGGCTTTCAAAAACTTTTGGAGTTAATTCGCAGGCGGAATTCTCGTTCTCAAAAAGAGGTTAGTGCAGATCAGGAGAGTATTCTTGCTGATGGATTAAGCAACCTGGTGGCCACAATTAACTCATCCAGCGCGGCAGAGGCAGCAAAACAGTATGGAAATGCACCCGTTCTAGAAGTGGATAATTTAAGCGTTTATTTTGGCGGCGTTCACGCTGTTGAAAAAGTTTGCTTTAGTGTAAATCCGGGAGAGATCCTGGCCATTATCGGACCTAACGGTGCCGGGAAAACCACGCTACTAAACGCCATCACGCGATTAGGACCGATTACCAGTGGGGTGGTTCGTTACAAAGGGGAAGAAATCACTTCGCTAAGCGCGCATGAAATTGCCAAAAAACACATTGTGCGAACGTTTCAGCATACCAGCGTTTTTCGGCGGGTTTCCACCCGGCGCAATCTGTTGCTGGCGCATAACGGCCAGGAGCCGAATGGGATTTTAGTCAATCTTTTGCAAACCAGGGAATTGAAACAGCTTGAAGAGGTTGGCCGCCAGTTGGCAGAAGAAATTTTGAAATTTACCGGATTGGAGCGTTATGGCGACTATCCGGCAAACGCGTTGCCTTATGGCGATCAACGTTTGTTAGAGTTGGGAATTGCCCTCGGCGCCGATCCGCATTTGCTCCTTCTGGACGAACCCGCAGCCGGAATGAACCCCACAGAAGTGGATAACCTGATGGTTTTGATCCGGCGTATTCGGGATATGGGGATCACCGTTGTGTTGGTGGAACATGACATGAAGCTGGTGATGGGAATATCGGATCGAATCATCGTGCTTCACCATGGCAAGCAAATTGCGATGGGCACACCAAATGAAATCAAGCGGGACGAAGTGGTCGTTAACGCCTATTTGGGAAAGGTGTACAAAGATGTTGAAACTGTCGGATGTTGATGTCTTTTACGGCAAAGTACATGCCTTAAAATCCGTCTCGATGCATGTGGAAGAAGGGGAACTGGTAACCTTGATTGGCGCGAACGGCGCTGGTAAATCAACCACCTTGAAGACAATCTCCGGTATGTTGCGACCTCAAAAGGGCTCCATTTTCTTTCAAGGGGAACGGATCGACGGGTTGACTTCGGAAAAAATTGTCAACCGCAGAATTGCCCATTGTCCAGAAGGGCGACGAGTTTTTCCCGACATGAGCGTACGAGAAAACCTTGAAATGGGCGCATATGTTCGCAAAAACAAAACCAGCATACGGTCAGATTTAGAGATGGTTTTTGAACTTTTTCCCATCCTGAAAGAACGCTCCCAACAGGATGCAAGCTGCCTCTCGGGCGGAGAGCAACAAATGCTGGCGATTGGACGAGCTTTAATGTTACAACCGCTTTTGATTATGTTCGATGAACCTTCTTTAGGACTTGCGCCAATTATGGTGGAAAAGGTGGTGGAAGTTATCGCCGAATTGAACCGGCGCGGAACAACCATATTGCTGGTCGAGCAAAATGCAGATATGGCGCTCCGCCTTTCAAAACGTGCCTATGTCCTTGAAACCGGTCGAATTGGAATTGAAGGGTTATCAAAAGATTTATTGCAAAATGAGCATGTTCAAAAAGCTTACTTGGGAGGGTAAGCGTCGCCAAGGAGAAAACAATGAACAAAGACCAGACGGAAATTCTAAGCGCGATTGATGCCGCACAAGATGAAATTGTCGCGTTTCTACAAAAGTTGATCAGTTTTCAGAGCGTTACAGGAAAAGAAGGTGAAATTCAGGCCTTTCTGGCTGATTATTTGAAGCAAATGGGATTGGAAGTAGATGTCTTTATCCCAGATGTTGAACGTTTGCGAGGTTTTCCTGGATTTTTAGAGCCAGATCAGTCATTTGAGGGTCGGCCCAACGTTGTGGGTGTTTGGAAGGGTAAGGGACAAGGAAAATCCATTCTTCTAAATGGTCATGTGGATACCGTTCCATTAGAACCAATCTCTGAGTGGAGAAATGGGCCGCTTTCGGGGGCTCGTGAGGGGAATCTGGTTTTTGGGCGTGGCGCGTCGGACATGAAAGCCGGCGTGGCAAGCATGACAATGGCTCTGGCAATCCTTAAACGGTACGGTGTTCAGCTTGGGGGAGATGTAATCATAGAGTATGTCGTTGATGAGGAACGAACCGGTTTGGGAACCCTGGCTTGCGTTGAGCGTGGCTATACGGCTGATGCAGGAATCTGCTGCGAGACTAGCGATATGCAAATCATGCCTGCCTGCATTGGCCGGATGTGGTTTACGATCAAATTAAAGGGCAAACCCACCGGTATCTCAACCCGTTGGGAAGGTGTGAGCGCGATTGAAAAAGCCTATAAGATCGTGCAGGCTGTGGACGATCTGGAGAAAATTCGTTTTGCAGACCTCCATCACCCTCTTTATCCTGACAATCGAGGGGCGCTTCCCTGTGCTGTGACGATGATCCAGGCTGGGACCTTTCCGAGCATTACCCCAGAAGATGCAACCTTGCGTGGAAGCTTTGGGTTGATGCCGTATGAAGATCCTGAAGATGTAAAGCGCCAGCTTATTGAACAGATCGAAAAGGTTTGCCTGGCAGACCCCTGGCTGCGCAACCATCTGCCTGAAGTGACCACAGATGGCGGATATGTCGCTGCGGGCGCCGAAATTCCAGTAGATCACCCAATTATGAAAACCATGCAAAAAGCGTATCAAGACGCATTAAATTGTGATCCCCAGATTGGCGGCAGGATGGGGGCAGCGGATACGCGTTTTCTAATCCGCAGCGGTCACACCCCTACCGTTATTTTTGGGCCAGGTGTCACAGCGCAAATGCATGCCATGAATGAATATGTCCCCGTCGAAAATTTGATCAATGCAACTAAAGTAATCGCTCTTACTATCTTAAACTGGTGTAAAAACTAAGAAATCAACTATTAACGGTTGCAACCATAAAAGCGCGGCGCCCGGCAGAACCCAGAGAATTGGTCTGGTTCTAGGGCGCCGCAAAGCTAGTGGCAAAATCCTTTCGCTTCTTCAGAACGATCATTCTTCTTCATCGCTCATGTCGGGCGGGCTAATGCTCCCATCCGGGCCGATCTTGCCTTTGAGGTCCAGCCCGATCACCGTATGGCACAAGGGCTCTTCTTTTCCGACGTCAAAACTGACTGCCATGTCGATCTCCCCCTTGCCGCTCAGCGCCCACGGGAAGGTCGTACCCGGGTTGGTACCGGGATCGGTATAGGTCATCTTGTCGAACGTGTAGGTCCCCTGAATATCCCCCCAGAAGGCAAACCCCTCGCACCCCGCCAGCAGCAGCGGTAGCAAGACCAGCAGCGCCAGCAGCAGGTTCCTGCGTTGCTTGCCGGCCAGGCCCAGCGTCCCGGCGGTTCCCAGCAGTGCAGCGCCCGGCAGCGCCGAGCTTTCGGGAGCCGGTTTGGGGATGTGAATTTTATATTTCAGCGTCGCTTTGTCCGCGTCCACCGTAATATCCGAGACGATCTGAGCATCCCCCGTCTCCCCCGCTGCCTGCCAGATGTAATGGCTACCGTCCGGTTTTGCCGGGTCGAGCAGGTATGTCCCATTGCCGCTGATCAGGGACATGAACTTATCTTCGGCAAAGAAGTTTCCGGCTTCGGCTGTGTCGAACTTGCTGTCCGGACATTCGTTTCGGATCAGCGTCACGTTTGCTCCCTCGGCGCCCCAGTCGCCGCTCAGGTCGGCTGCTTCGTAAGTCAGGTTAAAAGTCGCCGGGGCGGCCGGCGCCACTGCCAGGACGCGTACCCCAGTGCCGCCCATTTTGCCAATAGGCCCCAGCAGCATTTCCTTCGTCCCGTCATAGAAGACCGCATTCTGGTTGTCCATCTTTGCCCAAAAAGCCGCCCCTGGCGCAACCCTCAGCATGACCGGAATGGTTGGCTTGGTGATGCCGTTCACCGCTTCCCCGTTCCCCGCGAAGAACGGGTATTCTCCGCCCTTCTCGATATTCGCTATCACCGAGGCTTTCATCGGCGAAATCAGTTTGAACTGGTTGCCGCTATCTGACGAGAATTGAAGCGGTGCAGTCTTTCTGCCGCTGTCGTAGAGGATATATTCGTAGAGCGTCCCGCTGGTGGTATAGGAGGGCGGGATCGGCGCGGCCGTGTTTCCCTGGGTTGGCGGCTCGCCGAGCATGTACAGGCCGGTATCCTTGGCCAGCGCCACGTAAGCGGCTTGTTTTGCAGCATCGTACGGGTAGCTCCCGGCGTTGACCGCGCTGATCAGGTCTGCCTGCGAAATCGCGCACCCAGGTCCGCTGCACACCCCAAGATAAAACTGGATGCCCTGGATGTAGCGGGCGTCCTCTCCCGATGCCCAGGTGAAAGGCTCTGCCTGGTAAGCCCTCCGTTTATCCTTGATGGTCTGCGCGCCGTAGGTCGTGATGGTCGTCTCGATGCAGGTTGGCGAATAGAAATATGCGCCGTACATGGCAGACATTTCCAACCACCACGACTCGGACCCCGATCCCGCAGAGGTCGTCATCACATACTGTTCGTCCTGCACCCAGTGCATGATCTCGTGCGCCAGCGTACAGAACTCCCCGCTGGCGATATTCTCCACCACCCCCCATCCCAGGTAAATGTTGCCTGTTTTATAAGAATAGAAAGGCTCCTTGTAAGAGCTGCTCACCCGGATGGTCACGTAGCGGTTCGAGGAGATGTTGGCCTGCGAAAATTTGTTTCCCTGGTCGTAATAGGTGTTGAAGATATCCTCAGTTTTGGCGATCAGATCGTCAATCTTGGCGTCCACGTTTTTCTGGATGCTGGCCGGGGCGTCTGAGCGTTTGTAATAGACATACACGCTTTTGCTGGCATTCGTCCGGCAGTCGTTCAGGTGCCACCACTTGGAGCAAGATACGCCGCCTGTGGCGGTCTGCTTTCCTGATCCGGGCGCTGGCGCAGCCAGCTTGAGCGGACCCGGCGCGGAGAGCTCCGTCAGGTCTTTGGCGTCCAGCACCACGTACAGGTTGGGCTCGCCAGGGCCGCCCCCGCCGGTTACCCTTGGGTAAGCGGTCAGTTTACCGTTCACCGGCGGGTCAGGAAGGATCGTCAACGCCGAACCGTCCACCAGCACGCCCAATCTGGAATCCGGCGAAGTCGCAGGTAAGGTCAGCTCGCTGTGGCCGATGCCGTCCATCGTCGAGGAGGTAAGGCTGTACAGCGTCAAGTCATTGCCAAACAGTTTAGTCAGTTCTTTCCCAGTCGAGCCGCCTGGCTCGTAGGAAACCAGCGAAGCCTGGTATCCCTCTGGTTGGTTGCCGGCTGGCATCGCCAGCGTTGCCCCGCGCGAGTCCCTCACCACGGCCCCTGGAACGACCGGCAGCGTTTCGATCGCCTTTCCAGCCGCCGAAGGAGCGATTTGGCTTTTGCCGCCGCCGGGCTGCAAAGTGCCGGCTGACAGCAGCCAGATCACAATCCCCGCCCCCGCCAGACAGACCACCAACGCCACAAACCCACCCAGCGCTGCCCAGATTACCGGAATGCGCCGTTTTGTACCCTGGGTTTGCCCTTTCACGGCGGTTCTTTGCCCACCGCCTGTCGGGAGTTGGCCGGGCGTGGTTCCAACCGGATAGCCGCAATACCCGCAAAAGCGCGTTTGCGCGCCGACCGGTTTGCCGCAATTACCACAATATCGGTTTGGCTGGTTCATATCCCCTCGCTTTCTCCCTAGCGCCGCGCGTTGATCTGAAAATTATCGAAGAGCACCTTAATGTAATAGCCGTCCACGTCACCCACCACGTCATAGGAAGCAGCGTAGATCATGGGCTCGCCCTCCACCAAGCTAGAGTCCTGGGTCTTAAAGACGCTCACGCCATCAATCTCGATCTCGATCGTGTTGCCCTCGCAGCGCATCGTCACCGGGATCATGCCGTTCTCGTATCCGTCCGGGTTCAGGGCATCGGTCTCGATCCATTCCGGCTGGGTTAGCGCCATCTCGCTCCCGTTCACGGTTTTGACGACGGTGAAAGCCGGTCCATCAATGCCCAGCTGGTAATAATTGTCGTCGTCGCTGTATCGGCAGATGATCCCCCACCAGCCTTCCCCTTCCACTTTAAAGCCGCTTACCGTGACGCTGACGTCGCCAACCTTCCCCCCTTCAGGCAGCTCAGGCCAGCTCCTCAGCTCCAGGTCGGGCTGAGCCACCGCGATGGCGAAAACGCCGCCCTCATGATAACTGGCGTAGCCGTCTGCATCCTCATAAACATGCCATCCCGAATTCTTGGAAGAAAAATCATCCTGCCAGGTAAGCGCCTTTGCCGTAGGTGTGGGAGCGGTTTTTGTGACGTCGGGGGGAGACGTCGTTGCCGTCGCCAACGAGGCTTCGGTGGGCACACTGGTAGTTGCGTTTGTTGTTGGATTGGGCAGGTCCGCTGGCGCGGTTTGCGTTGGGTCGCTCGTCAGCCCCTGAATATAGGGGAACCAGCTTTGGCGCGTCCAATAGCCCGCTGCCGCAGTAGCACAGCAACACAGCGCTGCTACCGCGGCTGCCAGGATCAACCACAGCTTTTGGTCTACCCGCTTTGTCTGAGGGCCAAGCGCCGCGCCGGGAGCAGAAGGCACGCTGGCGCGCAGCGCAACCCCGCAGTTTTCACAGAACAACCAGTCCGCCGCCAGTCGTTCACCGCAATTTGGACAAATCCTCTCAGTGCTCATCATAGTTGCCCCCTCTTTTTGGTTTTATTCTCGTTTACTTTGTCTTAAAAACCTGGTGGATCGCGATACTTGAGGGCATTGCAGTTTTTATAATGAGTGGAATTTAACATTATTTTATGAGATACTGCCTAAATTACAACAGGAAGAACACCCCGATTTTTGCAAAACGGCTTGTTCCAATTTATGCCCGCCATTGTTGCAAGACACGCTCAGGCGGTTAGCTGCGTTAATTCGACGCCCGCTTTTTCCAGGAACTCCAGCGCGGTCGGGTCAATGCGGTAAGCGCTCTGGTAGACCAGCCGCGAGATGCGGGCGTTGATAAGCATTTTGGTGCAGTGCAAGCACGGGAAGTGGGTTACGTAGCAGACCGAATCGCGCGTTGCCAGCCCAAATACTGCCGCCTGGATGATGGCGTTCACTTCGGCGTGAACAGTGCGGACGCAGTGGCCATCTACCATCAGGTGGCCAACGTCATCGCAGTGTTCCAACCCGGCCGGGGAGCCGTTGTAACCGGTAGAGATGATATGCTTCTCGCGCACCAGCACCGCCCCAACCTGAGCGCGGTCGCAGGTGCTGCGCAGCGCCACGTCTTCGGCAATTTTGATAAAGTAAGAGTCCCAGGAAGGCCGCATCACGTCACTTTTCCTAATTAATAAGGGGATATGATTTTCTACCGCTCGATACCCTTATTGTAGCGGCGTTTGAAAATTTATGCGGCGGGAGAGCCCTTAAAAAATACGCGCCGCGCCCCGCACATCCCCGCCGCTCTCCACCGGGGATGTGCTATACTACGTCCATGTTAGAATTGATTCAGCCCATCCTGCAATATCACGATACCCTCCACCGGCAGCTTTGGGAGAGCATCATGGGGCTTTCCGATGCGCAATTCGTCCAGGAAATCCCCTATTCGCACGGCTCGATCCGCAACCAGATGGTTCACCTGACGGCGGTAGAGGGCCGCTGGCTGCGCGGCTTGAAGGGACTGCCGGACGCCCGGTCGTACAACCCCGATCCTGCCGGTTACCCAACCCGTCAGAGCGCTTACCATTTGTGGCAGGCGGGCGCCCAGGAATGGGCAGCGTACGCCGGCGCCCTGGATGAAGCCAGCCTGCTGTACATCTCCCCAGGCATGCCAGGGCCAGCCTGGCAGGTACTGTTACACGTGGTCAATCACGGCACGGATCACCGCGCCCAGGTCTTGCGCGCCTTGCACGATTTCGGCGCGCCGACCTTCGACCAGGATCTGATCTTTCATCTCTGGGCGCGCCGGTAAGCTGCGCCTCACGAGCGTTTCTGGTGGCCATTTATTTAGCGAGAGGTCCGAGAAGTTTTGAAAGCGTTGACGTATCTGCCCCTGGCAGGGGTACAATAGGGAACGCTGTCAGGCAGTTTTGCGCGCTGGTGCTCTGAACACTGGATTACATTTTACTTCGATAAAGGGAGTGTAGAATGCTGGAGAATACCCGTTTCGTTCCTGTGGATGTGTTGAAAAGTTTCATCCAAGACGTTTTCATTGGCGTCGGCGTGCCAGAAGAAGACGCCAAAATCAGCGCGGAGATCTTGATTGCCTCTGACCTGCGCGGCGTCGAGTCGCACGGCATCGGGCGGCTGAAAATGTACTATGACCGCATCAAGAGCGGACAGCACCTGCCGGTCACAAACTTTGAAATCGTGCGCCAGTCTCCGACCACCGCCACGGTGGACGGGCATCACGGCGTCGGCATGGTGATCGGCCATCGTGCCATGACCCTGGCAATCGAAAAAGCCCGCCAGTACGGCATGGGGGCGGTGGCGGTGCGCAACTCAACCCATTTTGGCATTGACGGTTATTACCCGTTGATGGCTGTGCGCGCCGGGATGATCGGAATGAGTTTTACCAACGCCCGGCCCTCCATCGCGCCCACCTTTGGCGTCCAACCGATGCTTGGCACCAATCCGATTGCGTTTGGCTGCCCCACCGATGAAGACTGCCCCTTCCTTTATGACGCCGCGACTTCGATCACGCAACGCGGCAAGATCGAAACACTCACCCGCAAGGAACTGCCCACCCCGCCGGGATGGGTGATCGGGCAGGATGGCGCTTTCCTGACCGATTCTCCGGCCATCCTGTTGGATTTGACCCGCGACGCGGCCGCGCTGCTGCCGCTAGGCGGCGCCGGTGAAGAGCTGGGCGGACACAAGGGTTATGGTCTGGCGACCATCGTCGAGATCCTTTCTGCCTCCTTACAGGGCGGCGCCTTCCTGCAGATGTTGACCGGCTTCGACTCCGCTGGCCAGAAGGCGCATTTCCGCGTCGGGCATTTCTTTATGGCGATCCATATCGAGAGCTTCATCCCGCTCGAGGAATTCAAGGCTACCACCGGCAGCATCCTGCGGGAACTGCGCGCCTCGCGCAAAGCCCCCGGCCAGGAGCGCATCTACACCGCCGGGGAAAAAGAATACGAGATGGAAAAGCTCGTCCGCCAGCAGGGCGTCGCCATCGTGCCGAACCTGCAAAAAGAGATCAAGATCATGCAGGCCGAGCTGGGCCTGAGCCAGTATGACTTCCCGTTCTGAGCGCGCTCGCGCCCGGAATGGCAGCCAGGAGAGAACGCTTCTATGACGAACCCAATACCGGTATGGACCGAAGAGGTCCTTGTCAAAGCCTTTGAATCCGATTTTGCAGGCCGCTGGAAGCCCGCCAGTTTTTTTCGCTGGATGACGGCGGCCGCCTCGCACCACGCCCATAACCTCGGCTATGGCTACAACGAGATGCTGGCCAGCGGCATGATCTGGGTGCTGGCGCGCCTCAAGATTTATTTTTACAGGTTCCCCAACATCGGCGAGCGGGTCACCATCCAGACCTGGCCGAAGGGCATCCAGCGCAAACTGTTCTTCATGCGCGATTTCAACATCCTCGACAGCAGCGGCGGAAAATACGCTGCGGCCACCTCAGCCTGGGTGCTGATCGATCCGCAAAACCGCAGGATGCTCCTGCCGCAAGCGCTGCCTGGCAACCTGCCGGAGAACGTCGGTCGCGTCGCGCTCGAGGAAATCCCCGAAAAGATCAACCCGCCTGAGAACCTGCCGGAAAAGTTCGCCCTCCAGGCGCGTTACAGCATGATTGATATCGTTGGCCACGTCAACAACGGGCATTATATCGAATGGATCTCGGATTGTTTTTTGCCCGAAGAATATCAGGGCAGACGGATGGCCTGGCTGCAGGTGAACTACAGCAATGAAATCCGACCTATGGAGCGCGTTTCAGTTCGCGCGGGAGAACTCAACGGCGACCCGATGTGCTCGATCGTACATGGCGTTAACCTCACCACAAGTGCAACCGCCTTTGAAGCCGCCCTGGGATGGGAAAAGGAGGCCTAACGCCTCACTCCGAAAAATCGGCCAGCGAACTGGCGCGCAGCGACTCCAGGGGGCGCTGGTCTGAGATGTAAATTGGTGTAAGAGCAAATAAAAAACCTATTAATCCAATCACCCTGACGACTGCCTTCTTGACACATGTCGGGTTCATGCTATTCTTATGGTAAGGCTCGCCTGCCGGGGCACATCACCCACCATGAGTCCTATTCTTTATCTCCTGCCCTATATTTTATCGGCGTTGATATCTTTATGGGTTGGCTTGATCGCCTGGCGGCGTTCGTCGCCGGGCTCGCGGCTATTCGCGGCAGTAGCCTTTTCTGAAACCATCTGGGCGGTCGGCTATGCCTTGCAGCTTGCCGCGCCCGGTCTTTCTGGCAAGCTGTTTTGGAATAACATCCAGTTCCTCGGCGCGGTGGCCGCTCCGCTGGCTTATTTGGGCTTTTCAATTGAGTTCTACCGCCCCCCTGCCGCCAGAGGCGCAAATTTTACCTGGAAAAGTTTGATTCCCCTGGCAGTCCTGATGCTGGTCTTCATCTGGAGCGACGGGCTGCATGGATTGTTTCGCGGTCAGCCTGTTCTCTCCCCCGGCGAGCCTTTCAATCGGCTGGTTTTTCCCAACGGGCCAGGTTTTATCGCCTACACGGTGTACGCCTACAGCTTGATCGTTCTTACAACGCTCATCTTTATCTCTCGTTACCTGTACGCCGGACAACTCTACCGCGTCCAGGTTGGCATCGTTCTCCTGGGCGTCCTGATCCCGTGGGTTGCCAGCCTGTTGGCGTATTTTTCGCTCGTCCCGTTTGAATTGCACCAGATTACCCCCGCCGCTTTCGGTCCCGGCAATCTGATCATCGCCTGGGCGCTCTACCGCTATCGCCTGTTTGATCTTCTGCCAGTGGCGCGCGATTACCTGTTCGAATACATGCAGGAAGGCATCCTGGTATTGGATCAAAATCTGCGCATCATTGACCTGAATCCCGCCGCTCAGCGCATCCTGGCCGTTGAGAAGTTTTCCGCCATCGGGCGCAATATCGCCGATTTTCCCCCTTTCGAAAAAGCCTGGTTTGAGCGCGGGTACGGGAAGGTTGAAATTGTGATCGAACGGGAAGGGACAACCGGGCTGTACGAGGTGCAATCGTCGTTGGTGGGAGAATCGGCCGGCAGTCCCGGCATTTACCTGGCAGTGCTGCGCGACATCCAGGAACGCAAGCGCGCCGAAGAGAAACTTCGGCGCCTTGCCACCACCGATCCGCTCACGGGGGTTTTCAACCGCCGCCAGGTGATTTTGTTGGCAGAACGCGAAATCGCGCGCGCTCGCAAAGCCTGTCTGCCCGTTGCAGTCATCCTGCTGGATATTGATCATTTCAAGCATCTGAACGATACCATTGGCCACCGTGCCGGAGACAAAGCGCTGAAGGAAACAGCGCGTGCCTGCCAGGAGAATTTGCGCAGTGGCGATATCTTTGGGCGTTATGGCGGCGATGAGTTCATCGCCATCCTTCCCGAAACCGGCCTCGAAATCGCCCTGGGTGTGGCCGAGAGGTTGCGACAACGCATCGAAGCGCTGCCAGTTTTGGAATACTCTCAACCTCCGCGCGTTACCGTCAGCCTGGGGGTGGCAGCATCGGATCCTGGCTGTCCCTCCAGCCTGGACAACCTGTTAGAGCAGGCCGACCGCGCCCTCTACCACGCCAAAGAATCAGGACGCAACCGGGTTTCCTTCTTATAACTTATCCCCCATAAGGCTTGACGCGTTGCCAGACAGACCAGGCAAACAGCGCCGCGCCCAATACTTCGGCTGTTCGGCCTGCCGCCAGCAGCGCGGTCCCGTTGGTCAGGTCGCTGGCGGCCGTGGTCAGAATGCCAAGGTTCAAACAGAAGAACGCTGCCCAGCCCAGTTTTTCATTGCCATGAAATGGGCGGCGCATAAAGCGAGGCAGGATCCAGAAGGCCGTCCCAAAAGCGAGCTGTACCAACCAGCCTGCCAGTAAAAATTCGACATGCGACGGCAGCAGCCACCAGGCCTGCGGGAAAAAACGCAACCCAATGTTTGCCAGCATCAGCGCCCCCCAGGTAAAACCCACCAGAAGGTACGCCAGCGCCGCGCGGATGAACCAGACGCTCAAGCGCGGCATTTCAGCGCTCCCTGACCCGTTGCCAGGTGTTGGCGAGGAAAGTCGCCCCCGAAAGCCACAACAAAAGCGCCGCCCCGGCCAGCAGCCAGCCGCTCAGCGCTGCGGGTCTTGCCGCGTGCAGCGGCTCGCCAACCGTCCGCAGCGCCAACCCCAGGTTCAGCGATCCATAGGTCAGCCAGGCCAGGAACGAACTGCCGCGTGGCTTTTCCCGTGTGTATTTTGGGAACATCCAGTACACGACGCCAAAGATCAGTTGGGTCACCCACCCAAGCACAAACAGATGCACGGTAACAGGAAAGAGCCCCGGCAACCCCACCGGGATGAGACCGGCTGCCTGCATGGAAAGCAACCAGCTTGCCAGCAGCGCCAGCAAAAGGTAGATCAGAGAAGTCTTGATGAACAGGCGGGTGAGGAAAGGCATCAGTTTTCTCTCAGTATTCCTTCCAAAAACTGTTTCAGCGCCGCGGCGTTGTTGTGTTCGGCGTCTCGGGCGGCAAACAAGAGCGTTACCGGTCCGCGCCGGGCAGCTTCCAGGAGGGGCTGCCAGGCGGCCGGGTTGGCCTCCAGTTCGGCAAAGTAACGCTGGCAAAATGCCTCCCAGCGGGCGGGGTCGTGTCCATACCAGTGGCGCAGCTCATCGCTCGGCCCTGCCTGACGCAGCCAGCCGGACAGTTGCAGCTCCTCGCGCCGGAGGCGGCGCGGCCACAGGCGATCCACCAGATAGCGCTCGCCATCCGATGGCAAGACGGGTTCGTAAACGCGTTTTATAGAGATCATCAACAAGCTCCTCCTTGCGCATCCAGTTACATCTGGCTCACTTTGCTTTGTTCGCTGACTGTTCAGTAAGCGGTTTTTGCCGCCGGGAGAGGATCACCTGGCGAGCGATCAGCGCCATGAAGAGTACCAGGGCGATTTCATTCAGCAGCCCGCCCCACATCCGGCCGGTATGCCACCCGGAAAGATCGGCTGCGACGCGCAGCGCCAGCGAGCCGTGCAGCAGTGCCAGCGGCAGAAACAAGAGCGGGCGGTAATGGATTTGGATGCCGGTCAGCGCCGGAAAGATAATCGGAGCGTGGCCGAAGATCATCGAGAAGACAAAGCCCAAAAAAAGCGTGTGCAGTATGGCATCGTAGAGGAAACCGGCCGCCTGGACTCCAAACGCCAGCAGGAGAACGCCGCTGACGCCAAGCCAGAGATACCCCAGGAAGAGGCACAGCGCGATATAGCGGGTGAGCGGGTTGGGGTGGCGCAGATTGAAAGCGGCGATGTCGAACCGCAGCAGCCAGGCCGACAATACTAGCATCCCCACGCCGGTCAGCCAGGCGCCGCTCCGCGGTTGCCAGGAGTAGAGCGCGACCCCTGTGATAAAAAGAAGCGCCGCACCCGTGAAAAGCGTATAGTGCCAGCGTTTTGGGCGCAGCACCCGGCTGAGTTCCAAACGCTCCCCCGCGATCGTCAGGATCAGGAAAGCCGCCCACCACCACACCAGCCGGTTGAGCGCTGCGCCGGTCAGCCAGAGCAGGTTGCCAGCCAGCCAGCTAAGCGCGCCAACCGCCATCACAACCGTGAAGAGCTGCGTCTCGCGCCGCACGATGACGATCAGGATTGCGACCGCTACAAGGCTGCCCATGGTAATGAGCGTTGGCCCCAACGCCGACCCTGGCAGCGCCAGCCCCAGCGCAGAGCCCAAACCGGTTAGCAGCGGTGCCGCCAGCATCCAGCGCTGCCGCAGCGCGGCCACCCGTTCCAGCGTGATCAGCGTCCCTAAAAAGCCAGAGATCATCAGCGCGCCGTGAGAAGTGGGCAGGTTGCTGCGCAATACCGGCAAGACCCAGCCCAGCCGCAGCAGGCCGGCCCACAATCCAAAAATGAGAGCCAGGATGGAAAGGAGAAGAAAGGGAAGGATCGGCAGCCTGTTTTGACGCATGGCGTTTCCTTTGATGAAGATTGTCACCGCTGAGAACGCCGAAGACATTTCAGGCGTACTCGCCCCGCCTACTCGCAGGCAGCCGGAGCGGCGGCGATTTTATCCTAGCGGTTTTTCGTCGGCGCGTCTTTGCACTAGATCAAATAAATGATGGTTCTTTTCGCCCCTGAGCGAACCTGTCTGGCGTCAGGTCAGTAAATAAACGCCACCCCGCCCAGGATCAGCCCCCGACCGGCGCGCACATCCCCGATGTGGATCGCCGGGCTGCCGAACCCCCTCGCGCCCAGGCGCAAGAGGAAAAACGCCACTTTAAGGAGTTGCCGGACGGTCGGTTTTTGGATGGAGAGGGGGGCGGATTGTATCGGCGCTTGTTCCGGGAGGGAGCATGACGCGATCTCGAAAATAACCACATCTATAGATGAATGAAAAATTGTTCGCACGGCTAATTTTCTTTGAATCTCATGCTATACTGAATCCTATATGACCGCCGAGGAATTACAGCCTTCGCAAACCGGCGACCCCGCCCCAGTTGACCCGACCGAGAGCGCTCACATCGAGCTCTCCATTGATCTCCAGCCCGGGATGCGCGTGCAGGTTACGATTGCCTCTGGGCGAGCTGGCGAAAAACCGCAAATTTCAACGCAATTCGACACCCTTCCTCTCCCTGTCCTAACCGGAGAGCGTCCCCGTTCATTCTGGGACCGCCTCCCGCCCTTTCTAAATCGGATCTACCAACGCGCCCGCCTCTGGGCGCAAAAACCGCTGGGTAAGTGGCTGGAGAAGCCAGGTTATTGGTTCGCCGTTTGCCTGGCGGTGTACCTGGTGATCCAGCTGGCCGGGCTGCAAGCCTACCCCGCCCACTTCTCCTGTGACGAAGCCGTCAGCATGGTAAATGCCTCTGCCCTTCTTCGGAATGGCTTGCGCGGCGACCACGGCGAACTGCTGCCTACCTTTACGAAGAATGACAGCCAGTACAGCCTGAGCGCCACGGTCTATTTTGCCATCCTGCCTTACCTGTTGTTTGGCAAATCGGTCCTGGCGGTCCGTTTGATCACGGCGTTTGTAGCTTTGCTGGGGGCGCTGTGGTTCACACTGTTCATCCGGGATTTTGTGCGGCTGCGAGAATGGTGGTTAAGCCCCCTGCTGCTCTCGCTGGCGCCGGCCTGGTTCTTCCTGGCGCGCACCGGCTTAGAGACGGCGCAGATGACGGCGTTTTACATCGGCTTCTGGTACTATTACGCCTGTTACCGCTTCAGGAGGCCCACTTTTTTGTTTCCAGCTTTGATCCTTGGGGGACTGGTTTTCTACACTTATACGCCCGGGCAGATCATCATCGTCGTCAGCGGTTTGATCCTGCTGGCGGTTGACTGGCGCTACCACTGGCAGCAACGCAGCATTGCCTGGAAAGGGGCGCTTGTGTTAATTTTGCTGGCGCTTCCTCTGATGCGGTTCATCCACCTTGAACCGGGCGAGTATGGCCGCCGCCTGAACATGTACAATTCTTATTGGATCTGGCCAGACTTAACCCTACTCCAAAAGACTGGCATTTTCCTGCTGCAATACCTGGGTGGGCTCAACCCGGTTTTCTGGTTCTCCCCCCACATAGAAGGCGAACATATACGCTACGCGATGGGCAACCGCCCGCCGCTGCCCTGGCTGTACGCGCCCCTGATCCTGCTAGGGCTTTACACCCTCGTCCGAGGCTGGCGCGCCCACCCGGAATTGCGCCTGGCCATTTATGCGCTTCTGGCTGCGCCGGTCGGCGCGGCGGTTGTCGCAGGCGGCACATTGCCCCGTCTTTTGGCAGTGGCGTTCCCGTTGCTCCTGTTTGCGGCGCTTGGGCTTTCTGCCGCGCTGGCGTGGCTGGAGAAACGTCGCCCGGCGCTGCAAAAATGGAGCGCTCTGACCCTGCTACTTTTCCTTTCAGCAACCGGCATTTTTACGATGTTAGACGCCTACAAAAACGGCTCCCGCTGGTTGACGGATTACGGCCTGAGCGGGCTTCAGTGGGGCGCGCCCCAGCTTTACGGCGCGGCTCGTGAACATATCCTGAAACACCCGCAGGATGTGATACTGATTTCACCCAACTGGACTTTTCAGGGGCAAACGCTGCGCAACTTTTTCACCGACGACCACCCCCAGATTCGCGTGCAGGCAGTGACGGACTTTTTGGGCGCTTATCAAGAGGATATTTCGCAATTTGTATTCGTCCTGACGCCCGAAGATTTCTGGCAGGTGCAGCAATCCGGCAAGCTTAAACCCCCTGAGGTGATCCAGATCACGCCGTACCCGGACGGCCGGGATGGTTTTTACTGGGCGCGGCTGTCGTATGTGGAAGATATTACCAGTATCCTGGAGAACGAGAGAACAGAGCGGCGCAAGTTGGTCAAAGAGACCCTCCTGCTAGACGGAGAAGAAGTGACCGTTCAGTATTCCACCCTGGATATGGGAAATATTGCGAACGTCTTCGATGGCGATCCGGACTCGCTCATCCGGTCGGCGGTTGCCAACCCGCTGGTTGTCAGCGTGGAATTTAAGGAAGCGCGCCCGATGCGGAGCGTCACGGCGCTTGCCGGGGCCGAGCCCGTAACCCTGACGGTCGAGGTAACCGATTCGGAGGGCATCCACTGGACATTTAAGGCGCAGGGAGCGCTGGTGGCGGACTTTAAGAAAGTAACGGTGAATTTCGGCGCAGCGCTGGATGTGAAAAGCCTGAACATCTTGTTATACGACGATTACGTCCCTGAACCCGCCAACGTGCACCTGTGGGAAATCCAATTTAACTAAACCGACAGGTTGCACACCCCGGCAGCCCGGCCATTAAGAGTGTCTAGACAGGCTGCCTCCTTTGTTCAATCGCCGAGGGACGGAGGAATTTCCACCGCCTGTTTGGGAATTTGAACCCTGATTCCCGCTTCGTTCAGCGCTTCGAGGGCGCGCTTGCGCATCGCAGCCGCGACCGCCCATTGTTTTCCGGCTCGCGTCTTCGCCGTCAGGCGCGCCTGAACCGCCCAGTCTTTCATTCCCGTCCAGCCCGTCACCGTTGGCGCTTCTAAAAGATAGTCTTTGATCTCCTGGTCGCTGTTGCCGAGCGCCGCCAGGGTGTTTTCGAGAACTGCAACCGCCCGGTTCAGATCGGCTTCGATGGGCAAGTTGAGGTCTACCACAGCGCGCGCCCAGGAGGCCGTCAGGTTAGAGAGCGTGCGGATCTCGCCGTTTGGGATGACGTGCAGCCGCCCTTCGAGGTCGCGCAGGTAGGTGGCACGGAGGGTGATCCTTTCCACTTCTCCGTTCAAGGCGCCCACCTGGATCGTGTCGCCAACGTTGTACTGTCCTTCGATCAGGATGAGAACCCCATTGAGGAAATCTTTGATCAGCGATTGGGCGCCGAGCGAGAGCACCAACCCGGCAATGCCCGCGCCAGTGAGCACCGGTGTGATATTGACCCCCAACGAATGGAGAAGTACTAAAATGAAGATCGCCAGCAGAGTAATAAACAAACTGCTGCGCGTGATATTTACGATTGTCTTGAGCCGCCCCAGGTAGTCGGGGTTGGGTACATCTTTTTCAAGGCGGCGGATCGCCCGGCGGCTGATTTGTATCAGCAGCCAATCGGCGGCCAGAAAGGTGAGAATGATTAACCCAAGCTGAAACGCCAGCGAAATCGCCGGGTTATCAAAGAGAAAGGTCGGCACAGAAGTACTCCAATGCAAAATCTCTGCGATACGTTATCGAATAAAATCATACCATATCTCCAGGTCTGTCCAATGAGTAAAGAGAAAAAATACCCCCTCCTACGCGGAAGGGGGTATGAAAGGAGGGGGGATATTTCGATTCACGGCTTTTGTGCAGGTCTTTCGGCCAGCGTTACGCTCACCTCGAGCATCTCGCCATCCCGGAGGACCGTCAGGGTGATTTCATCGCCTGCTTCTTTCTGCCGGATCTGATCGCGTAGATCCTGAACGGAGGTGATCTCTTTGCCATCCACTGCGGTAATGATATCGCCGCCGATCAGCGCCTGCTTGCCGTTGATTTCAGCGGGCTTATAACTGCCGCGCAGCCCCGCCTGATCCGCCGGACTGCCGGATTCTACCTGCATGATTAAAATGCCCTGCTGGTCTTCAGGTAGTCCCATCGCTTTGGCGATTTCGGGTGTGATGGGCTGTGCCTGAATGCCCAGCCAGACTCCACCTGTGGCCTGTTGTTGTTTGCTGTTTTGAGAGGCGGGCGATGGCCTGGCCTCCAGAGTCACTTCGACCTGGGTCTCCTTGCCATCGCGCAGGACCGACAGAGTGACCTTTTGACCTACTTCGGTTTGATTGAAGATCGTTGCGATCAGGTCATCCATCGAGTTTATGGTAGTTCCATTCACTGAGAGGATGACATCGCCGCCGACGCGCACCTCCTGCCCGTCAATTAGCGCCTTGCGGTCGCTGCCGCGAATTCCGGCTTTATCGGCTGGGCCGTTGGGGGTTACATCCTGAACGAGCGCGCCACGCTGGTTCTCATCCAGTTTCATGGCTTTGGCCAGGTCTGGGGTCAGGCTGACGCCGCTGATCCCAAGGTAAGGATGGTCATAGTGGCCGTCTTTGATCAACCCCGGCACAACTTTTCGCACCAGTGCAGAAGGGACGGCAAACCCGATCCCGGCGTTGGCGCGCACCGGCGATTCGATGGCTGATGTCACCCCAATCACCTCTCCCTGGGCGTTCACCAGTACACCGCCGGAGTTACCGGGGTTGATGGGCGCATCGGTTTGGATGACGCCGGGGATCGAGAAAGTGGCCTGGCTTTGGGTGGTCTCCCCGGCTGGGAGTGTGCGGCCAATCGCGCTCACGATGCCGACCGTCATCGTGCCTTCCAATCCAAAAGGATTCCCAATCGCAATGGCAAGCTGCCCAACTCTAACCTGGTTTGAATCTCCAAGTTGAACCGGTTTAAGCGCGTCGCCGGATTGTTCCACGCGCAAAACTGCCAGGTCGCTGTAGGCGTCTGTCCCGACCACGGTGGCTGAAAGCGTGCGGCCGTCAGAAAAGGTGACCTCCACTTTGTCGGCGCCTTCTACCACATGGTTGTTAGTGACGATATGCCCTTCCTGATCCCAAACAAAACCGGAGCCAAGCCCCTGGCTGTACTGCGGCTCACTGGGCGTATCCGGCAGGGAGAAGGGAAAAGGCAATGACGGAAAGTCGCCAAAGTTAAAATCCGGGCTGGGCGCTTCCTGCTTCTGGATGACGCGAATGTTGACAACGGATGGCATCACCTGCTGGTAAATATTCTCTAAAGTTCCTTCATAAGACGCCAACAAACCGGGCTGGGCAGGCGCGGCAGGGAGAGCGGCGGTTGGGCCTGGCTGCGGCGTCTGGGCCACCGTGGATGCGACGGGCGGCTCGGTCTTTGAAGATGGTATCAAAGTGGTGATGCTGGTAGCGCAGGCAGAAAGCAGTAGCATCGCAACAACTACGAAACTGATAATGCCGATTCTTTTCTTGTTCATATTTTGCCTCCAAAATATGCCTGCCGGGAACTGCCAGCGCAGCAGCTCTCAGCAGACAGGATGAACTTTCAGCGAATATCATACGCCGTCAGCGCTCTGGCGTCTTTAAACCCCGTATATACTGACCTTAAGAAAACCTAAAGGAAATGGCGCTTCTGGATTTTTATGGAGATTGGGAAGAATTAATCAGGGGCTGGCGAGGTTTCAGGGGCGCTGCAGGTTCAGCGGGATCCAGATCGTAAACCGGCTGCCGTCGCCAACGGCGCTTTCCAGTTCGATCCGCCCACCGTGCGCTGCGACCAGGTCGTGCGCGATGGTCAAACCTAGCCCCATGCCCTCTTTGATGCGTCTGCCCTGATTGCTGCGAAAGAAGGGCGTAAAAATCTTTTGCTGGTCTTCGGGGGCAATCCCTACGCCGGTATCCTGAAAGCAAATCCAAAACTCGCCGTTCTGGCTGCCCGCGGAGACAGTTACAGAGCCGCCTTTGGAGGTGTATTTGACGGCGTTGCTCGCCAGGTTACCAACAGCCTGCGTCATGCGGCCTGGATCAATCATCAAATCAGGTAGTTCGGTAGGAATTTCGGTTATCCAGTGCAGGCCTTTTTCACGCGCGGCTTCCTGCCAGGGCAGCAGGGCGCGTAACAACCACTCTCTTGCTGGCGTGAGCTCGCGTTTCAGCGCTATGGTGCCCGCGATCTGATCGTGCAGTTGCGCCAGGTCGTTGAGAACCTCTTGCATTTGCGCGATTTGCTCGTTCATCCCGGCGGCCAGATCTTGCAATAGTTGAGGGTCTTTGCCTGCCCCGCGCGTTAGCGCCTGGCTGGCAGAATGCAGCGCGCCAAGCGGCCGTCCTAATTCGTGCACCAGGTTGGCCAGCAGTTGACGGCGCGATTGTTCCAGGCTCGCCAGACGTTCGACCAGGTAGTTGATTGCCCGGATTTGCGCCCGCAGTTCGCGCGGTCCTTGCTCGGCCAGCGGCTGGCTGCGGCTGCCTTGCGCCAGGTCATAAATGGCCTGGGTGACGCTGCGAATGGGCTTACCGATGTTCATTGCCAAAATGAGACTCAGGATGAGACCCAATCCTAGCCCAATCAACAGGATGACGACGATGACATTACGCACAGAGGGCAGCAGGTCTGAGGAAGAAGCCACGCGGTAAGAGACCCGCACGATACCGATCGCTTGCCCGTTGGGGCCCAGCACCGGCGTGAACACGTCAATAATGTCTGTGAACATTAACACGCTGCTGTACTGCATGGTGATGACTTCATTGCCCTGCCGGACTTGCGCCAGCGCGGGCAGCGATAAAACCTGATCCAGGCGCTGTTCATCGGCCGGATCGCTGGAAAAGAGCAGGTCGCCGCGCGGGCTGAGAAACATCACCCGGATCGAAGGATCCATCTCGACGCGGCTGAGGAGCCGCTCAAAGAACACCGGGCTGCCCCAAAAAGTGTATTCCGCTCGTGTGATTTCGGAAAATAGTCGTGCGTCGCCCAACAGGTTGCGCGCCAGACGCGGGATGAGATATTGGGTTTCCAACACGTAAATGAGCACCAGCCCCATCACCGGGATAATGACAAGCAGGGGCAAGACATGACTTAAGATCAGGCGGTCGCGCAGGGTACGGAACATCAGACCTCTTTGGGCGTCAGTTTGTATCCAACGCCTCTCACGGTGATCAATCTTTCGGGACGCCTGGGGTCGGCTTCAATTTTTTCGCGCAACCAGCGGATGTGAACATAGACCACCTGGGGCTGGCCGATGAATTCAGCGCCCCATACCCGCCCCAGTAATTCGTCCACCGAAAAAACCCGGTTGGGTTCCAGCGCCAGCGTGTGCAGCAGATCAAATTCGCGCCTCGCCAGGCTGACAGGCTTCCCGGCCACAATGCATTGGCGGGAAAGCGGATCGATGGTGATGTCGCCGACCGTTATGCTGGCCGGTGCCAGGTTTGCAGGAGAGCGGGCACCTTCGAAGCGTCGCAGCACCGCCTTGATGTGCGCCAGCAGCACGTCAACATCGAAGGGCTTGGTAATGTAATCGTCCGCCCCAAGCTCCAAACCCAGAACTTCATCCAACTCCCTTCGGCGGGCGGTGAGGAAGATCACCGGAATATCGAACTGGCCTTTCAGGCGGCGCAGTGCGTCCAGCCCATCCATGCCGGGCAGTCCAATATCCAACAACACCAGGTCCGGAGAAACTCGCTGCGCCATGCCCAGGGCGTCCTCGGCGCTGGCCGCCGCGTTGACCTGGTAACCAGCCTGTTCCAGGTGAAACGTCAGGCTGCGGCGCATCAGAGCGTCGTCATCTACGAGGAGGATTCGTTTTGCCATAGCACATATTAATTATAATCCCAGCGATTGCAGCGCATGTGATCGTTCCGAAGGCGTGTAAGTGTGGCTGCGATGACGTACATCACGGCGTGTTGTTTCGATTGCGCAGTATACCCAACGCTTCGCAAATCATCCGGGGCTTCGCTCACTCGAAACAACAAAGGGCGGTCGTGGCCGAAAGTTTCACCTCATCCGCTTTTTGGGCAAGGGAAAAAATCTTTTTGCCCCTTTACCAGCTCTGGAACAGTCACCCAAGAAATGCGGCGGGTTTGTAAAAATTTCAGGCTGGCCCAGGCAATGATCTTAAGCGCCTCAAGGCAGGGGCGCATCTCCCCTGGATTTTAAACAAAAAAACCTCTTGCGAGGTTTGCGGAAGAGTGCCCCCGGCAGAACTCGAATCTGCAGCCTTTTGCTCCGCAAGCAAACGCTCTGTCCATTTGAGCTACGAGGGCAAGCGATTTTAATATAACCCAGAGTTGTTCAAACGTCAAGGCGCATCTTTCAGGCGCTCTTGTAGAGGCCAGCCTGCCTGCGGAGGGCTTTTTCGGCGTACATAGACTGGTCTGCCTGGTGAAACAGCAGCGCGGCCGCCTCCGCCTCCCTGGCAGTGGCAAAACCGATCGATACCCGGATGGGCGCTTCGGTGCTCTGGCTGTTCTCAACCTCTAGAAGATCGTGCAGGCGGTCCAGCACCTTTTGGGCAGCGCTCTCATCGGCGTTGGGCAGCAGAATGACGAATTCATCTCCGCCCAGGCGAGCGACGATATCGCCCCGGCGCACTGCATTCCTGAAAACGGCCGCCATTCGCTTGAGCAAGCGGTCTCCCACCGTGTGGCCATACTGGTCGTTGACCTGTTTCAGGCCATCCACATCTGCCACACCCAGGCTGAGCGGAAAAACGTTTTCCTGCTCCATCTCGCGCAGCCGTGCTTCAAAATATCGGCGGTTGTACAGGCCGGTAAGGATGTCATGCGTGCTCTGGTAGCGCAGCTTGCGCTCTGTGTTTTTGTGCGCCGTGATATCTCGACAGATCGCCAGCCCGCCTGCGATTTGCCCCTCAGCTTCATACCACGGGGAAAGCGTTGCCAGCAACCATCGTTTTTCTCCTTCGCGGGGCTGGATGGTAATTTCAACCGAAGTGCTCTGGCCGCGTGGTGTGGCGCGCGCTTTGTCCACCAACCGGTTGGCTTCTTCAGGAGAAAGGTATTCCCGCAGGTTGGAACTGACCAGCGCGCCGGCCCGCACACCAAACAGCTCTTCTGCAGCCGGATTGACAAACACGATTTCCCCCACCAGATTAAATAGTAATGTGCCCTCGCCCTGGCTCTCCAGCAGCAGGCGAAAGCGCGCCTCGCTCTGTTGCAGGGCTTCTTCGGCCCGCTTGCGGGCGGAGATATCGGTGAGCACCCCTTGCCACACCGGCCCGTGGGTCTGCTCGTCCCAAATCATCACAGCCTGATCGCGTACCCAAATCACGCTGCCGTCTTTTCGCACCAGACGATATTCCATATCGAACGGTTCGCCGGTCAGGTTTGATTGTTCGTTGCGCTCCATTACTCTGGCGCGGTCGTCCAGATGGACGATTCGCGACCACAACTCCGGATCGGACAACCATTCCTGCGGGGTATAACCGGTCAGGGTTTCGATCATAGGGCTGGAATAGATGTTTGAACTGTGCTTATCCACCCGGTCAACATAAATCACCGCTGAGATCTGTTCAACCATCGTGCGGTAACGCACCTCCGCGCTTCGCAATAATTCCTCGGCTCTCTTTTGTTCGGTAATATCCACAATCGAGACGATCACCCGGCCGTAATCCTTCTCATGCCCCGGAACCACCTGCCACCGCAACAGAATGTCAAAACGCTCGCCATCCAGGCGGGCGTTGACGCCATGCGTCTCGAACGCTGCCTCATTTCTCGCCAGGGCTAAAAATTCCCGCAGCCAAATTGCCTGACAGTCTTCCGGCGCGATGCGCTGCAAGCTCCCCAGCAGTTCTTCGCGGTTGGCGGCGCGGTACATGACGACTGTGGCCTGGTTGACATCCAGGACGTGAATGTCGGCAATGTATTGATAAATGGTTTCGGGGTGCGCTTCAAAATAAACCTGAATATCTTCCACCCCCTGCAGGCAGAGCGCATCAATCTTTTGTTTTACTTTCGAGAAATCCTCCTCCCACAGTGAGAAGGGAGAGTTCTCAAAAAGGTAGCGGTATCTCGTCTGGCTCTCTTCCAGCTCTTCTTGAGCGGCCTCGCTGCGGCGCAGTTCGCGCGCCAAAAACACCAACAGCAGCGCCCCACCCCCCAGGATAAAGACAACATCGCCGTAACGATCCCAACGCACATATTGATTGATGTCATCCACGGAGGTAAAAAGCCAATAATCCGTCCCGATAAACCAGAGGACAGACAACACAAAATAAAGGGCTAAAACACGCGCCGCCGTCTGATTGGTATTTTTTTTGGTTTGCATCTGCTACGGTTAAAATCCCGGCAAACCCCTATGTTTACTCATCCCTGTCTTCTATTGTAGTGGTTTTTAGGAAAAATAAAATGCCCTTTTCAAGATTGCAAGGCCATTTTCGTGCCTGAGCGTTTCTTATCCTCATTCATATTTCAAAGCCATCACCGGTTCAAGCGTGGCTGCCCGAAGCGCCGGGTACAATCCCGAAAGCAACCCAATGACTGCCGCAAAGAGAACAGCAAAAATCGGCAGCCAGACCGGCGTGTAAACCGCCACCGTGGGCGGCAGCCCACCGCTTTCGGCTGCCTGGGTGGTCAAAGTACGCAGAAGGACAAGGTTGAGCATCTTGCCCCCACCCCATCCGAGCAGCACCCCGCCCAGCCCGCCCACCAGGCCGATCCCAGCAGCCTCCCCCAGGAAGATGCTGAGTACGTCCCGGTTTGAGGCCCCGATGGCTTTCATCAGGCCTATCTCGCGCGTGCGTTCCAGTATCGCCATCGTCATCGTATTGGCAATTCCGATCGCCGCCACCAGCAGCGCAATCGCGCCGATCCCGCCGAAGATCACCTGGATGATGGTAAAAAGGCTGTTCATGCCCTGCACCACGTCCTGGGGGGTCCAGGCCATATATCCCATCTCGGTAATCTGTTTGGTCAGGTCCACCACCGTCTCCACGCTGCTTGCTTTGACGATGAGCTGGTTATACCCGTTCCGCTTGTAATTAGCGCGCTGCCCGGTCGCCCATTCATTCATCGGGACCAGGTCGTCCATCCGCACCAGCAACCAGTTGT
The DNA here is from genome assembly GCA_013178185.1 of Anaerolineae bacterium. GTDB lineage: Bacteria > Chloroflexota > Anaerolineae > Anaerolineales > Anaerolineaceae > Ch132. The sequence continues at coordinate 134,531 of JABLXC010000001.1, read as the reverse complement.
CCGCTTCTGCCCGCGCCTCGGTTAATACCCCCGCGATGCGGAAGGTATAGGTTTTTCGAATCTCCTGGCCGTCTTCCGAATACTTGAAGATCACTACGCGCACCTGCTGGCCAACCAGGTCGGGTGGCGGGGGCGGTTCCTGCCCAGGTCGTAGGGATGGATCATAAAAGTTCTTCGCCGCCCACCCCCCAAGGATGGCGGCGCCGCGCTCGAGCTGGGTCGTCCCTTCTTTCGCTGTGTATCCTAAAATGCCAGCGTCCTGGATAGGAAGCCCAACAATGGCTGCCCAGGTCTCCAGCTTTCCAAATTTGATCGTCGAACCGGCCATCAGGTCGGCGCGCGGGATAATCTGCTCGATCCCTGGCAACGCGCTGATTTGCTCGATGGCATCGCTGTTCAACGGGTTTTCGAGAGGCGCACCCATCCCCCCGCCGCCCGCGCGAGCGCTAACTTCCATTGGCATACCGGGGTAAACGTAGATGGTGGTCAGGTCGCCCATATTCCCAATCTGGCTGGCGGTATTCCGTTGCATGCCGTTTGCAAGCGAGATCAACAGCACAACAGAAGCAGTGCCGATCACCACCCCCACGGCAGTGAGAGCCACCCGGCTTTTCCGCCGGTTGAGGTTATCAACAATCATACGCAGCAGGTCTAAAAGTTTCATCCCGTTTGTATGCTTTTTTAGCGCGCCTCCGCTCAGCCTGGCGGCAGCGGTTTACCCGGCAGGGGCTCAACCGGCAGCGGACCAGAAGGCGTCGTCTCTGCCGCGCTGTCTAACCCGATCAGCCCTTTGAAAAAGCGCACAACCTTTTGCCAGAACGTTTCATTGGCCGCAGGCAGCGGCTCTGCACCGCTCATCATGGCCAGCTCCTCCGGGGAGGGGGTGGGCATTTCTTGCACCACGATGGGAAGTTTTTGGGTAATCGTGCGCGCCTGGTTAAAATCATCCGTATAATTGATCGAAATTTCCAGCTCCAGCACGCCCGCAAGCGTGGGAATGATTTCTGCATCCACAGTGAAATACCCGCCCGGTTCCAGCGCCCCCACCAGGCTGACGCCATTTTGAATCTCGGCGCCTGGCGCGCTGACCTTCATATTTCCCAACACTGTCGCTTTGCGCCCCAGGTTGGTCACCTGCAACGGCAGCGGGTTGGGCTGGTTGGCAAAAAAAGCGCCCGGTTCGCGATAAAAACTAACCTCGATATTCGGCAGCGTGTACACCAGCAGGGTGATGATCTGGTCGTCAACGACAGAGCTGCCACGCGAGTCGTTATAGACGAACGAAATCTTGAGTGGGTACGCCCCTGGTTGGGTATTGACGTTGACGATCAGTTTTTGAGAGGCAAGCAGGTTTCCCCCTGTCGCCAGGTCCCCCAGGAAGACCACATTCGAGCGGTCCAGTGGAGCAAAATTATCCAGGCTGCTGGAGCCGCCTTGCACGCCGCCAGAAGGTCCTGGCGTCGAAGAATCTACCCCTCCGCCGGAGCTGCCGCCCAGCACCATGGTAACTCCGCGCGCCTCTGCATTCCCCTGATTTTGCACATCCAACTCAAGGTTAAAGACGGTGCCTGGTTGCAGCGGGTCAACATCCGTCTTATAACTATTGATAATCAGCTTTGGCCGGGGGGCCGTAGTCGGCGTGGCGGTCGGGCGCGCCGGGCCGGAGTAGCTCGCCGTTTTCAAGTTGATGGTGAGGGTAAAAGTCTCGCTATAGGATGTCCCGGCGCTGTCCAGGTAGCTGATCCTGGTCGTGATTGTCCCTAGGGACTTTCCAACCAGGTCACGGCTGGCCGTCATCGGCTGCGAAAGATTGATGTTCGTCCCGGCGGCAAGGCTGGTGACCGCCTGAACGCCGCCAGTATCCCTCGGCAAAAAGTCGCTGCTCTCGAACGCCGCCAGGACGTTGGAAGCCGCGCCCTGCCCAAGGTTGGCCAGGTTAACCGAGAGGGTGAACTCCTGCCCGGCGGTGAGCGAATCCGTTCCGGTGGAATAGGACTGGACGACCACCAGCGGGCGGGTGACCGCCGCCGGCGGGGTCGCTGTGGGCGGCACCGCTCGGGTCGTTAGCGCTGCGCTGGCAGATGGATTTGGCGCTGTAGCCGAAGTCACCGTGACAGTGACCGTATCGCTATCGCCGGTGTTGGCACTGGCGGGCACCGCCACAAAGACCGTAAAGGTTGCAGACGCCCCGGCCGCCAGCCCAGCCGCCTGAGAAGTGCTCAGCCAGCTATTCCAGACGTTCCCTGAAATCGCAATATTGTACGTATCGGCATCGCTTCCACTGTTGCGAATCGTCATCGTATAGGCGACCACTGTATCAGGCCTTTCCCATTTTTCTGCGCTTGCCGGAGTCAACTCGACCCCCGCAGCCGCCAGCGGAGCGGCCAGACGTCCGGCCTGTCTCTCCATTCCCTGCGCAGCGGCCTGCAGCGGGAAGATGAGAAGCAGCATGCCTGCAAGCAGAATTGCACCCAATCGTTTCATTCTATCTTTTCCTTATTGTTACATGGATAGTTCGCTGGTCGCGCGGTATTCCGCCTCGCTCACGGCGCGCCCATCCAGGATATAAATCACATCGGTGGCGTATCGCAGCATCCGGGTATCGTGGGATACGACCAGGATAGTCTTTCCGTTGCGGTGTAATTCGGATAAAAGAAGCATGATGTTTTGTCCACTTTGGGTATCCAGGTTGCCAGTCGGCTCATCGGCCAGGATGAGCGCCGGATCGTTCACCAGGGCGCGGGCGATCGCCACGCGCTGCTGCTGCCCGCCGGAGAGCTCGGTGGGGCGGTGCAAGAGCCTGTCCTCCAGTCCCACTTGCTTGAGAAGCTCCCTTGCCCGCTGTCTGCGATATTTCGGCTGGGTGCCGGAGAACCACATTGGAAATTCCACATTTTCAAGCGCTGTCATGCTTTGGACCAGGTTGAACGATTGAAAAATAAAGCCAACCTTTTGTCGCCGGTAGGCTGCCAGTTCGTTTTCATCCATCTGGTCCAGCGCGCTTTCTCCGACCACGATGCTGCCTGAAGTCGGCCGGTCCAGGCCGCCCAACAGGTAAAGCAGCGTGCTTTTTCCAGAGCCAGAAGGCCCCATGATGGCAGTGAAAGAGCCGCGCTGGATCTGTATCTCCAATCCATTGATGGCGACGACCTTTTGCTGGCCCATCTTAAAAGCCTTTACCAGGCGTTTCGTCAAAATTATGCTATTTGCTTCCATCGCTACTGGTTAGAAGAAAATCGGCCCGTTGCTGCCGGCCGAAAGCTGCCCCAGCTTCGCGCCCAAAAAGCCCGGCAGCGCCATCAGTGCCAGCAAGATCACGGCGGTTATCAAGGTGGCTACGCGCGCCCTGTTGCGGTTTAATCCCGGCAATTTCGCCACCCCGATGAGGAGCAAAGCTACCGTCCATAAAAAATAGAGATCAACAAATGAAAGCGCCGAGTGAAGGAAGGGCAAAACCCCATCAGCCTCGGGGGCGACAAAACCTGAAAGGCCAGGGCTTTGGATCGCCCGCCCGCTGATCAGCGTATACGTCGTCCGAACGACCAGGCGCAGCGCTGCGGGCAAAAAAGCAAATGCGCTCAAGTTAAACGCCAGGGCGCTGGTGCTGCGGCTGCCGCTGAGCGTTAATGCCAGGTGCAAAATGCTCCCCAACAGCAGCCACGAAAGCCATACCCCCAAAATCCCTCCCAGCAAGGGAAAGAGGTAAATGAACACAAACCCCTGTCCTGCGGCCAGGCCCTGCTCGAATTGCGCTCTTTGCTCCGGCGTATAATAATCCATCACCGGCGGCGGGGCGGCGCTCATTTGCGCTTCGGCCTGCCGCGCTGGGGCAGTCAGCAGGATATGCGCAATTGTCAGGATCGTCAACAAAAGGAGGGGAGCCAGCCAGACCGGGCGCTCTTGTAGGGTGATTTGTTCGAGCGTACGGCGCGGCCGGTAAAAAACGGGCAAGATCCAATCCCAACGCAATCGCCGGCTTTGTTGTCCGCTTTCCAGGTGGTCCAGATCTGGTTCTTTCATGATATCTCGCTCCATTTCTGGTTGTCCTGGCGGATTCTACCACGAGAAACCGCCTTATCTTTGACGCTAAAACGGGCTGTGGGGTTCCCGTCGGGCAAAAATTGCGCAGGCATAGGGCAGCCGTCGTTTTGGCGTAGATAAAAAAACCCCGCCGTCTGGCGGAGTCGGACCAACTGGTGAGAGAGAAGGGCTACTGCGGTCTGGGTCGAAGGAAAGGCGCCGATTTAGGCTTAAACCCCAGCAGAGCAGTTCTTTCTCAAGCGAAGAAAGAGGCTGCTCTCTGGTCTGGAGATATCAGGAGAACGGTAAAGCGTGGGCAATGATCTGCTCGAAAGGTCATCTTACTGTTTGAGCGACGTCCCAGCCACACTCATTACTCCAAACAACAGCATAAAAAATGCCACAACCAAATAGACAACTGGCGCCATCGAGACCTCCTTGACCGCATCTCGCTGCGGCTGCGTTTTCCAACGGCAGAGTCTGCCTGTTTTGCACCTTATAACCCCGCTGCGCAGCAAAAGACACTCTTTTTAGAAAACTTTTTCGCTTGCGCTTCAGAGTCTATAGAACTAGACGCTCATTAACTTAATTTTGTTCCTATATATCATACGAAAAAACCGGCAAAAAGTCTCAGGTTTGAAAACTTTTTGTAAACCCCAGCCCGGCTTGGGAGGGTAATAGAACAAATGATACTAGACAATTAGCGTCTAAATTATTATAATTAATTTGTGAAATATTACACAAATTGATTTCCGGCTCACCTACCGGGAAAGGTGCAACAGACCATGAAAGCGAAACCTGAACAACCCCATGTCGTCATCGTCGGCGCGGGTTTTGGAGGCTTGCGGGCCGCGCGGGCGCTTTCCGGCGCCCCTACCCGCGTGACCTTGATTGACCAGCACAATTACCACCTCTTTCAGCCGCTCCTCTACCAGGTCTCTACAGCGGGCATGTCGGCAGATGAGATTGCCTATCCGGTGCGAGCGATCCTCCGCCGCCAGAAGAATGCTTCCTTCCGGCTGGCCAGGGTCAGGGCGGTGGACCTGGCTGCCAAACGTCTTGAGACCAGCGCGGGGATGATCTCGTACGACTACCTGATTCTGGCTGTCGGCAGTGTGACCAATTTCTTCGGCATGGAAAGTCTCAAACAGCACGCCTTCAGTTTGAAAGATCTGGACGAAGCCAAAGAAATTCGTAACCATCTGCTCAAGATGTTCGAAAAAGCCAGCCACGAAAAAGATCCCCAGCGCCGCAAGGCATTGCTGACTTTCGTCGTGGTGGGGGGTGGTCCTACTGGCGTCGAATCTGCCGGTGCGCTCTCAGAACTCACCCGCCTGGCGCTGGTAAAGGACTACCCCGACCTCGATCTCCAAGATGTCCGTATCCTTCTGCTCGAAGGGGCCAACCGTCTACTGCCTGCCATGCCGCCAGATTTGAGCGCCTTCACCCTGGAAGCGCTGAAACGCAAGAAGGTAGAGGTTCGCCTCGGAGCAATTGTAGAAAGCTTCAACGGCCGCCAGGTGATCTTGAAGGACGGCCAGGCGCTGCCGGCCCACACCCTCATCTGGGCGGCGGGCGTCCAGGCCCATCCGCTGGTTGCTTCACTTGGCCAGCCGGTCGGCGGGCAGGGACGTGTACGGGCGCTGCCCACATTACAACTGCCAGATTACCCGGAAGTCTTCGTCATCGGCGACGCCGCCTATCTGGAAGATCCGGCCAACCTCCCTTTGCCAATGGTCGCGCCAGTCGCCATGCAGCAAGGCGACTGCGCCGCCAAAAACATCCTGAGGCATATTGAAGGAGAGGCGCTCAAGCCTTTTGTTTATCGCGACCCCGGCGCGCTGGCCACCATCGGACGTAACCAGGCAGTGGCAAAGATCGGCGGCCTCAAGTTCCGCGGCTTTCTCGCCTGGATGGTCTGGCTGGGAGCGCACATCCTGCGCATCATCGGCTTCCGCAACCGCCTGATTGTGCTGATCAACTGGGCCTGGGATTATTTCTTTTACGATCGCGCCGTGCGCCTGATTGAACCGAATTGCCTAAACGAGGTAGAATCAAAGATATCACTCTCCCAGGAGGGAAAATCATGAAGGATTACCGGGTTGAACCAGGGCAGAAGGTGGATCTTAAAGCATGGCGCCCTGCCGAAACAAGCCAGTTTGACGGAGACAAAGAGCAAGCCAAAAAGAAGATTGCCGAACTCAACACCAAATTAGATCAGCTTCAGGAAATGTTGTATGCAGAACATAAACACCGTCTGTTGGTCATCCTGCAGGGTATGGACACCAGCGGGAAAGACGGCGTCATTCGCGCAGTTTTCGAAGGGGTCAACCCCCAGGGTGTAAAGGTTGCCAGCTTCAAAGCGCCCACGCCAGTTGAGTTGGACCACGATTACCTGTGGCGGGTACATCCTCACGTACCTGGCAGGGGAGAAATTGTCATTTTCAATCGCAGCCATTATGAGGACGTCCTGGTTGTTCGCGTTCACAACCTGGTGCCCCCAGCGATCTGGAAGAGGCGCTACGACCATATCAACGCCTTCGAGCAGATGCTGGCCGATGAAGGCGTGACGATCCTCAAATTTTTCCTCCACATCAGCCCGGAGGAGCAAAAAGAACGGCTGTTAGCCCGCCTTGAAGAACCTGCAAAACGCTGGAAGTTCAATCCGGGCGACCTGGAAGAGCGCAAGCTCTGGCCGGCTTACCAAGAAGCTTACGAAGAGGTTCTGAGCCGCACCAGCCAGAAAAAAGCCCCCTGGTATATCATCCCCTCGGATAAGAAGTGGTACCGCAACCTGGTAATCGCCGGAATTCTTGTCGAGACTTTGGAAAACCTGAAGATGCAATACCCCGCAAGCATAAAAGAAAACGAAATCAATCAATACCGCCAGTTGCTGGCGGCAGCCTGATCCATTGACATGGGAGATTCTATGCCTACTGAACAAGAAGTCATGGAAGCGTTGCGCCAGGTGAAGGACCCGGAACTGCACCGCAACCTGGTTGACCTGAACATGGTGCGCGATCTGAAGATCAGCCCACAAGGGAAAATCAGCTTTACGCTGGCGCTGACGGTGCCTTCGTGCCCGCTGCGCGAGCAGATCTCCGCCGAAACCCGGCGTGTCCTCCAGGCTCTGCCAGGGGTGAGCGAAGTCGAAGTCGTCTTCGGCGCCATGACGCCCGAAGAACGTCGCGCCGCCTTAGGGTCCGCCGTCCCCGCCCTGCCCAAGCTCAACCAGTTCAACAAAGTGAGACACCTGGTCGCCATCATGAGCGGCAAAGGCGGGGTGGGAAAGTCTTCCATTACTTCGTTGTTGGCGGTTACGCTGGCACGGCAGGGCTACAAGGTGGGCATCCTGGACGCCGATATCACTGGCCCCAGCATCCCAAAACTGTTCGGCCTGCCTCCCGGTGGGCTGCGCGGCGGCGACCAGGGCATTCTCCCAGCGATGACGCACCTCGGCGTCAAGGTCGTTTCAACCAACCTGCTGGTAAAAGCTGAAGATACGGCCGTTATCTGGCGCGGCCCTGTCATCTCTGGCGCCATCCAGCAATTTTGGACGGATGTCTTGTGGGGCAAACTGGATTACCTGCTGGTTGATCTGCCGCCCGGCACCTCGGATGCCTCCCTGACGGTCTTGCAGAGCTTGCCGCTGACCGGCGTGGTGCTGGTGACAACACCGCAAGACCTGGCCGCGCTGGTGGTACGCAAAGCCATGGCGATGCTGGTGCAGTTGAACATCCCCATCCTGGGCGTGGTGGAAAACATGAGCTATTTTAAATGCCCTGATTGCGGCAGCGTTCACCAAATATTCGGCCCGAGCCACCTGGCAGAAATCGAGAAAGCCGCCGGTCGCCCCCTGCCCTCGGTACGGCTGCCGATCATGCCAGATTTTGCAGCCCTGGCCGATAGCGGGAAGATCGAAGAAGCCCAATCAAAAGAATTCGAACAATTCGCTCCGGCGCTGCTGCAAAAGCCATAACGCCTGACGGTTCATCCGCTCAGGTAGGTCAGCGCCATGCTCAACACCAGCAGCGCGAAGAAAAAAACTGCAAGGGGCGCGTTGCCGCTTTGTAAGGCGGCATATAGCCCAAAAGGCGCACCCAGAATCAGCGCCAGTGCCACCGCCTGCAGGCGCGCCCGCCAGGGCCTGGTCCTAGGATGATGGTTCATGCCCCCCACCCCAGCCACGAGAAGGCCAGCGCCAACAGAGCGACCAACAATACCGGCCCGATCCCGTAAATCAGGATCTTGCCCATCACAACGCCTTCGTTATCGCCCAACCCGACCGTACTACAACCCACGATCACTTTGGCAGGCGCCATAATGCTGCCCAACGATCCGCCCGCCGTTTGCGCCCCCAGAATGAGCGGAACACCCAGCCCCAACAGCTCCGCTGTGCGGTATTGCAGCATTCCGAACAAGACGTTAGAGTTGTTGTTGCTGCCGGTGATGAACGCCCCCAATGCCCCAATCAAAGGCGCGACGGCAGGGTAAGCGCTCTTCCCAAAGCCCTGACTCAGACCGGCGGCCAGCAGATTCGTCATGCCACTGTTGGACATCGCGACCGCCATGCCCACCATCGCAGCTACGCCCAGGCTGGAGTTGACCGCCCCCTGCGAGGTGTTGTCCAGGATCCTTTTCAAAGCGCCGGTTTCGTAGTAGCCGGCGCGGCGGTAGATCAGGTAAGAGACCAGCGAGGCGTACGTCAAAATCGCGCCGGGGTGACCAAAGATATTGATGCTGCGCCCCATCTCGGCGGGGACGACAAACCCCAGGCCAGTTTGCAGCTCAGGGAAGGGCAGGCTGAACTGGACGTGATCCACCAGCCGGTTGATGGACGGAATCAGGTTCATCCCAAAGGCCAGGATCACCAGCGCGGCATAACCGGAAAGCGCCACCCACAAAGAGCGCGGACGGCCGTTCCCGGAAATCAAATGCCTGGCGCCGTTTAGTCCGTTCCCACGGTAAGCTGGCAAGCGAGTGATCAATATCGCGACGGCCAGGCCCGCCATGGCTGCGCCGGTAGCGCCCAAGGTGTACACGCCATGAGTCGAGAGCAGGTATTGCGTCCCCCCCATCACGGCGCTCAACAAGATAGTCCCCGGAAGAAGCTGAAACATCTTTTTCCAGCCGTCGCCGACCAGCGTCACCACCATGCCGCATGCCAGGCAGGCGCCCCCTAAGAAGATGGCCGAATCGGGCGCCAGAACTTCGGCAGGCAGGCCGGTAACCGCCATCAGGGTCTGGAACGAGGTCGCCATCGAGCCGAAATTGACAGCCCAGCCATGCCCAATGCAAGCCATAATCACCGCCTGCACCGGCGTATAACCCAGCCCCACCAGCAGCGGCGCACTGACCGCCACCGGGACGCCAAAACCACCCATGCCTTGCAGAAAAGAGGCAAAAAGCCACCCTAACAGCAGCCCCTGAAAGGCGCGCTCGCGGGTCAGGGCAGGCAGCGCTTTCCCGATCACATCCACCGCCCCGGCTTCGTTTGCCACGTGGTATAACAACAACGCTGCCCATACCACATAACACACATCCAGCGTGAGCAACGTTCCTTTGACCTGCGTATACGCCAGCAAGCGCGCCCCGGCCCCAAAAAACAAACCGGCCGTCAGCAACGCCGTAGTCCATCCAGCAACGCCAGCGCGGCTGCCGCCCCACTTTAACCCAAGCATCAGCGCCAACACCACCGCGACAGGCAAAAAAGCCAGCAGCCATGTAAAAAAGGTTAATGGCATAGAATACCTTTGTTTAAAACTGACCTGCCCTCAGGCAGAAGCCTTATTATACTCCCGCGAGCAACCAACCAGGCTGACGCCCGTCTAAAACCATCTGCAATCAATGACAAACAATCACGGCTTATAACAGACAATCGCCGGGGGAAAGGAACCCGAGTTCTATACCGTTTGCGCCCGGACTGGAAAGGACTGGCGAATGTTGTAGGAAAGGAAAGTGGACGAGAAATCGAACGTCTTCAGCGCCATCCCTAAACTACAAAATTTGTTTATCGCAATTCCTTGGGAAGAGGAATTTCAACAGACGAATCAACGAGCGATTCTACTGCCGCAATAATTCGGGTATACCCCGTACAGCGGCACAAATTTCCAGACAAGCCCTGCATGATTTCATCATGACTTGCATGAGGGTGATCTCTTAACAGAGCTGCTGCCGCCATCACATACCCTGGTGTGCAATAACCACATTGCGTTGCGCCAAATCTTGCAATTTGTTCCTGAACGATATGCGGACTTTCTAAATTCCCTAGTCCTTCAATAGTAATAACATGACGCCCTTGAGCTTTTGCCGCTGGCAGAATACAAGAATTCACAGGCTTCTCATCTAACCAGACTGTGCAAGACCCACATTCGCCTTCGCGGCAACTGATTTTCGTCCCCGTTAAACCGAGGCGCTCCCTTAACACATCAACCAACATCTCATTATCTTCAATTTCCAGGGAGACCTGTTGATTATTTACATAGAATTCAAGTTTCATTACTACACCTCAATTCTGATCTGACCCTTCCAGTAATCCTACAACCGCCTCATACAATAAATTCTTGGCCACCCTCAAACGGTATTGTCGGGATGCGCGAAAATCGGTAATTGGATCAATATCGCTAAGAACTCCCTGGTAGCATTCTGGATTCTTGGCAAGATCGGTCGGTAGATTTTTTAACTTGTTTTCTACAGTCTTAATTCTTAAGGCTGTTGGGGCCACCGCTCCCATCGCTATCCTCACATCGGAGATTCGAGCTTTCTCTACACATAAACAAATAGCAAGGTTCAATAGCGCTATAGCCATTGATTGGCGGGGTTTGACTTTTCGGAAATATTGACAACAATTTTTTGAAGGTATTTGAAAATGAAAACCGGTGACAATTTCATTCGGCTCTAACGCAACCTTGCGATTCCCAAGTAAAAATTGCTCCAAATACACTTCTCGAGAGCCCCCCCCAGCGCCTATAATTGAAACCATGGCATTCAAAACTAACAAGGGCGGAATGGCATCCGCAGCAGGAGACGCATTCACAACGTTCCCCCCAATTGTAGCCAGATTCCTTATTTGAGGTCCGGCAATTTGACGAGCAGCTTCCGCTAGAACAGGAACATGCTCCCTGATTACGCTTGAGTGAAGAATTTCCGAAAACGTAACTGCTGAACCAATGTAAAGCTCTCCGTTCTGTATAAAGATGTTCCTGATATCAGGAATTGAGGAAATATCAATGACTGCTTCAGTTGATGAAACACCTTTTTTCGAGAAGTCAATAACAAGGTCAGTTCCACCTGAAATGATTCGGCCTCGTTTTCCATAACCTTCCTTCAGTTCAAGCGCTTCAGAAAGATTTTTCGGGGTGTAGTATCGTTTCCACATCATCGGACTCTTCTAAGTGGTTTTAAATAAGCTCAAGCGCCCTTTTTGTACGCTTGAACTTTTCATAAAATTGCTCGTAAAACCGGGTATTTTCTGAAATCGGTTCAACGATCGTCCCCTTTGGCACCATGGATCGAACCCCATCTTTAACATTATCGAAGAAGCCAACGCCAGTAGCCGCCATTATTGCCGACCCAAGAACGCTGTCGGCGCGCGTTGGTGAAAGCGGTTTTCCGAGAATATCTGCAACAATTTGCCGCCAGGTTAAATTCTTACTACCTCCTCCACTAAAACGGAGGTTTTCCCAAGGCAGTCCAAGCTCATCAAACTTCTCACCAATATCCCGCAAAGCAAATGCAACGCCTTCCAAAAGCGCCCGGGTAAATGCTGCCCGGTTATGATGGCGGCCAAGATTCACGAATGCGCCTTGAGGCACATTCGTTGGTGTGGGGGTTCCCATCCCAACCAGATAGGGCATGAATATCACCCCATTTGCGCCAGGGGGGCATTGCAATGCTTCGCGCGCCACCTCATCAAATATGCTTGGGTCATTTCTGCGGTCTTGATAAAAGGTCTCTATCAACCAACTTACGCTGTCTCCTCCACACTTTGTCATGCCGCCAGTGACAAACATGTCATTGACGTATGAATAACAAAACATAGAATTCTCGATCAAAATTTTTCCGGGCATTCTAGATTGAACTGTCGTCCGCATTACGCCGTTCGTGCTCAGACTAACAATTCCCTGACCCAAATCCACAATTCCAGCGCCCAATGTGGCGGCTGCGCCGTCATTTAATCCTGCTACAACGTTCACCATTGCCGGAAGCTTTACTTGTTCTTGAATTTCCGGCACTAGATAGCCCACCACAGACAGCGAAGGTTGCGTCTTTGCTAATTTGTCGGGATCAATATCCAGCGTTTTAAATAGAGATTGAGTTGAAACATCGCTGTCAGGGCTACTACTCGGTTCATCAACAGCTCGTCCTGTCAAGCAGGCTAAAACGTAACCTTTAACATCGAGAATATAAGCAGCTTTTTTTAAGATTTCAGGTTTATTCAATATTAACCAATAAAGTTGGACACCAAACGATGATTCCGGAGTTCCCAATCCTATCCATTCAATGCCAGCTTTTTCTATCAAATCGTTGGTCAGATGAGCTGCACGTTGATCCTGCCAAATAGGGCAATGCTGCAATGGACGAAATCTCTCATCTGTAAGGATGACGCTTGGTCCATGGGTGGATAAACCGATCGCCGTGACGCCTTCAGCCTTTTCCCCAAGGTCCATTACAAGCTTCTTCAGAACCGTAAGAATGGCTTCTCGCCATTCATCGGGGTTTTGTTCCACCCAACCCGGATGCGGTCTGAAGGTAGATACCGTCTTTTGAGCTGAACCAATTAAATCGCCATTAAGAGCATAAGCGCTGGCTTTGCATAGCGTTGTTCCCAAATCAAGCCCAATAACCAATTTACCCATAAAGGTTATTCTTGCGCCTCCTTTATGGCGGATAAGACACGATCAGGTGTGGCAGGAAGGTGAGTGACTCTCGCCCCAATTGCATTGAAAATCGCATTTGCAATTGCAGGGACTATGGTAGCCGTGGGCGCTTCCGCTAACCCTTTTACCCCAAGATCGCCAATGGGAGATGGAATTGAAAGGAAATTTATCTGGATATTTGGCGTGTCCGCCAGACTGGGGATCAAGTAATTAGTAAATCCAACATTGACTGGTTTGCCCTCAGCAAGAACATACTCTTCACACAAAGCAAAACCCATACCCATTACGCACGCGCCTTCCACCTGGCCAGCCGCTCCTATTGGGTTCAAGATCGTACCTGCATCATGAAAGGCTTTTACAGTCAAAATCGTAACTTCTCCTGTGGTTGTGTCCACTTCCAGTTCCACAATATGAGCTGCATAACCAAACTGGTTAACTGGGAGAAAGCCTCTTCCATCTTCAGAAAGAGCTGTTGTCATCGGGGCTTTGAAGCTTCCGGTGACTTCCAGGGACATCCCCAAATCACGAGCTTGCAGAAAAATTTCAGATAGGGGTATGATTTTGTCTTTTGACAGTACGTTTTCTCCGTGAATTTCGATTGAATCTGGAGGACAATCGAAATGCTCCGCGGCAATTGAACGAATAAGAGATTTTAGATGCTCGCAGGCTTGATGCAATGCATTGCCTGTCAAAGTGGTTTGACGTGAGGCGCCAGTCCCGCCTGCTTCAGGAGAAGTTGTGTTTGACCCTTCCCAACGAATCTTTTCTGGAGGAAAGCCATTCAACGCAACAGAAACGATATTTATAAGAATGGCCTCCAGCCCTTGTCCAATATCCGATGCCGCTGTGCGTATTCGTAGCACATTATCGCTATCAACCAACAATTGAACTTTGGACACATCTTCATGTCCAAAGTGATAATTTACCCCTTGGGCAGAACAGGCAAATCCAATCCCGCGTTTCTTCATTCGTCACCTTTGACCTGACAGAATAATGCCTGCGCTATCAGCGGCAGCTTTAATTACCTCTTTAATGTGAATTCCAGGAGGAAAAGCAGAACCAGTAATCATGGTGTCGCCTTCTATTGCCGCATTCTTCCAGCGCAACTCTAATGGATGGATTGACAGGAGATGAGCAGCCTGATCGAGGTGACTTTCCATAGCAAAGGTTACGCCAGGAATTCCCCAGGCTCGCATAGCCCCCATTGGAATGTTATTGGTGTAAACAATCGTTGTATCTACTTTCTGGTGAGGTATTCGATAGGGACCACTTGCGCCAATCGAGGCAAACGAAAAAATACCCTCCGCCCAATGGGCATACGCTCCTGTATCGGTCTTAATATCAAATTGAACAGCGGTGATCGTTCCGTCCTTGCGCAACCCCATCCGCAGATTAATCCATTGGGGGTGACGCTTGGTATGGGCGATGAACTCTTCCTCACGGGTGAAATTGATGCGAACTGGTTTTTGAGAATGACAAGCAAGAAGCGCTAAATAGGCCGTAACCAAACCATCGTCCTTTCCCCCAAAAGATCCACCCGTATAAGGTTGAATTACCATAACTTTTTCTTCAGGAATATCTAACACCGTAGAAGCAATTAATCTTTCTGAGTAAACGTTATGACACCCCACCCAGATGACATATGTCCCAGAAGGATCTGGCGATATCAGCCCATTGTCCAATTCTAAATAACAATGTTCGATAGCAGGCGTTTTATAAGAATTCTCAAAGACAATATCAGCTTCCCGGAACCCAATTTCCACGTCCCCTTTTGATAAGTTTATTTGCTTCAAAATATTTTGTGGGCAATCTTCGTGGATTAGAGGCGCGCCAGGTGCAGTCGCATCTTCTATGGAGAACAACGGCGGCAGTGGGTCAAACTCCCATTTGATTTTACTTTCGGCCTCCCGGGCAGCGTCTTCATCAATCGCTGCAATCAATACGACGGCATCCAGGTAAGAACGCACTTTATCGTCAGATAATATCGGCTGGTCTAGTCGGGTCTTGCCAATTCGGTTGACTCCTGGAATATCTTTGGCAGTGATCACAGCATGAACGCCGGAGGTGCGCTTAGCAGCAGAAACATCAATGTTCACAATTCGGGCGTGAGGATAGGGGCTTCTCACTACATGGCCATAGAGAGCCCCTGGGACGTGCAAATCGCTGACGTATTTAGCCTCTCCTGTGGTTTTTGGCAAGGAAGAACGATACACCGAATTTAGCGTGGCGATATTAATGGGCATTTTCTTATCCTTTTGTGCTTCCCATCGCAAGGCCCTTGATAATGTAGCGCTGAATAAGCATAAACAAGACGATTAATGGAAGAGTAGACAGAATTGCCGCTGGAATAAGTTTGGCGTAATTTACATTAAATTGTCCAATTGCAGCTGCCATCGTAGTTGTGATTAACCGTTTTTCACCCGTCGAGATAAATGTGGTCGCGAACAGGTACTCATTCCATGAAAGAATATAAACAAATGCAAAAGTAGAAGCCAGTCCTGGCAAGGTAATTGGCAGCACCACCTTGATGAGGGCCAGCAGACGACTGCAACCTTCCACCATCGCCGACTCTTCAATTTCACGCGTAGTGGCTTCAAATACTGTCCTTAAATTCCAAATGGTAAAAGGCAAATTGATTAATGTGTTGGCGAGAATTAACGGATAGTGAGTGTCATAAAGCCCTAATTTCACAGCCATCACAAACAGAGTAATTGCCAACAGGATTCCAGGGAAGGTGGGAACGACCATCAAAAAACTCATCATGAGATCACGACCAGAAAACCGAAACCTGGCAAAGCTATAACCGGCAGGGATCCCAAGTAAAAGCGCCAAACTGGCAGAAATCGAGGCGACCTTAAAGCTGTTGAACGCAGAGGTCAAAAACTCTTTGTCCTGAAGCGTGTTAATATAATTCATGATCGTCCATGAACGAGGAATTATCCTTAAAGCAAATGGTTCCGTGGACGGCCGGAATGAGGACATAATCATCCAAAGATAAGGGGATATATAGATTACAGCCAACAATGACAAACCACAATAACAAACTACTTTGAGCCAACCCGGAATACGGGAAATTAACATGGCCTACTCCTTATCTAAAGCTCGCAGGACGATAATGGATACAGTCACTGATATCAAAAACAGAATCAAACCAATTGCCGAAGCTTTGCCAAACTCAAAAGACTGAAAGGCCGTTCGATAGACCCAGGTCGGGACAATTTCGGATGTTCTAACCGGCCCGCCCTGCGTCATAATCCAGGTCAGGTCAAAATATGCGGCTGTTGAGACAAAATCGAACATTCCGAGCGTCAACAATGTATTCCTAATCATTGGGATCGTTATAAAAAATACTTGCTGGGAACCGCTGGCGCCATCTACAACTGCAGCCTCATACAATCCTGGATCAATGGCCTGCAAAGCTGATAAAATCATCAACATATAAAAAGGCGTAAACATCCATACATTGGTAAGCGTCACAGACAGTAATGCATACGCCGGTTGTCCTAAAGGGCCAAACATGATCGGCGACCCCATGGATTTAAGAAAAATTGCAATCGGTCCAACTTGTGGATGAAGAATAAGCCGAAATAAAATTGCCACAACCGTAGGAGTGATTGCCCACGGGATTAGAAATACAGTTCTCATTGTCCGAATGAAAAACGGATTGAGGGGCAATATGTTTAATAAAAGCGCAAAGGTAAAGCCTAACAGAATATGTAAGATCGTTGCGCCGCCCGCATAAAAAAGCGTTTGAGATAAAATTTTTCCGAAGTTTGGATCCTTCCAAACCGCAATAAAGTTTGAAAGATTGGGAAGCGCAACGGAAATATTTGCTCCCTTACCATGCGCAAAGAAGCTTAGAAAGAGAACAAAAAAACTAGGATATATTGCCAGCAATGTAAAGAAAAACATGGCAGGCAAAATGAACCAATAGGCAGAAGATATTCTTAATCTTGGCATAGTTTTATTTTTGGCAAGGTTTTTGTAGTAGGGGCGAAATACTTTCGCCCCTACTGGTTTTTGATAATTAGACGATGATCTTAATTAATCATATTTTTGAAGGATCGCGTCCCACTCCTGTGCGGCTTTATCCAGCGCTTCCTTGGGCGTCATCTGGCCAAGATAGGCCGCCTGGAGATAGTTGCGCATGATCGCATTAAGCGCATCGCTCTCTGGATATTGGTTCGCAGGGATAACGCCCGGTTGGACCACAGCTTGAGCTGCTACCGACAAAGGACCTTCCTTGAACATAGGGCGTTCTAAGGCGGCCACATTTGGCGGCATATTATTCGTCGCCTCATTCCAGCGGATTAATACATCGTCGCTGGTCATGAACTCGATAAACTTCCAGGCTTCATCCTTATGCTTAGAAAGCGGGGAAATCCCCAAAGCAGTCCCGCCGGTGATGTTTCCTGGAACAGCGCCAACGGTCATAGGTGCAACGCATATCTCGAAATCTGGATGCCCGCTCTGAATGATGCCAATAAACCATGGCCCATCTTGAAACATGGCCACCTTGTCGCTGACCATCAAGTCTACCAGCTGGTTGAGATCCATGCTGGTAAAGCCTTCTGGGATGTAAGGCTTGAGGCTGATCAAGTATTCCAAGGCTTTGACGCCAGCCTCGTTGTTGAATGCCGCGCGATTGTTCTCGATAATCTTGCCTCCTGCCTGAAGCAAGAAAGGCCAGAACTGCCATTCTGTGGCATAGTCGGTTGAAGAACCTACTAAACCAAAGCCATAGGTGCCCTTCTCTTTATTTGTCAGCTTCTTAGAAATCTCGGTAAGATCATCCCACGTCCAACCAAGTTTCGGTATCTCAACCCCTGCTTCCTTAAACATTTTGCAGTTCAACAAAAAGACCGAAGCTCCCGCACGCCACGGAATAGCATAGATCTTATCTTGATATTTTGCATAGCTTTGACCAGCCGTGGTGAATCGCTTATTGAAGTCCTCTTTGTTTACATAATCTTCAAGCGACATGATCAGGTTGTTCGACACTGCAGAAGCAGTCCAGAAGGACATAAATACATCTGGTGGATTGCCAGCGTTCGTTGTTAACACCAATTTGTTGTAATTGTCGTTAGCAGGCACGCTGTCAACTTTTACTTTAATATTTGGATTTTGAGCTTCAAATTCCTTCACAAAATCAAGCTCGATATCTGGGTTATCCGCCTGACGCATATACGTAATCTCAACCACCTCGGCAGCAGGCGCTTGAGTGGGAGCAACTGCTTCTGTGGCGCCTGTTGTTTCCTTTGTGGGAGATTCTTTCTCCGCTACGGCGGTTGGCGTTGCCTGGGGCTGACATGCAGCAAGAAGCACACCGCAGACAACCAAGACCACAATTGTGAAATAACCGATTTTTCTGAACATTTCTTCCTCCTAATTTGTCATAAAATACATTTCTTGAACCCAAATGTTCTTTCAATCTTGCGAATCACCTCCTCCAGGCTTAGATGAAATAACGCCCATTTTCAAAAATCTTTTTCCCATCCAGATAAATCGCCCCTTCTTCACGCAAGTCTTTGATAATGTCCCAATGAAGCGCAGATTGGTTAATTCCATTACACTCTTTATAGGCTCGCCCAAGCGCTAAATGGATCGTTCCGCCAATTTTTTCATCGAAAAGAATGTCGTAAGAAAAACGATCAATACCAAAATTTACCCCCACGCCAAACTCTCCAAGCCGCCGTGAACCCTCATCCATGTCCAGTAACTGGAGCAAAAGACTTTCATTTTGCTCGGCATGCGCGTTTACCACGACTCCTTTTCTGAACTCCAGGCTGATGCCATGCACGAGCTGTCCCATATACACGCCCGGAAATTCAAAATAGATTTGCCCTTCTGCGCTGTCGTCCACAGGGGCGGTAAAAATCTCTCCATCCGGCATGTTCATGTGTCCGTCAGCAACTTCGTAAATTCGGCCTTTTGTCGAAAAGGTGATGTCGGTTTTTAATCCGACGATTCTTACGTTTTCAGCGGACTGGAAAACGCGGCAAATCTCCCGCCAACGCTCCGCTTCTGCCTGCCAATCGCGCAGCGTCGCGCTAAAGAAGAATTCCATCATATGATCCAGACTGCTCGAAGCCTGTTGGGCGAACGACTCGTTGGGAACCCGAACTAAAACCCAGCGCGTAAGCTCATTCCGCATAGCCGAAATGTGCCCCAAGGCTTTTTTGTGGGCCGAAAGAGTTTTTGGAGCAATATCAATAAATTCATTGGGATTGCGAGCGCCGCGCAAACCGATATATACATCAGCCCATTCCATTCCCATCTTCTGCATTTCACAAATCCAATCAACCTGTTCGTCAGTTCCCTCTTTCATCAGGTCTCTTTCTAAATAGGCCGATTGAAATTCCACAAATGGCAATCCCCCAGCTCTAACAGCGGCAGCGTACACTGCCCGCATGAGTGGAAAAGTATCAATTTCCATCATCGTGATTAATACTCGATCCCCCTTCTTGACAGCGGTTGAGTAATTTACCAGAACGTCGGCCAGTTTCTGCCATCTTGGATCAATCATAAAAGCCTCTCTTTCGCTAGCCCTCTTCTAGATTTCGAATTAACCATTGACTAACTTTCATCTCTCTAACTTTCTCTGCTATCTCTTGAGAGGATAACAAACCTTTCTCGGTCACATACGCACAAATATAGTGGGCAGGTGTAATATCAAAATAACTTCCAATCACCTGGAGCGGAGTGATTGAAGCAGGTATTCCCAAATCTGCCTCTGTGAATTGGTTAAGAAAATAATTCTTCCAGGGAACAGGGCAGATCTTATTGCTATCGGCAATTACATATAGAGGTTTTTGATAACGCTGACAGACCATAGCGGCCAGATGGGTCCCAATCTTCCCGACAATCGAGCCATCAGGGCGGATGATTTCAGATCCAGACACCATTAAGTGGGAATGTTCAATAGCCGCCGGCATAGCCGCATCAATCGTCAAGGAAACATCTACACCTTCATCTGCCAGGCGACGCGTTGTAGTCCATCCATCGTTGTTAGGTCTAGACTCGGTAACCACTACTCGAGTTAGACGCCCAAGCCGATGAAGTTCTAACAAGACGCCCAGCACGGTCTCAGAAAGCGTGTGGGTGTAAATCGCTGGCTCGGGTGGAAGAATTTCCGCTAAACCATCTGCAATTTTTCTATGCAATAAAGTTATGTTTTGGGAATCCGGTTGAAGCGCCGCCAACCGCCGCTTTACTTCCTGTTGGTCAACAGGCATCGTTTCCATTTCTTCTAGAATGAGCAGAACCTGGTTAATGCTATTGAGCGGAGGCGCATAGGGCGGAAGTGAATTAAGCAAGTAGGCAATATTCTCACGCGCCTCGTCAGCCAACTCGCGAACGGACTTTTTTGGTCTCTCCGCAATTATTTCCAAAAGAACGCGCAGGACTTCTCGCCCGCCGCGAGCGGCATGGAGTTCCAATTTTTGGAAACGATCTGCTAGTTGAACAACCTCTCGAGCTATCATTGAATCGTTTCCGATTTTTTTAGAGCTTATTGTGCGCCCAATCCGGCAGAAGTTCGCTGATCCGCTTGCTGCGCTTCATATTCCACATCACATTAATGCAGGCCGAAGGGGGTATAGGCCCCAGTTCGGTGATGATCGCGGTAATCAGCCGAGGGGGAGTTATGTCAAATAAACTTCCCACCACCTTTACGCCAGTATCGTATTTTTTGTCGCCAAAAATCTCGTGGTAATGGACCAATTCTGACCTGAACGGCAAGCCAAGTAATGTGGCGGTATCAAATTTTAAGGTATCGGTCACAAAATAAAATGGAACGCCATATTCACGAGCCGCCAAAGCAGAAAGAAGGGTTCCGGCTTTATTGAAAACCGAGCCATCCGCCGCAACCGAATCGACACCGGCAAACCCAATATTGCTCTGCGCGATCAACTCGCCGAGACAGGCGTCAATACTCACTTCAACCGGAATACCGCTCTTATGCATCTCATCAACCGTCCAGAGGCCTTCGTTTCCTGGACGCGCTTCTGTCACCAGGACGGTAAAATTTTTTCCTTGGGCTTTTGCTTTTCGCAAAACCTTCCAAACAGAAGAAGTCATGCTAAACATGAATACTTTGTCGCCCTCTTTGATCAGCTCGGCGCCGATGGTTGCAATTTTCTCAAAAGCAGTCTCCATGAAGGCGTTAAAACTTTTTTCAGTCTCTTTCAGATGTTTTTTGGCTTCTTCTAAACTTGTTCGACTTTCAAGGTCGCTTTCGATTGTGCCCATCATCATGTGTAAAACGTTGATTGGTGGGGCAAACGAAGGACATACTTTTAGTACGGCCAGGCTGGCGGCATCCATTTCTTTATACAAAGCCTCAAGTGATGAGGCCTTACTCTCTAAAACGACTTGGGCAAACGCGCTCATCACTTCCTTTGCTGTGTCAGCCGCGCCTCCAATCAAGTCCTTTGAAATACGTTCACACACCAGCTCAATTGCAGGATGATTTACCATAATCTTCTCCTTATGAAATTCTGCTTCGAAAAGCTTTCACTTTATCCATAAATTCTTTGACGCGTTTTTGGTCAACTTCATTCCAGATATATCCATCTCGTTTAAACGCCGTGCCAGCGATCGCGCCATCCGCTATGCTTAACTGCTTTTCTACATTCAGGATATTCACCCCAGTATTTGCAAATATCGGGGTATCTGGAACAACATTTTTGACCATCTTCAGGATTTCAGGATCCGTTTCAGTTCCAGCCGTCAGACCAGATACGCACAAACCATCGGGTTTGGCGTTAAAAACTGTGGATCGGGCAATGCTGTCTGTGCTACGGTTTGCAAGGTAAACGCTCGCCTCTGGAAAGATGTTAAAGAGAAGTTTGATGTGCTGCCCATGAATGGCGTATTGATGCCTGACTACTTCCCCACAATTTGTGTTCCACAATCCAAAATCACTGGCATAAACACCTGTGAAAATTTCTCGCACAAACCTTGCGCCAGTAGCAACAGCCAAATCTATCGAAGCAGTGGCATCCCACAACACATTTACCCCAAATGGAACTCTTAAATCTTGTTTCATTTCGGTGACAACTCTTGCAAAACAGGCCGTAGTGATCGGTTCCACCCGGGTCATATAAGGGAGACTCCGTTCATTCGAAAACATGATTGCATCAATACCGCCCTGCTGCAAAGCGAACATATCATGGCGAGCGCGTTCTACGACCCACTCTAATCCCTTCTGAGGATCGTAATCCGGATCTCCAGGTAAAGCCTCTAAATGACACATGCCGATGATGGGTTTTTGTGTTCCAAACAACTCTTTTATCCAATTCATAAATTCCACCTCGCAATTAGTAATTTATTAGTTTTTCTATCAGTGATCAAAAAGAATTTTGCAAAGATTATTCAGAAAGTAAAAAACAAGATCTTTCTTTAACTTACGACAGTAGAAAAAACCTGGCTTTTTGAAAACACATCGCTGGTCAAATCCCAATCGCAGCAATCGCGCTTCACATCTTATAAGGTTCCAAATTTGAAAACCCGGGGAAGATCACCCGGAAGTTGAACAAAGGCGTATATCTCTGTGTAGAAGACTTATCTGCCAAACCCAAAATCAGATAATTGTTGTCTCCTTTTCCGTAACAACATGAATGACGACCTTGTGATCTTTCAAAGCCGTTAGCAACGCTTTTGGGGGTTCTCTATCCGTAATGAAATGATGAATGCACTCAAACGAAGCTACAAACGCAAACGCAATTTTTTGAAATTTAGAGGAATCGGCCAAAACAACCACTTCTTTAGCGTTATTGATTAAAACTTGCTTGACAGAGGTATCGTCCAGGTTATATTCGGTCAAACCAGCTTTTGCGTCAATTGCTCCAACCCCCAGGAATAAGCGATCAACAAAAATATCCTTTAAAGTACGATGAGCAATATCGCCAATCAATGAGGTTTCACCAGGACGGACAATTCCACCCGGCACAATCAAGCGCACATCTGAACGATTTAAGAACAAATTAGCAATCGCAAGGCTGGGTGTGACGATCGTGATATTCCGAATGCCCTCCAAACCTAAAGCTACCTCAAAGATTGTTGAGCCCACATCCAAAGAAATACTGTCTCCTTCGGCGACAAACTCAGCAGCATATCGGCCAATGCGTTCTTTTGCCGCTTTATTTTCTGTGCTACGTAATGCTAACGGAGGCTCGTAACTGCGTCCGCGCGCATTGACTGCCCCCCCGTGAATTCGGCGAATCAACCCCACTTTTTCTAATTCAGTCAAATCCCTGCGGATTGTCATATCCGAGACATCTAAAGCTTTGGCGAGATTCGGAACCGATACTGAGCCAACTCTCTCTATTTCTTCAATTATGTGCTTTTTTCTTTGCTCTACACTGTTCATTTTACGTTCATTCAAACATATTATTTGTATATATTGTACATTTTTTTGTTCAAATTACAAGTAGGCAATTCAAAATGAGATATGCGAAGCCCCCCTGCTTGATCTCATGCTATGATAGGAGGAAAACAAGAAACGAGGATCCGATGAACACAAAGCTGCTTGCACGGTACATTGTTCGCGAAACGTTGGGAGTGATCATCATGGCTGTAGCGCTGTTTTGGTCTGCCGGGGAAACCGCCTGGTGGCCTGCCTGGGCGGCTACAGGCCTGACGCTGGGTTGGGTGATCGCGACGGCCTGGGTCATCCTGTCTTCCAATCCAGACCTTCTGGCCGAGCGCCTCGGCCCCCGCAAGGGAGCCAAATCGTGGGATACCGTCCTCCTCGGTATCCTGGGGCTCTCGCAACTGGCGCGCTATATCGTTGCCGGTTTCGATCACCGCTTTGGCTGGACAGGGGGATTTCCTCTTGCCGTTCAATTGATTGGGTTAGCTCTAGGTATTTTGGGGTACAGTATGATCGTTTGGGCCACCGCTGCAAACGCCTTTTTCTCGCAGGTGGTTCGCATCCAGTCCGAGCGGGGGCAAACCGTCGTCAGCCAGGGGCCTTATCGCGCCGTTCGCCACCCGGCTTACCTGGGCGCCTCCCTATACGAACTGGCGGTCGCGTTCCTGCTTGCCTCCTGGGGAGCGCTCGCGCTCGGCGCTCTGAACGTCCTCCTGCTGGTCATCCGCACCTTCCTTGAAGACCGAACCTTGCAGGCAGAATTGCCGGGTTACCAGGAATACGCCCGGCGGGTGCGCTACCGCATTTTCCCAGGCGTCTGGTAATCAGGTTTGCCAGCCCGGCGGCCAAAATTGCTGGACGCCCCCCGGAACAACAAAATTCACTACCCAAAGAAGAGGATGTATGGACTACCGCAGAATGCCTATCGAAATCGAATCGCCGGAACAGGTTGGCTACGCCAATATCCGTTGTAACCTGACGGAATCTTCCGTCAGCGATATGCCCCTTGCCGCGCTTGGGCTGGATCTCAACGCGCTGATCCTGGCCTACACTGACCACCTGGGCAAGCCCGCCCTGCGCGAGCGCATCGCCGCCGATGGCGAAAATCTCTCGCCGCAGGATGTGATTGTGACCCCCAGCGCGGCAGCTGCGCTCTTCATCGTCGCGACCTCGCTCCTGGAAAAGGACAACCATCTGGTGGTCATGCACCCCAATTACGCCACCAATATTGAAACGCCTCGCGCCATCGGCTGCCAGGTAGATTACCTGCGCCTGTCCTTCGAAAGCGGCTTCCAATTCGATCTAGACCAGCTGGCGGCCCTCCTCCGCCCTGAAACCAGGCTGATCAGTCTGACCACCCCTCACAACCCGACCGGCGTTACGCTGACGGAAAAAGACCTGCGCGCCGCCGCTGCCCTGGCCGAAGCAAAAGGCTGCTACCTGCTGGTAGATGAGACCTACCGCGAGATGAACTTTGCCGGCCCCACGCCGCTGGCCGCCAGCATCAGCCCGCGCTGCATCAGTGTGGCATCCATGTCCAAGTCTTATGGGCTGCCCGGCATCCGCATCGGCTGGATCATCACGCGGGATCCAAATTTACAAGAGACCTTTCTGGCCGCAAAAGAGCAGATCTTCATCTGCAACTCAGTGGTGGACGAAGAAATCGCCCTCCATGTGCTGGAGCAAAAAGAAAATATCCTGCCGCCGATCCTGGAAAAGAACCGACGCAATTTCGAGATCGTCAAGACCTGGATGGAAGCGCAGAAGCGCCTGGAATGGGTCGAACCCACCGGGGGAGTGGTTTGTTTTCCCCGCATTAAACCGGCCGCCGACCTCCATGTGGATGCCTTCTACCAGATCCTGAACAACCAATACAGCACCTTCGTCGGCCCCGGCCATTGGTTCGGCATGGACCGGCGCTACATGCGCATCGGCTACGGCTGGCCGCCGGCCGAAGAGCTCATCGAAGGGCTGCATCACATCTCCCTGGCGTTGGAAGAAGCAAAGGAGAAGCGAAAATCTCGCAATTAAAAAGCTTCTTTGGGTTTCCGACCCTTTTTCCAATCTGCCGGGATTAAACCGAAACAATTGAACTTAAATACACGCAGGTTTTGTTCCTGTTGTATAATTTTTTAAACCTGTTGCAAAACATAAAAACCCAAACGACCGAATCGCAGGTCAGGCTGACAAGATATTCCGCCTCAGGGCTGGTTTGTCCGCCTGGCCAATCAAGAATGTCTCTACCGGCATAAAGGGATTCCACGTATGGGCCAGCTGCAAAAGGCAAATCTAAGTCGAATACAGCGGTTCTTTCACAATCCGAAAGTCGTTCCTGCGCTTTTGCTGGGATTTTCAAGCCTGGTCATGGTCACGCTGATCGCTGGCGGGATTTTATTCTATAACCGCCAGCTCCAGACCATTCGCGAGCGAAAAATCGGCGAACTTCAAATCGCCGCCAAACTTATGGCTCATGAAATCGCTCACTGGCGGCAAGAACGGTTGAGCGACGCGCGACTGAATTCGACTGCCATTTTCTTCAACCAGGCGATTGACCAATGGCTCTCCCGCCCAGACGATTTACACTTAAAAGCCTCGATAACCGAACGCCTGCAAACCATTGTAGATCATAAAGAATACCAGAATGCGTTTCTCGCCAACGCGGAGGGCGACGTCTTGATCTCGGCGGATCCTAATTTTGCCTCTCCAGAATCAGAAGTTCAAAAGCTCATCGCTCAGGTTGCCAAAAGCCAGGAAATCAAGATGAGCGATTTGATATGGGACCAGGCCGCCGGTAAAACCGTTTTGTATGTCGCTGCGCCGATTGTGGTGGAACAAAATTCGCCGAAAACCGTCCTGGTGATCCAGATTGATCCCCAGCACCGTCTTTATCCCCTGATTCAATCCTGGCCGCTTTCCAGCCCAAGCAGCGAGTCGGCGCTCTTTCGCAAAGAGGAATCCGAAGTCGTTTATTTAAGCCCTTTGAAGTTTCACGATGCGCCTCCTTTATCCCTCCGCATTCCATTTAGCGAAACAAATATCGTCTCAATAATGGCTTTCTCAGGGCAAAATGAATACCTGGAAGGGCATGATTATCGCGGGGTAAAGGCGCTTGCATACATCCAGCCGGTTTCTGAAACTACCTGGTTTTTGGAATCCAAAATTGACGCCGCCGAGATTCAGGCAGAAGCGCACGCTTTAGGACGGACGGTGGTGGCCTTCGAAGTTCTGGCCATACTGATGACCGCCGCGCTGGCTGGATACGCCTTTCGTGTCCACCAGCGGGGGCTTTATCAAGATCTGTCCCTGGCCAGGCAAGAAACACTCAAAACCTTGGAGGAAGCCCGTACCACCTTATACGCCATCGAAGACGGCGTAATCGTTACCGACGCGAATGGTTTTATCACCCGCGTGAACCCGGCGGCAGAAACCCTGACCGGCTGGGACGAGGCAGAAGCGCTTGGCAAACCCCTGACGCAGGTTTTAAACATCATCAGTGAAGAAACTGGCGCGAAAGTTGATGCATCGTTCGAAAAGTCGCTGCGCGAAGGGCGCATTGTTGAGTTTACAAATCACACCCTCTTAATCTCCCGGCAAGGGATCGAACACCCAATTGCGATAAGCGGCGCGCCCCTTCCAGGTCCAGATGGCCAGATCGCCGGCATGGCGTTGGTCTTTCGCGATCAAACGCAGGAACGCGCCGCGCAAAAAGAGCAGGCTTTACTCACTTACGTCATCACCCACAGCCTCAACGAAGTTTATGTCTTCGACGCCGAAACACTCCACTTCAAATTCGTCAACCAAGGAGCGCTCAAAAATCTCGGATACACGCTGGAAGAAATGCGCGCCAAAACACCGCTGGATATCAAACCAGAATTTACGCCTGAAACATTCCGAGAGATGATCCAGCCACTGACCCGACGTGAACTTCCCATCCTGACCTTCGAGACAGTCCATCAACGCGCCGATGGCAGCCGTTACCCGGTAGAAGTGCATCTGCAGTTGTTTGAACACAAGAACGAACGCCTGTTCTTGGCAATCATCAATGATATCAGCGCGCGCAAACAAATTCAGCACGCCCTACAAGAAAGCGAAGCGCGCTACCGGGCGCTCTTCGAGAATACCCGCGCCGTCATGCTGCTGGTCAATCCGGAAAACGGAGCGATCATAGACGCCAACCCAGCCGCCTGTGAATTCTATGGCTGGACACGGGCAGAGATGACCCGCTTAAATATCAACCAGATTAACACCCTCCCCCCCGAAACAATTCAAAGCGAAATGCAAAACGCCCGCACCCAGCGCCGTCAATATTTCCTCTTCCGCCACCGCAAAAAGAACGGCGAAGTCCTCGATGTGGAAGTTTTTAGCAGCCCAATCCAAATAGGCGGAAGAACCGCACTTTTCTCGATCATTCACGATATCACGGCGCGCAAACAGGCCGAAGCAAAAATCGCGGAACAGGTCGAAGAACTCCACCGCTGGTACAACCTGACGTTGGGACGAGAACAGCGCATCCTGGAATTGAAACGGGAAGTGAATGCCCTGCTGACCCAACTGGGGCTGCCGCCGCGTTACGCTGCGTCTACGGAGGACGCTGCAAATGAAAAATGATCCCCCCTTTTTGATCCTGATCCATAATGCGGCGCTTCTGCTGGCGCTGGTATTTCTATTTGATTTATTGATTACCAACAGAGGCGCTAAAAATTTCAGGCTCTGGCGGGTAACGGTGGGATTTCTGCTGGGCGGCATCGGCATCGTTGTCATGATGACCCCTTGGGTGCTGACGCCGGGCATCGTCTTTGATACACGCTCGGTTCTTCTGGGAATTTCTGGTCTGTTTTTTGGGTTCACCCCCACCCTGATAGCGATTGCCATGACAGCCGCTTTCCGTTTTTACCAGGGCGGCATCGCGGCGTGGACAGGCAGCCTTGTGATTCTGGTGACCGGCTCGATCGGGATTTTATGGCGAAAGCTGCTCCACAGACCTTTGGAAACCATCACAGCCGGACAGCTCTACCTTTTTGGATTAACAATCCACATCGCCATGCTGATCTGCATGTTCACATTGCCTTTCAACACCGCCCAGGAAGTGTTGAAAAACATCACCCTGCCGGTCTTAACCATCTATCCCCTGGCTACTCTGGCAGTGGGCATGCTGCTGATTAACCGCTTTCGCCGCGAAAAGCTCATGGAAGAACGCGCTCGCAATGAAGAGCGCTTGCAAAGCATGGTGACTGTGTTAGAACAACCGATCCAATCGGCGCAAGAATTTCTTGATTTTTCGCTCGAAGAAGCTATCCGGTTGACCAATAGTACCATAGGGTATATCTTCCTTTATTCAGAAGAACAGCAGAAATTCAAGGTAAGTTCGATTTCCAAAGGAGCCAGGGCGCAATGCGATCTCCCCAATGACGCAACCAGTTCCAAGCTGACCGAAACAGGCTTGTTGAGCGAGGCGGTGCGCCAGCGCAAAGCGATCATCCTAAACGATTACACCGCTAAAAATCCACTTAAGAAGGGCTTACCCGCCGGACACATCCAAATCCAAAAATATCTGGCCGTTCCCATCTTCAAGGGAGAGCAAATTGTAGCGGTCGTGGGGGTCGCGAACAAAACCGCCGATTACGACCAGACGGATGTATTACAGCTCACCCTGCTGATGGATGGGGTGTTGAAAGCCGTCGAACGCGAACAGGCCGAAGAGAACAGGCGGCAGATTGAAGAACGCTATAGTGCAATCGCCAATAACCTGCCCGGCGCCGTGGTTCACATCCTTGACCGTGAACTGCGATACATATTTAGCGCAGGCGAAGGTTTGGCAGACCTTGGCCTGACCCATGAAATGCTGGCGGGGAAAACCATCTTTGAAACGCTGGGAAGCGAAAAGGGGAACCAGGCCGCAGAACATTACCAACGCGTATTGAATGGAGAAGTCGCTCATTTCGAAGGAGAATACGCCGGAAAGCATTTTATCGTCCACGCTGCCCCACTGCGAGACAGGCAAGGAAACGTTAACCAAATCCTCGCGCTTTCGTTGGATATCTCGGCGCGCAAACAGATCGAAGAAGAAAGACAGAAAGTTCAAGCAGAATTACAGAACCTGCTCAATAAATCAGAGCAGGGACGACGCGCCCTGGTCAGCGTGATGGAGGATCAGAAAATTGCCGAAGAAAAGCTCCGACAGATCAACGACGAGTTGGAGCGGCGTGTGCAAGCGCGCACCCTGCAGCTCTCAGTCGCCAACAAAGAGTTAGAAGCCTTCGCTTATTCCGTATCACACGACCTGCGCGCCCCACTGCGCGCCCTGGATGGTTTTAGCGGCGCCCTGCTGGCAGATTATCAAAACTGGCTGGATGATCAGGGCAAACATTACCTGGAGCGCATAAAAGAAGCTTCTCAAAAAATGGGGCGGCTGATTGACGACTTGCTCAACCTCTCTCGAGTAACCCGCCGCGAGATGAGGCTGGAAACCATTGACCTCTCTGACCTGGCGCTGGAACTGGCGCATGAATTTCAAATCCAGGCTCCAGAACGAACGATCGAGTTCGAGATCGCCCCCAATCTGATCGCCCGAGCGGACGCCGGATTAATTAAGATTGCGCTGGAAAACCTGTTGGGCAACGCCGTCAAGTTCACCGGCAAACGTCCAACGGCCCGCATCCAATTTGGCAGGATGGAGCAGTCTGGAAAGGCTGTCTTTTTTGTGCGCGACGACGGCGTCGGCTTCGATATGGCTTATGCAAACAAACTGTTTACGCCATTTCAACGCTTGCACAGCGAACAGGAATTTCCCGGCACCGGCATCGGGCTGGTTACCGTGCAGCGCATCATTCACCGCCACGGTGGCAATTTATGGCCTGAAGCGGAAGTGAACAAAGGCGCAACATTTTACTTTACTTTAGAGGGTGCATCATGACGGAACAAAAAGCCATTCTACTTGTTGAAGACAACCCGGATGACGAAGAGCTAACGCTGCGGGCGCTGGAACAAGGCCGTGTGATCAATAAAATCGTGGTCGTTCGCGACGGCGAGGAGGCCTTAGAATACCTGAACGGCAAGGGAAAATTCTCAAACCGCAAAACATATCCCCTGCCTCAAGTGGCGCTGCTTGATTTAAAATTACCCAAAGTAAGCGGCCTGGAAGTCTTGAAATTCATTCGCTCCGATCCGACGATTCAAACCCTGCCGGTCGTGATTCTGACTTCCTCCAGTGAAGAGGAGGATATCATCGCCAGCTATAAGCTGGGAGCCAACAGCTTTGTGCGCAAGCCGGTGGAATTTACCCGCTTTGCCGAAGCGGTGCGGCATCTAGGTCTTTATTGGATGTTGATCAATCAGCCTCCGCCGATTCCTGCGCCGCGCGCACGGTCAGAAGAGAAAGGGACATGACTGCCGCGCCTCTGAAAGTCTTGATTGTAGAAGACTGCCCAGCCGACGCCGATCTCATGGCGCTCCATCTCGAGAGAGAAGGTTTCCGGTTAAGCTGGAAGCGCGTCGAAACCGAAGAAGCCTACAAAACCGCGTTAGAAGAACCCTATGACCTGATCCTTTCGGATTGGTCGCTGCCACAGTTTAACGGTTTGTCCGCCTTACGGCTCATGCAAGAGCGCGGTATAGACGCCCCTTTCATCCTCATTTCCGGCGGCATCGGTGAAGAAACCGCCGTCGCAGCGATGCGGCAAGGCGCCGCCGATTACATCTTAAAAGACCGCATGGACCGCCTCGGTCAGGCGGTTAAAAACGCGCTGGAAAACAAGCGCCTGAAAGATGAAAACAAAAAAATCACAGAAGCGCTGAAAGCCTCAGAAGCCGAACTGCGGGGGTTGTTCGCTTCAATGCAAGACCTGGTAGCGGTGGTGGATCTCGAAGGCATCTGCCAGAAAATCGCGCCAACCCAACCATCCTTTTTATCTCAACCCGCCAGCAGGCTGCTCGGAAAAAGCGTTCAGGAAGTTTTTCCATTAAATCTGGCGCTGGAATTCAAGCGAACGATTCGAGAAGTTCTCGAAACGCAACAAACGCGGCGCATAGAACGCGAACTCCTCATCGAGGGAAAATCAACCTGGATCGAGGCGACCGTTGCTCCCCTCTCAAAACGAGAGGTCATCTGGGTGGCGCGTGACGTCAGCGAACGCAAGCGAGCCCAGGCTCAAATTCAATTGCAAGCAGCCGCGCTGGCAGCCGCAGCCAATGCCATTGTCATCACGAACAACCAGGGCGCGATTGAGTGGATCAACCCCGCTTTTACGGTTCTCACTGGCTACACCGCCAACGAAGCGTTGGGGCAAAAATCAAGCCTGCTCAAATCCGGGGTTCAAGAGCGGTCGTTCTATCAAAATCTATGGGATGTCATCCTTTCCGGTCAGATCTGGCGGGGCGAACTGGTAAATAAACGCAAGGACGGCAGTCTGTACCACGAAGAGCTAACCATTACGCCGTTGCTCGATTCTGAAGGGAGGATTACCCATTTCATTGGGGTAAAACAAGATATCACCGCCCGCAAAAAATTCGAAGCGTCGCTGCAAAGATACGCGCTACGGCAGGAAAAGATCGCCGCATTGGGGCGCTCCCTGGCCGCCGAATTCGATTTAGAAGCCATCTACCGGGTTGCCGAGATTCACATTCAAAACATGATTGATTGCCCGAATTTTGGCTTTTCCCTTTTCGATCCCCGCCAGAAGACGCTCAAAGTAGTTTACCTGAGCTCCGATGGCGTCAGGCTGGATGTTAACGCGATCCCACCTTTAAAAATTGACCCTCAAAACCCGGCTGGCGGTCGCTTGAAGGCTATTGTTTACCAACAGCCGGAATTTGTCAATAATCTGGCGACCAAAAGAAAAACCGCTGGCGGTTTGTTGATCGGGAGCGAGCGAGAACCTCAATCTGCCTGCTATATCCCCATGCTTGCCGAAGGCCAGGTCATTGGCTTGATGGAATTGCAAAGCTATCGGGAGGATGCATACACCCCAGAAGACGGCGAGTGGCTGAGCGTGGTTGCAAACCAAATCGCCATGGCGATCAAAAATGCTAACCTCTTCTCTGAAATCCAACAACGGGTTTCAGAATTATCCGCTGTGGCCGCCATTAATTCCGCCGTCATTTCGCATCTCGAACCCCTCAAAATATACGCCACCATCCTGGAACAGCTAAAAGCCTGCCTCGAAGTGGACGCTGCCGCCATTTTCTTGTTCGAAGCCCAGAACCAGACCCTGCAATGCGTTGCCGAAAACGGATACCGGTACAACTCGCCCCTCCAAATGCGGCTGCAATTAGGAGAAAGCCTGGCCGGGCAAACAGCACTGGAAAGAAAGCTCTTTTATGCCGATCTCAAAGATCCTCAAACCAACTCCTTGCTAAAAGGGGTAACAAAAGCTGAATACTTTCAAGATTACTACGCCATTCCCCTCCTGGTAGACACAAAATTAATCGGCGTTTTAGAGATCTTGCATCGCTCCCGTCTGGCCCCAAACGAAAATTGGCTGCGTTTTTTTGAAATCCTGGCAAACCAGACAGCGATAGCGCTCAACACCATTCAACTCTATGACGACATTCGAACTTCGCACAGCGAATTATTAAAAGCCTACGACCTGACGATCGAAGGCTGGTCTAGAGCGATGGATCTGCGAGACAAAGAGACCGAAAACCACACCCGGCGCGTGACAGAAATGACGATACGACTGGCACAGCATTTCGGCCTCAGTGAGGAACAATTGGTTCACATTCGGCGCGGCGCTTTACTGCACGATATCGGTAAACTGGGGGTGCCGGATCGCATCCTGATGAAAGCAAGCAGCCTGACCGAAGAAGAATGGCACATCATGCGCAGCCATCCCCAACTTGCTTATGATATGCTGTATGATATTGAATACCTTCGCCCCGCCCTGGATATTCCATACTGCCACCACGAAAAATGGGATGGAAGCGGCTACCCACGCGGGTTGCAAGGGGAGCAAATCCCATTCGCGGCGCGTCTATTTGCCCTGGTAGATGTTTACGACGCCCTGACCTCCCACCGCCCATATCGCAAGGCCTGGAGTCATCATCAGGCGCTTGAATATATCCAGGAACAATCCGGCAAACACTTCGATCCTCAGGTCGTCAAAGCGTTTTTCTCCCTGCTGCAGACTGGCGAACTAAAGCGCTTAATCAAATAGCGTTTCAAAATCAGGAGGACCTGACCTGCATACGATCGAACGCGGCGATTGGAAATCCCCCTGCGAGAAACCTCCCTGGAGGTTAAACCGCCTTTGAACCAATTGCTCCAGCGGAGGTGCATCTGAGGTATTTCTGACCGCAATAACCCGGAAATTCGATCCAACAAACGCCCATAACTTGGCCGCTGCAAGGGGTTTTAACCCTCACAAGGCTGCGACCGCGCCCGTGGGGTCTTTTTGGGGACCCTTACGCGCGTTCGCGCTTCTTTCCGGGTTTAAGGGTGTAAAACAATGGAATTTCTCAAAAACATCAAACTGATCCAAGGCGGCATGGGCGTTTATGTATCGAACTGGCGGCTTGCCAGGGCTGTCTCCATGGAAAGGCCGGGCGTGACGGCTGGAACTGTTTCCGGCACGGCGCTGGATTTTGTACACGTACGCTTGCTGCAACTCGGTGATCCCGGCGGCCATATCCGGCGAGCACTGGCAGCTTTTGACGCCCGCTTTGGTGTCGAGATCGGCCAAAAGATCTGCGACCGTTACTTCATCGAGGGGGGCAAAGCGCCGATGGCGCGCTTCAAGAACGCACCAAAGCAGGCGGTTCACCTGCAGGGAGATGGCAGCGGTGTCCTCATCCCCGCTCAACAGGCGGAGCCAGTCACGTTGGAAATGAGCGATGAGCTCATCGAGCTCCTGATCGCCACCGCTTTTGCCGAAGTCTGGCTGGCCAAAGAGGGACACAACGGCCGTGTGTTCATCAACTTTCTGAAGAAGATAGAGCTTCCGCTGATTTTCGCCATGTACGGCGCCATGCTGGCAGGCGTAGCCGGGATCATCGTGGGAGCGGGCAACCCCGAGGGTCTGCCCGCCGTTTGCACCCGCCTGGCAAATCATCAGGAGGTCTCAAGCGATTTACAGGTATTGTATCGCGAGGCAGGCGAAGCCTTTTACATGACGTTTGACCCGCGAAAGGTAGCGGATGGCAGACTGGCGCAAAAACCGCTGGAACGGCCCGCTTTTTTGGCGATTGCCTCGTTGCACAACCTGGTCGAAGCGTTAGCGCACAGCCCAACCGAAGCTCCTGACGGCTTTATCATCGAGCATCACACCGCAGGCGGGCACAATGCCGGCCCGCAGGGGCCGCTGGTAAAAGACAGCCTCGGACAACCCATTTACGGCTCAGAAGACGAGCCCGACCTGGAAGCCATCCGGCAGACGGGGTTGCCTTTCTGGCTGGCGGGCGGTTATGGCAGCCGCGAAAGATTGCAGCAAGCCTTAAAAGCCGGCGCGGCGGGGGTCCAGGTGGGTTCGGCTTTTGCCCTTTGCGAAGATTCAGGTATGAAAGCGGCCTACCGCACGGCCATCTTCAACGCCATTAAGCGAGGCGCCAGCGACGACGAACTGGTGCGCACCACCCTGTTCTCCCCCACCGGCTATCCCTTCAAGGTGGTGCAGCTCGAAGGCACCCTTTCAGACGATGCGGTCTATCGCCGCCGCCGCAGGGTCTGCGATATCGGCCTTTTACAGCAGCGCGGCCTTAGCAAACCCGCCGAAGATGGAACGCGGCGTCTTTTCCAGCGCTGTCCGGCTGCTCCGATCGAGGAATACGTCGGCAAACGCGGCCTGTTGCCGAACACCGAAGAAAAACGTTGCCTTTGTAACGGATTGCTCGCTTCAGTTGGGTTGGGACAGGCCATCAACCAGGATGGAGAACTGGCCGAAGAACCGGCCATCGTCACGCTCGGTAATCATTTGGATGGAATCCGCAGGCTTTCCCGTCAGGGTCAAAGTCCGTATTGGGCGCGCGATGTGGTGAACGACATTCTCGGCCCGGCCTGAAGCGCGCAGAAGACAGGCCCGCGGTTTTTAGATTGCGGGGGAAAACAATAGGTGGTATATTCCAGGTAAATAGAGCGTCACGGCGATCCCAGGCTTACCAAACGGCTGGCCCGAAATGCGCCGCCCCCTGCCGCCAGCAGCGGAGTTCTTTCTCCCCCTGGGGCCGATCAACGGTTATAAAGAAGAACGCCATCACATCAGATATGGTCCGCTTTGCGGGGTGCGCTATCAGGTTGACCTTACCTATGAGCGCCTGGTCAGCGGCGGTGAAGTCGAAGAGACGTCGAAGCGGCTATCATCACCAAAAAATAAGGAGAAGGAGCCAATGGCAAACCGTTTTCGCATAAGCTGCCTGGACGATGATTGCGTCAAGGTCTTCCACAGTTTTTTGGGGGAACACGGGCTGTCCTTTTTGGTGGAGACGGGAGAACAGACCGTCCTATTCGATGTCGGCGCTACAGGCGCGGTGATCTCTCACAACATTAAATTGTTGGAAAAGGACCTCTCCAAAGTAACGCACGTGGTCTTAAGCCACGCCCACTACGACCATACCGGCAGTTTGGATTGGACGCTGGATCAGACCCGCAATCCCATCCTGGTCGCGGATCCCGACCTGTTCGTGGAAAGGGTTTCCCAGCGGGATGGCGTCACCAAACGCACCGGCGTACCGGTCGAACGGGCCAAAGTCGAAGCGCGCGCCCGGCTGGTACTCACATCGGAGATTTACCCAATCGGAGAGGGCATCCACCTGACGGGGCGGATTCCGCGATTGAACCCGTTCGAGGTCGCCAATCCCAAGATGCTAATCAATCAGGGCAACCAGTTGGCCCCAGACCAGTTCCTCGACGACCGCAGCCTGATCCTGGAGACGGAACAAGGGCTGGTGGTATTGCTGGGGTGCTGTCATGCCGGTTTGATCAACACCCTGACCTACACCGCCAGACACTTTCCAGGGTCCATCAAAGCCGTCATTGGCGGCACACATCTGCTGGAAGCCAGCCCGGAGCAGATGGCCTGGACAATCCAGGAGTTAAAGAACACCTTTGAACCCGAAATGTTATTGCTGAACCACTGTACAGGACTAGACGCCCTGGTCGCTTTCCGCAATGCCTTTGGCAACAGGCTGCAAACCATGCCCGCCGGCGAAGCGCTTGAGTTTTAATAGCGGCCGTCAAATCTCTCCAGAGGTCGTTTGCAGAAAGAAATTTTAGAGTCCAGCATTTCTACGGGTTTGTTCACAGCGGGAGAAGGAAAGCATGCGCAAAAAAACCATCCTGATCATCGGCGGAGGAGTAGCCGGGTTAGCCGCCGGCATTTACGCCCAAAAAAACGGTTACCAATCTCAGATTTTCGAAATGCACTTCCTGCCCGGGGGATTGTGCACCTCATGGCGCAGACGGGATTACCTGTTCGACGGCAGCATTCGCTTCCTGAGCGGGACGAGCCCAAACGCTGCTGCCTACCAGCTTTGGAAAGAACTTGGCGCGCTGGAAGGGCGCGAGGTGTACTACTACGATGAACTCACTCGCTTTGAAGACCGTGACGGTCGCGCCTTCTCCCTCTACACGAACATAGACCGGCTGGAAGCGCACATGTTAGAACTCTCTCCGCAAGATCAGGCTGTAACCCGCGAACTATGCGAGGCGCTGCGCGGTTTCACTCGCCTGGATTTACCGGTTGACCTGACCCTCACCGAACCGGAAGAAGGACTGGAGATGGGGCAGCGGGTCATGCCGGCTTTGTTTCACCTGCTGCGCTGGCAGAACGTCTCGATCCCGGCCTTTGCCGCCAGGTTCAAAGACCCCCTGCTCAAAGAAGCGCTGCCGCAGTTCTTTCAGTTCTCGCCGCCCGATTTTCCGATCATTATGATGATGATGACCCTGGCGCAGATGCATAATCGCGAATCCGGCTACCCTATCGGCGGCTCCCTGGCTTTTGCCGAAGGTTTGGCAAAGAAATACGAGGAGCTTGGAGGGCAAATCCACTACAAATCGAGGGTCAGCCGCATTCTGGTGGAGGAAGATAAAGCCACTGGTGTCCGGCTGGCCAATGGCAGCGAACATCGCAGCGACATCGTCATCTCCGCCGCCGACGGATACGCCACCATATTTCACCTGCTCGGCGGTCGCTACGCCGACAACACCATTCGTAAATACTACGCTGAACTGCCGGTGGCGAAGCCGATCCTGCAAATCTCGCTGGGGGTCGGGCAAGATTTCTCGCAAGAGCCGGCCTCGCTTAATTTTCCCCTACGGCGACCGTTCATGCTGGGCAACATCGCCCATGAGCGCCTGGTACTGAAACACTATTGCTTTGATCCTAACATGGCCCCAGCGGGGAAATCCGCGCTGACCCTATGGTGCGAGGCGGATGATTATCACTGGCGGCGCTTATATTTTGATCCCCAAGCGTACGAAGAGGCAAAACAAGAAGCCGCCAGCCTGGTCTTGCGCGGGCTTGAAGAACGCTACCCTGGCCTTAGCCAGCACGTCGAAGTGATTGACGTCGCTACCCCGGTTACCTATGAACGCTATACTGCCAACTGGCGCGGCTCGATCAACGGCTGGGCGTTAAGCCAGCGCAAGTTGAACATGATGATGGGCGCAGGCATGAAAAAGACCCTGCCCGGCCTGGAAAATTTTTACCGTATCGGTCATTGGGTGGAACCCGGCGGAAACGTCGAGCTCTCCTGCGCTTCGGGGCGAGATGTCATTAAAGACCTGTGCAAAATGGAAGATCGCCCGTTTAAGGGCTAATGGAGAAATTGGTCTACCCGTAGTTTAAGAACTTACTTCATAGGAACCATTTATGACAACATTGACCTCACGAAACGGAACCCTGGAATACGGCCCTGGCAAACCCACCATGTTGATCAACGACCAGCTTTACGTCATTAACAGGCCGCCAGAAGTAATCGAGCCGTTGAGCAGAGGCAAGATTGATTATTTTTTGGAACTGGCACGCTGGGGGCATGCGGTCGGGACCGATATGACCGCCATCCTGCTCACGCACCCTGAAATCAACGAAGTGGAGCTGCTGCCACGGCTCGCCCGCGCCATTCACGATGAGCTTGGCAGCCCGATTGGGCTGGATACCCGCAACGCGGAAGCAATCGAAGCCGCTCTTTCTGAACTTCGGCCTTACAAATCCATCATCTGGACGGTGACAGCAGAACAACCATTATTGGATACCCTGCTGCCCATTGCCAAACGATACGGCGCGGCGGTGGCCGGCATGCCAATGGGGCGTTATTCGGCGCACGTACCGATGACAGCAGAGGAGCGGGTTGCCGAAGCCAAAGTGATCCTGGAAGCCTGCGAGGGCTATGGCATCCCGCGCCAGGATGTGGTAATTGACGCGATGTGTATGCCAGTAGGCTTGTTGCAAAGCGGCGCCTACCGGGTTGCTCTGCAGACCATCGCCATCCTGCACGAAATGGGCATCACCACCCAGCTTGGAATTGGGAATGCAGGCAGCAACATGCCGGATCCAAAACATATCGGCCTGGCTTATCTGCTGGGCGCGATGTCCTGGGGACTCGACTCAGCCTTCATCAATCCGGGCATTGATGGGCTGATTGAGTCCGTACGAGCGATGGATATGCTCACCGAGCGGGATCCAGCCTGCCGCCGCTTCCTCCAGCGCTGGCGGGAAACGCAAAAAAAGAAGGCGTAATTCCTCCAGGAATAAAAGAGACGTTCATCTCCCCTGGTTGTCCTACTGCCCAGGCAATTTAATTGACGTCATGCTCCCTGAGATTGGCGGAGTTACCGCCTCCGGCATGGATCCATTTTTCCCTGCCGGGTGTTCAATAACAATTAATATTTCGTTGTTTTTTAAAATAGTGATTAAAGATACATTGAAATTAGATTTTCATTTTGGTACTATTTTATGGGAACTTTGTGGGTTTAATTCTGGCATCAGATACCCAAAAAAAATCAATTGATCTCACTCAATCCATTCGGTCATTCCTGGAAAGCGCTTCGCTTCCAGACAGGCCGATGACAGCCAGAAACGATCTAATTCTTCATATCACAAGGGAAGGAAGCATGCGCATTACAAAATCTACACCTGAGCTCCCCGCAGTTGAGCGGGGGAAAAGTATTGAGGTAATTGTGGACGGCAGAAAGGTGCAGGCTTTTGAGGGGGAACTGGTATCAACCGTCTTACAAGCGGAAGGGATCACCGTTTTTGGCCGCAAACACCAGACCGGCCGCCCGTCCAGCGTCTATTGCGGCATGGGAGTATGTTATGAATGCCTCGTCACGATCAATGGGGCGCCCAATCTGCGGGCATGCCAGACCTATGTTGCAGACCAGATGACCATCGAAACCGCAGGACAGGTGAAACCATGAACGATATCGTCGAACTGGCAGTGATCGGCGCCGGCCCGGCCGGGATCGAAGCGGCCGTCACAGCCGCGCAGGCCGGTGTAGAAGTGATCCTGATCGATTCTTCTGCTCGTCCAGGCGGGCAATACTTCAAGCAGCTTCCCGAGGCGTTTCAGTGCGAGGATCGTACTGAGCATCACCTCAAGGCGCAAAAACTATTCCAAAAACTAGCCTCGTCCGGCGTCAAAGTATGGCCGAATACGCTGGTGTGGGGAATTTTCGAAGGCGCCCAGCCAGGCGTCTGGTGTCTGACACTTCACGGCAAGGATGCGCCGGCCCGCCTGAACGCCCGGATGGTCATCCTGGCCACCGGCGCTTATGACCGCTCTATCCCCTTTCCCGGCTGGGATTTGCCAGGTGTGGTTACTGCAGGCGCGGCTTTGACAATGGTCAAGCATCAACGCCTGTTGCCGGGACGGCGGGTGCTCCTCTCTGGCAGCGGCCCGCTGCAACTGGCGGCCGCGGCGCAACTGGCGCAGGCTGGCGCCGAAGTCGTCGGCGTTCTAGAGAGCTCCGCTAATCTACTCTGGCGCGGCATTCCTTACCTGCCGGCCCTGTGGGGGCAATGGAGCAGGATGCGCGAAGGGTTGGGCTATATCAAGACCCTGGTGAGCGCCGGCATTCCTTACCGCACAGGCTGGGCAGTGACCGCCGCGCACGGAGAAGAAAGGGTGCGCGAAGCTGTGATGGCGCGGTTGGGCAGGGATGGCAAACCTATCTCAGATAGCGAGAAAACTGTAGCGGTTGACGCCATTGTGGTCGGGTATGGCTTGACACCCAGCTCCGAACTAATCCGGCTGCTGGAATGCGAGATGGAATTTTCTGCCGGGCGCGGCGGATTTATCCCGCGCCGGAATGAAAACCTGGAAACCTCACGCCCCGGTATATTTGCGGTCGGCGATGGCGCCGGCATCGGCGGCGCAGAAATGGCCATGATCGAAGGACGCATCGCCGGGTATGCGGCCGCTTTAAAGCTCGGCCACGGGGCCGAGATTCAGACGCGGCGGGCTATCATCCAGGAGCGGGCAGCCCTGCGCCGTGAGGGACGTTTTGCCGACCTGCTAGGCGACCTGTTCTCGCCACCAGCAGGGCTATACACCCTGGCAAAAGACGATACCATCCTCTGCCGCTGCGAACAGGTCACGCTCGGCCAGATCCGCGAAGCCATCTCCTATGGAACGCAAACCGTCACCGATCTAAAAAACCTGACCCGCAGCGGGATGGGCAACTGCCAGGGCCGCACCTGTGGCAGTATTATCGCTCAGATTATGGCCGCTGAGACCGGCCGGACGGTACAAGAAGTGCGCTATTACAATATCCGCCCGCCGGTTCACCCCATCCCCTTGTGGGCAATCGAAGAACACGAGCCAGAACAGTGATAGCACAGGGAGAAATTGTAGAATGAGCGACAACAAATCTTACGACGTGGTCGTAGTCGGAGCCGGTGTAATTGGCTGCTCAATCGCCTACCACCTGACAAAAGCAGGCCTCAAAACGGCTTTACTGGAAAAAGAACAGGTTGGCGCAGGGGCGTCCGGCGCAAATTTTGGCATGGTGCAATCGAACGATGTCGAAATCGAACATAGCATCCCGATGGTCCTGGCCAGCTACGCCCGCTATAACACCCTGGAAGAAGAGCTCGGCATGTCAATTGGGTTCAGGCGGATCGGGGCGTTGCGCCTGCTCTCCACCGAAGCGCAATGGAAAGCCTCCGAAGAGCGCGCCAAAATACTCACCGCCGCCGGCATCCCGTACGAATTTATCCCACCCGAAAGGATCCGGGAAATCGAGCCGATGGTTGATACCAGCGCCTTGTACGGCGGCACCTATTCCTCTTATCAAGGTCAGTTGAACCCCTTCCTGCTGATGTGGGCTTATCTTCGGCGGGCGATCCCCCTGGGGCTGGCGCTATTCACCTACACAGAAGTCACCGGCTTTGATATCGAGAATGGACGGATGCGCGGTGTACACACCAATCGAGGACATTTCAGCGCTGGTACAGTAGTCCTCGCAACCGCCGCCTGGACGCGCCCGTTGGGAAGGCTAATCGGACAGGACTGGAATATTCACACCTTCCGTGCCTCAGCGATGGTCAGCGAGCCAATTTACGATTTGAAGTTAAACACGATTATCGCAACCGCCGACCACATTGAAATGGAAGTGACCGGTAAGGATGATGCAGAGCTGACCGTGCTGGCGCTTTCGCAAACTCCGGACGGGCATTTCCTCATCGCGCAGGCAGACCGCCCCGGCGAAGTGACAAATCCAGCCATCAGCCATGCCGCTCCCAAGACGATAGCCATGATGGCAGGGCGTTTCTTCCCCATGCTCAGAAAAGCCCGCATTCTGCGCGCCTGGACCGCCGCGACCACCTATACCGATGACGGATGTCCGCTGCTGGGTCCCGTCAAAGAGATCGAGGGACTGATCCTGGCTGCCTCTTACCGTTCTGCGATCATTCATTCCCCGCTGGCGGGAGAAGTCGTCACCCAACTGGTCACCACTGGCCGCTGCGATGTAATTGATATCTCTCCTTTTGCCCCTGACCGGGTAATGAAGGAGGCGGAGACTATTTACACGGTAAAAAGTTCGTATTCTGGAACCATGGAAGAGAACTTCTAAACATGCCGGGGCAGATGCTTTTTTCGAACCGCTTTCCTGGTTAAGCCATGCCAGAAAGATATTCCTTTGACGTTCTTGTGGTCGGCGCCGGTGTGGTAGGGTGTTCCATCGCTTACCATCTGGCCGCCGCTGGCCTAAAAACCGCCCTGCTCGACCAGGGTCAGGTGGGCGCCGGGGCTTCCGGCGCGAACCTGGGGATGGTGCAGTCGAACGATGTGGAACTCAAACACAGCATCCCGCTGGTAACCACCAGTTTCTCGCGCTATGAGCGCCTGGAAGAAGAGTTGGGCATGTCGCTGGATTTTAAACGAACCGGCATCCTCCACCTGCTTCCCACCGAAGAGCATTGGAACAGTTCTCTCGAACGGGCAGCCGCCCTTTCGCAGGCCGGGATCGCCTGCGAGATGTTGCCGGCAAAACAGGTTCACCTGATCGAAGAAATGATTGACCCACGTACCCTGGTGGGGG
This sequence comes from Anaerolineae bacterium, assembly GCA_013178185.1. Lineage (GTDB taxonomy): Bacteria > Chloroflexota > Anaerolineae > Anaerolineales > Anaerolineaceae > Ch132. The sequence continues at coordinate 91,786 of JABLXC010000001.1, read as the reverse complement.
CCATGTATGCCCCCCACCAGGGGCAGATCAACCCATTTCGCCTGATGTGGGCCTACTTAAGGCGCGGCATACCCCTTGGCCTGTCGCTGCACACCTTTACCGAGGTGACCGGTTTTAATGTTCAATCCGGGAGGGTGCAGGGCGTGCACACCGATCGGGGCAGTTTCAGCGCGGCTACAACCATCCTGGCGACCGCCGCCTGGACGCGCCGCCTGGGAATGATGCTCGGACAGGATTGGAAAATCCACACCTTCCGCGCCTCTGCCATGGTGACCGAACCAGCGCCAAACCTCAAGTTGCGCTCCATCATCAGCTCTGCAGACCACGTCGAGTTAGAGTTAAACGGGAAAAAGGACGTCGAACTGGCCTTCCTCGGTTTGCGGCAAACGACGGACGGCAATTTTCTCATCTCGCAGGCCGACCGCCCGGGCGAATCCCTCAATCCCGCCATCAGCTCGCTGGCGCCGAAGGCGATGGCGATCATGGCCGGAAGATACTTTCCAGCGCTACGAAAGATTCGCCTGCTCCGAACCTGGACAGCGCCAACCACCTATACCGAAGATGGCTGTCCCTTCATCGGACCGGTGCCAGGGCTGGAAGGGCTGGTGATGGCAACCGCCTTTCGATCCTCGATCATTAATTCGCCCATCGCCGGTGAAATCGTCGCCGAGCTGGTCGTCAAAGGCCGCTGCGATTTAATTGACATCCGCCCCTTTGCTCTGGACCGCGTCATGGGATCGGCGGATACTTTCTACGTCGTCAAAAGCGCCGAGTCTTGACCCCTTAGTTGGCTGACGCCGCCGCACAAGAGCAAGCTAAAACCAGCGGCAAAATACATCAATCTATTGACAACAATCCGGCTTTGAGCTGCTTCGAGCAGTTCCTTCATACCGCTACCCTGGTTATAATTGGGTTGCATACCAAATCAGTTGGCAGGGCTGCCCGTCTCCTCATCAGTTATTTAGGCTGCGCCGCGAACAAACTCTCGGCCTGAAAGGAGGCTAGATGAAATTTGGTTTCGTACTGCCTTATGGCGACGCCCGGATAGCCGCCGAACTGGCTGCTCAGGCAGAGCAGGCCGGTTGGGATGGTTTCTTTGTTTGGGAACCCGTCTGGGGGCTGGATGCCTGGGTATTGTTGACCGCTGCGGCCATGCGCACCGAACGCATCCGGCTGGGTACCATGCTCTCGCCCCTCTCGCGCATGCGCCCCTGGAAGCTCGCCAGCGAGGCTGCCACACTGGATAACCTCTCCAACGGGCGCGTCATTCTCTCGGTCGGGCTGGGCGCGGTAGACACCGGCTTTGCCGAATTTGGCGAAGTCATTGATCGGAAGACCCGCGCCGAGCTGCTTGATGAAGGCCTGGAGATTTTGACTGGTTTATGGCGCGGCCAGCCCTTCGAATTTTCCGGCAAACATTACCAGGTGAAGCCCTCGAACTTCTACCCGCCGCCCCCACCGGCGCAGCAGCCGCGCATTCCAATCTGGGTGGCTGCCGCCTGGCCGAGCAAAAAATCCATGCAGCGCGCCATGCGATACGACGGGCTGCTGCCGCAAATCCTTCGACCCAGCGGCGCGGCCCGACTTGCTCCCGAAGAGCTGCGCACCATGAGCGCCTATATCCAGGAACACCGTGAGAAAAGCGCTCCGTTCGATATCGTGGTAGAGGGCGAAACACCGGGCGAAGACCCTGCCCAGGCAGCAGCGATCGTGCGTCCCTGGCAAGAGGCGGGGGCCACCTGGTGGATCGAGGCACGCTGGACTGAGCTAGATGCCATGCGATCCGGTACAGGAAACGCCGCCATCATAAAGCGCATTCAACAGGGCCCGCCGGTGATCCAGGCGGAATGAGCGCCCCGAGCGGGTTTCGCCGCGTTCACGGGGAAACGAGGCAGAGCGTCGAATCTTATTGCGTGCCTCAGTGTTCTTGATATCACGGAAAGCGAGGCTATATGGAATTAAAAAATCGAGTCTGCGTCATTACCGGCGCGACCGGCGGGCTGGGCAGCGTGGTAACCAGGCAATTTGCCGCCAACGGGGCACGGCTGGCGCTGATCAGCACGAATACCCAGAAACTTCAGACCCTGTCCAAAGCGCTCAACCTGCCCGCTCAAAGCGCCTGGTTCGGCGCCTATGATCTCCGCCGCGCCGAATCGGCCCGCCAGGCAGCCCAGGATGTGCTGCACCGTTTTGGGAAAGTGGATATCCTCATCCACACCGTAGGCGGATGGGTGGGCGGCAAGCCGCTGGTAGAGACGCCCGAACATGATATGGCCGCCATGCTCGACCAGCACCTATGGAGCGCTTTTCACACCGCCCAGGGCTTCATCCCGCTCATGACCGCCAACGGTTGGGGACGTTTTGTGGTCATCTCGGCGCCTTCGGCGGTACAGCCCTCCGCCAAAGGCGCCCCCTACGCGGCCGGCAAAGCCGCCCTGGAGGCGATGACTCTCTCGCTGGCGCAGGATCTAAAAGGCTCCGGCGTGACCGCCAACATCATCCAGGTCAGCTTCATTGATACCGAACACAAACGCGATCAGGCCCCTACCCCCGCCAATGCCGGATGGAGCACACCGGAGGAGATCACAGCCGCCATCCTGTACCTCTGCTCTCCGGAAGGCGGAAGGCTGAACGGCGCTCGCCTGCCGCTGTTCGGCTAAATGCCCAAAGACAGCCTCAAAAACAGCTTTCATGCAGACGCACCTTTCCAGACGGACTAAATTGGTCTACGGTTTTGGGGATACCGGCTTCAGCCTGACGCTGACCATCATCGGCGCGTACTTCGCCATCTTCCTGACCGATGTCGTCGGGTTGAGGCCTGGCATTGCCGCAATTGCGATCTTTATCGGCCGCAGTTGGGACTATATCAACGACCCGCTTATCGGCCACCTCTCTGATCGCACCCGCACCCGCTGGGGCAGAAGGCGGCCTTTCCTTCTGTTCGGGGCGCTTCCCTTTGCGCTGGCTTACATTCTGATGTGGGTCAAACCGCCCTTCGAAAGCCAGACGCTCCTGGCCGCTTATTATGCAGCAGTGTATGTCCTTTTCGACGCCGCCGCCACCTTCGTGTATATGCCCTATTTTGCCCTCACGCCCGAACTGACGGATAACTACGATGAGCGCACCACGCTGACCACCTACCGCATGTTCTTCTCGATCCTGGGCAGTCTGATCGCTTTCACCATTCCCCTGCTCATCGTTGGTTCTTTCCAGCCCCAAAACGCTGGACGCGTGCTGCTGATGGGGACCATTTTTGCATTTGCCAGCGCGTTGCCCCTGCTGCTTGTGTTTTTGGGTACCCGCGAGCGGGCTGAATTCTTACAGCAAAAACAGCCCAGCCTGAAAGAGTCGTTGCAGGCAGCTTTTAAGAACCGCCCTTTCGTCTTTGGGGCGGTGATCTTCCTGCTCACCTGGGCATCAATGGATATCCTGCAGACCACACTGTTGTATTTCGTCAAGTACGTCGTGCAACGCGAGGCGCAGGGCGATGGGATCATGGCCACCATTTTTATCACGGCGATCCTGGCGCTGCCCTTTTGGGAATGGGCTTCGCGGCGCTGGAATAAGCGACTGGCTTACAGCGCCGGGGTGGCTTTTTGGGCGCTCGTCCAACTGGCGCTCATCACGCTGAACGCCTCGGCAGCTCTCCCGCTCATATTCACGCTCTGCGTCCTGGCGGGTGTCGGCGTCAGCGCTGCACACGTACTGCCATGGTCGATTCTGCCAGATGCGATCGAATGGGACGAATGGCAAACCGGCCAGCGGCACGAGGGCATGTTCTACAGCCTGATTACCCTGGCGCAAAAAATAGCCTCTTCCCTCGCCATCCCGCTTGTTCTGCTGGCGCTAGAAGCAACCGGCTACATCCCCAACGTTCCCCAGCAAAGCGAAAGTGCCCTGCTGGGCATCCGGCTGGTGATCGGCCCCATCCCGGCGTTGTTGCTTTGCAGCGGGATTGTCTTTGCCTTGCTCTACCCCCTCAGCCGGGAGAGCCACCGCCGCATCGTCCAGGAACTGGAAATCCGGCGGGCGGCTGCCAGAGAGGAGGTCGGATGAGCGCCCTACGAGTGCTGCCCGTGCAAAATTGGCGACAGCGCCGCATCTTCCTCACCTTTCCCTGGCGCATCTATAAGGATGATCCGCTCTGGGTGCCGCCGCTGCTTCCAGATTGGAAGATCCGCACCGATCCCGCCAGGGGTGTGTTCTTTCAGCGCGGCGAGGCCGATTTCTTCATCGCCTGGCGGGACGGCCAGCCGGTTGGCACGATTTGCGCTGCCGAAGACCACGCCGCCAACCTGGAAACAGGTCGCCGGGAATGCATCTTTGGCTTTTTCAACTTTATTGAAGAGTACGCCGTGATGGAAGCGCTGCTTGACCAGGCTCGCGCCTGGGCAAAAGAGCGCCGGTTGGAAACACTGGCCGGGCCCTTTAACCTGGACTATGAAGACAGTTACGGAATCCTGGTGGAAGGGCGCGACCGTCCCCCGGCGCTGATGTGCGGGCACACCCCGCCATACTATCTGCCTTTCATCGAGCGTTATGGCTTTGAACCAGCGCGCGGCGATAACCTGGCCTTTGCGCTCGAGCTCGACGCCGATCAGACGGTATTCGGGGAACTGGACGGCATGGCAGAGCGTGTACGGCGGCGGCGGAACTTTGTAATCCGGCCTGCCAACCTGGCACGCTGGAAAGAAGAGTTGGAACGCATCTATAACTTGCTTAACCTCGCGCTAGCGCACCTGCCCGACCACCGTCCCTGGCAGCGCGAGGTGGTTTTCGACAGCTTGGCGCCCTTCAGAAAAATTGCAGATCCCGAATTGGTGCTGTTTGCCGAAGAAGATGGAAAGACGGTGGGTTGGTTCCCAGGCCTGCCGAATCTGAACGAACATTTCATCCAGGTCAACGGACTGCGCCGCCCCTGGGACTACCTCAAACTGCGCCGTCTCATGCGCCGCCAGACCGCCTGTCTGACGGTCAAAAGCGTACTGGTGTTGCCAGAATATTGGGGCAGCGGGGTAGCCATTCTGCTGTTCAACGAGATGCTTCAACGCGCCCGGGCGCGCCGTTACCGGTGGATGGATTTCTCTTTGACCTCCGCCGATAACCCGCGCACACCAGCGCTGGCAGCCCGTTTCGGCGCAAAGCTGTATAAACGCTACCGTGTCTTTCGCAGGCCGGTTTGAAAGGGAATCTAGAAAGCTCGCTGCCGGTGTACCTTTCGGCCTGTTAGGGGGTTAAAACAGTATCTGGGCGCTTAGCTGCGCCGCAGACGAACACCCCATACGCATAGGACGACTGTATGACAGCGCTGATCAACCGAACCCCCAATCCCCTCACTCTGCAATGGCGTGGCCCAGTCGATTCGCTGGCGCACGATGAAGAAGGAATGCGCGCCTGCCTGTTGAGGCTGGAACGCCCCGTTTGGGCCGTGCAAGATGGCGAACGGCCAGGACTGAGCAATGAAGGCGCATTCCAGGAGTCTTCCTCCTCAGATGGCGCCGGTCGTCCGGCACTGGCTTATGCGCCACCTCTGCCGCTCGAAATGCTGGGAGACCCGGCCTTTTGCGATTGGCACGGCGCGCGCTACGCCTATTACATCGGCTCAATGGCAAACGGTCTTTCCTCCGAGGAGATGGTCATCGCAGCCGGGAAAGCGGGGATGCTTGCCTCCTTTGGAGCAGCCGGTCTAACACCGCCGCGCATCGAAGCCGCCATCGATAAAATCAAAAGCGCTTTGCCCAATGGTCCTTACGCCTTTAACCTGATCAACAGCCCTAACGAGCCCGCCCTGGAAGCACGCGCCGCCGATCTGTACCTGAAACACGGCATCCGCACGGTGGAGGCGTCGGCTTACCTGATTCTAACTGCACCGCTTGTGCTTTACCGGGCAGCCGGTTTGTCGCTGGGTCGCGACGGGCGCGTGGTGATCGGCAACAAGATCATCGCCAAGCTCTCTCGCCGCGAGGTTGCCCAGCAATTTATGGAACCTGCGCCGGCTGAGATCATCAACCAGCTCCTACAGGAAAAGCGCATCACCGAAGAGCAGGCCCGCCTGTCGCAGCAGGTCCCCATGGCAGACGACATCACCGCAGAAGCTGATTCGGGTGGCCACACCGACAACCGCCCGCTGGTTTGCCTGCTGCCTTCCATTTTGGCGCTGCGAGATGAAATCCAGGCGCAGCGCGGCTACGCCCAACCGGTGCGCGTGGGCGCGGCTGGCGGCATCGGAACGCCCGCCTCAGCGCTGGCAGCCTGGAGCATGGGCGCGGCGTATATCGCCACCGGCTCCGTGAACCAGCCTTGCATCGAATCGGGAGCGTCGCCACACACTAAAAACTTGCTGGCGCAGGCCGGAATGGCGGATGTGATGATGGCGCCTTCAGCCGATATGTTCGAGATGGGCGTCAAGGTGCAGTTGCTCAAACGCGGCACCCTCTTTCCGCTGCGCGCCCAAAAGTTATATGAGGTGTACAGCCGCTACACTTCCATCGAGGAAATTCCCCCCGAGGAACGCGAAAAGCTGGAAAAGACCATCTTCCGCCGCAACCTGGATGAAATCTGGCAGGATACGGTACAATTCTTCCGCGAGCGCGATCCCAGCCAGATCGAACGCGCCGAAAAAGACCCCCATCAAAAGATGGCGCTGGTCTTCCGCTGGTATCTGGGGCTCTCATCACGCTGGTCAATCGCGGGTGAGAAAGGTCGTGAAATGGACTATCAGATCTGGTGCGGGCCCGCCATGGGCGCTTTCAATGAATGGGTACAGGGCGCCTACCTGGCGGCGACGGAGAACCGCAGCGTCGTGGATATCGGGCTGCACATCCTGACCGGCAGCGCGTACCTGGCCCGCCTGCGAACCCTGGTATTCAGTGGCGTGCGCCTGCCCGCCAGCCTGGAACATTACACCCCCCGCCAGCCGCTCGTTGTACCAGCCCTGGCCTGAAGAACCCCGGTTCCTCCCTTACGGCTGCCAGGTGGGGTGCAAATCATTACTGTCTTCGGGCGAAAGGCGCAATACCTCACTGCCATCGCTTTTCCCTTTGAACAGGTGCGCTTTTTCACTTTCAAACGCGTGAAAAAGCAGCCACTCCCCATTCGGCGACCACGAAATACCCCCCAGATCGGTTATCCCCACCCCGGCAGGATTGCTAAATTGGAAAATTTTTCGGGTTTCTAAAGTTTGAAAATCCAGAACCCAAAGAGATGAAAAACAACTATATGCAACGAACTTGCCATTTGGAGACCAGACAGGCTGTGTAGGCTGGCCTATGTTTCCACACAACTCAGATGAGCCTCCAAGACTTGCGCTCTCGCTATTCAAACGCTGAAATTTTTCAAGAAACAATTCGTCGCCAATTAAGTTCCTCTGGTAGAGAATCGTCTCATCTACCGGCGACCAGGCCGGACGCGTCGCATGATAATTCATATCCAAAATCTCGCTCTGCATTCCATCTGTGCTCAGCAAAAGCAGGTTATTGATCCCATCCCTGACAATCTCCACCGCCAGCCAATCGCTTCCTGGTCCCCAGGATAAATTTGAACTCCAGAGGGTATCAGGACCAATCGGAGTCAAGGTGTTTTTTTGCAGGTCATAGATTTGAACCTGCCCGCGATATTGCTCAAAAAAATGGATAAATGCTATTTTCTTGCCATCTGGTGACCAGAATGGCTTTTCTACATGATAGTTCGTGGTCAGATGAAGTAGTTTAGACTCACCGGTTTTAAAACCAGTTAGTGCCAGAATATCCCTGTAAGGAGCCGAGGTTTTGCTATACGTAAAGGCTAACTGGTTCCCATCGGGCGACCAAACAGGATAGAAATAAGAAGCCTCATCGCTCCCCAAAACCATCCTGCGGTTACTGCCGTCTGCATTCATAATAAAAATTGAATCGCTCGGACCCCCATGATGAACAAATGCGATCTGGTTCGTTATCGGCCCGTTAACGGAAGGATCGTATGTGTCGGTCGAAGCCGCTCCTTCCATCCACTGGATTAACGCATCCGCTTCGCTTTGACTCAAGGTTTTAATATATCGAAATGTGAGAACTTCCGGCAAGGCGTTGGTCAATTCCTCAGGTGGAGGGGTCAATTCCTGTTGCCCACATTGCGCAGGTAGGTAGATAAAATAAAACTCATTCCCCGTCGGGGTTGGGTTGTACAAAACCCCGTCTGCGCTGATGGAGGGATTGAGGTGTTCCAACCCGTGAAACCGCAATCCGCCGACCGACTCTGCATATTTTCCGTACGGTGTGCCGTTGGGTATCCGACCGGTAACTAGAAGCGATTCCCAGAAAGGTCTGTAATCAAACGCGCCTGATGCATCAGGATTCACGCGGATTTTGCTGATCTCCACGCTCCACACCCCCGTGCAGGAATTGATCAAACTCTCGATCCCGCTGTATGCCCCTGTGGCCCCCTCCGCCTTTGGCGCGGTAGTCACCGCTTCCACTGGCGGAGCGATGTATTTTTCTGGTGGAGGGGAGGGCGCTCTCTCGTTTTCTTTTGGGCAGGCCAGGATCAAGATCGCCATGGCAACCGCTGCCGCCAACGCCCAACGCCATTTTCCCAACCCGTTGAACCACTTCGCCAGCCCAGCATACCAGGCCTTGAGACTCTTTGAGAGATCCATTTTGCCTGCGGTCCTGAATTCCAGACGTGCGCGTCCCAGGTCAATGATAGTTCCATTCTGCAATTGGGAAGCTGCGGAGGGTTTCCCGTTCAGGCTGAAATCTTCCAGGCCGCCAATACTCTGGATAAACCAAATTCCGTTGGCATACCGCAGCCGGACATGCTTGGGCTTTATGCTTGCATCTTCCAGTGTTAGGTCGCAAGCCGAATCCGCCCCAATGGTAAACCCATCCCATACCGCCTTCCGCTGTTTCTGCAGGTTCCGTTCATAGATCAGGATGGCATTCCGTCCGTCAATGACCACCGCGCTCCCGAGAGCTGACCATCTTCTGAAGTAAAGGTACGCCCCAACCACCAGAGCAGCCGCCAACAGCCACACCCACCAGAAACCGCCGCCGGAACGTGCCAAATCAACAACGATAACAGCAGTTCCCAACCGAACATTATCCGCCAGGAAATCAATCATCACTCTTGACTGCCCGCCATGGCGGACCTTTTCGACCGCAGTGACCTGGACGGTAAAACCGCGCTGCTCACCCCCCTGAACCCCCCTATAGTCCTCTGGCGTCACCTCGGCGGCCAGTTCTTCGCTGTTTTCCACGCTGACCTGGGTGTTCAATCTTCCAATCACCTGCACCGAGGCAGCCAGGTCTTCCGCCAAGACACGGCTTAAATCCGCTGCATTTTCCAGGTTGAAGACCTTTCCCCCCGTCTGTTCTGCCAGGTATTCAAACCCGGCCTGGACATGCGCGCTCGGTTCCGGGCTGGTATACACCGTGAACACCGATACCCCCGCCCCTTTCAAGGTTTGAGCCAGGGTCTCCATGCGCAGATCATCCCCCGTCCCCGCCGTCCCATCCGGACCAGGGTCGATCCCCGAATCCTTGCCGCCATAGGACAGGTAAAATTCCGGTTCATGCGCCGGCGCGTCCGTGAACAGCGCCACCGCCCGCCGCGCCCCTGGCCGCCACCCAATCCCTACAGCCTGCCAGAGCGCCGTCAACGTCGCCTCGGGCCAATCCCCGCCATCTGTTAATCCCAGCCGGTTGATCGCTTCCGCCGCTGCTCCGATGTCTTGGCCGATATCCTGCTCGAGCCGCCAGGGATAATCTATTCCCTTGCCGTATTGGACGTTTTCTCCCCCATAAGCAGCCGTGATGTTAAAATCCGCAAACGAAGCCACTCCAAAGGCCGCATCCGGGATAACGCTCTTCAACGCCTCCATGATCTGGATGCCATTCTCTTTTGCCTGCCCCAGCACCTCTCCCATGCTGCTGGTCACATCGAACAAAAACAGGATGTCCATCTTAGGTAGCGGTATTTCCGGCGTGTCCACCACAAAGTACACTTCTTGAAATTCCCCGCTTTTCAAGTTGATCTCGGCAGAAGGCGGGGTGATGACGACATCGTCGCCATCCTGCGCCTTCCCGACAGCAGTCGCCGGTAAAAAATCAACTGCCAGCAGCCCAAACGCTAACAGAATTGAAAATGATTTTTTGACAATCGGTTTCCAACTGGTAATCATCGCTCTGGCCGCCTTTCCGGCAATGTCTTCAGCAAGAATACGCTGCTACCTAGCCGCACCTCGTCGTTCTCAGTCAGCGGTGTTGCCGACCGAATGCGCTGCCCGTTGATCCAGGTGCCACTCTTTGATCCAAAATCCCATACCACAAAAGCGCCGTCCTCTATCGTGAATCGGCAGTGAATATCTGATACCTCAGCATCCGCAAGAAAGATCTCACACTGCCTTCTGCGCCCGGCCACGCTGCCGTCAGCGATCAGGTACACCTTTCCTCGCTCCGCTCCTGACACCGCCCAAAGCAAGCCCATTAGCTGTTCCTTGCGCCTCGCAGAAGTCGCCAGATCCATCGAAAGCGACGAATCAGGCACAAAGGCCTTTTCCATTCTTGTTGGTGCAGGCGGTAAAACCATCTGCTCTGATCCAGGTTCGTTTTTTGCAGAGCAGAGAGTCGCGCAGTACGGGCAATCCACTAATTCAGCATCATAGGGACCATGCGCTGGACAAAACCTCTCGGCAGATATCATCGCTCCCCCCGCTTAAAAAGAAATTTTGGGAGTTCTTTATGGATGTTAATCCCAACGCCGCTAATTATAGTGCACGATAAAAAATTGATAATTCAAACCAACCGGTCAGTCTGGTGTTAGCCTGGGGCAGCTTTGTCAATCTGTTATCTCGGCCACCCGAAGCGCCCTCAGCGCAGGAACAGCCCGCCGTCTACTATGATAATCGAACCGTGCAGATAATCTGAAGCTCGCGAAGCCAGAAAAACCACCGTCCCCATAAAATCTTCCGTCCGCCCCCATCGGCCAGCCGGGATGTTGGCGCAGGTCTGAGCGTAGAGCTCCTTATCTTCCCAGATGTTCCTGGTATTATCTGTCAAAATCCAGCCCGGCGCGATGCAGTTGACGTTGATCCCCAGCTCAGCCCATTCGCTCGCCATGGCACGCGTGATCGAGGCTACCGCCCCCTTGGTCGCCGTATAAGAGGCCGCGCGCAGCCCGCCCACAAAGGCGTTCAACGAAGCAATGTTGATGATCTTGCCCCCTCCCGTTTCCGCCATGCGCCGTCCAGCAGCCTGGGAAAGAAAGAACAGCGCCTTCTGGTTAACCAGATTCTCTTCATCATAATCTTGCTCTCGGATATCGAACACCGCGTTGGGAAAGGTAACCCCGGCATTGTTCACCAGAATATCCAGCTTTCCCCAGGCGGCTACCACTTGCTCGATTACTGGATTGTAATCGGCCCCCGCTACGTACCGCAGGTCGCAGCGTATCTCCATGAACTGCCGCCCAGTCTTTTCTACCAGCCTGGCAGTCTCATCACACGGAAGTTTGTCCAACCCGACCACATCCGCCCCGGCTTCTGCCAGCGCCAGCGCCAGTGAGCGCCCCAATCCTTTGGCTGCGCCGGTCACCAACGCCGTCTTCCCATCCAGACGAAACAAATCCAGCACGCCCATCTTCTAAGAAAACCCTCCCGCTATTCTTTTATCCGGGAAACCCCCGCCCCCAGGATAAATGGTTTCAGCAGTGATTATTGTACCCCACATCGGTACATTTTCAGTTCCCTGGTCATTCTGCCTCCGCTTTCGGTTTATCCTTCCTCTTTGGTGGGGTTCACTCATCGAAGGCGCAGCGGAACCCTCGGTTCGCCCCCGCCGAATCCGGGGCGTGGGCGTAGCGCCGCGTCAGCTTGGCATAGTACCAGGGATCGTTCCAGGATGCGCCCCGCAGTACCCGCTCGGTCCCCGTAGGTGGACCCTGGGGGTTTGCCGCTGGTGAGACCGGATAATAATCCGGGGCGTACCAGTCCGCTGTCCACTCGCGCACATTTCCGCCCATATCCAGAACGCCAAAAGGGCTGGCCCCTTCTGGAAAGCTACCAACCGGCATGGTAGACTCATTAAACCCCCCAAGATTGGCGAGGTTTTCAGCCGGGTCGGCCTCGCCCCAAGGATATTCACGCCAGCCGTCTCCCCCGGCGGCGCGCTCCCACTCGGCCTCAGTCGGCAGGCGGCCACCCGCCCACCGGCAATAGTCCTGAGCCGCCTGCCAGGTGACGTACACCACAGGGTGACTGGCATAGACCGGGTCATAATAATGGGGGTTGGTTTCTGGGGAACAGGGCGGCTTGCAGTCTCCTGAAGCGACACACAAGCTATAAGCTGCGTTCGTCGCCGGTGTCAACCCTATCCAGAATGCATCCAGCCAGACGGTGTGTTGCGGCTGATCATCTGACAGTTCGTCACCGCTGGCAGACCTGCCCATCTGAAAATTGCCAGCCGGGATGTAAACTTGAACTATCCCGTCCAGCGGAGAAAGCCGCTGTGCGCCAGGCGGCGGAGCAGCCGTGGGAAGGGGGGGAATGGTAGGCATTGGCGTGTGGGCAAGGATAATCAAAGGCGCTCCAGTGTCGCTTTTGTGAGAAAGATCGCTTTTTTGCCAGCGCGCTCGCCAGGTAAAAAAGAAATGAACAAAAAGGATCCCAAAAAGCAACACCGGGATGGCCGCCGCCCAAAAGTGGGGCGATTCGGCCTCTTCCAGCGAATAAACATCAGGGTTTTCCAATGCGACCGTCCGACTTTAGTTTTACCAGCTCCAGTTGCAATTTCAGCGCCAGCAGAGCAGGTAAACACGGGGGCGTTCGGTTCTGTGATACAATAGAACACATATCCTACAATACCTTTCTCGCCAGAGGTCCACATGCCCAATCCCATCCCGACCCTCACCCTCGCAGAGGCTCGTCGCGTCCAGCTCAGCGCGTTGGGGCTGCTACAACCCCCTGCTGCCCCAGAAAGCAAAGCCGGTGTGCTGAACGCCATCCGCCAGATGGGAGCGCTGCAGATCGACGCCATCCACGTCGTTGCGCGCAGCCCCTATTTGACATTATGGAGTCGGTTGGGAGAGTACAAACCTCAATGGCTGGATGATTTACTGTCAGAAAGGAAGCTATTCGAATACTGGGCGCACGCCGCTTGCTTTTTACCCATCGAAGATTATCCCCTTTACCGCCGCATCATGCTGGAGAATACCCATAGCTGGTGGGATAGCCGCCGTTGGATCCAGGAACACTCCGAAACGGTTGACTTCATCCTGGGACGCATCCGCGCCGAGGGCCCGCTGCGCTCGGCAGATTTCGAAGACCGGCGCGGCCAGCGCGGCGCCTGGTGGGACTGGAAGGAAGAAAAAATTGCCCTCGAACAACTTCACACCGCAGGGATATTAATGATTTCCAGGCGCGAGAAGTTCCAGCGCGTCTACGACCTGGCTGAGCGCGTCTTGCCGGGCTGGAACGACGAGGACGCCCCGCCAATTGAAACTGTAAAGCGCACGTTGGCGCTGCGCAGCGTCTACCATCTGGGGATCGCGGCGGGGCGTTGGATAGCTGATTACTTCCGTTTGTCCAAAGCGGACGTCGCCCGATTACTGGAAGAGTTCGTCGCGGCGGGCGAGCTGCTGATCGGCACCATAGAAGGCTGGGACGAGCCGATCTACGTTCATCCGGGGCGGCTGGAACTGCTCAGGCAGGCCCGGGCTGGCGGCCTGGAACCAACCCTCAGCGCCGTTCTTTCTCCTTTTGATCCGCTCGTCTGGGACCGGGCACGCTGCAGAGCGCTCTTCGGCTTCGACTTTTCGCTGGAATGCTACCTCCCACAACACAAACGCAAGTACGGTTATTTCTGCCTGCCACTGCTGGCGCGCGGCGATCTGGTGGGGCGCATGGATGCCAAGGCCCACCGCAAAGAAGGCCGCTTCGAGGTCAAATCCCTCCACCTGGAACCCCATGTCCGGCTGGATGACGCCCTGGCGGATGAGCTCATTGGGGCGGTGCAGCGCTGCGCTGCCTGGTGTGGCGCGCCACAGGTGACAGCTGCTCGCCCTCAAGACGCCTGGATAGCAGGGTAAAAAAACCAAATCAGGAAAGAGAAGGGGCGCGCTGATGCCAATCGGTGGTTTGCTGGTAAGCGTGGGCGGCGCGAAAGAGGAGGTCTTCGCGGAAGTGAGGGCCCATCAACTGCATCCCGATGGGCAGGTTGTTCGAATCAAAGCCAACGGGAAAAGCCAGACCCGGCACGCCCGCCAGGTTAGCCGGAAGGGTGAAAACATCTTCCAGGTACATGGCAAGCGGATCATCCAGATGCTCGTCAAAGCGAAAGGCGGTAGAAGGAGCAACCGGGGCGGCAATGAGATCAACTTTTTCAAAAGCCTGCTCAAAATCGCGCTTGATCAGCGTACGCACTTTTTGCGCCTGCCCGTAATAGGCGTCATAATAACCAGCAGAGAGCGCATAGGTACCGAGCATGATGCGGCGTTTGACTTCGGCGCCGAACATCTGCCCACGCGTGCGGGTGAATAAATCCAGAATATTATCAGAATCCAGGCGCGCCCCAAACCGGATGCCGTCATAACGGGCCAGGTTGGCAGAAGCCTCGGCGGGGGCGATGAGATAATAGACCGGAAGAGCGTATTCCGTATGGGGCAAGCTGACGGGAGAGACGAACGCGCCAAGCGCTTCAAAGCTGACGATGGCGCGCCGGACAGCGTTCTCAACTTCGGGCTGGATGCCCTGGATGAAGTATTCATCGGGCACACCGATCCGCAGACCCGCCAGGCTGGAGTCGTCGTCCTCCAATTGGATGGCAGGCAAGGGCAGATCCATGCTGGTGGCGTCGCGCCGGTCATAACCGGCCATCTGGCTGAAGACAAGCGCGACATCCTGGGCTGTGCGGCCAAAAGCGCCGACGGAATCGAGCGAGGAGCCATAAGCCACCAGGCCGTAACGGGAGACACGGCCATACGTGGGTTTCAGACCGGTAATACCGCAAAAAGAAGCGGGTTGACGCACGCTGCCGCCGGTATCGGTACCGAGGGCCGCCGCTGCCAGACGAGCCGACACCGCCGCGGCGCTGCCGCCGCTGGAGCCGCCGGGGACGTGCCGCAGATTCCACGGGTTGCGGGTGGGGCCGTAAGCGGAATTTTCAGTGGAAGAGCCCATGGCATATTCATCGGTATTGGTCTTGCCGATCACGACCATGCCCGCTGTGAGCAGCCGTTCCACGCTTGTGGCGGTATAGGGCGGGATGAAGTTCTCCAGAATACGGGAACCACAGGTACAGCGCACTCCGGCCAGGCAGAGAAGATCCTTGACAGCCAGCGGCAGGCCCAACAGAGGAGGCAACTCACCGCCCTCTCTCCTCCAACGAGCGCGAAGTTGATCCGCTTGAGCAGCTTGCTCCAGTGCCAGTTCGGGCGTAAGCGTAATAAAAGCGTGAAGCTTTGGTTCCAGCCGCTCGATGCGCTCCAACGTCGCCCGGGTGAGCTCAAGGCTGGAACATTCGCCGCTCTCAAGCGCCTGGTGCGCCTGCCGCAGGGTAAGCTGGGTCAAATCCGTCATGTTAGACTACTCCAGCCCCAGCACCGGTGGGACGCGAAACTGGCCATTTTCGGAGCGGGGGGCATTCTTTAAGAGTTCTTCCACACTGAGACCTGGCTCTACCGCATCAGGGCGCAAGACGCTGCGCGGGGGCAGGACGCTGGAGGTAGGGGGAATTCCGCTGGTATCAAGTTCTTGAAGACGCGCTGCATATTCCAAAATTGCAGAGAGCTGGCGGCGGAAGCGTTCTTTCTCCTCTGCCGAAAGTTCCAAACGAGCAAGAATGGCAATGTGTTCTACTTCTTGAAGTGTCAACATGGAACAAATTATAACAGGAAGCCAATTGTAGTGACGATGATGAGGCTTTTTTCACCAGTCCGCTGCGTACCAGCGCAGATATTCTTCCACATGAGCGCTCCAATATTCTTCATTGTGAGCGCCCGTGTTGAGATGCCATTCGTGAGGGAGTTTGTATTTTTCCAACAATGCCACAAACTGCTGGGTAGCAGAGAGGTAAATGTCTCGGTCGCCAGTATCCAGCCAGAGTCTGGGGCGCTGGTCAGGGGGGATTTTTTCCAGCCAGCGAGGCAGGTTATTCGGGTCACCGCGGAAGGGCGGCAGGCTGTGCGTGCCAATGGCGCCGAACAGTTCCCATCGGATGAAACCAATCCGCACCGCCCAGGCGGCGCCCCGCGAAATTCCGCCAATGGCGCGGCAGGCGCGCAGTGTGCAGGTTGCGTATTCGCGCTCCAGCCAGGGCGCCAATTCATCCGCGATGGCCTGGCCAAATTTCGATTCGGTGTTATCAAGCAGGTAATATTCCTCGCGCGGCATAGCAATGATGAAAGGCGGCGTCTGCCCCGCCACGATCAAGCGATCCGCTGTTTCGGCCACGCCCAACCGTTCCCACTGATCCTCGTTGAAGCTCTGGCCATGCAGGAGGATAAGGAGGGGATAGCGGGTCTCTGGGGAACCAGGATAACAAGGCGGCAGGTAAACCCGCACCGCGATGGGCTTGCCGATCAAAGGCGAATCGACCTGGCGGCGTTCGATTTTGCCTCGTCTCTCGGGACAGCCAAGCGGCGACGCGGTGGGGGTGGCAGTGAAAGCCGGCAACGGGGTGAGAGTAGGCAGGGAAGTAAAAGTCGGCTGGGGTAACGCGGTGGGGAAAGATGGCGACGGCTGGGGGGCAAACGGCGCACAGCCTGCAAGCAGAAAGGTGGCAAGCATCCACCAGGGAAATGTTTTTCTTGGGATAAGAGAAACAAACAACTGCAACATATGGCCGAACAATGTCCTTGACGTTAAGGATGTATTCGGATTATACTCTACCCTACCGGGGTGTAGCGCAGTTGGAAGCGCACCGCGTTTGGGACGCGGGGGTCGGCGGTTCAAGTCCGCCCACCCCGACAGTCTTCCCCGCCGAGGAACCTCGGCGGTTCTTTATACCAGCTTTCAGACGAGAGGTACTTTCTACCCATGGGAACCAAAAAACTTGATGGTCTGGTTGAGGCTGTGCGCTACGGGCCGGACGGTGATATCGTTGCAGTGCGAATGTACGAACGCCGGGGGCCAACTTATTCCGATTCGAAGATTATCAGCCGGGAAGAACTGGTAAAACGGCTCAAGAAAGGGCAAACGATCGTCGCGGGGGAACGAAAAATGTACCTGGCCAGCACATTTCAGGTACGATTTCCTATCCGGCTGGCTGGTGAAAAAGGAAGAGAAAAACTGGTTACCACACAGGAGACGCCCCCGCCTCACGATCAGTTAGACGGCGTGCCGGTTTTTTAACTTGATGCAGCGCATCACAGTCAAACCAGGCCAGGCAGGAATATTTTGACCCAACCCTTTTTATCGCTCGTTATCCCTGCACACAATGAAGAAGCGCGCTTGCCAACCACATTGGAAAGCGTGTGCGCCTTCGTTCAGGCGCAGCCTTATTCGACTGAGGTCATCATCGTGGAGAACGGCAGCAGCGACCGGACGCTGGAGATTGCCGAGCAGTACACCAGCCGGATGCCCTTCCTTAAGGTAATCCATGAGGAACGCGCCGGCAAGGGTCTGGCGGTGAAACGCGGGATGCTGGAGGCGCGCGGCGAGTACCGCTTCTTTGCAGACGCAGATTTCTCCATGCCGGTTGAGGAGATCAACCGATTCTTGCCACCAGCGGTAGACTCCATTGATATCGCCATCGGTTCACGCGAGGCGGCAGGGGCGGTGCGATACGATGAACCGGCTTTCCGGCATTTCACAGGGCGCGTGTTCAACGCGCTGGTGCGATTTTTAGCGCTGCCCGGGCTGAAGGACACGCAGTGCGGCTTCAAGTGCTTTCGCGGGGCTGTGGCAGAAGATGTCTTTCCGTACCAGACGATCGAAGGGTGGACCTTCGATGTGGAGGTGCTGTTCATCGCGAGAAAGAGGGGGTACAAGATTATCGAAATCGGCGTACCCTGGTACTTTGACGCTCACAGCAAAGTGCGGGTTTTTAAACATTCGACCAAGATGGCCATGGACCTGCTGACCATCCGCCGGAACGCCCTGCTGGGGAAATATGATCCGGCGTCAATCCCCTGATCTCCATTTTGAAATTTCAACCTGGCAGTCCGGCCTGGAACGGCTGGCCGGACTGGATGAAGCCGGGCGAGGCGCATGGGCGGGACCGGTGTCGGCCGGGGCTGTCATCCTGCCAGCAGAGTCTGGGTTGACTGCAGCCCTGGCAGGGGTGCGCGATTCCAAACAAATGACGCCCGCGGAACGAGCACGCTGGGCTGCCGTGATCAAGGAAACGGCGTTATCGTGGGGGGTGGGCATGGCAAGCCATGAAGAGGTGGACCAACTGGGCATCGTACCAGCCACGCGGCTGGCCATGCGGCGCGCATTAGAGCAACTGACCGCCCCACCGGAAGCCCTGCTGATCGACGCCCTGCAACTGCCGGAAATTGACCTGCCGCAGAGCGCCATCTTGCACGGAGACGCCCTTTGCCTGAGCATCGCGGCGGCCTCGGTGCTGGCAAAAACAGCCCGCGACGCGTTGATGACAGCAATGGACGCAATTTACCCGAATTACGGTTTTGCGCGCCATAAAGGTTATGGCACAAGCTCCCACCGCGCCGCGCTGGAGCAGTTGGGACCGTGCGAGATTCATCGCCGGAGTTTCGCCCCGGTCAGAAAACATTTCGAATCGAGCAAAAATCAGGCTTTTCGCTGATCAAGACCTTTTTTTATTTGACGTTCACAAAAGTATAGAAACAAAGCCGAGTCTCTCTACGGTGAGACCCGGCTTTTTATTTCTTGGGTTCGACTTCGACCGGATCAGACCTGTTGAACTTTACGGCGAGAGGTGATGAAAACCTTGGTCAGCTCGGCGGCCACGGATGGAATCAGCAACAACGGCAGGATCTCAAACCACTGCGACCAACCGAGAGGGGTGGTCTCAAAAACCTCCTGCAGGAAGGGGACATACACGACCAGGATAATCATCAACAGGGAGACCAGGACGCCAATATTCATCCATTTGTTGCCAAAAACGCCAATCTTAAACAACGGATAGTATTCGGAACGGGCGGTATAAGCCCGCAGCAATTCGGAGACGCTGAGCGTGACAAAAGCCATCGTCTCGGCAAACTCATAATGGACATCAGAGGAGAGACCAATATAAAAAGCAGCCAGTGTGACGGCGGTGATTACGATGGTTTGAATGACAATCCCAAGCTGCATATGGCGGTTGATAATCGGCTCTTTGGCCGGGCGTGGGGGCTGATCCATGATATCGGGATCGCCCTTTTCATTAGAAAGCGCCAGGGCGGGCGCGCCGTCGGTCACCAGGTTTAGCCACAAGAGCTGGATAGCGGCCAGCGGAGAACGGCCGGTGAACAAAGTTGCCAGGAAGATTATGGCAATTTCGGCCAGGTTGCAAGAGAGCAGGTAATAAACAAACTTGCGGATGTTGCTATAGATAATCCGGCCCTGCTCGATGGCCGAGACGATGCTGGCGTAATTATCGTCCGTCAACACCATATCGGCGGTCTGTTTGGCGACATCGGTGCCGGTGATACCCATCGCTACGCCGATATCGGCGCGCTTGATGGCAGGGGCATCGTTGACTCCATCGCCGGTCATGGCAACCACCTCATTGTTGGCGCGCAGCGCGTCAACGATGCGCATCTTATGTTCCGGCGAGACGCGAGCAAAAACATCCACGTCGCGGACGGATTTTTCGAGAGTGCAGTCGTCCATTTCGGCAAGCTGGTTGCCCGTGAGCACCTGGCGCTCTGGCCGTAGCAATCCGATTGCCTTTGCAATGGCGCGGGCTGTGTTGGGATAATCACCGGTGATCATAATGGTACGGATGCCGGCGCGTTGAGCCATCTGGAGGGCGGGGGTCACTTCGGGGCGGGCTGGGTCAATCATGCCGACCATACCGGCAAAGATCAGGTCTTTTTCCAGTTCTTCGCTGTTCACCTGCAAGGGCGCGGCCGGCAGAACGCGGTACGCCAACCCCAAGACACGCAGCGCGTCGAGCGTCATGGCGTCGTTGGCAGCCAGGATGCGCTGGCGGGCAGCCTCATCCAGGGGCGCGGCGCTGCCGTCCATGCGTTCGTAATAGCTGCAAAGGTCAAGAACGATATCAGGAGCGCCCTTAACAGTAATCGCGTACCAACGCTTGCCATTTTGCTCATAGAAAGGGGATATATCCCGCGGGTCGGGCTGGTCCACCGCGTGCAGCGTAACCATACGCTTACGGGAAGAATCGAAAGGAATTTCATCCTTACGGGGGTATGCTTCCAGCAAGGCGGGGGTTACAGCGCCAGCTTTGGCAGCCGTTACCAGGATTGACCCCTCGGTGGGGTCGCCGATCATGCGATAAGCATGCGAGCCGTTCTCGGAAGGCAGCGCTTCCAGGGCGGCGTCGTTGTTCAACACGCCCACCCAAAGCGTATGGGCAGCAGCGTGATAATCATGGATGTTGACCGCTTTCCCATCCAGCAGAAAATCACCTTTCGGACTGTAACCGCTGCCGGTCACTTCAAAGAAATGATCGTCAGCCCAAATGCGGGTGACGGTCATTTCGTTTTGGGTGAGGGTGCCGGTCTTGTCGGTGCAGATCACCGTTGCCGAACCGAGGGTTTCTACGGAAGCCAGGCGGCGAATGAGCGCATGGCGGCGAACCATCTCGCGCATCCCCATCGCCAGAGTAATAGTTACTACCGCAGGCAGACCTTCGGGGACGGCCGCAATCGCCAGGCTGACGGCCACCATGAACATATCGGTGACCGTTTGGAGGTTGATTTGTTCGGCGCGCAGCAGGCCAACCACAAACACCAGGCTACAAATGGCCAGCGCGCCCCAACCAAGCACCTTGCCCAGGTTTTCAAGCCGCTGCTGGAGCGGCGTAATTTCTTCTTCGACGCTCTGGAGCATATTCGCAATCATGCCAAGCTGGGTGCGCATCCCTGTAAAGACCACCACCCCCTTGCCGCGCCCATAAGTGACCGTGGTACCCATAAAGACCGTATTCTTACGATCCCCGATGGGGACATTCTCATCGAGTAGAAGCGCAGCGTTCTTTTCAACGGGGAGCGATTCGCCAGTGAGGGCGGCTTCTTCTATCCGGAGATTGACCGCTTCGAGAAGTCGGATATCCGCCGGGACGTGGTAGCCAGCCTCCAGGTAGACAATATCACCAGGCACCAGTTCACGAGCAGGGACGGTCAATCGCCGCCCATCGCGGAGAACCTGAGCATCAGGAGCGGCCATTTTTTTCAAGGCTGACAGCGATTCTTCGGCGCGCCGCTCTTGAATTACGCCCAATACCGCATTGAGCAAGACGATGGCAAAGATCGCCCCAGCGTCTACCCACTCTCCCAACAAAGCCGAGATGGCTGCCGCAATCATCAGCAGGATAATGATAAAGTTGTTGAATTGATTGAAAAGCATGGAGAGGAAAGATGGACGGGGTTTCTCAACGAGCTGGTTCAGCCCGTAGACTCGTTTGCGGCGTTCCGCTTCTTCGCTGGTTAATCCAGCTTGTTGGGGCGTTTCCAGTCTAGACAGCACATCATCAGGGGCCAACGCATGCCATTTTACATTGATCTCTCCGGGCGAGTTCGAGCTTCCCGCTATTCCATCTCTCATGCTTTCCTCCACGATTCTGCGACTTTCTGCAAAGGTTTCTCGCGCGCTTTAATCGAAACGCCTAATTTTACCAATGGAATCAATCTGCTGTCATCACTTTTGCCAAAACTCATCTCGCGACAGCAGTTCAACCCGCAGTGATAAAACCCACATATCCGGGCTAAGTTTCGGGGCCGATTTGGAGTCCGTCCTCCAGGACGGCATTCTTGGGGATCACCACAATGCCATCGCGCACAAACCAGTTCCCCCCATCCAGGTCTACCCCACGCGGGAATGGACGAATGACGACATTTTTCCCGACGCTGGCGTTCTTATCAATAATGGCGCCTTGGATAAAGCTATTTGATCCAATTCCCATCGGGATTTCCGACGCCTCCCAGGTTTTGCTTGTTCGATCATAATAATCGGAGCCCATCAGAATTGAATCAACCAATTCCACCCCGCTGCGGATCTGGCTGCGCACCCCGACGACCGAATGGCGGATGTGCGAATCCATAATCCGGCAGCCTTCCGCCAACAGCACATTTTCCAGCACGCTGCGCTCGACAATCGAGCCAGGGAGATAGCGGGCGCTGGTATAGATGGGGTTTTCGGCGTCATAGAAGTTAAAAGGCGAATTGAGCAGGGTGAGCATCAGGTTGGTGTCATAAAAAGACCGGATGGTCCCGATGTCCTCCCAATAATCGTCAAAATCGAAGCCGTATACGGTGTGGCTCTGAATGGCCTGCGGGATGACATGGGCGCCAAAATCTTGAAAGTTCCGATCATTCAACAGGTCAAAGAGCACCTCAGTCCGAAACATATAAATGCCCATCGAGCCAAGGTAAGGGCGTTCCGGGTCGTCTCGGCTGACCAGGCTGGCAAGCACATCGGGATCTCTTGGCTTTTCCGCAAAGCTGATGATGCGGTGATTGGAATTGCGCTTGAGGATGCCAAAGCGGGCGGCGTCGCTGGCGGCCACCGGCTGCACGGCGACGGTGATATCGGCGTTATTCTCCCAATGAAAAGCAGCCATCTGTGAATAGTCCATGCGGTAGAGATGGTCGCCAGCCAGGACGAGTACATATTTCGCGCCCGTCGAACGGATCTCGAACATCTGCTTGCGGACTGCGTCGGCGGTGCCCTGGTACCAATCGGTGTTCTCCATAGTCTGTTCGGCAGCCCAGATTTGCACCCAGCCGAGATGAAAAGCGTCGAACTGGTAGGTGCGGGAGATATGACGGTGCAACGATACGGAGTTAAACTGAGTCAGGACGGCCACGCGGTAAATTCCAGAGTTGATACAGTTGCTAAGTGGAATGTCAATGAGACGATATTTGCCGGCAATTGGGACCGCCGGTTTTGAACGCTGCTGGGTGAGCGGGAATAAACGCGTCCCGCGACCGCCGCCTAAGATCACAGCCAGAATATCGTTTAAAGAAGGCATAGCGCTCCTCCACTTTGAAAGAGGGTTTTGGTCCGATCAGTTTTCAATTCTAATAATACAGCAGAAAAGCAAGGGAAGCATAGTGACGGAAAGCATGGGGAAGGATGAAACACAGGCGAACGCGACAATTACAGTCAACAGGCCTGAATCCCGGCGCTGCCAGCAAACATTGTTAATCAAACAGGAAAAACAAACGGACGGCCACGGCCAGCAGCGCCAGCCAAATGACAATGACCGGCAGGGCAAAAAGCCAGGAATGCGGCTTGCTATCAAGAAGCGCCAGGTCGGCCCGGGCGCGGGCATCAGCCATCACCTGCGGCGGGATCAATTTGAGCGCGATGGCAATCCCCAGCGGGGTCAGAACCAGGTCGTCCAGGTATCCAAGCAGGGGGATAAAATCCGGGATCAGGTCAATGGGGCTAAACGTGCGTGCCACAACATAAGCAGCAAACAAGCGGGTTCCCCACGGCAGGCGGGGGTCCCGATAAGCAAACCAGAGCGCCAGGGCTTCCCGCTTTAACTGGCGGGCGCGTTGTTTGAGCGAGTTCAGCCAGGTAGGCACAGGCACATCCACCTAAAGACCCACCCCGTCGCGCTGAAATTCTTGGCCAGCCTGCTCACTCAAAGGATGGTTGGGCAACGATTCGAGCACCGAAAACGGCAGGGTAAAATATTCGATCCCCGCCCGGCGCAGCGCGACCATCTCCTGGCTGGATTTGATGGAAGCGGCAAGCAGGTGGGTTTCACTGGCAGCCAGCGCGGTCACGCAGTCCTCCACCAACCGCCACCCCTCTCCTTCCGGAAGAGAGACCAGAGCGCGGTGGTAATACAGGATGACGAAACGCGCCCCAGCAGCCTCGGCTGCCAACGCCTGGGCTGGACTGAACACAGCCGTCACCGCGCACGAGAAGTTCTCTGAGAGACGGGCGACGGCCTGAAAGCCGGTGGGGGTGGGCAGAATCTTGAGGACGAGCTGATCGCCCAAAATCACGCTGGCGCGTTGGGCTTCTTCCAACATCTCTTCGAGGTGAGAGGCTGTCAACTGGTAAAAGACCGGCCCGGAGGTCAACTCTGCCAGTCGCTCCAGGGTTTTCGCAGGGGGAAGGCCGCTGCGGGCCAGCAGGAGCGGATTGGTGGTGATCCCTTCGACCCAGCCCCAACGACAAGCCTTCTCGGCTTCGAACACCAGCGCAGAATCCAGTAATAAAGGCATAGTAGTTCTCCTGAAACAAGTTGGGTGAAATCGCCAGCGCTCATCAAAATTTTCGCGCTGCACCAGCCTGCAGCAAATTCAGCGGCTCAGGGTTTGCGCGGCGAACGCAAATCAAAAATCCAGTAATTGCCGGTCTGGGCGACGATGGGATAGTTGTTCAGCAGTTTTGCTTCCAACTCCGGCTGGCTTTCCAGCTCGTGCATGTTGGTGACAATAAAATAGGTCTTCCCATCAGTTTGCTCTTTGAAAGTACGTTCAAAGTCATATTCTTGACCGGCCAGCGCTCCCAGGTTGATGTCGCCAGAGGTCTTCCAGGGCTGTACGGCCACCCAGCCCCAATACGCCAGGCGGTAACCGTAATCTTCGACCAGGCCGACGGCGGGCGTGCCCCGCCCGATCTCCTGCCCCAGCGCTGCCCAAAAAGCCGGCTCGCCGCGCCAGTCTTCACGCTTCAATGTAACGCGCACATCCCAGGCTGAAACCAGAACCGCGAACAACAAGACGCTAGCGATTACCGGCGCCGCCAGCCACAGCCGGGCGCGAATATTGCGAAACGCCATGTCGGCCGCAACAGCCAGCCCCAAAGCAACCAGGGGAATGGCCGGGAGCTGGTAGTAATTGTGGGTGGAGATGTGGTAAGGCAGCGCCATGCCGTACAGGAAATAACCCGCCCAGGCGCCCAGCAAACCAGCGCGAAGCGAGGGATTGGCAATTAAGAAAACGGCGATCAGCCCGACCAGGAACCACTCAAAAATCAGGGTAGAAGCAATCATCCCCTTCCATTGCAGGTAAAAGACCGGGTCGAGCCAGAGCTGTGGGAAAAAGCGCAGGCTGAACTGCGACTGCAACTGTCCACTGATGAACACGCCGTAGATGTGAAAGAGCAGGTACGGCAGCACCGATAAACAGGCAATCAGCCAGACCTGCCGGTCGCGCAGAGCGCGTCGCAGGCCAAACCCGAACAAAATCAGCGACAGCCACGCCAGACCTACAAAGAACACCGCCACCGCCTTGGCAAAGACCGCCAGCCCGGTCAGCAGTCCCGCCAGAACTGCAAAGCGCCAGGAGCGAGCTTCCAGCCAGCGCGCCATCCCCCAAAAGCACCAGACGATCAGGGCTGTCATAAGCGGATCGGGTTGAAAAGAACGGCTTGCAATGCCGCCAAACGGCAAGAAGAGGTAATAAGCCAATCCAACCAGCCCGCCAGCATCTCCGGCCAGGCGGCGGGCAAGCAAAAAGAGCGCCGCTCCCCCCAGCATCCAAAAGAAAATGGAGTACAGGCGCGGGATCCACAAATATTCGCCACCGGCCAGGCGATAGGTGAGCGCCGAAAGCCGTTGCATGATGGGCGGCTCGATCAGACCTTCGGACTTCCACTGCTGGACGGCCATCTCGCGCTGCCAGGCAGGGACATCCAACCGGTTTTCATAATACATGCCGCGCGCCATCAGGGCGGCGTGAAGCTGGCGGGTGGCGTGAAAATCTAGCGGCGGGTCGGTAAGATCGTACAACCGAATGGCCAGGCCAAGACCAAAAAGGAAGACCAAAGCCAGCCAGAGAAGCCATTTTTTTGATTTCAGGAAGGAAGGAGACTGCACAGTCGTCATGCTCCGGTGATGGTATTATAACGCGCAAATCGGTTATAATTCGCGCGCCGCATAGCCCGATTAGGGCTTCACAAGTTCTGGCTCGAACCCACCCGCACCTCTCAATGGGTATGTGGGATCAAAGCGCCTTACCCCCTGACCCGGAGTGAGTCACCCGCCGGGCAAGCTTGTGGAGACCACGTATTCCCGATGACTTTCAACGCTCCCCTTTTCTTGTTTTTCTTCCTGCCTGTGGCGCTGGTCGCTTTTCTGCTGGCCCGGAAAAGGGCACGCACCTGGCTGCTGCTGGCTGCCAGCCTGGTCTTTTACGCCTGGGGAGCCCCGCTTTATGCGCCCATGATCATCCTGCTGGTAGCGTTGAATTTCTGGCTCGGCCACAAGCTGGCGCGACAGCCGGAACGGCGCTGGCCTTTGGTAGCGGGGGTGGCCGCCAACATCGGGTTGCTGGCGTTCTTCAAGGTTGCCGTGCGGTACTGGCCACAGATATTAAGCCTGGCTGCCAGCCTGACGGGGTCGGCAATTCCGGAAACGGCAGCGGCCTATCTGCAAAAAGGGCTCGTCTTTCCGATGGGGCTTTCATTCCTGGCTTTTCAGGGGACGGCGTACCTGCTGGATATCCGCAAGAATCCGGAGAATGCCGCCAGCAGCCTGAAGGACTGCCTGGTTTACCTGCTGCTCTTCCCCAAATTGCTGGCCGGCCCGATCGTGCGCTATCGCGAAATCGCGCCGCAATTGCAGGCCCCGGCTGTCACGGCTGCTCAGGTTGCAGGCGGGGCACGGCGCTTCATCACCGGGCTGGCAAAAAAGGCGCTGATTGCAGACCAACTGGCGCGTCTGACCGATGGCGGGATCTTTGCCCAGGTTTCGCCGAACCTGACCACCGGCATGGCCTGGCTGGCGTTGCTGGCGTATGCGCTGCAAATCTACCATGACTTTTCCGGTTACACCGATATGGCGATCGGGATGGGGCAAATGTTCGGCTTGCGCTTTCCAGAGAACTTCAACCACCCTTATCTCTCTCGCAGCATCTCGGAGTTCTGGAGGCGCTGGCACATCACGCTTTCAAGCTGGTTTCGTGATTATGTCTTCTATCCGCTGGAACGGAAACGGCGCGGCGCCGGAGGCCTGCGGCAGGCGGCCAATATCTTGATTGTGTTCCTCTTAACCGGGCTTTGGCATGGCGCGTCCGTCAATTTCCTTTTATGGGGTGGGTTGCACGGGTTGGCAATTGCCTTCGAGAACACCCCAATCGGCAAGAAGCTGAGGAGCTTTTGGCCACCCCTGCAACATCTCTATGCGCTGCTGGTCGTGTTGACCGGCTGGGTGCTCTTTCGTTCTCCGAGCCTGCTCTACGCACTGCGTTACCTGCGCACGCTGGCGGGGTTCCCGACCGGGAATGGGCTGTTGCCGTATTCCATCCTGCCGCCGCTGGAGGGACCCTTCTGGCTGGCGCTGGCGGCGGGGGCGGCTTTGGCGCTGCCTCTTCAGGGGGTCTTCAGACCTTTGGAGAAAAGACTTTCAGGGGCATGGTCTGCAGGGCTGGGGGTCGCGATGGATGCGGGACGGATCGGGTTGTTATGGGTCAGCCTGATCGCGCTGGCAGGCTCTAACTACCAGCCTTACATCTATGGGGGCTTTTAGAAATGAAACGCTGGGAGACCTGGAAGAACACCCTCTTTGCAGCGGTTTTTCTGGCAACGCTGGCGCTGCCACTGCGCAACGGCCTGCCGTCGTTGCAAGACGCTCTGCCACCGCCCAGCCCCACATTTTCAAAATTCCCGCTGCTGGCAGCCGCGCGAGTTGCCCTGTTCTTGCCGCCCGAATACGAACGCCGCTACAATGACCACTATGAAGGCCGCTGGCGGCGCGTGCAGCTTTATAACGAAGCCTTATTGAATATCTTCCAAGCGCGTGTTTTTCCCAATGTGCTGCGCGGCCAGGAAGACTGGCTCTTCTGGACCGGGGAAGGCAACCTAGACGATTACCAGAACGCCCACCCCTTCAGCCGCGCCGATCTTGAGCAAATCGAAGAAAAATTATCCGCCGTACAAGAGCGGCTGGCGGCGCAGGGGATTGCCTTCCTCGTGGCGCCTGCGCCCAACAAAGAGACTATTTACCCCGAAATGCTGCCGCCAGAGATCCCAAAGATCGGAAAGCAATCGCGGCTCGACCAATTGCTGGCTTACTTAGAGGAAAACAACAGCCCGGTCAAGATCCTGGATGTACGGCCTGTCTTGCTGGCGAACAAAACGCAGCGCCAGCTTTACTACCGCACCGATACGCACTGGAATGACTACGGCGCTTATTACGCCAGCGCAGAGATTTTTAAAGCCCTTCAGAAAGATTTCCCGCAATTGCAATCACCAGTATTGGAAACCTACCGGACAGAAAATGAGACCATCAGCGGCGACCTGGCGCGTTTGCTGCTGACCGATCCGCTGTTCTCCGAGCCCACCTTACAACTGGAGCCGCTTTCTCTCCCAAGAGCGCGCTTTTTGGAAAAGGTTGACCGGGTGATCACGATCAGCGAAGTGGATGACGCCAGCCTGCCGCGGGCAGTGATCTTTCGCGATTCTTTTGCTAACAGTCTGGAGCCTTTCCTTTCTGAACGCTTCAGCCGGGCAGTGTATCCCTGGTCTTTTCAAATTGATTGGGAACTGATCGAGCGCGAGCAGCCGGATCTGGTCCTTTACGAACTGGCCGAGCGCTACCTGCACCACCTGAAAGAGATCGTCCCTTAAGCGTAAACAATCCTTAAGCTATGGGAGAGCCTGGGGATAATTCTGAATAGAGACCTTGTGTATTAATCCAGGAGAAGGTGATGCCAACCGATACCTGCGCTGGATGTGGGGCTGTCTACCAAAATAACCTGACCTGCGAAACGGTCTTCGACGATTTTCTTGCTCTAGAATTCACCGACGCGGCTTATGGCGAAGTTCATCTGCTCACCGTGGCGTGCTATATGATCCAGCATGGGCAATACAGCGATGATGCCCTGGTGTGGATCGAACAACAACTTCGCGATCATCTCGAAAAGGGGATTCCGGCCGAACAAATTCGCCAGAAGGCGGCAAAGGAAACCAGACAAGACAGGCACACCTGGCGCGTCGCCCGGCGGAAAGAGGACAAACCGCAGGAGAAAATTCCCTGGTCAATGACCATCCTGGATGTTGCGCTGCAATATCAGGACTCAGAGAGTTACCGGAAGCTCGTCCGGCAATGGGCCAGCATAACGCTTTCTGAAATGCGACCATTGCTGCCAGATCCAAAATAGCCAGGCAGGTCTTTGCCAATCTGGGATTTTGGGCGTTTTACCCCTTCGTTCTGGACGGGCTTCGCATAAACTGGTTGTATGCGTCGCGTCCGGGGACAGGCAGTCGCCTTCACCTGCTTTTTGTGCAAGACGAGAAATTTCTCCCCCCTTCACCGAATCTGGAGCAGCCGCCAGGTGATGAGAACCTGATAAGTTTTTATTAAATTTGTACATTGTAATGAATTTGTAATGCTACACCCTCTTTTATTCTTCGTATAATAGCGGATGGATTGCAATTGGGAATTACGCCCCGATCCTCAACTCCCTAGCCGTTCGAGTCACAACGCACATGGCAACCATCAAAACCTCGCCGACAGCTTCAATCTTTTCCAGAAACATTACGATCCTTTTTCTGGGATTGGTTGCCGTTCAGGCGATGGTGACGCAAATCAACACCGAACGAACGCGTATTACCGCCAGCGACCTGGTCTATCCCATCTTTACAATCCTGACAACCCTGGCGCTACTGATCGCGGCCCGACAATCGCAAAAACAGTCAATGCGGCTCGCGCTGGCATGGTACGCCTTTGGCGCTTCGATCCTGTTCGACGCCGTGGGAGAGCTGCTGTGGAGCGTTTTCGAAATCTGGCGCGGCGTAACGCCCTACCCTTCTGCGGCAGACTTCTTCTACTTACTTTCTTACCCGCTGTTCCTGGCGGGGGCCTTCCTCCTGCCCCGAAAACGAGATTCGGCTCAAGAAAGGATCAAAAAGGCGCTGGATTCCAGAATCATCCTGCTGTCCGCGCTGCTTGCATTTTGGACCCTGGTCCTGGGGCCGCAGATTATTAAAGTCGGCAGTGATCTTGCTTTTGCAGATTTGATTTCCAGCGCCTACCCGGTTGGAGATATCCTGATGATTTGGGCGCTGGTCGTGATGATTTACAACCAAATAGAGCTGCAGGACCGTCGGCCTGTGCTGCTGCTGGCCATTGGGGCAATTTTCTTCGTGATCGCAGATACCATCTTCTTGCTTCAAGCGATGGACGACCAGTATCTGAGCGGCGGTTTGTTAGATCTCGTCTGGGTGTTTGGTTACTTCTTTTGTTTGCAAGCTGCCATCCTGCAGATCAAATTGATGAGCGCCGAAGGACTGGCAAATACACTTTATAACAACTTCTTGTCCTGGGCACTGGGCAAATTGGAACAATGGACGCCTTATTATCCTTACCTGTTCGCGATCACGCCCTTCTTTATCATCTTCGGAGCGCCCAATCATTCCTTTCTACTAAGTAATTTCACTCTGGCGCTCTGGGCCAGCGGGATTATCTTGCTGGTTTTCATTCGGCAGGCCATCTCGATCCAGGAAAATGCAACCCTCAACACAAAGCTAAACAAGGCGCTAGAGCAGGTGCATGCTAAAACCAAAGCGCTGGAGAAAACAAACCTGGAGTTGCAAAACGAAATCATAGAGCACCAGCTCTCCAAGAAACAGCTTGCCTATAAAGCGTTGCACGACTCGCTCACCGGGTTGCCCAACCGGGCCTACCTTCTGGAGCGGCTGGGAGGCATTCTTGAATTCAGCCGGCGATATGGTGGGGCGCAATTCGCGGTTCTTTACCTGGATTGTGATCACTTTAAGGTGGTGAACGACAGCCTGGGACACACGATCGGCGACCAGCTTTTGATCCAAATTGCAAGCCGCCTGGAATCGTGTGTGCGCGCCAGCGACATGGTAGGGCGGATCGGGGGGGATGAATTTGTGATCTTGTTGTTAGAACGGTGCGACACCGCCGGGATCAGCAAGATTGCCAACCGCATTCTGAAAGAATTTTCAAAACCTTTCCAAATCGTAAACGGAAAAAAGGTTTTGGTATCCACCAGCATCGGTATTGTCGAAAAATTAGGAGAATACAACCAACCAGAAGACATCTTGCGCGATGCCGATGTCGCCATGTACCATGCCAAATCTCGCGGCCGGAACCGCTACGAATTCTATAAGCAGGGAATGCGAGAACGATTAGTATCCAGGCTGGAAATCGAACATGATCTGCACGCCGCTTTGGAACGGCGCGAATTTGAACTGCACTACCAGCCGATCTTATCTCTGAAGGACCTTCGGCTTGTCGGATTTGAAGCCCTGATCCGGTGGCGGCATCCCAGCCGCGGCTTGACCCCGCCGATGGACTTCATCCCAATTTGCGAGGAAACCAGTTTAATTCATAAAGTCGGCGCGTGGGCGCTGCAAGAAGCCTGCGCGCAGGCGGTGAAATGGCATTCTAAAAACCCAGCCTTCCAGAACCTGAATATCCATGTCAACATATCGGGAAACCAGGTCAGACACCCTCATTTCGTCCAGCGGGTGGCGCGCGTGGTCGAACAAACCGGCTTAAATCCCAGGACGCTTCACCTGGAGATCACAGAAAACGTGTTCATCAAAAATTCCAAAGAGGTGCTGCAAACCTTTCAGAAGCTGAAGGAAATTGGGGTCGAGTGCGAGCTGGACGATTTTGGAAGCGGCTATTCTTCCTTGCGATACCTGCACAGCTTTCCCATCCGAAACATGAAGATAGACCGGAGTTTCATCCAGACCATCCGGCCAGGGCAAAATCCAGACATCGTCCGCGCCATCCTGTCGCTGGCGCACCACCTGGATATTCGGTTGACCGCTGAGGGAATCGAAACCGAACACCAGCTCGAAGAATTGAGGCAATTCGGCTGCCATTTTGGACAGGGGTTCCTGTTTTCAAAGCCATTAGACCCGGCAGCCGTCGAAAAGTATTTGGAAAGCCAGCCAGTTGGAAAGTAAGCCGCTCAGGCTTTTTGAGCCGCCACAGGCAAGCACAACCCGCGCCCTGCCGTGGCCAGTTCTAGAGACGCCCTTTGGCCTTTCAGCGCGAGCATAATCGCAAACCACAAAGGAAAAAGCCAAAACTCTACCAGAGCGGCGATCCTTCTCTTCAATCCATGTATAATATGTGGCAATGGTTTACCCAACCCCGGAGGATAACCGATGGAAGCAGGCAATCAACCTTCCCATCCCAGTAAACGACCGATCTTTTTATTGGTCATCCCACTTGCCAGTTGCGTCCTATCTTCCATAGTCGGTGTGGCGATCGCACAGGTGGGCAACCTGTTCTATGCCGCCATCGGAGATGTCTCGGTGGCCGTCTGCCTCCCAGCCTATTTTGTCTTGTTTTTATTGACAGCCGGCATTTCTTTTCTGGTGAGCATGGTCTTAAAAAGGTTGTTCCATAAAACAGAAGGATAGGCTTGAGGTGAGAGTTGAATCTTATTCTTGCCAGGAATTATGCAAAAAATTGGGATCTGGCCGGAAATCCGCCAATCCTCTTCTCGACATCTTTTTTCACCGCTCATTCACCCCAAGGAGGAACAGCGCATGAAAAAGAACGTCTTCTGGCTGATTGCCCTTTTCTTGCTGCTTTTAGCAAATGATGTCGAACCGGTTCAGGCTATCCCATCGCTTCAGGCCGCTGAGACAGCGTGCGGTCAGGCGCTGTTCGATGCCGCTGCCCTTGCCGGGGTATCTGGTGAAGTCAAGCGATTTATTGAATATGACACAAGCAGTTTTCAGTGTTTGCTGGAATATCAGTCTGTGCAAACGCTAAAAGATGCATACGATAACGAATTAGATTATGATCAACTGGTCCATTTGGAGATTTCAGAAGGCAATTATGACACTTATCTCTGTGGATCTGGCGAAACAGACTGCGAAAGCACGACTTTTCATGGATACTCGGCGGCAAAAAAGTACGGTACCGCTCAAATCCATTTCAACTGGATTGCCCAAAAAGGAGACCAGGCTTTTACTTACCAGATCACTTATTTCCATACGGGATGGAAATTATTAGGTTGGCCGTACATGGAAGAACAAACCATGTCGCTGGCAGAAGCGTTGTGGCAAACATCCGATCCAATCCTCCCAGGTTCGACAATCAACGCTGATCCACCAGGCGAAACAGAAATCATCCCACCATCCTCGCAAGAGCCTGGCGGAGAAACACTCGATTCAAACCCACTCCCCGGCGATGCATTCAACGAGACAAGGGACACTGGCGAAAACGGTGTATTTGGCATTCCGACGATCCTCTTTCTAGGGAGCCTTGGCGTCCCCATCATGGGCGCGCTTTTGGGATCTGCGGCAGCAGCGTTGAGTGGATTATTAAGCAGCTCCTCCTCGGCGCTAAAACCAGCGGTTGAAACCCCAGGACAGAAAGCCATCCATCCGGAAGCAGAATTGCCAATCCAAAACCAAGACATGGAAATGAAACTTCCAATGGAGTTTAATCAAAACCTGGGTAATCAAGAGGTCAGCATCGAGGTTAACATTGACGCCCATGATTATGACCTTAATTTTCAAAACTTCAAAAAAGACCTGGAAGGGTTGAAAGACGAACTCAACCAGCAAGGATTTTACGTTCTCAATCCCTTTCAATCTGATCCCACAACCCTGATTCACCGCACGATAACAGGATTGAATCTGTTTGCCGAATGGCTAATTCAACCGGCCTGGCGCGTTTCCGGGCAGGTAAAAGGGCTGACCTGTGAAGAGTATGTTCACAAGACTTCGCAATCCGTCTATAAAAGCCTGCAAAAGCATTTCTCGGGCGGGAAAATAGACAGCGTGGTGTTTGAAGAAAAATCTTCAGATCCAAATGCGGAGGGATTTCTGAACTGGTTGGACCGGGCGTGGTTTGAGGATAACCACAACTTGATAAGGGTAACCCTGCCGGACGGATCGGAATGGGCAGTTGATTTTCACCAGGAAAAGGAAGGGAATGCCCCATTGATCCGTCCATGGGACGAAGCCCGCCGAGAATGGAGAAATCAACTAGGCCGGGAAGATTTCAAAGAAAGAATATCCTACACCATTAGCGGGTCAAAATGAAGACGCAACATTTGCTAGAAAAAAAGCTGGCAGAGATCGAAACCAGAGTCAGGGAAGAGGGGCTCGATGAAGAAGAGGCTTTCGGAGCGGCAGGCGACTGGATCCTGCCGCTGGGCAGCCGAGAGGCCTTCTTAAACCCGAAACTGAAGCAATGGATGTGGCACGACCGCCTGCACGGCGAGCTGGTATTTGCCGGGTGCGGGGTGCGTCAGGGGATCCTGGTGTCAATCGGAAAAGTCGCCGGGGTAAAAGCGCTACCCTATGAAGATGAGGTAGGGAATTGGTGCATTGTTCTTTTTGGCAACGAACCCAGTGGTCCCATGACCCTCACAGAGCTGAAACAAGATCTTGCAAGCGGGAAGATTTCTAAAACCTGCCTGATTTGGTCGCCGCATTTCACAACCTGGCTGACTGCGACTGACGAACGCATCAGGAGTCTGTTGGCATCAAGTGACCCCAGGGAAAGCGGATAAACGGCAATCTTAAAACACTATTCCCTCGCCGAAATCCTCACATCTCCATCGTCGAACGTCGCCTCCACCCAATGACGCCGGTCTAACGCCAGCCAGTTGGAGGGCAGGCCAGGCGCGCCAGCGGGTGCGATGACCAGACCAGGCTGGAATGCCAGCCACTCCTGCGGCGCGGCATCCTTCAAACTGGCTTCTGAAAGCAACAAGATGACGCCAGGCGAAGACCAGTTCGTGGGCAGCCTGGCAAGACTTTCCGGCCCGCCGCTGGCAAAAACGACCCGCACCCCACCGGAGACCAGTCCCAGCAGCGCCCCTTCTTCCTCCTGCGCCAGCGCTTCAAGCCGAGCGGCGCCTCCCAGCGAAATAGACTGCCCGCTTTCAAGCGGAAGGAGCGGGATGCCCTGGTTTTGCGCGCAGGTTTTCAGCCGGGCGGCCGAACGATACTCGCTGATCTGCGAATTCCAGAGGATCCAACCCGGCGGAAAGCGATCCAGGAAATCGGGCAGCCCTTCTAAAGCTCTGGCGGCGCCAGCGGGAAGCAAGAGTCCATCTGGCCGCTGGTGGAAAATAGGCATCCGGCGCGCCAGGAAGCTATTCAGCTCGCGGTTGGGGGAGCCATAGTGAATGAAAAGGTAACGACCCTGCGGCGTCTGAATCTGAACTGCCGGCCCGCTCGAAGTAAAGTAAACCGTCAGGTGCAGACGGCCATCCGGAGCGCCGTAAAAACCCCGCCAGGCGACAACGCTGCCCAAACAAAGCACAGCCAGCCCGGCGTATGCTTTCAGGCGAGCGCGCTGCTGCCAGACAAAAGCAAGGTTTTTCGCCAGAAGGAACAAAGCCAGGAAATAGATCGCCGCCCAGAACATTGTGGTCTGGCCCACAACCACTGCGCCGCCGTTGATCCTGGAGAGGGACTCGACGACGCGAATGGTGAACAGCAGCAGCGGCCAGACCAAAAACGAGAGGGCTTTGCCAAGCGGATACAAGACCATCCCAGCCAGCGCCGAAAGCCCGCCCAGCGTCATCACCAGCGGCTGAGGCGGAAGAACCAGCGGGTTAGCCAGCAAAGAACTCAGCGAAAGACGCTGAAAATGATACAGAATAACCGGTAAAGTAGTGACCTGAGCCGCCAGCGTAAACAAAAAATATTCGCTCAACGGCCCGGTCAGGCGGCGAGCGGTGTTCGAAGAAAAGCGCCCCTCCAGCCATTGCCGGGCGATGTTTTCCAACGGAACGCCGAACCACACCAAACCCAGCGTGGCGCTGAAGGAAAGCTGAAAGCTAACATCCCACAGCAGGTCCGGGTTAAAAGCGCACATCGCTGCGCCGGTAAACGCCAGCGCATTGAGACCAGCATTGCGTCGGCCGATCTGGCTACCCAGCAGGGTGAGCCCCCCCATCACAGCCGCCCGCACAACCGAAGCCGCAGCGCCAACCAGGATGGTGTACACCGCCACCCCCAAAATGGCAACCAGCAACGACAACCAGCGGTCGGGGATCAAACGACCGGCCAGCGAGCTGAACAATGCCGCCAGGATGGCAATGTTGAAGCCAGAGATGGCGATGATATGCGCCGTACCCGTATCGCGGAAGGCGCGCTCCAGGCTCGCCGGGATGTCCTGCTCAATGCCCAACAGGATCCCGGAAAGCAAGGCTGCTTCGGGTTGAGGATAGAGACGATTTAAGACCCGGTAAGCCTGATCGCGAAAGGCGTATATGCCGGTCAAAAGTACGTTCCCAGCACCCCGCTCCAGCAGGCGGATGCTCGGATAGTTAATCATCGTATAGACCCCCTGGCGGGCCAGGTATGCGCGGTAAGAGAAGCTCTCGCCTTCAGGCGGGTCAACCAGCTCACCAGTTAGCTCCAGCCTGTCGCCGTAACGCCAGTCGCCGCCCGGCGGCAACGTGGCCAGCGCGAGACCACTGACGGGGATGGACACGCTCACCCCATTCATCGCGAGGATTTCTTCGGCGCTCAGCCGGAGCTGAATTGAGCGCTCTCTTTTTTGGGGAGGCTCGACCACCATCGCCGAGAAACGCACCTCGCCTTGCCCATTGTACGGTGCAAGATCCGCCTGGTCGAAGATCGGGCGAGCGGCCTGAAAACGAGCCGCCCCGGCAAGCAGGGCCGCCAGAAGAAAACCGGCCGGTAAAGGCGCAAGGCGGCCCCAGCGTTTTCGCCAGCCGGAGAGGAAAGGCAGGCGTAATTCTAGAACCCCCACCCCAACACTAAAAACCGCCAGCGCCCCCCACACCGGCCAGGGCAGCAACCAGCGGGAAGCCAGAAAAACCCCAGCCAGAAAACCAGCCGAAATCCAAAGCAGGGGCATCGCTTATTTTCCCCCGGCCTCCTCCCCAACACAGGGTTTACGCCGGAAGAGTGGGAACAGCATGGGGGTGCAGCGCCGATAAGCGGCATATTGCTCCCCAAATTCATGCAGCAGTTTTCGCTCTTCGAACCACGAGCCGATCGTGAGGTAGAGAGTCGCGCCGATGTTGAAGGCCAGGGTATTCCAACTCATCACCGGGAACAACCAGAGGATGAGCAGAGAAAAAAAGTAAAGCGGGTGGCGCACCCAGCGGTATAACCCATCGTTTACAAACTGGCGCGGCTGCGCCGCTTTCTCAGGGTTAAAAAGCTGTTCCAGACCCAAGAAGTTCGCTCCGCCGGTCTGCATGACCCCCACTGCCAGGCCAAGCAAAGCCAAAAGCTGGATGAGCGCGGTAAGAACCAGCCAGGGAAATCGAACCGTATAAATCTTCTCATCCGGCAAAAGCACTACCAGCGCCAGGGATGGCAAGAGCGCAACGGCTGCGATGAGGTTAAAAAACAGCCGGTAAAAACGGTCGAAGTGGGGCGCGCCGATCCAACGCCTGACCCAGGCTTTCCATCTCAGCGAAGCCAGCAGCGAATGAAGGACACCATAGAGCGCCAATGAAAGGATGATCCACCAGAACCCCGTACCGTGCATTTACCGTCTCCAAATCACAGGATGATATCCACAGGATGATATCCA
Source organism: Anaerolineae bacterium (assembly GCA_013178185.1). GTDB lineage: Bacteria > Chloroflexota > Anaerolineae > Anaerolineales > Anaerolineaceae > Ch132. The sequence continues at coordinate 54,233 of JABLXC010000001.1, read as the reverse complement.
CAGGATGATATAATTTTAGCTGGCTTTTGCGCCGAAGATTGCAAAATCAGATTATTCTTTCTGTAGGATCTCGTATGGAAATTTTTCCTCCTCAACTGCAGAACGAGCTTCCGCTGCATAAGCCTGCGCCGGATTTCTGCCTGACTGACCTGCAAGGAAAGACGCACCGCTTGAGCGATTTTCGGGGGAAGATTGTGGTGATCAATTTTTGGTCAGCCGAATGCCCGCACAGCCAGCGCGTCGATGTGGAACTGCGCAAACTGGCGAAAAGCTGGGGAGAGGCGGCCATCGTGGTGACTGTGGCTTCCAACGCCGACGAAACCCCAGAGCAAATCCAACAGTCGGCTGAGCGGCAAGAAATCGCCCTCCTTTTGCACGACCGAGAGCAGGTAGCCGCCAATCTGTTCGGCGCGCGAACCACACCGCACTTGTTCGCATTGGACGCAAACGGAATTCTGCGCTATCGAGGCGCCTTCGACGATGTTTCTTTTCGCCAGCGCGAACCCAGACGTTTTTACCTGGCGGAGGCTGTAGCAGCCCTCCTGGAAGGACAAATCCCCAAGACATGTGAAACGAACAGCTTTGGCTGCGCGCTGGTGCGGTTTGGCAGGTGGGTTTAGAACTCTGGAGGGGTGATCACCCAGAACCAGGAGGCATTCTCATCGGATACGCAGTGAACGCCGGTCAGCGAATTGCCCTTAAAACAGACGCTGTCGCCGGGGTTCAGCTTATAATCTTTGCCGTCCAGTCCAATCTTGATTGAGCCCTGGATCATGTAAATACACTCATCCGTCGGAGCCTTGAGGGGCTGGGCAGCATAACTGCTGCCCGGGGACATATGCGCCAGGATGACCTCGGCTTTTTGCCCCAGGTTTGGAGAGATGACCTCGATATAATCGGAGAAGCCAGGGGGTATCTCGATTCTGCGGTTTCCGGCGTGAACAATCGGATCATCATTCACACGGTCGTCTAGAAAAAACATAATGGAAACATCCAGGGCGTCAGCGATCTTCCTGAGCGAACTGATCGAAACGCTGACCAGCCCGCGTTCGACCTGGCTGAGAAACGAAACCGATAAATCGGTTCGCCGTCCCAGCTCGCGCATACTGAGCCCCTGACTCTGGCGATGCTGCTTAATGCGCGCGCCGATTAACAATTCATACCCGCCAGAACTTTCCATTCCATTCACTCCAATTACCGCCGCCCCCGCGGGGATATTGTTCGAAAAAATGCAAAGAATGTTTAGTATTAGTACACGAAACTGGCTTTATGTCAATAATAGTATAGCACGGCCTATGCTAAACAGCAACAAAAAACCTACCCTGTGTCTGGTCTCTGTTCGACCTGGCCAGGCGTTTTATAAAATTCAGCAGTGTCTTTTCAATCGCGGCGGGCAGCCAGCAGCTCTTTCAGGCGTGGGTGATCGCGGTAAAAACCGTGGTATTTCTGCGGCAGCAAGGCCGCAATCCGGCACATGATTTCATCGGTGTAATTCTTAAGGGTTTCCTCGCGGTTCGAGCGGTCCAGCGGCGGCAACCGGAAAGGAGGTCCAAAGCGGGCTGTGATGACCGGTTTTTGCATCGTCAGCATCGGGCCCAGGGCATTTTCGGTGCCAGCAATCCCGACTGGTACAATTGGAACATTCGCCTTGAGCGCCAGCAAAGCCGTACCCGCCTTACCTTCTAAAAGCACGCCGGAATCGCTGCGGGTGCCTTCCGGCGAGATACCCACACAACCGCCCTTCTTAAGCAGCTCGGCAGCCTCTCGAAAGGCGGTGAAATCCGCTTTGGTGCGATCGATCCAAATGCCGTTGGCGCTTTCGGCGAACCAGCGAAAGAACGGATAGCGCTTGTACTTATCCGTTACCAGGGCGGTAATATCCGGGCGGGTCGGAATGAGGAAAAGAACTGGAATATCCAATCGGCTGAGGTGGTTGGTTGCCACAATGACACCGCCCTGCGACGGGACATACTCCGGATGAATGAACTGGAGTGTGGCAAGGCTGTGAAACAAACGCCGTACAAGGTGTTGGAGCTTTTCGCGCTTCACAATGGGTCTTTCTCCTCGTCAAGAAACGGCGCGTCAACTGACTTCCAGTTCGGCTTTAGGGCTCTTACGGTTGCGCAGGTATTCGACCACCGGCGGCATGAGCGAGATCAGGATGATGGCAATCACCACCAGCGAGAAGTTATTCTTGACAAACGGCACATTCCCAAAGAAGTAACCGGCAAAGATGAACAGTCCCGTCCAGACAATACCGCCCACGACGTTATAGGTAATAAAGTAGCCATAACGCATACGTCCTATCCCCGCTACAAAGGGAGCAAAGGTGCGAATGATGGGAATAAAGCGCGCCAGAAAGATGGTCTTGCCGCCGTGCTTATGATAAAAAGCCTGTGTGCGCTCGAGATATTCTTTCTTGAGGAAACGAGAATTGGTCGTAAAAGCCTTCTCTCCGATAAAATGGCCAATCCAGTAATTGACCGTATCCCCCAGTACGGCGGCCACCGCCAGCAGGGCAAACAGGAGAACAGGATTGAGGGTTGACCCCAGGGCTGAGATTGCGCCGGCCGCAAACAGCAACGAGTCGCCGGGCAGAAAAGGCGTGACAACCAGCCCGGTTTCAATAAAAATAACAATGAAGAGAATCAAGTAGGTCCAAATACCAGCCCACTCGATAATTACGTTCAGGTAGTGATCCAGGTGCAAAACAAAATCAATGATGAATGTGATCCATTCCATTCGGTTCGTAAACCTCCAAGGTCAATTTGCCGCCCCAAGGCTAACAGAAGCAAGCAGCAAGGAACAATTTTACCAGCATTTCAGACCGATTCATTTTCCGCGCCGAGAGGTCCGACCGCCTCAACGACCCCATCTTCGCCTGCCGGTCGGGACGCTTTTCTGAGACGACGATTGCTACCGAGCAGAATTAAAAACAGCGTCGCCGTCAGCGCGGCCATTGCCAAAGGCGCAACCATCCCCAGACGCTGGTTCAGCACCACAAAAGCCGGAGCATCGGCGCCATCAATCAGCGGGGAGATGCCAACCATGATGCCAAATACATTCCATAATGCATGCAGGCCGACGGCAAGCAGATAACCAGCTCCCAGGCGGGCATATTTTTCCTCAGCAAGCGCCGAAGCCAATCCCCACCCGACCAATCCGGAGGTGGTGATATGCAACAAGGCGGTGCCAAAGCGCCCCACCACCACCGCGGCCCACAGATCGAGCGGGTTCGAAAGGTTTCCAAGCGTTTCCATCAGCGCGAAGGTTGCCCCGCACAGCATCCCGCCAACAAACCCGTCCACCGGCGTAAAGCCGCCGCGCCCCGCCAGCCCCCACAACGCCAGGGGCTTGAGCAGTTCTTCCAGCATGGGAATGAGACCGGCGGCCATCACCAGAATGCCCAGCAAGACGAGCGGCTGCTGGAGGAAGGGTAAGAGCATGCGCTGGAGCGCGGCGGGGTCCATACCAGCGTCAGCAACACGCTGCGCCAGGCGCTGAAGCTCGCCAAACAGTTCCGGGCGGCCCGAAAGCCAAAGCGCCGCCAGGGCGCCCAGGATCAGGAACAAGCCGATTTCGGCAACCAGGATGAGGGGCTGGTTGATCAGCATGTTGAAACTGACCAACCCCCAGCCTCTGCGCCGCTCGCTCATCGTCAGGCCGCGACGGCCTACCTCAAATATCCACCAGATCGGGATAACAGTCACCAGGATTTGCAGCGGCGGCAGCAAGAGCCAGGAAAAATCGCTTTGCAGCGACAAATAATCGCCCGAAACCACCAAAGCCGGGAAGAACAACATAAAGAGAGACGCCAGCCGGAGACGGTGCGGCAGCCCGATGGTCGGGCGGTTGAGGTTCAAAAGTCGGATGAAGGCATTGATGAGCGAAGGCAGCAGCAAAAGGCAGAAAAAAACCGCCGCCCAGGCGAGCGAAAGGATGGGCAAAGCCCGATCGCCCAACGCCCCGCCCGCCAGCAGCGCAAAGAGACCGGCAAACGCCAGTCCGGCGGCGGCCGTCAGAATGCCCAGCAGGCCAAGACCGCTGAGCAGGAGCATCAAGAAGGCAGGCAGATCGAACTTTGCGGCGGAGTTTCCCATCATTCTTCCCGGATAGTCACCTTGATGATTTTCTCGGCCTGAGCAGGGTTGCTGCCGCGCCCAGGATCAAAGGCAGGGAATTTCCCCAGCACATCCAGGCCATCAACCACCTGTCCAAAGATGGTGTAATGACCATCCAACCTGGGCTGGGGGGAATACGTGATGAAAAAGCGGCTACCGTTGGAATTGGGGCCAGAATTATCCATGCCCACCACACCGGCTTTGTCAAAGCGTAGGTCGGTGATTTCATTATCATAAAAGTAGCCGGGGTGGCCGTAACCAGTGCCGGTCGGGTCACCTGCCAGGACGACAAAATCCGGGATGACGAGGTAAAAGATGGTGTCATCGAACCAGCCCTGGCGCGCCAAAAAGATGAAACTGTTGACGGCGACGGGCGCTTTATCCGGATAGAGCGCAAGCACGATCTCGCCCCGGCTGGTCTGGAGGATGGCGGTATATTTTTTGGCCGGGTTGATCTCCATCGGCGGGCATTGAGTGAACTGCCGGTCGGTGATCTGGTAGGCTTTGAGGATATTCTCCAGGCTGGCAAAATCGCGCGGCCCCTGGTACGGCAAGCCGTTGATCAGCACAAAGGGCGTGCCGCTGATGCCAACGCTGCTGGCGGCCTGGTAAGCTCCGTCAATCTTTTGGGCGAGATCGGTCGCATCCAGGTCTTTACCAAAGGCGTCAACATCCAGATCGAGGTCTTTGGCGGCGTTCTGCAGCCAGGCGCGGAACTGCTCATCGGGCATGCCGCCCCAAACCGCCTGTTCTTCAAACAGAACCTTCTTCATCTCGAAGAATTTTCCCTGCTTGCCGGCAGCCTCTGAGGCAATCGCCGCCAGGCGGGCGTTGGGATGGATGGATTTCAAAGGGAAATGGCGGAACACCAGGCGGACATCCTGGGGATACATTTCATGAAGTTGAACCAACACGGGTTCAAGCTGAGCGCAGTACGGTCATTGAAAATCGCTGTATTCTATGATCGTCAATTTGGCGCTGGCTTCCCCGCTCACCCAATCGCCTTCAGCCGGAGGCGGAAAAGCAGCTTGCAGGGTGGGGTCGGGGGTCGGAAAAACGCCCGTCTGTGCAACGCAGAAGGCCGGTCCAGAAGTCGGGATAAACGCGGTCGGGCTTCCGCCGCCCTGGGTCGGCGCTCCGGTGGGTGTAAGCTGAGCAACCGGTGTAGCCGCCTGCCCGCAGGCTGCGAGCAGGAAGACGAACGCAATCGTGACGAGAGGAAGTTTTTTGTTCATTGCAACTCTTACTTCTCTTCAATTTCTATGTCAAGGATTTTATCCCCCGGTGGCAGATCAACCGCCTGCGCGGGATCGCGGGGGGTTAATTTTTTCAGCACTTCCATCCCAGAAATCACCTGGCCGAAGATGGTGTAATTGCCATCCAGGCGGGGCTGGGGTGTGAAGGTGATAAAGAACTGGCTGCCGTTGGTATCCGGGCCTGCGTTTGCCATTCCGATCCGCCCGGGTTGGTCATAACGCAGCTCGGGGGTTACCTCGTTGCTGTAAGCATAGCCCGGCGAACCGCCGCCGGTGCCGCTGGGGTCGCCGCTCTGAGCGACAAAATCAGGGATGACGCGGTGGAAAGTAACGCCGTCATACCAGTCCTGGCGGGCTAAAAACACGAAACTGTTGACCGTCAACGGCGCCTGATCCGGGAAAAGCTCGATCACGATATCCCCTTTCTCGGTCTTGAGCGTGGCGGTGTATTTCTTGCCTTTCTCGATCACAGTCGGGGGACATTCTTTAAATTTATTCTCTGAAAACTTGGCGTATTCCAGGATGCTCTGCGGATCAAAACTGCCCTGGTAGTGGCTGCCGTTGACCAGGAAAAAGGGCGTGCCGTTCACGCCAGCCTGGTAGCCGATATTGAACGAATTCTGAATTTTATCCTTGAGCGCCTGATCTTCGAGATCGGCGGCGAACTGGTCAGCATCCAGCGCAAGGGTCGCGGCCTGTTCATCCAGCCAGGCGCGCAGCTCCGTTTCCGGCAGGCTGGCCCAGGTTGTTTGGTTGGCGAAGAGTAGGGTTTTCATTTCGAAGAACTTGCCTTGTTTGCCTGCCGCTTCGGCTGCCTGCGCCGTTAGGAGGGCGTTATTATGATAAGGCAGCGGAAAGTGGCGGAAGACGAGGCGAAAATCCTGGGGGTTGCTTTTCAGCAACTGGTCCACTACAGGGTCGAACTGCGCGCAGTACGGACATTGAAAATCGCTGTACACCAGCAGGGTAACTTTTGCATCCGGCAGACCCTGGATCCAATCTCCATCGGTTACTTCGGGGATGGCCAGCGTCTCAGAAACGCACACCCCCGGCCCAGAGGCCGGGAAATCAACGGTGGGTTCAGTGGCAGGCTGGGCGGTTTGCTGGCCAACCGGGGTGGCTGGCGGGGCAGTGGGTGCAACCTGGGTAGGAGAAGCCGGGCTGCAAGCCGCCAATAAAACGCCGGCCAGGAGGGCAATAGTAAAGAGTTTACGGTTCATAAGGGGTTCCTTAAGGGGACGATAGGGTAGTTTATTTTGCTTCGGCGGCCAACCGGGCAAGAATCGCAGCGCGCAAGGTCTGCTGCACCGCCTCTTGGGGTTGGCTGGCGTCAATCACAATCCAGCGCTCAGGCTGCTGGCGGGCCATTTCAAGATAACCCTGGCGGACGCGCTGGTGAAATGCCATAGCATAAGCATCCAGGCGGTTCCATTCGCCCTGGCATTTCTGTTTGCGCTGGAGGCCTACCTCGACATCCACGTCCATCAGGATCGTGAAGTCCGGCCACAAACCGCCGGTAGTGAAATCGAGCAGTTCTCGGAGAAAGACCCGGTCCAGACCGTGCCCGTAGCCCTGATAAGCCAGTGTAGAGTCGGCGTAACGGTCACAGAGCACCGTTCTGCCCTGCTGCAGGGCGGGGCGGATGACCTGCTCGACGATTTGAGCGCGGGCGGCGCAAAACAAGAGGATCTCGGTACGGGGGTGCATGGCCTGGTTTTCCAGGTTCATTAGAATGGAGCGCACCTGATCGCCAATCGCGGTGCCGCCCGGTTCGCGGGTAGCCAAGAGATCAATGCCCTGCAAACGCAGGAAATCCACGAGAGGCGGAATTTGAGAAGTCTTGCCGCTGCCTTCTGGCCCTTCCAGGGTGATGAACATCGCTTTGTAGTCAGCGCCTAGTCGCGATAGATGCGGACGCGGCGATTGGGATCCTTTCCATAGGAATGTGAGACCAGATCGGCCTGGCGCGCCATCTCGTGCTGCAAGCGGCGGATGGTCGAGGGGGCCGGGGGCAGATCAACAAAGCGCTGGCCATTCAGGACGGACTGGATGGCAGTCTGGGTGGCGTTCGAGATATCCTCTGTAAACTCAGAAGCGGCAGCCTCGCCGGCCAGGTTGAACATATCCAGGAGGGCCTGTTCCATCTGGCTGACCGTGTTGGCGCGCAGGACATAAATCGGCAAGCCGCGCTCTTCAGCGTCCAGGATCGGCTGTTGGCGAGCTCGGTAGTAAGTGCGCAGCGTCATCAGGGATTCGGCGGTTTCGAGGTCGCGGGCGATAACCGCCGGGACGCCAAGCCGTTTGGTGGCTTGAAGGAGCCGATTGCGCGCCACACCATAGGGATAGATGCGAATAGCCTTTTGCCTGCCAGAGGAATCCGGCTGCCCCAAAGGTTGGAATTCCGCTTCTTCGCCCGTCTGTTGCGTCTGGCGCGCAGAACCCCCGGCAGAATGCGCCGTCAGATAGGGAGGGTTGACCGCTCCGTTGGCGCTGGAAGAACGGCGCAGGCCCTGTTGCGGCGTGCGCTGGGGAAAATGAGGCTGCGGCGGGGGCTTGCGCACCTGAATCTTGCCATCCTCATCGCGGGAGCGGATCTCCGGCAGGAGCGGCAGGCCGCGCACCAGCGTATCTACCGCAGCAGCCACATCAGGGTGAACCACCAGCAAATTGCGTTCCTGGATTTCGATGAGGACATCAAAAGTCGGTGGGGAGCGCCGTTCGAGCACGGTCTTTTGGGTGCCCCGCCGGCGGGCTTCTTCATCTGAAAGGGTGACCGACTCGATCCCCCCCACCAGGTCAGAAAGGGTGGGGTTGAGCAGCAAGTTCTCCAGCGTGCGGCCGTGGGCGGTGCCGATCAACTGCACGCCGCGCTCGGCGATGGTGCGGGCCGCCTCAGCTTCCAGCTCACGCCCGATTTCGTCAATGACGATCACTTCGGGGTTGTGATTTTCGACCGCCTCGATCATCACTTCATGCTGCAGGGAGGGCGTGGCCACTTGCATGCGGCGGGCTTTTCCTACGGCAGGATGCGGCACATCGCCGTCGCCACCGATCTCGTTGGAAGTATCCACGATAATGACGCGCTTGGTCTCGGCCAGGATGCGGGCCGCCTCGCGCAGCATAGTCGTTTTGCCAATGCCAGGCTTGCCCAGGATGAGCAGGCTCTGGCCAGATTCCACCAGGTCCTGGATGATATCCAGCGTGCCATAGACCGCCCGCCCAACCCGGCAGGTCAGGCCAACGATATGGCCGCGCCGGTTGCGAATGGCCGAGATGCGATGGAGCGTGCGCTCCATGCCGGCGCGGTTATCAGCGTCGAAATCGCCAATATGCGCCACGACGGTTTGGATATCCTCGTGGGTGATCTCTTGATCGCTTAGTTTGGTCTCGCCGCCGACAAAACGCGCCACCGGAATGCGGCCCAGGTCGAGGACAATTTCGAGCAGGTTATCAAAATTATTGGCTGCTATAACCGCTTCTGTGATGTGGGCGGGCAGGACATCCAGCAGGGCTTGCAGGTCATCTGTAATCGGACGTTGTTCCGTCATTTCTTATATCATACAACCTTTGTTTTTCTTTTAAACCAACTTATTATACGTGAAATCATCCGAAATCGGGAGATTCCGTTCCTTTTAAGACAGGGATTCTAACAGAACGGCTGATGACTTTTTCTATAACCTTTCAACGAAAATGCTATTAACGAAAGAGCTGGAAAATCGCTTACGAAAATCCTTACTCCATGGAATTAACCGATAAACACCGGGCAGCATTGGCCTATAATTAGAATAGCCTGCAAATTTTAGCGAGAAATAACTTCAAGGAGCAGCCCATGAAAAGGAAAAAGATCATCTCTCTAATTCTGTTCACCAACCTGCTGCTGATGCTGGCGTGTGGGTCGGGTGGGACGACCGGCTCGGTCAGCGGTTCGAGCATGAACTGCGGCTTCGATGCCTGCGAAGGCCGCTTCTCGAGTCTCAAGGGCACCTTTTCTGAAGAGTTTGAGAAAGAAACCAGCGAGGATAACATCCCCGTAAGCGTCTCCGTTTCGGTCGAAAAGGGCGCGGTGCGCTTCTGGGTGGAAGACTCAAACAACAACCAGACCGTCGGAACGGCCAGTCCCGGCACTCCCGCTTCTATTCAGGGATTGGCCGAAGTCTCCTTCGATGAATTCAAAGTCTATTTTGAAGCCAGCGAAGGCGAGGCTGCGGGGGTGCGCTTCATGGTGGAGTATTGATCCTGAGAGATGGCGAAGATCATCACGCTGTTGACAGATTTTGGGCTGAAAGACGGCTATCCGGGTATTATGAAAGGCGTCATCTGGACGATTGCGCCGGACGCGCACATTGCCGACCTGACGCACAGCATCAGCCCGCAGAACATCCTGGAAGGCGCGCTGGCGTTGGCCAGGGCTGCGCCGTACTTTCCGCCGGAGACTGTACACATCGGCGTAGTGGATCCGGGGGTGGGGACAGAACGCCGCCCGATTGCAGCCCAGCTCGGCGACGCCTTTTTTGTGGGGCCCGATAACGGGCTGTTTTCGTTGCTGCTGGAAGACGCCGAGCAAAAAGGCGCAACCATCAAAGTGGTTCACCTGGATCATCCCGGTTTCTGGCGTCCGACCGTCAGCTCTGTGTTTCATGGGCGGGATATCTTTGCGCCGGTTGGCGCCTGGCTGGCGAGCAAAATCCGGCTGGAGGAGTTGGGCACGCCGATCACAGACCCAGTGCGGCTGCAAATCCCGCGCCCGGAACCGATCCCCGGCGGCTGGCGCGGCGCAATCCTGCATATGGATCATTTTGGCAACCTTTCGACCAATATTCCGCAGTCGCTGCTGCCCGCCCAGGCCAGAGATCTGCGCATCCGCCTCGGCGAGGTGGAAATCCGGGGGTTGAAGCGCGCCTTTGGAGAAGGCAAACCCGGCGAGCTGGTCGCGCTGGTAGATAGCGCCGGACAGTTGAGCATTTGTGTCGTCAACGGTAGCGCCGCCGAACGATTGAACTCAAAAATTGGCGACGTGATAGAGATTCGCGCTCAAAGGCCAAAGAAGTAAGCCTATGGATATAGAGCCCGTCATCATCGAGAACCTTTCCTTCCGCTACCGCAGCCGCGCAGAGCCTGCCATCCAGAACATCAACCTGCGGGTGAGCGCCGGCCAATTGGTCTTAATCGCCGGGGCCAGCGGGTGTGGCAAGACCACCCTGGCACGCTGCATCAACGGCCTGATCCCGCGCAGCTACAAAGGCGAAGTGCAGGGACGCATCCTGCTGCAAGGACAGGATACCGCCGCGCTCTCGCTGGCGCGCATCTCCCAACTGGTCGGGACGGTGCTGCAAGACCCGGAACGGCAGATTTTGGGGACGCGCGTCGCCAACGAGGTCGCCTTCGGGCTCGAAAACCTGGGGCTGCCGCGCCAGGAGATCCTGCAGCGGGTGGAACAGGCGCTGGATTACCTGGGCATCTCGCACTTGCGGGATCGAGAGACCTTCAACCTTTCGGGCGGCGAAAAACAGAAGATCGCCCTGGCAGGCGTGCTCGCCATGCAGCCGCGCATCCTGCTGCTGGACGAACCCCTGGCCAGTCTGGACCCTGCCAGCGCGCAGGAAGCGCTGGCGCTGGCGCGGCGTCTGGCCGATGAGGGGATGACCATCCTGATGATCGAACACCGGGTCGAAGATGTGCTTTCGATCCAGCCCGACCGGGCGCTCTTTATGAACAAAGGGCAGATCGAATACGACGGCCCGGCCGAAGGTCTTGAAAAACACGTGGATTACCGCCAGGTCAAATTGCCGGCGCGCCTCATCATGAAGATGGCCTCCCGGCAGCCCCCGCCGCCCCGGCTGGAGGTGTTGCCCGGCGGTAAGGCAAAGCCGGAAAACGCCGCCGCGCCGCTGGTAAAGTTCGAGGACGCCAGCTTCTGGTACGAACCGGAACGCCCGGCGCTGGAGGGGGTCACCCTGGAGATCCAGCGCGGCGATATCATCGCGGTGCTGGGTCCAAACGGCGCCGGAAAAACCACACTGGTCAAGCACGCCATCGGACTGCTCAAGCCCAAGAGGGGGCGGGTGCTGGTCGAAGGGCGTGATACCCGCGATCTGAGCGTGGCACAGATCGCCCACACGCTGGGGTACGTCTTCCAAAGCCCCAGCCACATGCTCTTCGCCCCCACCGTGTACGACGAGCTCGCCTTTGGGCCAACCAACCTGGGGCAAAAACCGCAGGAAATGGAACAGGCCACCCGGGAGGCAATCCAGATTGTGAACCTGGAAGGGCTGGAAAAATACCCGCCCCTGGCGATGTCGTTTGGGCAGCAAAAACGCGTCAGCATCGCTGCCGTGCTGGCGATGCGCTCGCGCATCCTGGCAATGGACGAACCGACGGCCGGGCAGGATTACCAGAACTACATCAGCTTCATGGAGGCCATTCTGCAAATGCCCGGTTTCGAAGCCATCCTCTTCATCACCCATGATGTTGACCTGGCCGTCGCCTATTCCAACCGGGTGCTGCTGGTCAACCAGGGCCGATTGGTCTGCGACGGAAGTCCCTATGAAGTGTTAAAAGATCAGGAACGCCTGACAAGCAACCGGCTGGTGCCCACCTCACTGCTGCGCGCCAACCTGGATTTTTACCCGCGCACCGGCCGGTTCATGAAAGCGGAGGAGCTTGCTCATGCTGTACTGTAATTTTTCAGCCATACGGGTCTGCGCGTCGCATAGAGCGCGCTCGTATGAACCATTTTTCAAATGTTCAGGAGGTTAATGATGGACCGTAAATTGGTTTCTGTTCTTCTGGCGCTGGTTGCAGTGCTGGTCTTTTTTGTCGCGATCGCCCTGATTGGCCCATTGGTGAACCCGGCGCTCCAGCTCGATGAGACCGCCCTGCTGCGGTTCGTGTTCGTCGGCATTGGGCTGCTGATCGTCTTCCTGGTGTACTACCTGACGCGCGAGCGCAAGATCTGGGAAGTTGGCACGCGCGAGGTGGTATATATGGCCATCGGCGCGGCACTGTACGCCATCTTCTCTTACCTGTTCAACGGCACCGTCTTCGCCGTCCCCTCCGTCAGCCAGGTAGCGCTGCGGCCGGCCATCGCCATCCCGATGTTCTTCGGCTACGCTTTCGGGCCGGCGGTGGGTCTCTTTACCGGCGCGGTGGGCAACATGTTCGGCGACGCCCTGACCGGCTTTGGCCTCTCGCCGCAGTGGAGCGTTGGGAACGGCCTGGTAGGCATGATCGCCGGTATGGCCTGGCTGTTCGAGGACAAGAAGAAGAGCATCAACACCGTCATCATCCTGAGCGTGATCGTGGCCGCCATTGCCACGGCGCTGTACTTCCTTAACCGCAATCAGGCCAACATGGTGTTCTTCGACCCGGAGAACAACATCTTCGGCGACCAGCAGATTACGCTCTTTGCCGGGCTTTCGGCGCTGGTAGGGCTGGTACTGGTGCTGGTCGTCCGCTATGTCTTCCGCAGCAACATTGACGTAGCGGCGGCGGTGACCTGGAGCATGTTGGGCAACCTGATTGGGATTGGCTTTGCCGCCATTTCGGATATCTGGATCAACGGCTTCTCCCCGGCTGTGGCCATCGTAGGCGAGTTCTTGCCCTCCGCCGGGCCGAACATGATTTTTGCCGCCATCCTGGTGCCGATCCTGGTGGCAGCGTATTCGTCCGTCCAGCGGCAGACCGGGCGGTAACATCGGCGCGGGTCCGGCGGCGAGCTTCGCGCCCGCCCGCAGGCGGCTTTTCGCCGGGCCCCGCCCCATAGACCGGATTCGAAAGAGGTAAACCATGCTGGTAACCTGGCGCTACCGCCAGCGCAACTCGCTGGTCCAAAGTTTTGACCCGCGCGCCTGGATCATCTTCTTTGGCTGCTTCCTGGCCTCCACGCTTTTCTTTTGGGATCTGCGCTACCTTTCCTTTTTCTTTGTGATCGCGCTCACGGCCGTGTTTACCTCTGGCGTAACGTGGAAGGAGTCGCGCCGCGCCTGGCTGTTTATCCTGACCTTTGTCACCTTCTTCTCGATCCTGACCTTTTTGACCGGGCGCGGCGGGATGGAGCTGTACACCACCGAACACATCATCACCCAGGTCTCGGCACCCTTTAAGATTTTCGGCTGGCAACCCACGCTCTGGGTCACGGCCGAGCGCATCATGTTTTCGATCAGCATGTTCGCCCGCGTCTTCAGCATCGCCAGCATGACCATTCTGATCCCTTACTCGCTCAACCCCTCGCTGTACGGCGTCACCTTCCGGCGGCTGGGCATGCCGGATAAAATCGCCTACGGCATGGACCTGACCATGCGCTTCATCCCCACCTTTGGGCGCGATTTCAGCCTGACGATGGACGCTCAGCGGGCGCGCGGCTACGAGATCGAGAAGATCAGCGGGGGATTGTTCGCCCAGGTGCGCAAGCTGGCCCCGCTGGTGGTGCCGGTCACCATCCACGCTATCGTGGGCAGCGAAGATATCATAGACGCCATGGACCTGCGCGCCTTTGGCGTCGGGCCGCGCACCTGGATCCAGCAGCTCACCTTCCGGCGGCGCGATATCGCCCTCATCGCCTTCGGCGTCGCCATGCTGTTGGTCTCGGCCGCGCTCTCGCTCTTCACCTACCGCCTGTGGGTGCCAGATTTCCTGCTGGCAATGGCAGGGGGGTGAGGAGTCTTTCAGCAGGGGGTAAGGGAAAGGAAAACTGCGCGAGAGGATTGACAGCGCTAGTGTAAAACTAGTGCCAGTTCAACAGCTTGCGTTAGTAGCAGAATAAGGAAATTGGCGGAAATAACTCAAAGTGCAGACCCGCTTTCGGGGCCGATTTTCTTCGGGCTGCGGCTAAGTCTACCCCTATGCTTTGTGTTGATAAAGATCTTTCAGGTAGAAGCAGAAATTGACGCGAACACATCTAAATTGCTGATTTCTTTTCTATAACCCTCAGAGAGACAGTGCAAGAATCGATCTGCCCCATCCTGGTTTTGGCCGGTCTTCTGACTATCAAGGAATCCCAATAATCGCAAGTGTTCAAAGCGATAATACAGTTCCCAATCCCTAAATTGGCTGAATTGCTTTTCAAGCATATCTTGACTGGCGTATTGACCGGCGAAACTCTTGTTTGAAAAGTATTTAAGGATAAATCCCTGAGTCTGAGTGAGCGCTTCCCTTTTTGTTAATTAAATAACCCAGGCTATACTCCCTCGGTAACTGAAGGCGACTCAAGGATTCCAACTTGTCAGATTGTGGTTCTGCACAAAGTTTGGCTGTTTCGACCTTTGTTTTTTTTCGTATCGGCCCTGAGCTTTTCTATCTCAGCCGTATTCCGTTTGCACATAAACAAGTAAATGGGCAAGGCGCCGATGATTATGCCAGCTAAACTCATCAATCCTACAAGCAATTCAGATGACGTTTTTGATACCTCTCTGTTGGCTATCGAGCGCCTGACGGCTGGCAATAACTGCCATTTTTGGCAAAATTAAAGCATGAATCGATACAAACTGCGCCTGTGTAACCCCGCCAGAAGCAGTCGTATGCAATAGATCGTTGGTGTAATAAAACCTTCAAGAACAGAAGTTACAGTTACTTACAATATTATGCAACAAAATGCGCCAAAGCTATTGTTTGTTGTCCGAATCAAGCCGGCCATGTTGTTGAAAAAAACTTCAGGGGTAAGTTGCTAAAATGTCGCATGTCATGCACTACCACGCCGGGCAAGCTCTTCGCACGGCTGCGGACGGTGTAGACATGTTTGGGAGCGGAAGAAAAGACAACCCCAAAAAGAAAACAGTTTTTTAATGTCGGGTAGAAGATCAGTTTACAAAATATTACATTAATGCTATTATGTAAACTGATAGAAAAAAGGAGGCAGCCATGACCATCGGAGGACGTATCAAACAGGCTCGCAAAGCGAGCAATTTATCTTTGCGAAAACTGGCGGATGAAATTGGGGTCAGCGCCATGGCGATCTCAAAATATGAACGGGGCCAGGATGTGCCCAGTTCAGGCGTTTTGCTGCGGCTGTCTCAGGCTTTAAAGGTCAAGGTGGATTTCTTTTTTCGCCCGAGCACGGTCTCCGTCCAACTTCAAGCCTATCGAAAACACGCTGTACCAGGCGTCAAAGAACAGGAAGCCATCCAGATGCGCATCCAGGATTGGGTGGAGCGTTATCGCGAGATTGAAAGTCTTTTCCCGGAAGAACAACGTGCAGCAAACCTCCCCTTGCGCAAAGTGACCTCACTGGATGAGATTGAAACCGCCGCTATCGAATTACGCAATCGCTGGAATCTGGGTTATGATGCAATTGAGAACCTGGTCCAGTTGCTGGAGGACCAGGGAATCAAGGTGGGGATCATCTCCGGTTTTGAGCATTTTGACGCTTGCACTTTCAAGGCAGATGGCGATCCGGTCATTGTAACCAAAGGCGAGTTATCAGGCGACCGGCAGCGGTTCAACTTGGGGCATGAATTGGGCCACCTGATCCTGGATGTTCAGGGCGAACTCAAACCAGAGCAGGCCGCCAATCGGTTTGTCGGGGCTTTCCTCGTGCCGGCAGAAACGGCTCGCTTTGAACTGGGCGCCAATCGAACTGATTTAAACATCAACGAGCTTTACATGCTCAAGCATAAATACGGCTTAAGTATGCAAGCCTGGATTTACCGCGCCAAGGATCTTTCCATTATTTCTGAAAACACCGCCGCGCGTTTATTCCAGCAGTTCCGCGTCAATGATTGGCATCGCCAGGAACCAGGAAAACCTTATCCATCTGAAACGCCTATGCGGATGGAACGGTTAATTTATCGCGCTTTGGCTGAGGATTTGATCTCACGGTCCAGGGCACAGGAGTTGTTAGGCAAGCCATTACAACTAGGGTGGGAGATGGAGGCGCTGCAGCAAAATGACCCTGCCATCCGTTCTGGTAACTGATACGAATATTTGGGTCGACCTCGAGAACGGCAAGATATTAGCCGATGTTTTCCGTCTTCCATACCAATTCTTCACCACCGATTTTGCTGTAGAAGAGTTTATCCATCCCCGGTGGGCAACGCTTCAAGTTCTGGGATTGCAAACACATGGTCTTGAACCCGAATATATTCTCGAATTAATTCGATTAAGGCAACTCCATCGTCAATTATCCGCCATTGACCTGGCTGCATTATTGCTTGCCAGGGCATTGGGTGCAAGTCTGGTGACCGGCGACAGAAGACTTAATGAACTTGCTAAAGCGCAGGGGGTACCGGTTCACGGGGTGCTATGGATATTGGATGAAATGGTGATCCACCATGTTCTTACATCAAACCAGGCAGCTATTGCCCTCCGTAAAATGCTCGATCAAGGGGCAAGGTTGCCAGGCATTGAATGTCAAAAGCGTTTTGATCGTTGGAGCTAGAGACAAAAAATGTACCAAGATATTGGCGTTTGCCCAGGGAAGGTGGAAACTGGTCAAATTGTGCAGCGTGCCGATTTACTTCAGCAGTCGGCGAGCGACCTGAAAATAGAAAAACTCAAGGGGGAAAGACGTTAGATGAAACATCCGTGCCGTATAATTAAGTTCTACACAATTGATCAATTGACCCCAGTCGCCTGAGGAATGCTAATTGCAGGAAATGAACGGACAGGTTATTTCTAAAAAGCGCGTTGCTGACTACGGCGAAGTATTCACCAGCGAGAAGATCGTCAATGATATGCTTGATTTGGTAAAACAAGAAACCGAGCGGATTGACTCGCGCTTCCTGGAGCCCGCTTGCGGTACGGGGAACTTCCTGACCGAAATTCTGCGCCGCAAGCTGAATGTGGTGGAGAAAAATTACCGCCGCAGTCCATTGGAGTTCGAGCGCAATCTGGTATTGGCGGTTTCTTCGATTTACGGCATTGACATTTTGCAGGACAATGTCATCACGTGCCGTCATCGGTTGTTTGATATTGCGCATGAGCAATACACAGCCCTGTACAAACGCAAAGCAAAACCCGAAATGCGCCGCGCCTTGCGCTTCATTTTAGAGCGCAACATCATTTGGGGCGACGCCCTCACCCTGCGGACGGTGGGACCCGAACCGCATCAAATCATCTTCTCAGAATGGTCGTTCCCTCTGCATAACAGCCTGATCAAACGGCGCGACTTTGTCTTTGCCGAATTGCTGCCCGATGAGCGCCGGAACCAGCCCGGTTTGTTTTCGCAGAACGTATATCTGTCAGATCTGGGCGAGAAGGTCTTTCTGCCTACCGAAACGTACAATTACCCGCTCGTTCACTTTCTAAAGCTCGGAGAAGATCATGCCTGAACCGACAAGCAATCTTCGCAACCCCTTCGCAAACGTCAATTACAACCCCGACGTGCTAAGCTGCCTTGCCAACCTTTCCAGCGACGAAGTCTTCACGCCGCCCGCGATTGCCAACCAGATGCTCGATTTGCTCCCGCAGGAGATCTGGCGCGATCCCACCGCCACCTTTCTCGATCCTGCCGTCAAGACGGGCATCTTCCTGCGCGAGATTGCCAAACGGCTGAACGCAGGACTGGCGGAGCAAATCCCCGACCGCCAGGAGCGCATCAATCACATCTTCACCAAACAGATTTTCGGCGTCGCCATCACCGAAATCACCGCCCTGCTCTCGCGTCGCAGCGTCTATTGCGCCAAAAAGGCAAACGGCAAATACTCGGTTTGCACGGCGTTCCATACCCCTGAAGGCAACATCGTTTTCGAGCGCATGATTCACGAGTGGAAAGGCGAGCGCTGCAAGTACTGCGGCGCAAATTTGTACGAATACGATCGCGACCCCGCCCTGGAAAGCCACGCCTACCAGTTCATTCATACCGAAGACCCGCAGGAGATTTTCAAGATGAAATTCGATGTCGTTATCGGCAATCCGCCGTATCAGTTAAGCGATGCAGGCTTTGGAAGAAGCGCATCCCCCATTTATCAGATTTTTGTTGAGCAAGCCAAAAAGCTCAATCCCCGGTATCTGACCATGATCATTCCATCCCGCTGGTTTGCAGGCGGCAAAGGGCTGGATGAATTTCGACGCAACATGCTCAATGACAACCGTATTCGCAAATTGGTTGATTTTGAAGATGCAAACGAAGTCTTCCCTGGAGTGGATATTGCTGGAGGTATTTGTTATTTTCTATGGGAAAGAGATTATAAAGGAACATGCGAAGTCACTAATGTCCTAAAAGGAACTTCTTCTACCTCGTCTCGAAAATTAAACGAATTTAAAACATTTATTCGTTACAGTCAAGCCGTTTCCATCATAAGAAAAGTTTTGGCAAAAGGGGAAGCCAAAATGAATGAACAGGTCTCAAGCAGAAAACCTTTTGGACTGCCTACAACTGAAAGACCCCAAAAAAGCGGTGACTTAATCTTATATTGGCAAAAAGGTGAAGGACCTTACAATAGAAAAGACGTTAGAGTTGGTGTAGAGATGATAGACACCTGGAAAGTCATCACTTCTCGAACGGGGCATGAACATGCAGGCAACCCTGGAAAAGATGGAAAAAGAAGAGTTCTTTCAAAAATTGCATTGCTACCACCCGGCACAATTTGTAATGAGACTTATATCGTTATTGGAAGTTATAAAAATAAAATAGAAGCAGAGAATTTAGTGGCGTATATGAAAACAAGATTTTTCCGATTTTTGTTATCTTTACACGTAGTTTCACAAGACATTACTAAAGACAATTATTTTTTTGTTCCTGCATTAGACATGAGCATCAGGTGGACTGATGAAATGTTATATAAACGATATGAATTGACCGAAACGGAAATTGACTTCATTAAATCAAAGATTGAGCCGATGGGAGAGGAATACGATGCGTGACGGCTATTTCATCTCGTGGGGCTGTTTCGCCTTTGAGCATTGAATGGAAGCCTCACTTTTATCCTCGCTGTTGGAAGCGAGAGGCGGCGGCCCGGAAAAACGCGTCCCGGGCCGCGCGGCAAGATGCTGCACAAACCCCGCCCAAGCGCGCATAAGTCCTCGCGACCTGGCCGTCATCTTATCCGGCTTTAATGAACTGAGCGAGGGATTCTTCTCTGCTCGCTCGCCCAGAGGAGAACGACTATCTCGGTCCACCCACACCGCACATCGAAGAAAGGAAACCGCCTTCCATGAGTGATGATTTCTTCCCGCCTCGCCCCCAGGCTTCGCCTAAAATCTACGCCTATGAAGACACCCACCCCAATTACCAGGGTTTGCTCAAGATCGGCTACACCGCCAAAGACGTACGCGAGCGCGTGGCGGCGCAGTACCCCACGCTCAAGCCCGGCGAGCCGCCCTACCGCATCGTGCTGGAAGAATCCGCCATGCGCAATGACGGCACGGTCTTCACCGACCATGACGTGCATCGCACCCTGCGCGGGTGGGGCGTTCCCAACCCCGAAGGCGAGTGGTTTCAATGCGGCGTGAAGGAAGTCCGCGCCGCCGTTCTTGCCGTCCAGCGCGGTGAACTCAACGAAGAACAGCGCACGCTTAACTTTTCCATGCGCCCCGAACAGGCCGAAGCCGTGGAAAAGACCTCTGCTTATTTCCTTAGCTTCAGAAATGATCATTCCAACAAAGGCAAGACCCCGCACTTCCTCTGGAACGCCAAAATGCGCTTTGGTAAAACCTTTGCCGCGTACCACCTGGCAAAGAAAATGGAATGGAGAAAGGTTCTTGTATTGACCTTCAAACCCGCCGTTCAAAGTGCCTGGGAAGCCGACCTGAAAAGCCATGTGGATTTTAAAGGCTGGCAGTTCATCAAACCCGGCGGTCTGACTTACGAGGAGGCTGATAAAACCCGTCCCATCGTCTGCTTTGGTTCGTTTCAAGATTACCTTGGCAAAAACCGAAGTACGGGCGGCGTCAAAACCAAGAACGAGTGGGTTCATGCCACCCATTGGGATTGCGTGATCCTGGACGAGTACCACTACGGCGCGTGGCGCGAAAAAGCTAAAGACTTGTTCGAAGCGGAAGAAGAAGAGGAAATCAAATTTGCGAGGGGTCAGGGCGCGGAGTTTCTTAAAGAAACCACCGAAGAGATCGAAGATATCCTGCCTATCACTACCAATCATTATCTCTATCTTTCTGGCACGCCGTTTCGCGCCATCGCTTCGGGCGAGTTTATCGAAGAGCAAATCTTCAACTGGACGTATTCGGACGAACAACGCGCCAAAGCCAACTGGCAAGGTGAGGGCAACCCCTACGCCATGCTGCCGCGCATGGTTCTGCTCACCTACCAGTTACCCGACTCCATCCGAGAGATTGCCCTACAAGGCGAATTCAACGAGTTTGATTTGAATGTCTTTTTCTCAGCCGAAGGAAAAGGCGTGTTTGCCCGTTTCAAGTATGAAGACGAAGTGCAAAAATGGCTGGATTTGATTCGGGGCGCGTTCTTAGAAACGACGGTGGACAACCTGAAACTCGGCGCAAAGAAACCGCCCCTACCTTTCTCCGATGTACGCTTGCTCAACGTGCTTTCTCACACTCTCTGGTTTTTGCCGAGCGTCGCCGCCTGCCACGCTATGAAGAATTTGCTCGAGCAGCGGCAAAATAAGTTCTACCATGATTACAAAGTAGTGGTCGCGGCGGGCGCTGAGGCGGGTATCGGCGTGGACGCGCTGATCCCTGTGCAAAGTGCGATGGGCAATCCGCTGGAAACGAAGACTATCACACTCACCTGCGGCAAGCTGACCACAGGCGTCACCGTCAAACCCTGGACTGGCATCTTTATGCTCCGTAATTCTTCCAGCCCTGAAACCTATTTTCAGGCGGCTTTTCGTATCCAATCGCCGTGGACAGTCAGCAACCCCGACGGGCAGAATCCGAACGCCGAAGAAATCATCAAACGCGAGTGCTATGTCTTCGATTTTGCTCCCGACCGCGCCCTGCGCCAGATCGCCGAATACGCCTCGCGCCTCAACGTTAACGAAGCCATCAGTCCCGAAAACAAAGTAGCTGAATTTATCAACTTCCTGCCTGTGCTGGCCTATGATGGCAGTTCCATGAAGCAGATTGACGCGGCGGGCATTCTGGATATGGCAATGAGCGGCACAACCGCCACTTTGCTGGCCCGAAGATGGGAAAGCGCCCTGCTGGTCAATGTAGATAACGATACCCTTGCGCGGCTGATGGCGAATCAAGAGGCGATGAAAGCCTTAGAGAGCATCGAAGGCTTCCGCAATCTCAACCAGGATATCGAGACCATTATTAACAAATCCGAAGCGGTGAAGAAAATCAGACGCGAAGCCAACGACCGCGAACTCGCTCCAGAAGAAAAGCGCGTTTTGACAGAAGATGAGAAGGAATACAAGAGCAAGCGCAAAATAATTCAGGAAAAACTGATCAAATTTGCCACCCGCATCCCGATCTTTATGTACCTCACAGACTACCGCGAGCGCACCTTGCGCGATGTCATCACCCTGCTGGAGCCCGGTCTCTTCAAGCGCGTTACGGGGCTGGATGTGAAAGACTTTGAGCTGCTGGTTAGCCTCAACGTCTTCAACAGCGCCCTGATGAACGACGCCGTCTACAAATTCAAGCGCTATGAAGACGCCAGCCTCGTGTACACAGGCATCAACAGGCACGAAGGCGAAGACATTGGTCTATACGATACCGTCTTGAGCCGAAAGGAATATGAGGTTACTTTCGTAAACGAGCCCGCCGAGGGTTATGAAATGAAAGGCTAAAAAAGCGGGCGCGAAGTGATCAAGCCTGTGGAAACAGTTGATTACTCCCCTACCCCTTCTTAAACCTTACCGTATAGTTCCACAGGTTGCCGTTCACGTCGTCAACTCGGAAACCGCCTTCCTTGCCCATGCGCACGGTGGTGGTCACCCAGGGGTAATCCGGGTCGGGCAGGAACTCACTGATCGCCAGCACGCCCCGCCGCTTGAGCACGCGGCGTACTTCTTTCAGAGTACGCGCTTTATCGGGGATCTCCTGGAACACCGTCACCATGTATACCATATCGAGCGATTCGTTCTCAAAAGGCAGTTCGTAAGCGCTGCCCGCCGTCACCTGGAGGTTCTGGATATCCTGATTCTCCGGTTGTTCCAGCTTGCGACGGATCTGTTTAAGCATGCCCGGCTGGATGTCGAGCGCATAGACCCGGCCTGTTTCGCCAACCGCCCGGGCAAACCAGGGGGTGTAAGCGCCGCTGCCGCAGCCGATTTCCAGAATCGTCATCCCCTTTTGGGCGCCGCTGCGCTCAATAAGCAGCGCAGGGGGTTGCATCCGGCGGCGGTAGCCGCTATCGAGAAAGCGCCCGATGAAAGCCGGGGCGGGGAACTTCAGGTAGCGCCGCAGCAGCCGCAAGGCCGCCTGGTAGAGGATGAAAATCTGCACAACCGCCAGAATTGTTCTGAAAAAACGGCGCGCCAGCCCTCCTTTGACAGGGGCGACGCGATCACAGCAATTTGTAGAAGGCGCGGCCTTGTGCGAGCGGGCAGGTGAACTGCCCTGGGACCGTTTAACCGGCGCCGGTTTTTGGGGCTGTCGCCTGGCGCGCGAGAAAATTTCCAACGCCATCGTGATTAACTTGATGAGGTCTTTCAACGGGATCATGCGTCCACCTCCAGTGACAAATTTTTCGAGGGATCCTCCTCAGGGACAAACCAGACCGCCTGAAAACTTTTCAAGCGTATGCGCGGCCGCTGCGTAAATTCCGCCTTCTCGCCGGAAATCAGATCATGCCACGCGCCGGTCTGCAAACCCAACGTTTTTAGATCCGGGCGGGCTTCCTGCAGTCCGGCGGAGACGTTCTGCAAACAGAGCGCCAGGCTTCGCCCATCGGGGGCAATGCGCAGCAGCGAGAAAACGGCCGGGTTCTCGACCGGCAGCGTCAGTTGCGCGCCGTATGGGTGAAAAGCGCCCCAGCTGGTGCGCGCCCGCAACAACCGCCCGCCAGGCAGGTGCGATAGTTCGAATCCAGGAAGGCCGGTCAGAGCAAGCAGGATCGCCTGGGCGGCGCGCAGCCGTTCCTGTAACAGGTCAAAGCGCTCGCTGCCCGGCAACCCCGCCAGCGCGCTAAGAAAACCAGATCCTCTCGTCCTGTGCGCCAGCATTCTCTCAACTTCATCAGGCGGGAGGAGGCCTTCAACACAGCGGAAGGAATCTCTTCCGGTAAATCGCAGGGTGTTGTAGAAGGTCAACCCTGGGTAAGGCAGTTTGAGGCCGGAGGCCCAGGCTACCAGCGCGGCGGCTTGTTCGGTTTCCAGCGCGTGCAGCAGCAGCGGCGCCAGCGCCAGGTTCTCGACCAGATCGGCCTCGCCGCCGCTGCCGAAGAAGGCAAAATTTTGCGCCTGGGGCGCGTTTTCGCCAGCCGCCAGGCGGATGTGAGGCGCAACCAGATCCAGCGTGCGGCGCACCAATTGAACAAATCCGTGCGCCTCCAGTCGGGAGAGGAACTCTCCGCCCTCCGGCCAGCTTGGGGCGCGGCTGGTGTCCAGCCGCAGCCAGCGCACGCCATTTTGGGCGGCAACCAGCAGGTCTTCAACCATCTGGCGGTATTCTGATGGCGTGTAATTTTGGAGGGGAAAGGTGATCATCAAGGAAGCGCGTTTCCCCAACATGGCAACCGTCTGCCAGTCCAATTGCAGGGGGTGGGCGGCGTCCGTGACTTGCAATTGAAGACCGGTAAATGGCGTCCCACGGTCCGGCACCGTCCGATCTAAAATCACCGTGCGAGATTGAACCGGGAGGATCAGGAAATAGTCCCGTTCGCTCAACGCCGCTCCAAATTCGGGCGGCGGAACCGAAAACCCCGCGGTGCGTTCTTGCAGCCATTCGAACAATTCTCGCCCGCTCTGAGCGCCATACAGCGCCATCAGCGGACAAAGCGGGCCAAAACAGGGTTCCGCTTCCGTCATGCTGCACCCTCCCGATGGTTCGATTCCCATTGGATCACCTGCGGGTGGGCGTTATCCATGATCAGCGAGTAAGCCTCGTTCAAGGGTCTCTTCTGCTGCTCGCAAACCATCACCGCCAGCGAAAGGCCGTGCGCCACCACCAGCGCCCGCCCGCCAGGGAAGCGGGCTGCAATATGACCAGCAGCGAGGCTCACCCGCTGCGCCACCTGCTGGAGCGTCTCGCCGCCCGGAGCAACGGGCGCTAACGGGTTTTGCTTTCGTTCCATCCAGATTTCTGGATATTTTTCTTTCATCTCAAAATAGGGGTATCCCTCCCATTCGCCAAAGTGAGCCTCGCGCAGCCGGGCGTCTTCATAAACCGGCGCGTGCAACTCCCCGGCCAGGATGTGGGCAGTTTGACGAGCGCGTTGCAAATCGCTGCAAAAAATCGCATCGAAGGCCGTACCGGCCAGGGCGCGCCCCAATTCGTAAGCCTGCGCAATCCCGGCCTCGTTCAACGGGATGTCCGTCTGCCCCTGGTAACGTTTATCCATGTTCCAATCGGTCTGTCCATGTCGTACCAGCCACAACTCTACCATAAAGTCAACTTCCTCTTTCTCGCTACGGAATCCAGCGCGGGCGGAATTCGCCGGGTGCGCTGTTCGTGATCCGGTTAATATCGCCCCCGGAGGGGTTCATCCGGTAAAGGTCTACCTGACCGCCAGCGCCGCGATCCGAGACAAACACAATCGTCAAGCCATCCGCCGACCAGACCGGCGAGGTATCGTTAGCGCTCGAATTGGTCAGGTTGAGCGGCGCGCTCAGGTCGCCGCTGGGCGCTTTGTACACCTCCCACTGGCTGCCGTCCAGGCGGGCAAACACCAGCGTCGCGCCATCCGGCGAGGGACGGGGGGTCGCCTCTTCCTCCACAGTGAACGTCAGTCTAACCGGCGTAAAGGGCAAAGCGCCAGCGTCCAGCGCGTAGAGTTCAGAGCGCCCGTCTTCACGATTGGAGGTGAAATAAACCGTCCTCGAATCGCCCCCCCAGGCTGGGTCGCTCTCGTCAAAGCCGTCGTTGGTCAGGCGCGTCAAGTTGCTGCCATCTGGCTTGATGATAAAAAGGTCCGCCTGTCCGCCGTTCTGGTTGCGGAAAACCAGCCAGGCGCCGTCCGGCGACCAATCGGCCTGGCTGTTTTCGCCAGGGGGTAAACCGGGAACCAACTGCTCCCCGCTGCCATCCTTCTGGATAAAGTAGAGCTGCCGCGCCGGAGGAACGCCGCGCGGCGATTCGAACACCAGGCGGACGCGATCCGGGGACCAATCGCATAACAGGGCTTCTTGCGCGCCCTGCGAGATAACCTGCTGGCCGCCGCCATCCGGGCGCACGCTCAACAGGTCCAAGACGCCGTCGCCATTCGCATCCGCCGAGAAGGCGATCACGGTCGGCGTTGGCGTAGGGGTGGGGGTATTCGTCTCGGTCGTGGTGGCGGTCGCGGTGAGCGTCGCGGTAACCGTCGGCGTGGCGGTCTGGGTGGGGGTGGGCGTCACGGTCGGGGTGACAGTAAAAGTTGAGGTGCGGGCGCTGTTGGGGCGCAGCGTGTAGGTTCGGGTCGGCGTCCGGGTGGGCAGGTATACCAGCGTGCGGGTCGGGAAGTAACGGATATACCAGGTGGCAGTCACCGTGCCCAGCGTGGGCGAGGGGCCAGCTGTACCGCCCGGCCCGGCAGTTTGGGCGCCAAGCGGCGTGGGGGGGATAAACCCAGGCGGCAGGGGGGTGCCGCTGGCCGCGGGGATGTTCTCATCGAGATCCTCGCCCGAAAGCGGCGCGCCGGGCGCGCCCGTTGCACCGGCAGCCTGCGTCAACACGACGCGCGTCAGCCTGCCGGGCGTTTGGGTCGGCTCGCCCGGCGCGCTGGAAGGGCCCACAGGCAGAACTCCACCGGGACGCAGCCCTCCTTTCATCAAGAAGGAAAAGGGGCCTGCGCTGTCTGCCTGATCCCCCGCGCCGGGAGAGGGCGAAAGCAGAACCCGCGCAAAGAACACGCAGCCGGTGAACAGAAAGAGCGCCAGCCAGACCGCCAGCAATACAGCCGTGCGGCGGTCCGAGCGAGGCCAGGGAATCCTTTGCCACCAGCGTCTCTCTTCCATAAGGGTTTATCTTCAGGCATTATAACCCAATCCTAAGGGGAGGATTCGCAGTTTACGCTGCCGCGGCGCCGACCGCGCCCCACAAAGCTACAGGCCAAGATACTCCCCGCCGAACCGCTCTGCGTTGAGGACAAATCTCGCGAAGCATGATGGCGCGTAGCGTCTTATCTGCCATCGTTCAGGGCACAGCGCAATCCTGCCGTTCCTGCGGCAAACGCTTTTATCCGGGGCAAAACAAGGAAAAACCTTAACAGCCAGACCATACGATGCCTGCGGGCAAGCGCAGCGCGCCCGCAGCAGAATATCCTCTTAGTAAACCGGTGGTCTTCTACACCACGGCTTGCAAGGCACCCGGGAGGATCGAGGCTTTGATCGAACGCATCTGCGAGTTCAGACCGGCGATGATCTCCCCATCCAGGTGAATCACCAATGGGCGGTCCGCTTCCAGGCTGATCTGCTTGAACGAACCTGGCTGGACATACGGCAGTGAAAACTGTGTGCCGCGCATGAAGTGCACCAGCGTATTGAGCATTTGCAGGCGGGTGATGCGCTTAAGGCTGAGATAACTGAAGACCCCGTCAGACGGGCTGGAATCAGGAGCGACATGAAACCCACCGCCCTCACGTTTGCCGTTGCACAGGATCATCAAGACCGATTCCTGCTGCCACGCCTGGCCATCCATCACCATGGAAATCTTGAACGGATAATAGTTGAAAGCAATGGTTTTAAGGACAGAGGCAAAGTAAACCGGGTAGCCGTGCAAAAAGGGCATCGAGCGGGAGTGGATCGTAACGATCGCGTCGAACCCGATCCCGACGGCATTGGTCCAGTACTGGCTATGGCCGTGTTCATCTTCGAAGATACCAATATCCACCGGACGGGCAGTGCCGGTGAAGACCTGGCGCATTGCGTCTTCCGGCTTTTCCGAGATCCCCAGGCTGTAAGCAAAATCGTTGCCAGAACCCAGCGGCACGATCCCCAGCAGCGGACGTTTTTCGGGCGGAAGCTCCATCAGGCCGTTGACCGTTTCGTGCACCGTGCCATCGCCCCCCATAGCGACAACCACGTCGTAGCCTTCCATACCGGCCTGGCGCGCCAGTTCGCTGGCGTGGGTGGGATACACCGTGCCAGCCCAATCGGCGCCGCCCAGCTCATCTACAATCGGGCGCAGTCTGGCGGCCATCTTCCACGCGCTGCCCAGGTTGGCAAGCGGATTCAGAATTAATTTGACTCTTTTTGCCATTCGATTTCTTCCTGTACGGGTAAATTTTTGTGTGGGGTGAGAATTAATCGCCAGCAGCTCGCAATTCATCGGCGCGCCGGCGGGCCTCCTGCAATGTCACCTGAGCAGCGCTGCGGTTGGCGTCGTTCAGACCCCCCAGCATCTGCGCCAGCTCATCCAGGCGGCGGGGGCCTTCGAGCGTTTCCACTCTCGTGATCGTGCGGCCATCCGCCAGTTCCTTAAGAACGTGCAGGTGCTGGTCGCCAAAAGCTGCCAGCTGCGGCAGGTGGGTGACGCACAGCACCTGGTGGCGGACGCCCAGCCGCCAGAGCTTTTCTCCGACCACGCTGCCGACGCGCCCGCCGATCCCCTGGTCAATCTCGTCGAAAATCAGGGTGGGAACATGGTCCGCGCTCACCAAAACGTTCTTCAGCGCCAGCATCAGCCGGGAGGTCTCGCCACCCGAAGCGATTTTGACAAGAGGTTTGAAGCCTTCGCCCGGGTTGGGCGCGATCAGGAACTCCACCCGGTCGAACCCGGTATCGTCAAAAGCCACCCGCTGGCCATCGCCTGCCGGCGCGCCGTGCGCATCCGGGTGGCGCTGAAAGTCCACCCGAAAGCGCGCCCCTGCCATGCTGAGGTCGGCCAGTTCCAGCTCCACACGGCGCGCAAGCTCCTCCGCCGCCGATTGGCGCTTTTCGGAGAGCAGTTCCCCTGCCTGGGCGATCTTCTCCAGCAGGGCCTGCTCGTCGGCCTCCAGCTCGGCGATGCGTTCGCCGGAATGTTCAATGCTCTCCAGCTTGCGGCGGGCCTCCTGCCCGTAAGCCAGGACGGCCTCCAGGCTGCCGCCGTATTTGCGCTTGAGGGTATTCAGCAGGTCCAGGCGCTCTTCCACCTGTTCCAGGCGGCGGGGGTTGAACTCAATCTGCTCGCGGTAATCCTGCAATTCGCGCCCCAGATCCGAAAGCGCCTCAGAGGCGGCAGTCAACTGGTCGGCCAGTTTTGCCTGGCTGCTATCCAGACGACTGAGCGAATGCACAGCCTGCACTACCCGCCCCAAAAGGTCAGAAATCGCCGGCGTTTCGTCGCTACCGCCTTCGAGCAGGACAATGGCCTGTTCCGCCAGCGAAGCCAGGCTCTCGGCGTTGGCAAGGCGGTCGCGCTCGCGGCGCAGGTCGTCTTCTTCATCCGGCCGCAGGTGTGCGGCTTCGATCTCCTGCGCCTGAAAGGTGAGCAAATCCTTGCGGCGGTCCGCGTCGGCTTCGGCTTCGCGCAACTCCTTCAGCTCTCGACGCAGCCCTAAAAGCTGGCGGTAAAGCTGCCGGTAGGTTTGCAGTTCTGTTTCAACGCCCGCAAAGCGGTCCAACAAGCCGATATGCTGGCGCACGTTCAGCAAAGAAAGATGTTCAGACTGGCCGTGAATATCAACCAGGTATTCGCCCAATTCGCGCAGAAGCGAGATGTTCACGCTGCGGCCGTTCACGCGGGCAATGCTGCGGCCCTCGCGCCGCAATTCGCGCCCGATCGAAAGAAAATCGGGATCATCCAGCAGCCCTTCGCGCTCCAAAATCGCATGGATAGCCGGCCGGGTCGCCTCCGGCAGGCGGAAGACCGCTTCTACCAGGGCGCGCTCGGCGCCGGCGCGGATGGCGGTCGCATCAGCGCGCCCGCCCACCAACGCGATGATCGCATCCAGGATAATAGACTTACCTGCGCCGGTTTCGCCCGTAAAGGCCACCAGCCCCGCCCCCAGGCGCAGGTCCAACCGGTCTATGATGGCAAAGTTTTCGATACGCAGTTCGGCAAGCATAGTTTCGGCTTATTTTCGAATTTGAATACCGGTCAGGCGGGTGTAGACGGTTGAGGTTACGATAGAAATGTACACCACCTTCCAGACCAGCGGCAAAAAGCGGAAAGTGATCGCCAGCGGGTTACCGCCCCCGCTCGAGAAGAGCAGGGGAAGCAGGTCGAACAAGAGCGGCGGCAGCGCACCGGCCAGGACAGCCGCCGTAACCAGGCGGAACAACAGGCGGCCGCGCCGCCGCTGGGTGGCGCGACGTACAGCTTCAGCAATGACGGCGCCGACAAACGGGGCGATGAAGATCACGATAAAACCGAACCAGCTATTGAACAGCCCGAGCAAAGAACAGGCCATGCTGCCGATGACGGATAAGACCCCGGCGATTAGAACGCCCACGACGTAATCCAGCGCCTGGGCAGTTTCAAAGATTTTTTGCTGGCTACGGACGCATTCCTTGCAACGGTAGCCGGTGGGGGTAAGCACGGCGCACTCGTTGCAGATCGGGCGTTCGCAGCGGTTGCATCGCAGGCGGGTCTCACGCTGAGGGTGGTTGTAGCAAAAGAAGGGCTGCAACGATTCTGATGTCATGACATGTTTCCTGCGACGGGGTTTCTTTCCATGTAACGGGTAAGGTTACGATAAAAGTAGCCAGGATCTTCAAAACGCACAAACGAGACGGTGTGATCTCCCGCCGCGGCGCAAACACGGTCACCCGGCAGCATGTCAATCGGGCTGCTGCCATCCACGCTCAAGACCGCCTCGTGCGTGGTCTGCACCGTCATGGTGATCTGCGAACCTTCCGCCAGTAGAATGCCCCGGTCAATTGAAAGGTGCGGGGCAACCGGCATAAGCAGGATATTTCGAAGCTCAGGGGGCATAATCGGGCCACCCGCCGCCATCGCATAGGCGGTCGAACCGGTAGCCGTAGAGGCAATCAGCCCATCGGCCACATAGGCGGCCAGAAAATGGTCGTCAACATAAGCGGAGATCTGGATCGGGCGGACATACTGGCCACGGCAGATGACAACGTCGTTGAGCACCTCCCACGAATCCAGCAGATCACCGTCCCTCCAATGCTCGGTGTGGAGCATCATGCGGTCTTCCATCCAAAAATTGCCGCCCAGCAAGCTGGGCAGCACCGAACGCCAGTTTTTTTGCTGGACTTCGATTAAAAAGCCAAAGCGCCCCATGTTGATGCCCAAGATGGGCAAACCCAGCGGAGCGCACATCCGGCCGGCGCGCAACATGCTGCCATCCCCGCCGAGCGCCACCAGGATATCAAACTGTTTCTCCTGCACCCGTCGGCACAATTCATCTTCTTCCAGAGAAGCGCAAAAAGGGGTGGATATGCCCAGTCGTTCCAATTCGGCTGCGACGTTTTTGGCCTCCTGCGCCGCGGCGGGCAATTCCTGGTGGTAAGCGATGGCGATATGCTTCGGCAGATAGGTGGGCGTGCGCATACGCTGTATTATAGCTGATTTTACAAACGCTGGTCGCAAAGCGAACGGTAGCCACAGCGGGCGCAGCGCGCCGGCTCTTGATGCGAACGGCCGGCCTGGCCGCGCCGCTCCTGATAGCGAATCTCTTCGATGAGCGCTTTCAGCTCGTTTTCGAGTTCTGAGGTGTAATCAATGGCAAAGGAGCGGTTGCGGTACTGGATAATCCCATAAGAAGGACGGTTGCCGGTCAGGCGCTGGAGGAGCAGACAATAGGCAGCTAATTGGAAGATGTGCCCCTCGTACGGCCTGGGCGGCGCAAAACCGCTCTTCACTTCTACGGGGATGAGGGTTTCGCCCTGTTTAATGACATAATCCGGTTTGCCGGTCAGTCCGAGCGTGGAATCATACAGCGGGCGCTCGACCTTGATCCTGCCGCCGCTGTCATCATAAACGATCCGCCCCGCAGGCAGTCCGCTGGCGCGGCGCTGGCGAGCGCCCAACCACAATAGCAGCGCCCCCGCCAACAAGAGCAGCAGAACGCCGCCCAGCAGCAAACCCAACCCTGGAGAGGAAGACGTCTCAACCATAAAAGAAGTTGGTCAGGGCAACAGCAGCCAGAATGAGCGCCAGCAGCAAGGCGATCCAACCGGCCAGGCGGTAAACACCCGCCAGGAACACCTGCCGTCCGTGCTGGCGGTGATATTCAGCGCCGCCGGTCATTTCTGGCTGGTTTTGCGATTCGATCCCCTCACGGTTGTACTGCCAGGCGCGCCGGCAATATAAGAACAACCCGATTTCAGAGGCACGCAGGGTGCGCATCGTTCATTCCAGTTTGAAGTGCGTCATCGCTTCTTCCAGGGCGCGCTTCAGCTTTTCCTCGCGCAGGCTGATGGTCAGATCGCCGCGCGTGCGCTCGACGATGCCGCGCACCAGGTCAGTCTGGCGGCGCAGCCCGTTGGTGATGGCGTCCGGATAATCCATCGTCACCAGAGCGGCGTAGATTTCATCCATTGCCTGCAACAAAACCTCGGCCTCTTCAGAATAACCCTGGCGCAAGATATCCATACACTTCCGGCGCAGCTCGCCGGGCACCTCCGCCATGCCATTCATATAAGAGGCGTACTCCACGTTGAGCTCCTCCGGGCCAGGGAGGTACTGGCCCTGGATCAGGGAGCTGGTGATGGCAGCCTCGCAAAACTCCTTGATGGCATCCTGGGTGTAACCGGCATGATACAACTCCGGAAAGTCTTTGAGGTCCTCTCGCAGTTGGGCGACAAGCTGGCGGGCTTTTTCCAGGTTTTCTGCAGAAAGCTGGAATTCGCCGCGGTGAATAGCCCGGATGGCGTGGGCGGCATAGCGGGTGAGCTGGCGGGCCTGCGCCAGGGCTGTATCGCGGGCGCGGTTGCGCACTTCAAAGGCCTGGTGAATCTGTTCAACAATCTCGATAATTCGTTCCATAATGATAACTGTAAAGACTTTCTTGAATCGCTAGGGTTTTCAGCTTATCGGTAAGCCACGCGCTTTAGAAGGGAATATCGCCTTCTTCTATGCCGGGCTCGCCAAATTCCTGGTCAAGACCGCCCGCTTCACCTGCCTCGCCGCGGCTGGAGAGGAAACGAACAGTCGCGGCGCTGACCTCGAAGGAAGCCCCTGGGGTGCCGTCCTGGCGGTTCCAGATGCGCGGCCCACCGGTGTTGATATCCGGCGTCAGGCGGCCTTCGATCAACACCTTGCTGCCTTTCTTGAGATACTGGTTGCAGATTTCGGCGGTTTTGCCCCAAGCGGAAACACGAAACCAGATGGTCTCTTTGACCTGCTGCCCCTGAGCGTTGTTATATTGGCGGCTGGTGGCGACCGAAAAGCTGGTGACCGCCTGG
Organism: Anaerolineae bacterium; assembly: GCA_013178185.1. Classification (GTDB taxonomy): domain Bacteria; phylum Chloroflexota; class Anaerolineae; order Anaerolineales; family Anaerolineaceae; genus Ch132. The sequence continues at coordinate 21,563 of JABLXC010000001.1, read as the reverse complement.
CCGGAAGGCGTATAACGCATTTCTGGATCTCTGCCGACATTGCCCACAATGATTAAAGTGTGAAACATGATAGCCTCCTGTGAATGCTTACCAGTTTATTGTACACGAAAGACGCCAGCGGCACAGCGGAAAGAGATAGGTCTTTCATCCAAACCTCAGGAACGAAGCGTCAAATACGCCAGCAAGGGAGGCGCTCAGGCAATGGCTTTGAGCAGGCGCAGGGCGCGCAGCGTAACCCAGGGGTTGGGTTGTCCCTTCTTTCCATAATAGCCCCAGGTTTTACCGGTATTATGGTATTCCAGCGCCCAGCGCCCTGATCGCCCTGCTTTTCCCGGATGATTTCAATCGTGCGCGCCAGGCGCGCCGCCTCCGTCAGGGCGGGTTCGCCGGGCGGAAGATCCGCCAGATGCCGCAGCGCCTGATACCGCACGTCGGGGGATTCGTGTTCCAGCAGCCACGAGAGGGAATCGCCTTTCAAACCATCCTGCCAGGACATAAGACCTCCTTGAGGACAAAACAACCGAAAAGGGCGCATCACGCTCCATGGTTCCTGCGCCATCCTGTTTATAGGATAAACCTTAAAACTGCTCGGATCAAGTAAAGAGAAGAAATCCAGCCGCGCCGGTTGACATCCTTTCGTTTCCAGTTTAAATTAAAGATCATCCTCACACCGATTCAAAGGGCGCACAATGGCATCCGAACCGAACCCCCACTACGAGATCACGATCGAAACAGACCTCCCCGTTTTACAGCCGGATGGCACGCGGCTGTACGTTGACCTGTATCGCCCCTCCGGCGGCGGCCCGTATCCGGCGCTGTTGATCAACCAGCCTTACGGCAAGTTCACAGCGCAGAGTCATTGCTACGCGCCTCCGGCCTGGTATGCGCGCCAGGGCTATATCGTCGTCGCGCAGGATACGCGCGGTCGTTTTTCATCCGAAGGGGATTTTTACCCCTTTCGAACAGACGCCCAGGATATCGGGGCAACCATCCAATGGATACGGGCGCTGCCCGATTGCAATGGTAAGGTCGCGACGTACGGCTTTTCTTACGGCGGCATGAACCAACTGCTGGCCGCCATGCGCCAGCCAGAAGGCCTGGTCACCGCAGCACCAGCCTTCACCAGCCACGACCTTTACGAGGACTGGCATTACGTCGGGGGCTCATTTGCGCTCGGTTTTGCCGCCACCTGGGCGCTTTCTCTGGCGCAGGAGGGCGCCAGAAAGCAAGGCAACCTGGATTTAATGCTCTGCCTGGAGGATGCCGGGATGGAATTCCCCCAGCGGTTCTGGCGGGCTCCCCTGGGCGAGCTCTTCCCTTCCGGCGAGTTCAGAAAGGTAGCGCCCTATTATTACGACTGGCTGGAACACCCAACCCGAGACGCCTATTGGGATGCCCTTTGCGCCCCAAAGCAATACCGGAACATCCAGGTTCCTATGCTGCACATTGGCGGATGGTACGACACTTTTATTGAAGGCACGCTCAAAAACTTCATCGAGCTGAAATCAATGGGCGTGGACGCCCGCGCCAGGCCCATGCAGCGCCTGATCGTCGGCCCCTGGTACCACATGCCCTGGGCGATGCAGGTGGGCGCGGTGGATTTTGGCCCAGAGGCGGCCAACCTGATCAATGAATACCAGTTGGAGTGGTTCAACTGCTGGCTGAAAGACCTCCCCTGCATGTGGGACGAACGCCCGCCGGTGTGCATCTTTGTGATGGGAGAAAACCGCTGGCGGGACGAGGCGGACTGGCCGCTGAGCCGGGCAAAGGAGATGCGGCTGTACCTTCACAGCAAGGGGCGGGCCAATTCCAACAGCGGGAACGGCTGGCTGAGCCAGGATTCTCCTTCCGATGAACTGCCGGACCTCTTTGTTTATGATCCAACGAACCCGGTCCCCAGCTTCGGCGGGCGGTCCTGCTGCTTCGCTTCGCAATCTCCGATGGGACCCGAAGATCAGCGTCCCGCCGAAATGCGCAACGACGTCCTGGTCTATACCTCTGATTTTCTGAAACACGATCTTGAAGTCACAGGGCATGTCAAAGCAGTGCTTTGGGCCTCATCCTCAGCCCGCGACACCGACTTCACGGTAAAGCTGGTTGATGTCTTCCCAGATGGGCGCTCCATCAACCTGTGCGACGGAATTCTGCGAGCCAGGTTTCGCGACCCCAACCGCCCTCCCACGCTGATCGAACCAAATGACGTGGTTCGCTACGAAATTCAGGTTGGAGCGACCAGCAACCTGTTCAGAAAAGGTCACCGCATCCGGGTGGATATCTCTAGCAGCAATTTTCCCTTATATGACCGCAACCCGAACACCGGCCAGTGGCCAAAAGATGCAGGGCCGGTGGATTTTACGCCTGCCTTACAAACCGTGTTCCACGATTCTGAACATCCTTCGTTTGTTTCCTTGCCCGTTGTGGAACGGTAGCCGTTGAACCCTGCAAAAAAAGCGCATTCTTCAACGCTTAATGTCTTCGCGAGGGCGTTTTACTTCGGCAGTTCGATCAGGCAGACATCATCGGGAGGCAATGGTCGAGCGTCTGGGGCAAGCACGGCCAGGGTGAGGATGAATCCATCGCGCGGTTGCCACCAGGCGCGGCAGCAGCCATCCTGAAACAAAGGGGAACGCACCATGACAGCCTGCCATTGCGCCGGACGCCGGTCAAAATTCTCCAACCCATCGGCCAGGCCGACTTCGACGCTACGGGTATCCAGGCGCAGCCCTGCGCCAAGCGCTTTGAGGACAGATTCTTTCACGCTCCACGCCAGGGTGATCCAGAGGGTGTGCAGCTCGCCGCGGCAGGCGCGCGCCGTTTCCACTTCGCCGGGGGTAAAAAAGTCGTGCAAAAAACTTTCGTGGCGCGCTTCCACCTGTTCCAGATCGATTCCGACCCGCCAGCCAGGGGAGGGACAATAGGCGGCCAACGCCAGGTTGAGCCGGTGGGTGATGGAAAGACAACCGGGATAACTCTGCCGCCCGTCCACCTGGATCACGGGCGCGCCGGAAGGTTCGTTGGCGATGGTGATGGCTGTTTCGGGCAGGTAGGTCAGGTCAGGGCAGGCGCGGCGCAGCAAGGTCTTGGCGGCGCGGCGGCCCAATAGCCAGCTTGAACTGCGGTTCGAAAAGCGCAGGGTGGAGAGTTTCTGGCGCTCTTCGGGGGAGAGAAAATCCGCATCGCCATGAGCGTTGAGGCCGGACAGAAATTGCCCAGCCTCAACTGTTAACCACGTGACAATATGGCCGCAAGGCGACATGGACTTACTATACCCGAAAAGGCGTTATTCGACCAGTTTTTTCAGCGGTTCGATCAACCCCGATTCGACCGCATACGGCAGCGGCGAGGTGCGGTAATCCTTCAATTCCAGGTACAGTCGGCCGCGCGCATCCACCACCTGGGCGTCAAAGCTCAGATGGCCGTTCTCCTGGCGAGGCTGCACCTGCGCAAAGATAGCGGCGTCGCTGGCGCGGACTTCGTATAGCTTGAGCGAGCCGATGGAACCCGGCAGGCCGAGGACGCCGGTCTTTCCAATCTCCCAAATACCGGCAGTCTGGAGGCACAACTCCACCAGCGCCGGGCGGGTGAGGGAAGTCTGCCGGTCGCCGATGATGGGCGGCAGGTCGGCGCGCAATTTGCCGGTGACGCCTTCCTCGGACCGCTGGACGCCTTCCAGCACCTGGAACGTTGGTCCATGGAAATAGAGACGGTAAATCTGTTCGGCTTCCACCTTGTAAGCGCCGTTCCAATGGGGCGGCTTGACGGCTGCCTTTTCCAGCGCCTCGTTGCTGGGGAGGAGTTTGACCTTGCCCGTGAAGTGCAAGAGACGCTCCGCAGGCTGAATCTTCGAGACGGAATTGGATTCCAGGCTGACGTGTACCACCAGGCCGTTGCCGGTGTGGATCGCCTGAGCGTTCCAGGCGATACGGCGCTTCTCGTTGCGATAGAACTTGAAGGGGGCCAGGAACTGGATATCCTCCAGGCCGGCGACCTGGAAACTGCCGCGGGTGGAACCCAGCACAGAAGAGATATGGCGGGCTGCCACCGAAAAGCCCTCGATCCCCATGACGCCGGGCAACACGGGGATGCCGTTAAGCGCGTGGTCTTTGAGGTATTGCTCGGTCTGTGGGTCCAGGTCGGCTTCCAGGATAACGCCTTTGAGAAGATCGAGACCGGTGATGCGGCTGAACATGGTGTGAATCGGCTTGCCCTCGGTGAGCGCTTTGTTGGCCTGCTCCACATCCAGGCCACCATCGGGCCGGGCTTGTTGGAGCAACACGCCGATTGAGCCGGAAAGGACCACTTCGCCGCTGGCGCCCGATGTCAACTCTCGGAAGACAAGCGGGGCCGCTTCGGCGGGTTTCATCATCGCGATCCCGGCCATTTCCATCAGGCGGGGGATGTTGCCGCGGCTGGCCATACCCACTTCTGCCCAGGCGCCCCAATCAATCACCAGGGTCTGCATCTCAGGGCGCTGGCGGCGCATGGCGAGTGCCAAACGGGCCAACAGGTCGTTGGCGGCAGCGTAGTCGGTCTGGCCAGAATTGCCTAAACGGCCCGCCACTGATGAGAACGCAACCACAGCGCGCGGCAGGCATTTGTTCTGCTGGAGGGCGTAATAGAGGTTGAAGAAGCCATCTGCCTTGACGGCAAAGGTATTTTCGAATTCTTCGAGCGGTTTGTTTTCCAGTTTACGGCTGCGCTCTACACCGGCGGCATGGATGAGGACATCAACGCGGCCCTCTTTCTTCTTGATTTCCTTGACCACGCCGGATACGGCAGCCGGATTGGAGACGTCGCAGGGCAGGTAAACGGCTTTGCCACCGGCTCCCTCAACTTTGGCGATAGCCTCCAGCGTCGCGGCAGCGCGTTCTAGAATGCTGATCTTCTGCTCCACTTCCACCGGGGTGGCTTTGCCGCCCTGCTGCGCCAGACGGGCCATCAGGTCCTTCTTCAGACCGTCGCGGTCCGATTTAAGGCGTTGCAGGTCAGGGTCATCGGCAGCAGGCAGTGGGGAGCGCCCCAGCAGGTAAAAATGTCCGCCGGTGTTCTGCGCCAGGTCTGTAACGATGGGAGCAGTGATACCGCCCGTGCCGCCACTGACGAGGAAGACAGCGCCTTGATCCAATTGCAAACCGGGCTGCCCAAGCGGGGCCGGCTGCTCGCTCAATACCACGGTAAAACGCTGTTCGTTCTCCCAACCGACTTCGACAACCGCCGGGTCGCGTAAAGTTTCCTCAATCAGACGGGACGCCACCAGCGATTCAGGCGCATCTTCTTCAAAATCCACCACTTTGATGAGCGTATTGGGGCGCTCACGCGCCAGCGCTTTGGCAAAGCCACTTACTGCGCCGCCCAGGGGGGCAGAAGTACCTTTGGGGGTATAACCGTGTAGGCCGCCGAAGCGGGTGGCGCAGACCAGGAAGACATCTTCCGGCAAGGCGCGCATCAGCGCGTACAGGCTGAACAGGCGCTCTCGCGTGGCTGCCTGCCAGGTCTTAGGCGTCAAATCTGCAAGCGGCGGCTCCGCCTCCAGCGCAGGGAGGAAGTAAACCCCGTGGATGGGGCCTTTTGCAAGCTGTTCCGCAACGGTTTTCGCCATCGCTTCTGGCCCTGCGGGTTTGAGCAGCAGGGCGCTCACCTGACGGGTGCGCAGGCGGCGGGCCAGCAGGTCGGCGGTCTTGCCGCCGCCGACAATCAGGACACGCCAGCCTTGTTCGAGCGCGGCGCTGGTGGGCATACATAGGTCAATGCGTGGGCGCAAAACCGGAATTGGCACGCGGCGCTGGATGACAGCCGCTGGCTGCTCTTCTATGGGCTGCGATTGAAATTCCTCCTCCGGCTGCGGCGCGCTCTCGGCCGCCGGAGCGGCTTCCTGAGCCGACGCTTGTGGCGCAAGGCGGGCCTGTAAGGCTTCTCGCATAAATTGGATCACTTTCGCAAGCGTATTATAATCCGCCAGGCGCAAGTCTTCGCGGCGGGGGATGTCATAATGGGTGCGAATGGTCGCGAACAACTCGGCCTGCTTGACTGTGTCAATACCCAGGTCAGCTTCCAGATCCAGGTCAAGGTCGAGCATCTCGGCCGGGTAGCCAGTCTTCTCGCTCACCACCGAGAGAACGTAAGACTTTATCGCCTCATCATCCCCGTCAGCAGCCGGAGCGGCCTGCGGGGCGGGAGAAACAGACTGTGCGGCCGGGGCCGGAGGCATGCTCACCACAGCAGCGGCAGGCTGGGCTGCGCCGAGGTTCTCTTTGATAAAGCCCATCACTTTCGCAAGCGTGTTATAGTCCGCCAGACGCAGGTCTTCGCGGCGGGGGATGCCATAATGGGTGCGGACGGCCGCGAACAACTCGGCCTGCTTGACTGTGTCAATCCCCAGGTCAGCTTCCAGATCCAGGTCAAGATCGAGCATCTCGGCCGGGTAGCCAGTCTTCTCGCTCACCACCGAGAGGATGTGCGCTTTGATCGCTTCGTCATCCACCCCGACGGCCGGAGCGGCCTGTGGAGTGGGCGAAACAGACTGTGCGGCCGGGGCCGGAGGCGCGCTCACCACAGCAGCGGCAGGCTGGGCTGCGCCGAGGTTCTCTTTGATAAAGCCCATCACTTTCGCAAGCGTGTTATAGTCCGCCAGACGCAGGTCTTCGCGGCGGGGGATGCCATAATGGGTGCGGACGGCCGCGAACAACTCGGCCTGCTTGACCGTGTCAATGCCCAGGTCAGCTTCCAGATCCAGGTCAAGGTCGAGCATCTCGGCCGGGTAGCCGGTCTTCTCGCTCACCACCGAAAGGATGTGCGCTTTGATCGCTTCGTCATCCACCCCGACGGCCGGAGCGGCTTGTGGAGTGGGCGAAACGATTTGCGGAGCGGGGATAGACGCCGGTTGAGGGGCGTGTCCGTTACCGCTGACCGGAGCTGTTGCCTGGACAGTCACCTCTGAGCGGGCTGGCTGGACGACAGGAGCTTCTTTTTCAAAGTCCGCCCAGGCCGTAGGTCCCTGGCCGAACTGCCAGGTCGAACGCGCCGGTGCCTTGACCGGCTGGCCAGCATCGCGAATGCGCAAAGTATGCTGGACAACCTCCAGCTCGGCTTTCTCGTAACCAGCCACGGCCGCCAGCCAGCGATCGTAGTCCGGGCGGTGAATGCGCCCTCCTGCGGGCGAAGGGATTTTGCGCAATAGCGTCATCGCGATTTGCGAGCCAAAACCAGCGCCCAGGCGAAGCGCATACTGCACCGGGTATTGGCCGCCTCGTGAGAGGTTTAGATCGCCCAATTCAGGGTCGGGTTCAAACTGGTCATCCAGGTTAGCGATCGGTGGGACCATCGCGGTTTCAAGGGCTTTGACGGCGACAACATCCTCAACGCCCACCCCCATGGAATGGCCGGTGAATCCTTTGGTATTGGCGATAATGACGCGGTTGGCCTGGTCGCCAAAGGTGTACCGCAGGGCGCGCACTTCGGCAGAGGCGCTGCCGCCGCGCGCCGGGGTGTAGGTCTCGTGGGATACGAATACCGTACGGGAGGCAATCTCCTGGCGACGCACGCCAAAACGATCTTCGGCCTGGCGCAGCACACGATCCATGACCTGGCAAACGTGATCCACATCCAGGCGGGTGCCATGAAAAGCGCTGTTGGCAATCTGTGAAGCCAAAACCTCGCAGATGCCGCGCATGCCGCGCTCGCGCACGGCGTCTTCACTCTCGACCACCAAGGCGGCCGCGCCCATCCCCATGATCATGCCATTGCGGCGGCGGTCAAAGGGCAGCACAGCCTGCCTCACATCCCCTTCTGTGGTGGCTGCGCCGCTGGCGAACAGTCCGGTGCCAATCCAGGAGACCATGTTCTCCCGGGTGACGTCATCCCCGGCGACGATAATCACGCGGCGGCAGCGGCCGGCGCGGATCCAATCTTCGGCCACGGCGACGGCGTGGGTGGTGGAAGCGCAAGCAGCGTTGACATGCGTGTTGGGACCGCGCGCCCCGATATGTTCTGCAAACTGGGAGTGCCCCATCGCCAGAACCCGAAAGACAAACTTGCGGTCGAAGCTGTACGGCGCCTGGTTGATTTTTTCCTTCAAGGCGCTGATACGGGCTTCCAGCGCGGCGCGCGCCTTTTTCTGATCGGGCGGGAAAGTCGCCAGAAGGGCTTCATATTCCTCCAACTGGCGCAGATTATGCTGGTGTTCGTAATAGCGGGCTGCCTCTTCGGCCATGCGATCCAGCCCAGGAAAGGCCGAGGCAAAGATCACGCCAGTCTCATCCGCCAGCGCCTCGGGCAGCATCCAGCGGTTGGGCAAGTAGGTGCCCTTGCTGGTGCGGCGGTAGTTCATCACCAACGGGATCCCGGCGTCTCGCAGGGCGTCAATCCCGGCGGCGATAGCGAGCTGGGTGCTGATATCCGTCGCCTCGGCGCGCTCTTCAGAAACGCCGAACTCCTGCACCACATCAAAACTTCCGGCCTGGCCGCCCAATTTCACCGCCTGGTCGGGATCGTCAATCGTCTGCATGATCGCGCCAGCCTCGCTTTTGACCAAGCGCACCGGGCGTTTTTCGGCCATGCTCTGGCGAGCAGAAACAGGCAGGGATTCGATAAAAATTTCGCCCTTCAGAATGCGTTGGATATTGTCCTCGGCAAAAACCGCTTTGCGTGAACCCGGCAACCCCAGGCCAGCGCCGCTGATGACCACCGAACCGGTCAACGGCAATTTACCATCAACAGGGGTGGCAGGCTGCGCAGAAGGAGCGGCGGGTTCAATAGGCTCTGTCTTCGCACTCGTGAGCGTGATCGCAGGCTGGGTCTGAGGAGAAGCGTCTCCGCCCACACCTGCGGCGTAAAGGCCACACAGCGCTTCGTTGAAACTGGGGATACCGCCCTTGCGCGGGTGATTGGTGGCAAAGATGCTGGTATCCGGCTGATCCTTGAGGATATCGGTAACGATTGCATTCAAAACACGCTTGGGACCGACTTCAACAAAGACACGGGCGCCCTGTTCATACAGCGTGCGGACGCCCTTAATGAACTGCACTGGCGAAGCCACCTGCTGGGCGAGGATATCCAGGATTTCTTCTTTGGTGTTGGGGTAGATCTTTCCGGTAACGTTGGCGACCACAGGCAAGCGCGGCGGGCGGACATCCATCTTGGCGATGACCTGGCGCAGCGGTTCGCTGGCCGGGGCAACGATGCGAGTGTGAAAAGCATGTGAAACCGGGATCTTGGTCGCCTGGAGACCGGCAGCCTGGAAAGCCACAATCGCCGCATCAACGGCGGGCGTTTCGCCGCCGATCACGCACTGCAGCGGGCTGTTGATGTTGGCGATGACCACGTAGCCGTTCACCTGGCGGATGATTTCCTCAACCTGTTCAAGCGGGGCCGAGACAGCGGCCATGCAACCGTTATCCGCCACCGAGACCTTGGCCATTTCTCGGCCGCGCGCGCTGACCACCTGCAGCGCTTCGGGGAAGGTGAGCACGCCCGCAGCCACCAGGGCGGCGTATTCGCCCAGGCTGTGGCCGATGACCAGGTCAGGTTTGAAGCCAAATTTCTCCATCACGCGCAGCAGGGCGACGTTGGTCGTTAGCACGGCCGGCTGGGTGATGGTGGTGTTGCGCAGCTCGGCTTCGGCTTTCTTCTGGCTCTCTTCGTCCCCCTCGTCATAAATGTAACTGGTGAGCGGGCGGCCCAGGATGGGCGTCATTACCTCATCGGCTTCACGGAAGGTCTCTGCAACGGCCGGTTCCACCTCGCGTAAATCGCGCAACATGTTGACATACTGCGAACCCTGCCCCGGGAACAGAAAAGCAAGCTTGCCCGGCTGGCCGCTGCCACGATAAATGGCATGGCCGGTCAGCGCTTGCCAACCGGCGGGGGTGTTCGTTTCAAAACCCTTAAGCGCTTTTTCGGCGCGCTTGGCCAGCTCTTCGGCGTCGGTGTAATCGATCGTCAGGCGTTCCGGTTGCGCTAACTGGCTGGGAGAAGGCACACTGTTGGGTGGAAGCACACCCTTTTGTGCTGCGTCGAGCGTCTCAGACAGACGCTGTTTCAATTCTTCTACATTCGAACCGCTGAGGAATAAAAGCCCGCGATAAGGGGCAACCGCAGGAGCTGCGGCAAGCGGAGCAGGCGTAGCCGGTTGACTGGGGGGTTGGGCAGCCGCACCAGCCTGAGCGACGGCAAAGACTTTTTTCTCCCCAGTGAGCAAACCCGGCACCCATTCTTCCATTACCATATGGAAGTTCGTACCGCCAAAACCAAAAGAACTAACACCAGCGCGCCGGATCTCGGCGGGGGGTCGCTCCCAGGGTTTAAGCGCCGTGTTCACGTAAAACGGCAGGTGTGGAAAATCAATATTGGGGTTAGGCCTGGTAAAGTTCGCAGAAGGAGGGAGCACTTTGTCATGCAGCGCCAGGGCAACTTTGAGCACCCCTGCGGCTCCGGCGGCGCTCTTCAGGTGGCCGATATTGGACTTCACCGAGCCGATGGCAACCGAACCTACCGGAAGGCCGAACTGGCCAAAGACGGCGTTAAGGCTGTTGACCTCGGTGACATCGCCAACGCGGGTTGAGGTGCCATGGCCTTCGATCAAGCCTGCGGAAGCCGGAGAGACCCCCGCAGCCTGCCAGGCGCGTTCAATAGCGCGCTGTTGTCCGAGGGGGTTCGGGGCAGTGATCCCCTTGCCCTTGCCGTCGCTGCTACCGGCCACCGAGCGGATGACAGCATAGATCTTATCGCCGTCGCGTTCGGCGTCTGCCAGCCGTTTGAGAAGAAAGATAGCGGTGCCTTCGCCCATCACAAAGCCATTGGCGCCATCGGCGTAAGGGCGCGAACCATCCGGGCTGAGGGCGCCGATCTTGCAAAATTTTACAAAACTTTCCACTCCCATGTGCCGGTCCACCCCGCCCGTCAAAACCGCATCGAAGTGATAAGAATTAAGCCCCTCGATGGCGCCTTGAATGGCTGCCAGCGATGAAGCGCAGGCTGCATCGGTCACATAATTTGGGCCGGCAAAGTTAAAGACGTTAGCAACGCGTCCGGCGATGATGTTGCCCAGTTCGCCGGGCATGGTATCTTCTGTAATATCGGGGATCTTGGAGCGAATCCCATCCCGCATCCCTTCCAACAGAGCTCGCTGAACCTCGGCAGGCAGATTCTTGAAAGCCTCGGTTTGCGAAAGCGCCTGGGCGTATTCCGGCATGAGAATACGCATCGTGGTGCGGTAATGAAGTTCCCCGCCCAAGGCGTTACCGAGGATGACCGCCACGCGCACCGGGTCTAACTGGCGCTGCGGGTATCCGTAATCCGCCAGCGCCTGGTACGAGGCAGCAATGGCAAATTTTTGCGCGTCATCCATCACCGCCAGAACGCGGGGTGGTATGGCAATGCCCCACTTGAAGGGTTCAAAGTGAAACCCTCGCACCCATCCGCCGATCTTCGTATAGGTTTTATCAGGGACGGACGGATCGGGATCCCAGTATAAATCCGCGTCCCAGCGTTCTGGTGGAACATCGGTAATCGAGTAACGGGCGCGCTGGATATTGGTCCAGAACGTCTGGACATCCGGCGCATCGGGTAAAATTGCGCCAACCCCCACGATGGCTACAGGTTTTGTTTCAGTCATAGATACCTCCTGGTTTGTTTCTGTTTCCGCAACCCTGACCGCCGCCTGGTCGTAACACAAAACCGCCACCTCCCCTGTGGGCAGGTGTTGGGCTTGCAGGCGCACGGTATTTAATTGATATGAAAGATAGAGTTACGGACCGTGCTTTGGTGATGTTGTTTGATCTATCTATAAACGTCCAGCTTTGACCGTATATGTTCGATTCCTTTGGGCGTTTCTTAAGCGGTGAAACACCACGGGAATGGCAAAGTTGCGGCGATCCGATGGTAAAATCGTTGGCACGGCAGCAAGCGGCCGACAGCGCCTTGACAGGCTGACTTTCAACTGTTAAGATATAACCACTATAAAATCTTACGAAGGTTATAATTCCAGTGGAGATGAATGCATCCCAGCAGAAGAAAACACTCCGCGCCGCCCAGATCGAACAGGCTGTCATGCTGGTGCAGCGCCTGGAGCGGCTTTCAGCCGATTCCACCTGGGCGCACCTGGCAAGTGGAATCCGCGGGGCCATCCTGCGCTGCATCAGCCGCCTGGAAAGCGGCGGCGAAAGTTCCGATACAGCCGAACGCGCCCGCCTGCAAGCCCTGACCCTGAAAGGGTTTGAACTGCTGGAACGCGCCGCGCTGGAACTAACTGCCTTCAGCTCGCTGGCCGAGCCAAAAACGGATTCGTCCGGTTCGCAAGATGCGTTTTAGAAAGCGAGCCTTCTCCGCACGAAACCCCCTGTGCAAGCGAGGGATGATTGAACGAGATGACGCCATTGGAATTGAACCAGAAAAGTAAAAAAGCCCAGACCCGCCAGGAATTCTGGAAAGGGGTGAAAGCTGAACTTCCGCTGCTGGTCGGCGTCTCTCCGTTTGGGATGATTTACGGTGTGTTGGCAATTGGCGCCGGCATACCCACCGGCGCGGCTCAGGCGATGTCGTCTGTGCTCTTTGCCGGATCGGCGCAATTCATCGCCGCCCAGCTCTACGGCGCCGCTGCGCCTGGATTTGTGATCCTGCTGACTGTGGCCATCATCAACCTGCGCCATGCTTTATACAGCGCCTCGATCGCGCCGCACCTACTCTCCCTGCGCCCGGGCTGGAAAGCGCTGCTCAGTTACCTGCTGACGGATGAGGCGTATGCAATCGCCATTCTTCACTACGAGGACGGTCAGCAAACTCCCCATAAGCACTGGTACTTCCTGGGTGCAGGGCTGGCGCTCTGGCTCACCTGGCAAGCCAGTACCGCAATCGGCATCCTGTTAGGCGCGATCATCCCGGCGTCCTGGTCGCTGGATTTTACGCTCGCGCTGACATTCATCGCCATTGTCATCCCAACCCTCAAGGATCGGGCGGCGGTCGCGGCCGCGCTGGCGGCTGGCATAACCGCCGTCGCCGCCTATCAGCTTCCACTTAAACTATGGCTGGTGCTGGCAGCGCTGGTCGGGATCGCGGCGGGCTTGTTGCTGGAGAAGCGCAAATGAAAATCTGGCTGATCATCGTCCTGGGCGGCATCCTCACCTATCTCATCCGGCTGTCTTTCATCCTGCTGTTCGGGCAGATGAAGATCCCGGCGCTGGCGCAGCGCTCGCTGCGCTTCATCCCCCCGGCGGTGCTTTCCGCCATTATCTTCCCCGAACTGCTGGTGCAATCGGGGCAGGTCAATCTCTCCGCTGGCAACCTGCGGCTGCTGGCCGGTCTGGTTGCCGCCCTGGTTGCCTGGCGAACACGCAACGCAGTGTTAACTATTCTGGCCGGGATGGGCGCGCTGCTGGCGCTTCAGGCGCTTCTGTAAAGGCCAGGAGAAAGCCCCGGCAAGGGCTATCAAACAAAGCCATGCATCGAAACGCCAGTCTGGCAAGGTTTCAAAATTCTGCTATGCTTAAGCCGTGATCAAAAAATTCCTAATCCCTTCTACCTGCTCATGTTAAAGATTCGAACGCAAATCTCTGAAAAATGGAAACATCTGCAAGCAGATTCTCCGCTCAGGCGGCGCGCCTGGAAAGGCGCCGCCTGGGGGCTGGTGTCCGGCTTGGCGGCGGTTACTTTCATTACGGCGTACAACTTGTTCTTCCTCCACAGCCCGCTGACGTTTTTTGTGGGGATGTTGGCATTGTTGGCGCTATTGGCTGCATTTGGTGGGCTGGCCACCCTGGCGCTCCGGCTGGCCAACCTCTTGCCAGCTTTTTACATTACGGCGCTGGTTGCCGCAACAGGCCTGACGCTGCTGCTGGGGCTGCTCGCGACCAGCGTGATCATCGGCTTGCTCGCAATAACCGCCGGGGGCGTCTTGGTGCTTTCGCTCATCGGTGCCTGCATCGCCATCCTTCTGTATCCGGAGCGGAAAGGGCTTACCAAAACCCAGCAACGCGCCGCCTGGGGCGGGCTGGCGCTGGCCGCGCTGGGGCTGCTCGCCGGACTCATCTGGCTGCTCTGGGAAGGCAGCCCTGCGCAACCCCCGCTGAAGTCGAACTGGGGTTCGGGCACGGTCGCAGCGCTCGAACTGGATGACCCATCCACGCCGGGACAGTACGCAGTGAAGACCCTGACCTACGGTAGCGGAGACGACCGGCGCAGGCCGGAATTCGCGACTGAAGCCGGGTTGGTCACCCCCCGCGTGGACGGCAGCAAGTTCCTGAAGGGATGGTCCTTCCTGCGCACAGCTTACTGGGGATTTGGGCCCGACGCGCTGCCGCTGAACGGCCGGGTCTGGTACCCGCAGGGCAAAGGCCCCTTTCCGCTTGTGCTGCTGGTTCATGGCAATCATTTTATGGAGGATGTATCAGACACCGGCTACGATTACCTGGGGGCGCTCTTCGCCAGCCGGGGCTTTATCGCCGTTTCGGTAGACGAAAACTTTTTGAACCTCTCGCCAACAGCCGATGTGCTCTTTCTGGCCAGCCTGAAGGAAGAAAACGACGGGCGCGCCTGGTTGCTACTGGAACATCTGAAAATGTGGCGTGGTTGGAATGAGACCCCAGGCAATCCTTTCTACCACAGGGTGGATCTGGGCCGCATTGCCCTGATCGGGCATTCGCGCGGTGGCGAAGCGGTTGTCGCTGCGGCCGTCTTCAGCCAGCTTTCGCATTACCCTGGCGATGCAAGCATCTCGTTCGACTACAACTTCAACATCCGGGCGGTGGCCGCCATTGCGCCGGTGGATGGCACCTACCAACCCTCCCAAAAACCGCTCCAGCTGGAAAATATCAACTATTTTGTGATGCACGGGGCGCAGGACATGGATGTTATCACCTTCATGGGCGCCCGGCAGTACGCGCGGGTTCAATTTACGGACGGGCAACCCTGGTTCAAAGCCGGCCTGTACCTGTACGGCGCCAACCACGGCCAGTTCAATACCCGCTGGGGACGTCTGGATATGCCCCGGCCAGTCGCATACCTTTTTAACACCCGCCAATTGATCCCGCCGGAAGACCAGCAGCAAGTCGCCAGGGTGTACCTCTCCGCCTTTCTGGAGGCAGCGCTCAACGGACAAACCGGCTACCTGCCCCTCTTCAGGGATGGGCGCGCTGCGCCAGGTTGGTTGCCTGAGACCTTGCTGTTAAACCAGTACGCCGACGCCCGCACGACCTTCATCAGCAGGTACGAAGAAGACGTGGACCCTGGCACAACGACCTTGCCAGGGGGTGTTCAAACCAGCCAGAACCTGACGATATGGCGCGAAGCACAAATTCCTTCCAAATGGGGCAGCACGGGCAATACCGCCGTTTATCTGGGGTGGGATAACACTGCCGCCAGCAGCGACGCTGGAAGCTACACCATCTACCTGCCAGTGGAGGGGTTCGAAAGGGGAACCTCAGGCGCGCTGGTATTCTCCCTGGCCGACGCCAACGAAAACCCCAATCCAGAGGCGCTGAAAGCGACTGCCTGGAAACGAAGCGAATTTTACCGCCAGCCCATCGACCTCACAATCGAAGCCATCGACGCGCGCGGGAACTCTGCCCGCCTGCCGCTCAGCCGTGTCGCATTGTTGCAGCCGCAGATCGAGGGCCGCATTGCCAAAGCCAGTTGGATGGGAATGCACCTGCCCGCCTCTGAGGTCGTGCTGCGCTATTACGAATTCCCACTGAACCAGTTCAGCGCTGCCAACCCGGCCTTCGATGCTGCCAGCCTGGCCGCCATCCGCTTCACCTTTGACCGGACGAAAGCCGGCGTGGTCGTGCTGGATGATCTCGGCATCCGCTGGTCAAGATAGGATGCCTGCATCATTTGCGCGCCACACTTGCGCGACAGTTTCCTTCGCTTTGCTCAACTTTCTTTCAGTCATCATTACTCCACAAAATAATCCAGCGGTTTTCCGTAAAGTTGAGCAAATTTGACAAGTTCTATAATATCTACTCGTCGTTCTCCACTTTCACATTTCGCCACATAGGATTGATGTTTTCCTAACGCTTTTGCAACTTCCGCTTGAGTCAAGCTCTTTTCTTTTCGCGCTTGGCATAATCTTTCAAGAAATTTCTTATATTGTTCAGTGTAGATGATTTTGGACATACTCACCTTCGCAATAAAATAATGCTAATTGTGCAATGCAAATATCCCATAATGGGGTATTTTTTGGGGAATACTTCAATGCAAAGAGGTGTAAAACCAAAAATCGATAATTTGCCAGCGTTGTGCACACGGGGCGAGCGGGAAAATTGTTACGCCGCAGCCGATTCGGCCCCGAAATCGGTTCTAGAACAGGGGAGTGATATACCGCTCAAAAATCGCTTCGCCAAAGAATTCACAAGGCGTTCTTGATCCTGCTGTGCTCTTGACAGCTTCCTTAAGTTTATTTATAATTATTCTAAATTTAGAATAATTATAAATAACAAGGCGGCTATGGCAACCCTTTACTTTCTTCTGGATACCTTAAAGCAGGCGGGACACCGCATCACTCCCCAGCGAAAGGCGATCTGTCAGGCGCTGGCGGAGAGCAAAGAACATCCCAGCGCGCAGCAAATCTACGAACAACTGCGCCGGGAAGACGATACCCTCAGCCTGGCGACAGTTTACAACACGCTGGACGCGCTGGTGAACGCCGGAGCGATCAACATCCTGGGAGACGCCGGCGACGACGCTCTCCACTACGATGCGGATACCGAACCGCACGTCAACCTGGCATGCATCTCCTGCCACCGCATTGTGGATATCCCCAGCCGTTACGTGCATCATCTCGATGAGGAAATCGAGCAAACTTCAGGCTACCGCCTGCTTGGCTCGCGAGTGTTGTATTACGGCCTGTGCCCGAATTGCCAGAAGAAAGAAGTCTCGAAGGGGAGCGCCGCCGCACAGTAAGGGAGTTGTCCAAGCATGTCCACCATCACGTCATCCATACCTGAACACAGTTCACGCTGCACAGAGGTCTTGAGCGATACTCTGCGCGGCTACAAAGGGATACAAGATGCCGGCTACGACCTCGAAAACGGACGTCTTCAGATTCACTACGACCCGCGCCTGCTGACGCGCGAACAGGCGCTTCAGATGATCAAAGCTGCAGGCAAGAAAGCCACAGCGCGGGTGTTGCAATGCCGTCTGAAAGGCCCCGAGGCCTGCGCGGCCTGCACCGCCAGCCTTTCGGATGAACTGGTGAGCTATTACAATCAGCTTGGCAGCGGCAACCTGCCGGTCACGCACTTCGAATCATCTGGCGGGATTGGTGCCATCGAGGTTAGACTTAATCAGCCAGCGGTCATCGGCAGCGAGGCCGCCGCCCTGGACGAGACCTTCCGCCAGCCAGAGACCGCCCAGCCGGAAAGGGCGGGCATTCAGCGCCAGCAGGTAGAGATCATCCTGACCGCCCTGACCGCTCTTTTTGCCGGTCTGGCGTATTTTCTGAGCAGAGCGACAGTCGAGCCCGCCTTGATCACTGTCTTTTACGCCCTGGCCTTTGCCGCTGGCGGGTACTACGGCCTGTTGGACGGCATCGAGACGCTCAAAGAAAAGCGGCTGGATGTCAACCTGTTGATGATCCTGGCGGCCGTGGGCGCAGCCGTCATCGGGCAGCCGTTGGAAGGCACTGTGCTGCTCTTTTTGTTCTCGCTTTCCAACACGCTGCAAAGCTACGCCATGGATCGCAGCCGGAAGGCAATCGAGAAATTGCTCGACCTGCGCCCGCCCGTCGCAACCGTCCGGCGCGGCTCCCGGTTGGTCGCGCTTCCGGTTGAAAAATTGGTGGTGGGCGACCTGGTGATGGTGCGGCCCGGTGAGCGCTTTCCCATTGACGGCGAGGTCGTCACGGGGAACTCGGACGTCAACCAGGCCAACATTACCGGCGAGTCAATGCCGGTGCACAAACAGCCCGGCGACGTCGTTTTTGCCGGGACGGTGAACGGCAACGGCTCGTTGGAAATTCGAACAGCCCGCACGGCGAAAGACACCACCCTGGCGCGCATCGTCCAGATGGTCGAAGAAGCGCAGGCCAGTAAAGCCCAAACCCAACGAATGCTGGATAACTTTGAGCAGATCTATGCTCTCTTCGTTCTGGGCGGCGCGGTGCTGCTCATCCTCCTGCCCACGCTGGCGCTCAACCAGGCTTTCTACCCGTCCTTTTACCGGGCTATGACCTGGCTGGTGGTCGCCTCCCCCTGCGCGCTGGTGATCTCCACCCCCGCCAGCATTCTCTCGGCCATCGCCAACGGGGCGCGCAACGGTGTGCTGTTCAAAGGCGGCGCTCACCTCGAACGCGCCGCCATGCTCAAGGTGATCGCTTTCGATAAAACCGGCACATTGACGACCGGAAAACCCCGCCTGGCCACGCTGAAACCGGCCAATGGCCTGGAAGAACAGGAACTGCTCCGGATAGCAGCCGCCGTTGAAGCCCGCTCGGAACACCCGCTGGCCGCCGCGCTGGTCAAAGAAGCCCGCGAGCGCAGGATCGAATTGCCCATCTGCACCGATTTTCGCGCCATCCCGGGCCAGGGCGTTGAAGGGCGCGTGGACATGACTCCGGTTTGGATCGGCGGGCGGCGTTTCTTCTTCGAATGCGGCGTCCAGATCCCAGCCGGGATGCTGGCGGAGATGGAGCGTCTGGAAGATGAAGGTCAAACCGTCATGCTGGTGTACAGCCCCGCCAGGGGCTGGCTGGGGTCCTTCGGGGCGGCGGATACCGTCCGTCCGGACGCCGCCGGGATGGTGGCGCGCCTCAAACAGGCTGGAGTCGAGCGGGTGGTGATGCTGACCGGCGACAACGAGCGGGTCGCGGCGCGGGTCGCCGCTCAGACCGGCGTGGATGAATTTCACGCCAGCCTGTTGCCGCAGGATAAGGTCCAGATGATCCAGCGCCTGCGGGAGAAATACGGCCCCGTCGCCATGGTGGGCGACGGCGTCAATGATGCCCCGGCCCTCGCCATCGCGGATGTAGGCATCGCGATGGGTGGCGCGGGCACAGACGTTGCCATGGAAACCGCCGATGTGGTTCTGATGTCGGAAGACCTGCAAAAACTCCCCCACACGGTGGGGCTGGCCCGGCAGGCCCGCCGCATCGTCTGGCAAAACCTGGTCTTCGCCCTGGCCGTCATCGTTCTGCTGGTGGTTAGCGCCTTCGGCGCCAGCCTGCCCCTGCCTTTGGGGGTAGTGGGGCACGAAGGCAGCACCGTTCTGGTTGTGCTAAACGGCCTGCGGCTGCTGGCTTACAAAACCTGAGCCGCCCGCAGCTTGTTTGGGCATGGGTTCCTCCTTACCCTCGCAACAGCAGCCGCCAGGTTTCTGGCGGCTGCGATGGTTTGACTATTGGCGAAACACAACGTAGCGAAAGTGCGGAATCGCAGTGTTTAGCGATTTACTTCTACAAATGATTTCTGAATTTCTCAAAGTAAGCATCAATTTCAGGGCGCAGCTCGATTCCTGCTTGTTCAAAGCAGTCCAACAAATCCTGATATGCACCTTCGCCACCAATAAAATCCCATAATTCCTCTGCCACCAATACTTCTTTGTCGAGATCAAAAATCCCCCTCATTGTCCATCTTTCATAAGGCTTCGGTTCATAGGGGTTATATGGGATGCCAATCATTGCGTAAACTATAGCATTTGGGTCCTTCGCCAGCTCTAAGGCGACCCACTCAAGAAGTTTGCGCTTGTGACCGGTAAAACCCTCAATATTGGGCTTAGCTGTTTTCATGTCTATTAAGTACTTAACGCCATTTTTATCCTCAAGCCAGATATCAACAAGCCCTGGTTTAATTTTTCTGATTGGGGCATCTCGACACACATTTTTAATGGCATAGAATTCGGCTTCTCGATTGGGTTCACGGGTCACACTTGTGAGGTCATTGATAATTTTTTGTATTTCTACTTCTCTTCAGTTAAACCCATCTCACTTGCCTTTTAAATGGAATATTTTTTCGGAATATGGCATTTTATTCTTTTCGGTGCGGTGCAACACAGGGCGCTTGAACTCGTTAATGATAGACATATCGGCTTTTTGTGCAATTTGTGGATACAGATCGTATTTATCATTCGCTACCAAGAAGATGTCAAAATCATCAACCAAAAAATTCCTGCTATTTCTCAGCACTTTTGCAATACCTTCTACGTATGATTCTCTGGCTTCTCTGCCTTGACCTTGAGAGAGTGGCCCGATTTCGAGTTCATCGCGACGTTCGAATTTAAAAAGATCATACGCATAAGCGTGTTGATCATGATAATCAATTAAGCCAACATATGGTGGACTTGAAAAAATGCCTTTTATCTTATGTTTCAAAACAAAATCAGCAAATGGCTTGTCCACTTGGTTTAGCGCCTGAAAAATATCAATTGTCCTCGAGTCGCCAACAAGACAACGTTGAAAAGTGGCTGTCCTCAAACGATGAAATTCTGCCAACCGTTGCAAAGTGTCTTTACTATATCTATCCCACCAGCTCAGCATCGAAAAAAGAGGTTTGCAGATCTTCCCATGCTTTTTGCAATAATACGGAGAAAAAACGGGATCAATCAAAGTAGCCAGATCCGCATGGGTTGTTGCTCTACAAGAGCGCATCGTTCGACTCAAAACGATAATTAAAATTTCTCTGAGGTCATTGTCCCGGATTTCTTGAATCTGTTCAAATACAAATTCTAATTCTTCTCGAACGGGTTTGATATACCACTGATCAAGGAAAGAACTCTTCCCTACCTGACGAATGATGATGTTATATTTAGCCACAATGCTCTCAAAATTTTTTTGGAACTCCCTTTCTTTTTCCTTTCCAAATTGCATTTCATTAACTTCACCTCGCCTCACTCGATATTTGAATTCTGGGGAGGGAAAATATTGATTATTGAAATGAATGAGAGCTTCTGAAAGCTCTGCCTCAAAAGCGACATACTTTTTACCAGCAACAAATTCTTTCAACGCGATTGTGATTCTTCGTATTTCCTCATGTAGATTGAACAAATCATGCCCCTTGATTTTTACGTTGCTGATCATAGCGTTAAAAGCTGAAACATCCACACCAACCGCGTGAATGCCCAATTCGTTCGCCTGTACTAATGTAGTCCCACTACCGCAAAATGGATCGAAAACAATATCGCCTGGTTCAAAGAAGGCCTCTTTTTTGAATTCGTCAGTATGGCTATCCAAAAAATATTCAACTAACTGAGGTATGAATTTCCCCTTGTATGGATGTAATCGGTGAACGTGTTTCGTTCTCTCTTTTTCTGTCAAATTATCAAAGGATAATGCCCAGTTTAAATCATCGCCAAGTTCTTTTTTCCATTCCAGTTCTCGTTTACCGATATACGACTTGTAATACCTTACCAAATCCTGTTTAGAAATTTGGGTAAAACCATTGTTGCCATATTTTTTACGCGCCCATACTGAATCAAATAAGAGATATTAGAGGTAGACACCACCTTACCCAAATAAGGGAGTGGATAAATCTTGGGTTATAATATACGTATGAGCGAATGTCCAAAATGTCATCGAACTGAAAGACAGCACCGATCTGGAAAGACACCGAGTGGCAGTCAGCGATATCGCTGCATGTATTGCC